>JBCNLJ010000015.1:0-82318 GCA_039595515.1 Paenibacillus sp. | reverse complement strand
GGAATAAGGGAACGGACTCCGGTGGAGCCGCGGGAATCTTTTGGATTAGGAGGAATTGAAGATTCCCGCCCCTCCAAAGTCGTCCTTTTCCCTTATTTCCTTGCCTCCGTTACGTGCTGCTTGCAACATGGGTTTAAAACATCTACATACAGGATGATGCAGTTGAGTGAGATTTTCTAATCACATTTTGGGTGGTGTGGCAGTTTTAAAAAATGCTTTGCATTTTTTAATTAGTGATTTTTGATGGAGCGTTTGGTGCTTACTGTGCTTGATGAAGTTTGGATAGATGTTTTATAAAGCTTCTACAAGACCTCTACCTCTACACTTACAACTGCTTTTCTTGCAAAAGTGTGAGTGTCTATACATCCATTATAATGTGATGCGTTGGCGTTCTTCGGCTGATTTTAAGCAAGCGTCGAGTACACGCATGTTGCGTACGGCGTCTTCGGCGTCGTAGAGTGGTTTTTCGCCGTGTAGGATGGTGCGGGCGAAGGCGTCGGCCTGGGCTGCGTATTGGTTGAGTGTGGCTACCTGTACTTCGCGGCGGTTGTCGCCTACGGTGACGAAGAAATTGGAGCGTTCGTCGCCTGGGCTGACGTAGGCGGATGGGACTTCGATGATGCCTTCGGTGCCCAGTACTTCCAGTGTGTTGCGGAAGGCTGCCCACATGCCGCTGTCGAAGGTGACGCCGATGGAATCGTCGAATTCGAGCAGACCGCTTGCCATCATGTCGACTTCGTCATGCTTCGGTGAAAACATGGCAATGACGGTTGCAGCGGATGGTTCTTTGCCGAGCAGCATGCGTGCTGCACTGATCGAGTAGCAACCGATATCATATAATGAGCCGCCGCCCCAGTCTTTGCGGAAGCGTACATTGCCGTCGGAGCCGCTGCTATTGAAGGTAAAGGTGCTATGGATGCCGCGCACGTCGCCGATCTCTCCGCTGGCGATAATATCGCGAATCTGGTCATAACGCGGGTGATGGCGGTACATGAAGGCTTCTGCTAGATGTACGCCTGCTTTGGAAGCGGCGGCAGCCATTTCCTCAGCCTGTGCAGCATTCAGGGCAATCGGTTTTTCACATAAAATATGCTTGCCTGCTTCAGCGGCGCGCAATGTCCACTCGCAGTGAAGGTGGTTAGGGAGCGGAATGTAAACGGCATCAATACTGTCGTCAGCTAATAATTCCTCGTAGCTACCATAGGCTTTGGGAATGCCCAGCTCGGTTGCTGTTTGTTCTGCCTTATCCAGTGTACGGCTTGCGAGAGCAGTAACTTCGTTCAGGCTGGATTGCTGAATACCCGGAATGACCGAGCGGATTGCGATGCTAGCACTGCCGAGAATGCCCCAGCGTAATTTGCGTTCTTGCGTCATGGAAAAGATCCTCCTGTTCAGGTTGCTATATTGTTCTATGTTGTGATTATAATGAATGAACAAGCGCTTGAAAATGATAATATATTGAATAGAATTAGTACAATATTGTCATTAAGGAGGATGAGCATGCATAGACAAAGCGTCCTGCTAACCTTGCAGGAGCAGCCGTATTTTTGCCTGCCAGAATCGGTAGGGCATTATAGTCAGCAGCCAGAGCATCATGTGCTACGGGAAGAAGGCGCGCTGAACAATTTTAATATTCATTATGTGGCATCCGGTAAAGGTTATGTAGAGATCGATGGTACGGTGCATGAGCTGCGCAGTGGGCAGGCAGTGCTTTATTTTCCGCATCAGCGTCAGCATTATTACAGCAGTGAGGATGATCCATGGGATATTAGATGGGTGCATTTTTATGGAGAGCGACTGCATGATTATATGATCGAGCGCGGATTCCATCGGCATGTGCTGTGGACGCTACGGCAGCGAGGTGGCTGGGAGCAAGCGCATCTGGAGCTACTGACCGAAGCGGAGCATAATCGGATGCTGCATCAGGCGCGTCTGTCCACACTCACATATGCGGTGCTTGCCGAGTTCGTTCATCAGGCAGTTCCGCTCAAAAACACGCGTGCTGGCAAAGCGGAAAGTCGTATTCTCGGCTTACTGCCACAGATGCAGCAGGAGGCGTGTCAGCCTTTTTTGCTGCGGGAATGGGCAGAGCGGGCAGGGGTGAGCGAATATTACTTTTGCAAGCTGTTCAAGACGCTGGTGGAAATGACGCCGCTGGAATTCATTACCCGCTCCCGTCTGCAAATGGCGAAGCAATGGTTATTAGAGCGCCCGGATCGCAATATTGGACAAATTGCTGAGGATGCAGGATATCCAAGTGTGAGCTATTTTAATCGGCAATTTATGGCACGGGAAAATATGACGCCGACCGAGTATCGTAAGCTGTACTGGTAGCAGAAGCGAATCTGTCTGCTGTACATCGTCGAAGTGATCTACCACGTGCTTATTTTACACTTCATGCTGTAGAGTGTAATGCTGTGGAGTGGATGGCGAATACGCTGCATCCGATAGGGCGTGTCTATCCTGAGCTAGCCCGGATCGAAGCTACCAAAACTACCGAAGCTCCAGTGTTTCCATCATCAGCAATACAGATTCCTCTACCGATAGCAGCTCGGTATTAATGACCAGTTCAGGCTTCTCGGGTGCTTCGTACGGCGCATCGATTCCGGTAAAGCCTTGAATCTCGCCCGCACGAGCTTTGGCATACAGCCCTTTCGGATCACGTTGCTCGCAAATATGTACCGGACAATGGATATGAATCTCATCAAAATCCGCTGCTGCAAATAGCTGGCGTACTCTATCGCGGTCACGGCTATACGGAGAGACGAAGGCGGCGATAACAATCTGTCCCGCATCGACCATCAGTTTGGCAACCTCACCGATTCGGCGTAGATTCTCATGACGATCTGCTTCGGAAAAGCCAAGATCAGCATTCAGTCCATGACGTATATTATCGCCATCCAGTACATAACAGAGTCTATTTTGTTCAAATAAGGATCGTTCCAGCGCAAAAGCAAGTGTACTTTTACCCGCACCCGGCAGACCGGTTAGCCATAACAGCCTGCCGCGCTGCTGATACCGCTGTTCTCGTTCCTGACGTGTGACAGCAGGGGTTTGCCAGTGGATATGGGGTTGAGTGTTAATCATCGAATAGGCGTCCTTTCGTGATTGAATAGGATGAGCTGGGTGAAGCTAGCGCTTCTTATATTGGTATCATACCAGCGAATGTGCTGAACTGCGAATGTAGAAGCTGCTGATTGTAAGGAAACCGCAGCAAAGTACAAGCACCGTATACTAAATCATATATTAAAAGCGCCCGTTCTCCGTAGAGAAGGGCGCTCTGGTTATAGAGGTTCCTATGATGCGTTTAAATCACATGTTTAGATCAAATCAGATTGCTTCAGCAGGCGCTCAACAAGAGCAGCAACCTCTGCGCGTGTCATGTTTGCTTTTGGATCGATTTTGCCGCTGCGTCCTTTGATCAGCTCGGCACGAACGGTCAGTGCCAGATTGTCTTTGGCCCAGCCACCGATCTGACTATGGTCAGTAAAGCCAGCCAGTGCGGCGGTAGCATCCGAAGCAGATGTACGTTCAGCAAGACCGGTCAGATGCATCGCCTTCGCTACAATCATCATCGCTTGTTCACGCGTAATCGTATCCTGAGGAAGGAATGTGCCATCCTCAAAGCCATTGATCAGCTTGTACGAAGCAGCAGTCTGCACAGCGCCAGCGTACCATGCATCCGACTTCACATCGCTAAAGGAAGCATTGCCTTTACCTGTTGGCAGTCCCAGACCGCGTACGATAATGGCTGCAAATTCAGCGCGCGTGATGTTAGCATTTGGATTAAAAGTAGTATCGGTGACGCCATTAACGATCATACGAGAGCCCATATCGTTCACAGCATCCTTCGCCCAGTGATTGCTCACATCGGCGAATGTCATCGGATGCCAGACAACCGAATAATTACTGTTGGTCAGACTGTTCAGAACAGCATAATATTTATTGTCCTGCTTGATCACTTTAGTCGGGATATGATCGATCGAGTTGTCATCACGCAGTACAACGCCTGTTGTGATTTTCGATGGATCGATATCATCAGGTAACTGGATCGTACGTTCTACATACGAGTTGAATGAAGTCACGTCTGTCGATGTGCCATTGGTTGTTACCGTCACTTTGAAGTCATACGGAGAAGTAAGCAGAGTCGCATTTTTCGCCTGGCTTGCTTCCGTCATCTTCGCTTTGGTTGCTTCAGATGATTTGGCAATTTGTAGCACAATCTGCGTATCGCTAGCTCCAGCGGCTGTCTGACTCAGTGGTATTTCTTTGGATAGCAGCTTATATGATGCTGTATCGGTTTGAATAACAATCGTCGCTGATTTATCCTGCATATTTTGCAAAGCCTGTCCGGTAATTTGTGCCTGATTCACATCAGAGCCAGCAGGGACAGGGATCGTAACGATTGCGTTCGAACCTTCTGCATCCAGCTTTGCTTTTAATTTATCGGTATCAACATTGATTTTGGTCGTCTTGATATTGTTTTCTGTCGTAGTAATGGCCTGGCCTGCATTTTCCTGTTTGCCATTAACGAGTACAATCACATCGGTTATCGCTGCGCCAGGTGTGGTTGTACCTGGTGTTGGTACAGTCGGTGTTGTGGAAGGGCTGCTTCCGCCGCCACCCGAAGAACTACCGCCGCCAGAGCTTTCATTTGAAACGACAGCTTTGACCAGTACATAGCGCAGCACATTGGAATTCATATCCACTTCAACGACTACGATGGAATCTCCACTGGCTGCATTGACCAGTCCATCAAGAGGGAATGTGCTATAGTCGCTGACATTTGAACCGATTTTTGGCAAAGTCGCATTGGCAGTACCGAAGTTTTTGAATAGCCATTGATTACCGGTACCAGGCAGTGCAGGCGAATCGATCGATAATAATGTTTTACCATTATTGCCGGAACCGGATGGATCTTTGACGCTCAGCACGATTGGCGGAAACGTATCGGTCGTAAATTGCAATAGGGTAACCAGACCCGCCGGCTTGGATGAGGTAGCTGCATAACGTACTTTGACTTCATGCTCACCGATCAAGGATGGCAGGTTGGAGCCGTTGTACAATACATACGCCTGTCCGTCTACAGAAATCTCCATCGTCGTGTCCAGACCGATGATCGTATTCAGCGTATCATTTGCGATAACAGCAGGTGCAGGCACGATCTCTGCATTCGGATCTTTGACGCCAACGCTTTTCCCTGTCGACTTGGAAGCAAATGAGCTTGCTGTTGCTTTGTAACGAATGAAGTACGTGTTCACTGCAAGATTGTCGATCTCATTACTGTGAATGCTGTTCCATTGAATCACGTCGCTAATCGTATATTCCATATCGCTGTTCACGCCGGACAGCTTGCCATCATGCGCTTCTGCATACGTCGCATCGGTAACGCTAATGTTCAGCGGTGGTAGTGGACGAGACGGAATCATAAACGACTGCGGCTGGCTATCTACAGAGCCTGCACTTGCAATCTGGATCACATTCACCGTCTGACCCATCCAGAAGGCAGGAATGTCCACATGACCATACGTATCCGCGATCACGGTTGAGCCATTGATGGAATACGTGCTACCTGGCTCCAGTCCGGTCAGCTTTTCGTTTGTATAATCGATAGACGCTTGTGGTGTCGTATGCGGTGATTTGGCTTTATAGATCGTAACCATTTGTCCAGTACCGATAAAATTATAATGAACTCCAGAAGATAGAATCAGGTAGATCTGACCGGAAGTCGGATATTGATCAGCAGGCGGTGGATCAGGAGTCATTTGAACCGAGTCAATGGTGACCGACCAGTTTTTGCCTGAGCCACTTGTAGTTCCTACGGTTGCGGATGCCGTACTGCTAAGCAAGACAATATCATTCGCATTCAGATTAACAACATCTTTATCAAATGTAAGATTGATTTTGGTGGATGTACTTGTGTCTGATCCATCTGCAACAGAAGAGAGCAAGGTTACATCCGTTGCAGGCGGATAGATTGAGATCTCATAATATTTATCGTTACCACTTTCTGAGAGAACCATTACATATAATTTGGTAGGCTGGTTCGGGTCGAGCGTCACGGTATCCGTACTCGTGATTTCACCGCTACGATAGTCTCTCTCTGTGTATGGCATAACCGCAGCTTCAGCATTCTGTGCTTTAAAATCGCTTAGCAACAGTTCAGTGACACCAGACGGTGCATAAATATTCCATTTGATGGCTTTGGTCGTCGTCGTCCCATCTCCGCCTGAAATATCACCAGATATCGGTTTTGTATTATAAACCGAATCCAATGTAGCATTAGTATTGGGCGTATATTCCAGCGCACCCAGATCAACAATACCGCCATCAGTGCGAGGATTGCCATCCAGATCCAGGCCGCTCAGCACATACGTATTGTCGCCCTGATCAATCGCAGACACAGCCTGATTGCTCAAACGATAGTCCTTGTTATCCGTGCTTTTAAATAAACTGGAATCCGCAGAAGCCACAATTAAATTAGCATTCGCTTTTACCGGTGGGACGTCAAGTGATGCGATATAGAGCAAATCAGACAGATTCGTCTGGGCGTTATAATTCGATGAAGAATTCGCAACGATATTGTTGCGGAATTCATTGTCAAACGTCGTATTAGCCGGTCGTCCTGCATCTGTAAGGTAAGCGATTGGAGCAAGTGTATTTCCTTGATCATTGGTCAGACTATTATTGGCAAATGTATTGTTGTACCAGATTGCATCATATGCACCGCCGCCAGCACTGATAGCGCCGATTCCTGTTGAGGATGTATGTGTGTTAACCCAATTATCGGCGAAAAGCGAGTTGGTAATGGCTGCCTTCACGAAGCTGTTAAAAAATAGCATGCCTTGAAAAGTATTGTCTGTAGGGTTGTTAGCTGCTAGAGAGTTGCTGAGGAATTTCACACGGTTGATATTGGCTTTGTACGGTGCCTGCACGATACTAAGTGAAACGATACCACCCATCGTTTTGAATGCCTTGTTGTTGCCAATAAAATAGACATTATCCAGCGTAACACTGGAATATTGATCTCCGGTAATCGATAATGCAGAACCCATATAGTCGAGTCCACCATGTGTATCGACAACGTTAAAGTTTTTCATAATCAGGTTGGACATACTGAATGTCCCGCTACCAGTGGCATAGATTCCCTGCACACCCTGGCCATCGATCGTAATTGCTGGCTTGCCCTGAGCATCGGTCAGACCTTGAATCGTAAAGCTACCGGTCGATTGCGCCCCAATTTCAACGGATGTGCTATCACCGGGATTCCAGTGTGTCAGGCTACTCGTTAGTGTAATCGTTGATCCGGCAAGAGCAGCATCAAATACGACTTTACCATCAGCAACCTGTCCAGCTTGGGCAATCGCCCATGCGAATGAGCCGGTGCTGTCGTCGCCATTTGTATTAGTGACCGTGAACACATTGTTGACTGGTGGGCCTGCGAAAACCGAGCCAGCCGCACTTGAAAAAGAAGTTAGCAGAATAATCAAGCATAACGAAATTTTGAACATCCTTGTTTTTGATATTGCATGATGTTTATTCATACAATCATCCTTTCGCCCTTTTGAATTTGTTTACGCCTGATGTCAGGCTGTATCTTTACTATCGGTTTTACCGGCTTAATTGCTTAATTAACGAAACAGTTATTTTCGTAATTTAAAATAAAAAGTCGGGCTGTCTGTCATCCACTATTCGGCATGCCAAAAAGCCAGAGTCTAAAGCATAGGCTTCAGGCTCTGGCTTTGATGGAACACGTTTCGATTAACGCTCGTCATTCCAGAAGTTCAGTGGTTTGAGCTGCTTGTTCAATACTTTAAAGTGGTATCCTTCTGCTTGAAGCTGCTTCAATACGAGAGGCAGTACTTTCAGCGTTGCAGGCTGATCATGCATCAGAACAACCGGTGTTTGACCGCGTCTTTCAACGGAATGAATCTGGCGCATAATGTTGTTGTAGACTTTCTCATGGTCTTTTTTATATTTCCAATCCAGGGAATCGACGTTCCAATCCCACAGGTGGAATCCGCCTACAGGCAGCAATACATCACGGAAGTTCTGTTTCAAATACGGCTTGCTGCCATATGGAGGACGAACAAGACTTGTACGCTGGCCAGTTACTTTGTAAAGGCTGTTGTTAGCACCAACCATCTCATTGTACGCGCTGTACGGTGAGTGATAGAATTTGCTCGCAACATGGGTAACTCCATGAAGGCCGAGTCCGTTGCCTTCTTTTACGATACGCTTGGTCGCCGCAGGATAACGCTCCATATGCGGGCCGAGCATGAAGAAGGTGGCGTGTGCGTTGTACTTGTCCAGAATGTCCAGCAGATCCATCGTGTGTGCAGTTGGTCCATCATCGAAGGTCAGGTATACCGTTTTACCCGAAGTAGACGCTGCGGCATTACTTTTGCCAGACGCTTTCGCATCGGCGGTCATTGCTTGCGGAATGAAAAGTGCCATGATGAGTGTAACAATTAGCCAACGTTTCATATGTAGCATGAGGTGAGACGCTCCTTACATAGTAAATTTCTCTTGTTCCCGTGTTCCATCATACCAGCAATACGACATGTCAATCAGTCTTCAAACGATACTTTTGCATAACATTTTTGTCACATTCAGCCCTGTAAACGAAGTAATTGTTTAAATTGTAGAGATTGAATTCAGGAGATATAGGCAAATAGTCAGGCAAACGCAGCTAACGTCATCCAACCGATGGAGATATCGATATGTCTCTATTGTTATATATTAAAACGACTGCACCTTAAAAAGCAAAGGGCAGTCGTTTTAATGGTGATACCGTATTAACGATTGACGAAGGCAGACCAGCCAGCATAATCATGAACAGCAATGCCAGCGTAGGAAGAATACGTCGATGCCGTATCGTTCAGGGTCTGTAGCTGCTGATTCATATATGCTGCACCTTCTTCATAAAAGGTAATGCCATTTCCTTCTGCGGAAGCATTCGTTTCCACACCTACATACACGCTGATACCAGCCGTTACGCCTTCAGCTAACTCAGCCGAAGCCACGTCCAGAATCGCATCAGCCCGGTCGCGATAGGCCATAATCGTAATCGAATCGTATTGCTGCATCATCCAACTGCTAAGTGTCGTTTGCTGATCACCTGTATACAGGGTATGCAGCCAGAATGGAATATCAGCAGAAGCGGAGATTCCTAGCTGGTGCGCTGTTTGTGAAACAAGCCGCACACTTTGCTGCCATCCGCGAATGACTTTATTCTGTTTCGTTCTCCACTCGCGCAGCAGATAAGGCTCGATATCGATATGAATACCGCTAAAGCGTTGATCTGCACTAGCCGTGCTCTGATACGAGGTAATCCAGTCAAGCGAGGCTTGTAGCTGAGAACGCTGGGAATCCAGCGCCCAGGAAGGATCGCCATCCAGTGCTTGCACAGCAATGCCCTGTGCAGCGGCTGCGGCGATAAAGCTGTGATACACAGCAGCATCCAGGTCACGGTTGATTTGCAGGTAGATCAGGTTGACCCCTTGGGATGCTGCAAAGTGCAGCACGTCGGCTGGAGAAGTCGCAATAAGTTGCGTATTCCACAGCCAGGTGGCTTTCTGAGCCGATTGCGCATGAGCGGATTTCATAGGGAAACCTCCCAGCAGGATCAGCAGGCTAAGCATCATGATCCAGATGGTTTTTGTCTTGTTCTTGTTGTTGCTCATGATGAATCGGACTCCTTCGATTCATACCTATCAGGTATTCCTCGGCAACCGGCTATCATGGCGAAACCCTGCACTTTCGCTGTAGACCCATGGCTTTGCGTCTTCACCTTTCGATGAATTTGCCCTGATTGAATATGAGTTCCGTGTATAATATGCGGTTGTCAGATCATAATCTGCATCGCATGCTCCGATATGAATACGGAGTAATGTATATATCGGTTGAATGGTTAAGCGTCTAAATAGTTAAAAGGATATTTTTACGCAACAGTAGAAATAGATTAGCCAATAAATAAAGGCAGCGCCGCCAGAAATTGATATCCTGAGCGACGCTGCCTTTCTGTTATCCTGTGATGCAGCAGTTCGCGCTTAGTTGCTGCTCTTTTCCGGTTCCGGGTAGTCGACACCTTTCGTATCAACCGTTACCTTTTTCATCACCGGTGGAGTGTTCGGTTTATCCATATCGCCGCGTGGCAGATTAACGATCTTATCGACTTCATCCATGCCGCTGATCACTTTACCAAATGCAGCATATTTACCATCTAGCTGCGGTGCATCAGCAACCATAATGAAAAATTGCGAGCCACCACTGTTCGGATCACCAGCGCGTGCCATAGAGAGCACACCGCGTGTATGCTTGAGATCATTTTGTACATTATTTTCATTAAACTCGCCTGGAATGTTATAGCCAGGACCGCCGGAGCCATTGCCATTCGGATCGCCGCCCTGAATCATAAAGCCAGGGATGACGCGGTGGAAGGTGAGTCCGTCATAGAAGCCCTTTTTCACCAGTGAAATAAAGTTGTTCACTGTATTCGGAGCTGCCTTTGGATAGAGCTCCAGTTCAATCTTCTGACCATCTTCCATCTCAATTGTAACAATCGGATCGTTCGCCTGCTTGAAGCTTGCCGAGTTGTCATTGGCGGATGGGGCATTGCTGTCTGTGCTGGTCGATTGGCTTTGCTCACTGCTGGTGCTACTTGATTCGGTCGAGCTGGATTCGGTCTGGCTACCGGATGAAGTGCTGCTCTGTCCGGTGCTGTTACTTGCATTGCCGCAGCCTGCAAGAACAAAAATTAGTGCGCTGAACATCAGGAAAAATACAATCGCTTGACGTGGTTGGCGTAGCATATATATGCTCACTCCTTTTAGATAAATAAATGACCTTAGATTCATGCGCAGGCTACTGATGAGCAGCACGATGATACGTTCAGACCGATACCGATAGTAAAGAGCTGAACGAACGCGCACAATCCGGGCAAACAGTATCAGTATAAGACCTGTGACACCCTGAAAACAAGTTTGGCAGCCGCTTCCTATGCTACATAATGCGAAAGGGTGATGACTGCTGTAATTGTAAACACGTTAACGATCGTCGACAACAGTACCGTTTGAGCTGCAAAATCCGGTTCATTGCGGTATTCTTCCGCCAGAATCGACGTGTTCACACCTGTTGGCATCGCGGAGGCGATCAATAACGCCTGTGCAGGAATACCGCTTAATCCCAGCACATGAATGAGCAGCAAGCCGATCAAGGGCCCGCCAAATAGACGCAGTGCCATACTGAGGTAAATATCCGTGCGATACAGCCGTAGCGGATATTTGACAATCTGTGCGCCAAGCGTAATGAGCGCAATCGCCACCATCGATTGCTGCGCATAGGTCAGCGGCTGGGACAGCATCGCAGGCAGCGGCACAGCCATCACATGCAGCAGCAGACCGAGTACGAGCGCATAAGGCACAGGCATTTTCAAAAATCCGATAATTACGCTACGATAATTGCCCTGTAGCCGCGAGCCTTGAATAGAGATAACCCCGTATGTAAAGGTCAGCAAACTTTGCAGCGACATAATGAGCGCCTGCATCGATGCTGCCAGCGGCTCTCCGTTAAATACAAGCTGATTGACCGGCAAGCCGTAGTTACCGGAGTTATCAAGCATGATGCTATTGTTAAACGCCGCTTTTTTACCGTTGCGATAGCCCATAATGCGGGAGGTGACTGACCCGGCGATATAGAGCAATAGTACATAGAGCGCATAGAACAAAATCACATTGCCGAGCAGCTCTGGATTCATATTGGAATGATACATGCTCATAAATACCGTTGCCGGTGTAATGCAATAAAAGTTAATTTTGGACAGGGTATACAGGTCAAGTCGGAAAATACGTTCCAGCACCGAGCCTGCAACGATCAACACAATGATCGGCAAGACGACACCGAATAAAATATCGAGAAACAAAGGCTCCACTTCTTTCTGTCAGCATCTTGTAGTCGGGTTCCGGTTCGAGACAGGCATACGGGTGGGACAGTTCGGTCGCATCCGTTGCCGCAATCTGCTTACCAGTATACCATATCGATGCAAACAACCCTGCACCGGATGCAATCCAGTACAGGGCTAGTGGATGGGTAAAGGAATCACATTAATGAAAAGAAATCATATCCGCATCGTAGGCTAGCGAAAATAAAATGTATTGAGTTGCTTTTAAAGCCGTTTTACTTTAAAGCAGGTTGAATATACGCATTAACATAGAATTACTTTATAACGCCGTGTTCTTTTCCAGTGGTTGATACAGATTCCAGCCTTCAGCGCGCAGGCGTTCCGTCCATTCCTGCTGCTTATCCGCAAGCAGATCCTTATGACTGTCAAATGGATTCTCCGGCGGCTTTACGATTTCCAGCACATCGATGGTGAATTGCTCCTTACCAAGACGTGACCAATCTGCCTGTAGCTCCCGATGAATGAACGAGCCCATATCAAGCGAGAAGGTACGACCATTGAGCGAACGCAAATTAGGCAGACTGTCCACCCATGCTTTATGCTCCGCCACATTACGTACAACATATACGCCGGCTTCAATCGGTGTTTCTTTATATTGCTGTTGCAGTTCTTTTCTTCGATTCATCACGTATCAGCTCCTGAATAGATAATCTAGTGTTTTGATGATTATTTTATAGATGTATTACTTATTTGTCTATAATAAAATAAACAAATTTATTTTTGTCTATTTAATTTATAGATGGATAGAGAATGATCGGATGTGGGGCTAGATAAAATACATATACTAGATCAAGGCATTTAAATAAGGGCGAGCTATCCCTTCAAATAATGTGACCGTTCAAATTGTGTTCATTCCGCACGCACGGTAAAATGGGAAAAAGGCTTGTTACTGAGCGATTTCGCTACAGAACGTGGCAGTAGCAACTAAAACGGGTAAGGATGTGAAGCTTTGAACAATTGGCTGAAATTGATTTTGCTGCTGATCGGTTCGGCAGTGTTGACGAGATTGATTCCATTCTCGTCGCTCTTTCGCAATCTGGATACGATGATCCACGAGTTCAGCCATGCGATGGTCACGCTGCTCACCTCCGGGCGAGTGAGCCGTATTGAATTAAATGCAGACCATAGCGGAGTAACGTATTCGATGATTACGTCGGCATGGAGCGGTCTGCCGATTGGACTTGCAGGTTATATGGGTTCATCTATTTTTGTCGTATGGATGTTTTATCTGTATCACAAGCGTCAACAGCGTGTAGGGATTATCGTGACCGCAGCGATTGCGCTGATGATGCTTATCCTGTATGTGCATCAAGGATTTGGCGTAATATGGCTGATCGGATTTGTCGTGGTGAGCATACTGATGCTGATCGCGCCGGAGTGGCTGCGTAATGGCTACTTTATGCTGATTATGTTTTTGACGTTAGAGGAATCGGTCGTATCCGCATTGACGATTTTGCTGATGTCACTCACGTCGCCTTCGTCTGCGGGGGATGCAACAGGGCTTGCGCATCAATTCTTTTTACCGCCTGTGGTATGGGGCGTATGGTTTGCTGTCTTTTCGATCTGGTGTGCGAGCAGAGCGGCGCGATTGTTTGTGCGAGAGCGCAAGCCTGCGGTACGCACACGTTCATCTTATAAGCGTGGAGGATATTCGCGATGAAGCCGAATGTAGGGGCAGGGCGCCCGTGGGCGCTGCGTGGAGCAAGTATTCAGATTGATCCGCTATTTCCGTATTATGCCGATCGTTCACCGGATAGCATCGCCGATGAGCTGGTGCTGGCTGGCTATCGGACGGTGCATTATTTTGTCGTGAATGAGCAAAAGGTCGATCTGCGGCTCGTGGAGGCATTGCAGCGCAGAGAGATTGCCGTATGGGCGCTTGTGCTAGGAAACGGCACATTTAGCGCTGAGCACGCACCGCCGCTATGGAAGCAATGGCGGATGGAGCTGCTACGACCGATTAATGATGGATTTGAACGCTTTTCCCATTTTTCAAAGGACTATATCGACTGGAAAAAAGAAGTGCTATCGTATGTGCTGGCTAATGTGTCGTTTGATGGCGTGGAAGTGGCAGAGCCTTATTTTCCTGAATGGAACGGTCTGGAACGTGGCGTCTATGGCGATGTAGGCCCGCTGGCAGCACAGGCGTTCCGCGAGCGCTATGGGGAAGAAATGCCGGAGTTCCGCGATACCTCGTCCTCACGTTATTATACCCGCGTACCGGAATTGTATAAGGCATGGGTGGATCTGCGTGTCGATGCAGTGAATGGACTGATCCATGAATTAATTAATGGTGCCAAAGGGGCGCGTGAGGTTAGACCGGATATTTATGTGGCGACCTGGTCACTTGCTGTACGCGATGATGATGCCGCGCGCAAGCTGCGCGAGTGGCAGGGATTGGATGCGGTGTCGATGATCGATACCGTCAAGCCGGATCTGCATGTGCTGCAAACGCATTGGCCAGACTGGATGAAGCGCGCATTGCCTGCTGATTATATTCGTGAGTATGAGCCGCTTGCCGCTTCGATTCGTGAACGTTATCCCGATCTGCCGCTCGGCATTCAGGCAGATATCGGTTCACGGGCGAGTATGATTAAGGGACGCCGCTGGATGGATGATTTTGAGCATCATGCGTATGCGCTTGGCTATCGTACGTGGATGGCGTATGAATATCATATTGGTGGCTATATGTATGCAGAGCCGCCACTGCCATCCTCCGGTCTGCGACTGGACGATGCAGAGGTGATGATCACGTATAACAAGCGAATTGATCCAGATTCCATTGGTGAGGTGCTGCTGCACATGGCATCCGGCATGAGCCGTCCACAGGAGCTGAAGGTGACCGGTTCGGCAGTCGATGGCAACCGCTTGTTTTTACGATTCGCCCGGGCATTGCCCAATACGCCGTTTCAACTGGAGGTGCGTGATGTGCGCGATACCCCGGAGCTGTGGCTGCTCAAAGGACGGAAGGCGAACCGCACACCGCGCCGTACAAGAGTATCGATCATTCGTCCTGTCACCTGAGTATCTGCGATGAATCATAGCGTATCCTACTCGATTCGAAGTCTACTTTCTCAAATTGCATCCCAGAAAAGAGGAACTAACCATGATCGTATCCAGCATTGAATGGTTTATGCTGGCGTTGATCGTCATCGCCGTTATTGTCTTTATTATTAAACGTCCCTCGCTTATCGATCACTTTGATCAGTCACCACTCTATAAATGGAATCGGATCAGTCTTAGCGGTAAGGCGATGTCCGGTGACGGCTCCGATTATTATTTGCTAACCCGCCGGGGACGCAGTAACAATCTGGTCGTCTACTTTTCCGGGGGTGGTATTAGTTGGAATCGCAATACGGCGACCAAGCCGTTTGGTCTGCGTACATTGCTGCAAAATCGGGAGCTGGGCTACTATTTTGCCAATATTCCGTTCTACAAGCCCGATCTGCTCGGTGGTATGCTGGATAATCAGCGCCGGGATAATCCGTTCAAGGATTGGAATATCGTCTATATTCCCTATGCGACAGGGGATTTCCATATCGGTCATAGCAAGGTGAAGTACAAGGATCGCGGTAAGCTTACCTTCACCGCGCATTATAGCGGACGTGACAATACATTGCGCGGATTGGAATGGATGTTCCAGCATTTGCCCGAGCCTGATAAGCTGTTTATCGCGGGGGCAAGTGCAGGTGGCTTCGGGTCTGCATTCTGGGCACCGCATATTGCCGAGCACTATCCGAATGCACAGGTGTACCATTATGCAGATGGCGCGTATCTGTCCTCTCATCGGTGGCCGCATATTATCGACGAAGTATGGAAAGCAGACTTTAAACGTAATTTTGGCTATGAGATTGAGCATGATCTGATCGGCGCTGCTTTCCGTGCGAATGCAAAACGATTGCCTGCCAATGCGGTATTACTGCAATCGAATACCGTATATGATAAGGTGTTGCCCTCCTATGAGGCGGTATTAAATGAACGTACCAAAGGGCTGGTCAGCGACGATCTGGAGATTACAAACGACTGGTCACTGGGAATGCTCGACTCGGCATATCGATTGCAACAGGAGCTGGACAACTATCACTTTTTCATTACCGATTATGGTGTCGGCGGACGTAAAAAAAGACGCGGTACCCCACACACGCTGTCTCCATACAAAGTATTCTATTCAGCACAGGAGAGCGGCGTAAAGCTCAGTCGCTGGCTGGATGATATCGTCAATCGTGGCAAGCATTATTCGGTTGGTAAAGAGTTTGTAGAATTCCCGGATCGCTAACCAGATCGCTTATCAACATGGCATTTCACGCCGCGAATGTAACTCGGGTAAAGGCTCGGTAAAATGGACGAACGAAAGAGGGGCAATCATCATGCTGGATACGCTGGCTGCAATAGAACAATATCGTCAACATGAGATCGACGGCACCGTCACAGAGCAATGGCTTAATTATCTTGTATCTGCGGAGGAACGAGTCGTCAATCTGGAGCGTGTGAGCACGCTGCGTGAACTGAATGAAGCGAATCCAGTGCTGGACTATGTGGAGCGTACACTGCGTATTCTGGATGGGCTGCGTGTATCGTACTGGCTACGCGATATCGTCGAGGAAACATTATGCTGGGCGGAGACAGCCAAAGGTGGTACAGCACGTCAGCGGGTGCGCTGGCAGGAGGATGGGATTAATCTATTCGTGCATAATGAAGGCTCCGCGGCGTTGTACGAGCGTGTGGTCGGGCAAGAGGGAGAGCGTGAACGTCTGGTCGCGCTACTCATTCGTACCCATGGCTTGCTCGGTCAATTTTTGCGCGGAGAGGTGCCTTTTGCAGATAATTTGCCACTTGCAGATGTGGTTGCGGAAGGCACATTGTCGCCGGAAGAGCTGAAAAGCACACTGCTGGTGCTGAATCGCTGTATTATCGAAGCGGTATCGCCGCAATTATGGCAGCAGGTGCGAGATGAGTTATCTGTGCTTGTACACGCGATTGCCTATGGCGAGCAGCCGCAGGGACTGGATGTGCAGAGTCGTATTTTGCGACTGCGTACAGGCAGTGAGGCACGAGGGGAAAATACACTGGAGCGTCTACACGAGCTGTCGGATTCGGCGCGGATCAGTCAGGTATTTCAGCGGCTGGAGCAGCATACGTTCTGGTATGTGGAAGCAGCACTGCAGGATTTCTCACTGGAGGAATTTTGTAAAGTATTCGCCCTGATTGCACGTCTCGTGCCCGCCGAAGTCAGACATATTAGCTTCGAACGTCTGATGAACAGCCTGTATTATGATTATAAAGGCGTGAAGAAGATCAACCTGTATAAGAAGCGGATGATCGAAAAGTACCTGACCGACTGGAGCTGGGAAGCGCTGCATGCAGGACAACCACCAGCAGACAGCCCGCATCTACAATATGAGCTGGTAACAGAGCCACATATTGCAGACACGGTATTTTTCAACTTCCATTTCTCTGCTGCTGCCGAGAAGCTGATTGAATTTTGCGTGGAGGCAGAGAAGTCGCCGCTATATGAAAAAGCGGTGCTGATGCTGTACGATCTGTTCGACCTGCGCCGGGATGCGTACGATCGTTTTCATAATGAGGAGAATTATCTCGCTACGATGAATCAGTCGGTCGATTATAAGCGCTTATTGCTGCGTTATGTGACCGGAAATACAGTGCTGGATATCGGACCCGGCGGTGGCGTCATGCTGGATCTGCTGGAGCAGGAAATGCCAGATCGCCGCGCAATCGGGATCGATATTTCCGAAAATGTCATCGAAGCGCTGGAGCGTCGTCGTCGCATGGAAGGACATCGCTGGGAAGTGATGAAGGGCGATGCGCTGGCACTGAAGGACACGATCGAGCAGGGCAGTGTCGACACGATTCTGTTCTCGTCGATCTTGCATGAGCTGTATTCCTACATTCCACTAAACGGACGCAAATTCAATCTGGATACGGTGGCTGCCGCATTAATTAGCGCCTGCGATGTGCTGCCTTCAGGCGGTCGGATCATTATCCGCGATGGCATTATGACCGAGCCTACCATACAGCAGCGCAGAATCACCTTTCTGGAGCCGGATGGGTTGGCAGCACTGGAACGTTATGCTCGCGATTTCCAGGGACGTCCGATTCGTTACGAAGTGCTGGATGAGCAGACCGTACAGCTTCCGGTAAACGATGCGATGGAGTTCCTCTATACCTACACCTGGGGCGAGGAAGCATATGTACATGAAGTACAGGAGCAGTTCGGCTATTTGACACCGACAGGCTATCGCGAATTCATCGATAATACGCTGGGTGAGCAGGTGCGGATTGTGCATCTGGAGGCCTTCCTACAGCAGGGTTACACGGAGGCGCTGGAGCATCGGGTGCGGATTACAGACGAATGGGAGATGCCTGTACCGTTGCCGGATAGTACGTGTATTATTGTGCTGGAGAAGGTATAAGCGGTAGGGGGAGCTAGTGATTGCAAGCAGTGCTTGTGATCAGTAGCAGTCAGTGATTGTCATTCATAATGGTGTTCAGTTGCAGTAGTCCTAATCTTTAGTTTTACTGACTAATGACAGCTAATGATTATGGCGAATAGTTATAGGCAATGATGATATTTATTCGTTTAGCTATAATTAATGTTCGTAATGAATCGTTCCCCTTTGTCGCTGAAATGACAGGCTCGTTATGATGAGCAGTAGATTATGAATGTAGAATAATACAACACAGATAAAATAAATCATATCCAACCTCTATGATGACTGACTTTGCATCCGTTGCTTGCAGACATATCATAGAGGTTTTTTGATGTGCACAAATAATTAGCAATCTATACTGTGCGCGTCTTCTACTCACTTGTTGACGCAATGATTATGCACATTTCTGCAAAAATATGCTATTCGTAGGATATAAACACAGCCCGGCTTACGGACTAAGGAATTATTTTTAGGACAAACTGATAATATATGTAAAATTGACCATAAATGCCTCTATTCATATGTCAGCATGTATATAAAATAAACAAAGTAGCTTAGGGAATAGCTGCACAAAATAGAGAACCGTATCGATCTTGCACATTCATATGAGGAGTGAGGCCATGTCATTCTGGGGACAAGTTGCACACTGGGCTGGAAATAAAGAGAAGCAGCTCGCAAACACAACCAAGCATGCAGTAGCGGCAACCGTACACGCTGTCCAGCACGTCGAGCAAAAAGTAGAGAAAACCGTTAAACAAGTCGCACACGATACCGTCAATATTAGTCACGCGGCAAAGCAAGCCTTTCAGCAAACAGAAAAGAAAGTCGTACAGGCCGAGCATAAAGTCGAACAGCATCTACAGCAAGCCGCGACCCATTTAACAGAGAAAGCCAAACAAGCAGAGCACACCATTAGCCACGCCGTCCAGCAGGCGGTCGCAAGCCATCCGGCAGTGAAGAACGCGGTCGAACATACCGAACAGGCGGTACATCATGTCACTCACGCCGTCGAGCAAAAAAGCAAGGAAGTGTATCACGCTGTCGAGCATGCCGAGCACAAAGTGGAAAGCAGCATCAAGCAAACTGTACATAATGCCGAGCATCGGGTAAGTCAGGTCACTCATGCCGCAGTTCGAGCAGAGCAAAAGGCAGAAACCGCCGTCAAACAAGCCGTCACGCCACTCGTGCATCACGCACAGCATAAAGTCAGTGAAACGTATCACGCCGCCATGAAGGCAGGTCGTGAGATCAAGCAAGAAATAAAGCAGGATGCTCATGCAGTCGTACAGGGTACCGAGCATGCGGTCAAAGCGACCGTGCATGCGACCAAACAGGCAGAGCAGGGCACCAAAGCCTTCCTGCATCAGGCGAAAAGCGAATTTATTGATGATATTCATCGCCTGGGTCAGACGATGAAGCATGATGTGTCTGTAATTAAGCAAAAGGAACAGCAGGCCCAGCATCAGCTCGGTCAAACGATCCAGCATGCCAAGCAACAAGCTAAAGTAACAGGTCAGCAAGTACGCAGCGCCTATCAGAGCGTAGCAAAAACGGTTAGCCAGAGCGCCGATACGGTGAAGGAAGGCTTCGATGGAGCCAAAGAAGCGATGATCAGCGATATGACGTGGGGCCTTGCCCAGAAACATCCAACACCAAGCGAGCATCCAGTCGCTCGTAAAACCGGCGAGCTGCTTGGTCACCTCGCTTCTGCCACACTCGGCGGAACGGAAGTCGCAGGCGGAATCACCGCAGAAGGCGGCGGCCTTGTACTTGATGCAGGTCTAATTACCGCTCCAATCGGCGTCTCCGCAGGCGTCGCAGGCGTAGCTGGGATTGTGCATGGATCGGGTGCGGTCGTGCAGGGGACGAAAAACACTTTACAAAGCATGAAGGATTTGGTTCATTTAATTCAGGGTGACGGGAAAGGCTCGGCTGGGAAGGTTGATAATACTCCGCCTGCTTTCAAACAAAGTGAGTTTGCAAGTTCTTATAAATCGAGACTTAATCAAACGCCTTCACCTGAAAATCCAAAGGTTAGTTTTGAAGGAACTAGAGGCGAATCTAAGTCTACTCTTAAGCAACCACCTGATCCTGAAGTGAAAAAATTGTTAGATGAAGCTGGTATTGATGGTATACAATATAAAAATGCTGTGCCTGATTTTTCATCTGTAGCAAAAGCACAAGTGGAAATCAAATATATGCTAGGTGGCAAAGGAATTTATGGAGGAAAAGCTAGAGCATATAATTTTGCACAATCAGATAAGAAGTTAGCTGATCAGCTTAATAATTCTCCAAAATTATCACGTGAGTTTGGCATGGAGCCCGGAAAAGTTACTGCAAAAGATATAGAAAAGTACAGGGACAAAAACAAATTAACTTGGCATGAGTTGAACGATGGCAGTACTATGCAACTTGTTCCAACGAAAATAAATAGTACATTTGGACATCTTGGTGGTGTTGGAGAAATAAATGCCGGTGCATTTGAACCTGGAGGATTTGCGAAAAAATAATAGGAGGATTTGAAAATGAAAATTAATGATTCAGTTTTTGGTGAACTTGAATTTGATTATATCTGGACTAAGGAGACTACTATTCATTTTCTTGGAAAGGAGGTCGGAATATCACTCATTATTAAAGGGGATGAAGACGGTAGGTTTGATGAAGAACAGTATTTAGCATATCAAGCACTAATTAAAAATTGGGATCAATTACAGCAAAGCTTCTTGCAACCTATTTTAGAATACTATCAACAAAAGCGCTATGAACTAGGTTACGATATTGCTTTTAATGAGAATTATCCTTTAGTTGAAACAACCGACAAAATTCTTCATATGATTACTCTTGAGGGGATTGTAATCCCGTATGGAGATATAAGAGAAGGTCGAGATATTGGAATACTTTTTGCTTGTACATGGGATCAAGAAAATGGATTGGGCCTTCGTTTATTAAATGAAGAGGTAGTCGATGTAGGATACCAGGATATTGTAATTTAGTAGCCAAATAAGTCAGACAGTGCATCACACATCATTTATTGAGTATAAAAAAGTAATGAAGTCGCGCTAATTTAATAAGAGCCACTTGAGATTCGTTATAAATGTTTAGGGTGAAGCGTGCTGTATTTTTTTGGATTTTTATAAATATAGGATTAAAGTATGCAAGAAGAATATTTTCACTAGCCATTAATTTTGAATCTAGACATTGCAAACTAGCATTTAAAGAATCTAATATTGCAAGTGGAACAGTATTTAAAGTATAAATAAAAATATCGATGCTCGTTTTTAAATCTCATTGATGAGATAGAGGCGAGCATCGATATTCTTAATACCGTTTTAAATTACTTAACACCCTTAAGACTATAATCTACTCCTTACCTTCATCCTCATCCCCCGGCAACGTATTATCTCGTGGCAGCTCATTATGAATAATGCGTTTCTGCACCTCATCATCCCCTGCGCCCGGAAACGAATCCTCGCGGAACAAGCCAAATGACTCATCATTGTCGCGCTCGGTTACGAGATTCTTTTCTTCCTGCTCTTCCGGTTTGGAACGATCCTCACTCATCACAATCCCTCCTTTGCTGTATAAAATGATCTGTAACATGCCCATATTTCAATTGGTTGGTTACAGCGTGCGTTACATCCGCATTCGTCGATCTACATCCGTCATAGCCGAAATCACAGCGCAACCATACCTCTGCAATCTACAACTATTCCGTACTATATTGACTGATATGGAAGCATTTCATGCGAAATGCTTCATCCGCGACGACGATCCATATCATCCACGATCTCATCATCACCTACCGAACCATTACGCAGATCTGTCCCATGAGCATCCTGATCATACGACGAAGGCACAGATGGATCTTCTGGTGTCTCACCACCGTTAAATTCATCTGCATCCGGTACGTCTGGAAGTGGGGCATCCTCGTCATCCACCGCATATTCCTCTTGATCTACATTTACAGTGTCGAGTTCGTTTTCCATATCAATCGTGCCTGCTGGAGTAGCCTCGGTAAAAGCAGAAGCAGGATGTCCATGCATTCCACGATCTGTGGCGATCGCCTGATCCATAACGCCATCGTCTGCTTCATCCTCCAGGCGATTGACCGATTCCGGCTCGCTCACCACAGAGCGTACGCCTTCCTCATCGCGTACAGTTGGCTGCACGGTATCAAGCTCATTATCTGGAATGCTGCGCAGCTCCTGCTCGTCGTGTCCGGTGACAGAGTCCATCGTCCGATAACGATTATATTCTTGTGCCGCAGCGTCTTTATTGTGATCAAAGTTGGTGCTCATGCCGATCATCTCCTCAGTTGTCATAAATTTGTATGTTGAACTGGTGATCCGGTTGTGTCCGGGTCTCCATGTTGAGCTTCCCTCTGACAGCGCCTACTCGTCTTTACCCGCAAATGGGCATCATGACATCGTATAGCAAGATAGATGTCTTTTTTCCTTATGGAGAGGCGCATGAAAATGGACCACTTGATGATATGAATTCGATGATTGCGGAAGACCACTGCCGATTGCGGAGCGCTATGTATAAACGAAGCTACGATCCGTCTGTGATTCATCCCTGATGAATCCGCTATGCTTATATCTATTTTATATGTCTCGATTTGGAGATTTTGCCCAACAGGAGTAGAATGGACGATAACGAAAGGATGTGTGGGCGTGCATGGAGTTTTCTTGGAAGCGTAATCTTGTGGTGATCTGGGTCGGCGTGTTCTTTTGTAGTATGGCTTATTCGATCTCGATCCCGTTTTTGCCGATCTTTTTGGAAACCGAGCTGGGTGTCACTCGTCATCTGGAAGTATGGTCTGGTGTCGCCTTTGGGATTACTTTTCTAGCCAGTGCCTTGATTGCTCCATTCTGGGGCTCGCTATCTGATAAGTATGGACGGAAGCCGATGCTGATTCGTTCCGGCTTTAGTCTGGCGGTGCTGTATGTGGTTAGCTATTTTGTGACCGATCCGTATGTATTTTTGATCGTACGTTTGTTTCAGGGTTTGCTGGCAGGGTTTGTGCCTGCATCGATCGCACTGGTCGGTACGAATACGCCGGAGGACAAGACAGGCTATGCGCTCGGCATTATGGCGACTTCGGGTGCGACCGGGACGATTATCGGGCCATTGATCGGTGGAGTCGTTAGTTATTACATAGGCAACCGTAATGCATTTTTATTCTCGGCCTTCATCGTCCTGATTGCAGCGTTGATCGCGACGATCTGGGTGAAGGAGCATAATTTTAATCGCTCAGCAAAGCGCTCCAACGTACTCAGTGATATTCGTCAGGCAGCAGCGAATCCGATCTTTGTGTCGCTGCTGGTATTAACTGGTGTTGCTAACTTCTCAGTTATGATTTTGGAGCCGCTGATTACGATCTATGTCAAAGGACTGGGAGTATCGACAAGCAGTGCTTCGCTGAGCGCGGGCATTGTCTTTTCAGCGGTGGGCGTGGCTACGCTAATTATGGCACCGCGCTGGGGTAAGATCGGTTCACGTATCGGCTTTGGTAAGGTGCTTCTGATTGGCTTGATCGGTAGCGGGATCGGCAATGTATTGCAGTTCCTGCTCGCTAATATTTGGGGCTTTGGTATGCTGCGTTTTGGATACGGACTGTTCTTCGCTGCCGTGATGCCGTCGATTAATGCGCTGATCGTCAAGGTGACGCCGTCTGATTTCCGTGGACGCGCGTTTGGATTGAATCAGTCTGCCTCTCAGATTGCTACGATGGCAGGGCCGCTGATTGGCGGTTTGCTCGGTTCTATACTCGATATCCGTTACGTGTTTATTATCAATGGATTGCTGCTGCTGTTCTGTGCTGTATTTGTGGCTCGGCGCAAATGGGATGTATCGCCTGAGCTGGCGACACCACCAGCCGATTCGGTTGCCAAGGTACAAACAAAGCAGTCATAATACAATAGTGGTACGTTTACGAATCAGTTCAAAGGTAGTGTTATGGAAATCGTTATATAGAAGCTATGTACAGGTAATGGAGGAATACAATCGTTATGGCGAAGTCAAAATATTATGTCGTCTGGGAAGGGCACCAGCCGGGTGTATACAGCTCATGGCCCGAATGCCAGAAGCAAACGAGCGGCTACAAGGATGCCAAATACAAATCGTATGAATCTCGTGCGGAGGCGGAGCAAGCCTACCGTGATGGCTGGAAAAAGCACTGGGGCCAGGCAGCAGGCACGAGTAAAAGCAAGTCGACAGCTCCAGGCGGTAAAGCCGGAAGCTACGGCAAGCGTCAGGCAGCCGCTACCAACATCCCGATGGATCAGATCGATTATGATAGCATTTCCGTCGATGTGGGTACACGCGGTAACCCAGGCCCGGTTGAATATAAAGGTGTGGATACCCGCACCGGACAAATTATTTTCAGCAAAGGACCCATCGCTAAAGGCACTAACAATATGGGCGAATTTCTGGCAATTGTGCACGCGCTCGCCTATCTGAACAAGCAGGGCAGCAACAAAACCGTCTACAGCGACTCGGAAAATGCACTCAAATGGGTCAAGCAAAAGAAAGCAGCCTCTACCCTCGTGCGCGACGCATCTACCGCTGAAATCTGGGATCTTGTCGACCGTGCCGAGGAATGGTTACGCACCCATAAATATACGAATAAATTGCTCAAGTGGGAAACAAGAAGCTGGGGCGAGATCAAAGCCGATTACGGACGTAAATAAGCGATAAAATAAAAATATCCGCTACATCACATAGGAGTGATATAGCGGATATTTTCTATCTATGCCCGGTTACAAGGATGAACTCGACCTCCAGGCTTCTATAAAAAGATGATTCTTTGCTAGAGTAATGGTTATCCTCTACATAACGGCTACATAACTGCGCAAGGATCTTGCCAGCATTATTGAGCGCCTGTTGTCACTAACAGTCTGCTAGGCGCAGCCGATTCAGTTACACATTTCAGCTACCCATGTGCTCTGCTGTCATATCACGACTTTCCATTCGGATCATCGTCCGGCACTCGATCCGTAGCCTGCTTGGCATCCGATGCCGCATCCTCCGGGTCAGCCTGGGGGTGTACGTCCGAATCTTCTTCATCCACGATCGTATCAATAATCGGCTTGTCCAGCCGTTCAGGATGAATGACCGCAAGCTCTGCGTCGCGCGGCAGTTCGGCTTCCAGCTCCTCATCCACAGGCTGGGCATCCTCGTCATCCAGCAGGGTGTCCCGCGTTTTCCAGAACACATCATCATAATGCTTTTTATCTGCCATGTTGATCAGCTCCTTGCCTTTACGGAATTTGGAGGGCAATATGCCTCCCTAGTGGTGCTTACCCGTCATACCGGATGACCAAACAGTCGATTGGGTACTGCTCGCTAACTCCACAGTGTTTTAAAACGGTGTTCTAAATATGGACAAACAAAGTTGATTTGGTAGAGACTAGGAATTTAGTAGTGTTCCTCCAACAATAGACGCAGTATAATAGAGGTTGTGGGCTTTATTGCTTGTTCTGTATATACATAGTTTGATGAACGTTATAGGTTGAGGGACGATATAATGGTGGATCTGTCGCCAACTTAGAGAGAGCTGGATGCCGGACAGACTGACTGATAATGAGGTGCTCCATGAAAATCATGTCCAAAGCGTTAGTATTATTTTTACTAATCGTGATCGTGGTTCTGCTTGCCCTATCGCTGTCAACGAATACGCGTGAAGATCAAAAGTTTCAGCGTATCGATTACTGGCAGGTGCGCTGGCAAGCGCAAAATACATTTACCGCCAAGCCGTGGAATGATGAACAGAATGCTTACTGGACGTCATCCCAGTTGATGAAGGATGGGAAGCCGGTCAATAGCTCCTCCGCTTGGATTCGTATTCCATTGCCTGAGCTGAACTGGAATACGTCCGGTTTACTTATTCGCGAGTTGCAGGGTAAGCATGTGATTGTCTATCTGGATGATAACAAAATCTATGAATCCAGACGCGGGTATGCCTATGAGCAGAACCAGCTACTATTGCCGCTGACGCGAGATGATTCTTACAAAATGGTCTATATCTGGGTTGAATCCGCGCGTGAGAAGATCGGGTTAACGAACGGTATTCTGATCGGGGATTACCAGGATATGCTGACCGCGTATGTCAGCTCCGATCTGACCGATGTGGTTATCGGCTTTTCCTTCGTGCTGGTCGCGCTGATCATGGCCTTTTGCTCGTTCTTTTTGGAGGGACAGGCAAGGCGGATGTGGCTTAGCTTATGCGTCGTGATTCTGGCGCTTGGTTTACTCGTAGTTACATATTCACCATTTTTATTTACGTTTTATCCGTATGGTGATCGAGTGTATACGCTGTTGTTTGATATTAGTCTGTTCGTGCTTGTGCCAGCGTTTTATGAGTTTTTTGAGAGTGTGTTCGGTCAGGGCTACCGCGGGCTGATTCATCGGATGAAACGGGCGCAGTATGTTTACTCGGCGATCTGTCTGCTTGCGCTAATTGGCAACGCACTTACCCATGATCGCTATTTTAAAATTTATTATGTGATGACCGTGCTGATTTTTGGCGTATTTATGCTTATCGGTTTAATCACGTTTCTGATTATGACGTTGCGCTTTGCGATGAATCGTAATCGGGCAGCACAGATCTTTGCAGCAGGCTTTTCCGTATTTGCACTGCTTACGGGCTTTGAGCTGATCTGGTTCTATGTACAGGATGGCGATTACAAGCTGGTGCTATGGAAATGGGGCGTGATCTTCTTCGTTATTGCGCTCATTGCGATAATGGGACGAATCTTTGCTGAGAATCGGCGGCAGGCGATTGAATATTCGCGTCAGCTTGAGCTGTTCAACAATGAGCTTCAGCGCTCAGAGAAGATGGATATGATCAGTGAGCTGGCAGCTTCCGTAGCGCACGAGGTGCGTAATCCGCTACAGGTGACGCGTGGCTTCCTGCAATTGACCCGTATGAATACCGATGAGAAAGGGCGCGAGCATTTGAAGATGGCTCTGGACGAGCTGGATCGTGCCTCGGATATTATTACGGACTTTCTTACCTTTGCCAAGCCGCAGTTCGATAAGATCGATCTGCTGGATCTAAAAGAAGAATTCTCGCATATCGAAAATATTATGCAGCCACTGGCAAGTTTGCAGGGCGGTACGCTAGCGATCGATATTCCGGATGGACTGCATATTCGCGGCAACTCCTCCAAGTTCAAGCAAGCGTGCATTAACATGATTAAAAACAGCATTGAAGCGCTACGCAAGGAAGGTCAGGTGATGATTCGCGCATGGCAGCAGGAGCAGCATGTGATTATTAGCATTCGCGATAACGGCGCCGGCATGGGGGAGCAGGAGCTGGCACGACTCGGCGAGCCATACTTTTCCAACAAAACAAAAGGCACCGGTCTCGGTCTGATGGTCACCTTCCGCATCATTGAGGCAATGGGTGGTCAACTGGAATTTCATAGCAAAAAAGGGGAAGGAACAGAAGCCGTTCTTACTTTTCCGTCGGTCGAACCCGTGTAAAACGGGCGACTGACGGCAGGTAAGAGCGGTTTTTTTATACAAATCGATCTGGAAAATAGAAAATATAGCAGAATATTAAAAGGGAATAGCAGAATCGTGTAATAACATACATTAAGAAAACGCTTACAATAAAAGGGTAAACCATCGTGTTGTCCCGGCAGCGTCAGCAACACCATTTGCCGGTCAAGCGAACGAAGCACAAAGGAGGAATGTTCATTGGATACAGCCAAGTCGATCCCTGCAGTACGTGCTAAACGCGCCAAGCGGAAGCAGTTTAAAAACAGTCGGATGCTCCTGCTGATGTGCTTGCCCGCGATTTTATTTTTCTGCGTCTTCGCGTACTTGCCTATGCCCGGATTGTACCTTGCCTTCGTCAAGTACAACTATACCGACGGTATTTTCAGCAGTCCGTTTGTCGGTTGGGACAATTTCAAGTTCCTTGTTATGACAGGTGATCTGTGGAGATTGACCTTCAACACCATCGCCTACAATGCAGCTTTCATTCTGATCGGTAACGTTGCCCAGATTACGGTGGCGATTCTACTGAATGAAATCCGTAAAAAATGGTTCAAAAAGGTAACCCAGACACTCATGTTCCTGCCTTACTTTATCTCGGCGGTTCTGGTCGGTCTGCTCGCTTACAACATTTTGAGCTATGATTACGGTTTGCTGAACCATGTGCTGGCATCGCTCGGACTGAATCCGGTCAAAGCGTATTCGGAGCCAGGTCTGTGGCCATTCATTATCGTCATTACGTATTTATGGCAAACGACAGGGTATGGTTCGATTGTTTATTTTGCCGCAATCATGGGTCTGGACAGCGAAATTGTGGAAGCGTCAGAGATCGATGGTGCCAATGCATTCCAGCGTATTATCCATATTGTTATCCCATGGCTTAAGCCAACATTTATCATTTTGCTGCTGTTCTCACTCGGAGGTATTCTCAAAGGGAACTTCGGCTTGTTCTATAACCTGGTCGGTGCGAATAACACGGCGTTGTACGCCAGCACAGATATTATCGAAACGTATGTATTCCGCTCCCTGATGACGAATTTTAACTTCTCGATGGGTAGTGCGGTCAGCTTGTACCAGTCGGTATTCGGCTTTGTTGTCGTGCTGACTGCGAACTGGATTATTAAAAAAGTTTCGCCTGAAAACTCACTATTCTAGGAGGTGACCGGTATGGACATGAATGCCAAAGGCAATGTGATTGGAGGCAACACGCCGCGTCCGGCACGCATCCGCTCCGATGCCAGTGAAGTCATTGTACGCTGGTTCGGATACATCGTTATCGGTGCATTTGCGATCTGCTGTTTACTGCCGTTTCTGCTCATTCTCGGCACGTCCTTTACGAGCGAGTCGTCGGTGAAAAAGTACGGCTTTACGATCTGGCCACATGAATTCAGTACGTTTGCGTATCAGATTGTATTTGAGAATCCGAAGCTGATTGTGGGCTCGTATCTCGTCACGATCGGGCTGACGGTGGTCGGAACGATTATCGGTTTGTTTATCGTGGCGATGACGGGCTATGCCTTGCAGCGTCCCGATTTTACGTATCGGAATAAAATTTCATTCTTTATTTATTTCACAACGCTGTTCTCCGGTGGTCTGGTGCCATTTTATCTGCTGATCACACAGTATCTGGAGCTGAAGGACAATTATCTGGCTGTGCTGCTGCCGGGCTTGCTCAGTCCGTTCCTCATCATTATGATGAAAAGCTTTGTTCGTTCTATTCCGCATGCGATTACCGAATCGGCGAAGATTGATGGAGCAGGTGACTTTACGATTTTCCTGCGTTTGATTTTGCCGATGTCTACGCCTGCACTGGCTACGATTGGATTGTTCATCGCACTGGGCTACTGGAATGAATGGTACAATGCGATGCTGTTCCTGTCGCCGGATATGGACTATCGTCCGCTGCAATTGTTCCTGTATAACGTCGTAACAAGCGCGGACTTTATTCGTAACTCGGCTGCATCGTCCAATGTATCGATGAGCGATGTGCCGCTGGAGACGATGAAGATGGCAACAGCGGTTGTAGCGACCGGACCGGTCATTTTGTTCTATCCGTTCGTGCAGCGTTACTTTATTAAGGGAATCACGGTCGGTGCCGTTAAGGGCTGAGCGCTTCCGCCGTACTGTGACAAGGCAGCTTTGCTCACCTGTTCATGATGCGGCATATAGATAAGATCGGAACATAGGGCAATACAGGTAGGCATAATAGGTAAGGTAGACCTACCGTTCATTTCGCATTCAGGCCAACAACTCAGGGGGGTTAATGTATGTGGAAACACCGTAAATGGATTGCTGCATTGCTCGTAAGCATTCTCGTCTTCTCGCTTGCAGCATGTGGAGGTAAAGGCTCTAACAGCGCCGCAGGGGATGACAAGTCTCAGTTCGTGACCGTTACGTTTGTAGCGCTTGGAGACAAACCGAAAAATGGTCAGTTCGAAAAGGTAATGGATAAAGTCAACGCGATCATGAAGGAAAAGATTAATGCCAATGTGCAATGGAAATGGGTCGAATGGGCAGACTGGCAAACTAAATACAATTTGTTGCTCGCTTCCGGTGAACCGGTTGATCTGGTGACAATCGGTACAGACTGGCTGGATACATGGGGGAATGCACAACGCGGTGCATTTATGCCACTGGACGATCTGCTGCCAAAATATGCGCCGGAAACATGGAAGTCGATTCCGAAGGAAGATTGGGCACAAAGCAAATATAACGGTAAAATCGTACTTATTCCTGAAAACGATTACACGCAGTGGATTAACCACGGTTTCTTCTATCGTGGCGACTGGGCAAAACAAGCAGGCATTACCGAGCCGATCAAGGATTGGGATACAATCGGTAAATATCTGCAGTGGATCAAAGACAACAAGCCGGATGTTATCCCGTGGGATGTGCAGGCAAGCGACAGCATCTTCGGCGGCTGGGATCAATCTCATACGCAAAATCTGGAGCTGCCTATCTCTACTGGATACCTGCCAGTATTTGCCGGCAAATCGTATGATGAGCGTTATACCGTCGTAAGTCCTGTCTTTGACGATACATTCCTTGATTTTGCTAAAACGATGAAGCAGTGGGCAGATAATGGCTACTGGCGTGAAGATGTACTGAACAACAAAAACGATACACGTACCGCTCTGCAAGCCGGTCAAACCGGTATGGATCAGCATCATACTCAGACGTTCTCCGGTCTGCGTGTACAAATGGACAAAAAGCAACCAGGCTCTGAGCTGCAAATGTTCCCATTCTCCCGTCAAAGCGGCAATCTGCTGGAAATGCCAATCACACACGGCGGTGTAGCACTGGGCGCGCACAGCAAAAATCCAGAGCGTGCCTTGATGGCTTACGACCTGATGCGTAATAACAAAGAAATCTATCAATTGATCAACTATGGTATGGAAGGCACGCAATATGTGATCAAAGACGGCAAACGTACACTGCCAGATGGCTATGACGAAACTAGAGACGGCTTCTACTCCGACTTCTGGGCAGGCCGGATGGATAAATTCGAAATTCCAAGTGATACTACATGGGATAAGATCGATACGCTGTACAGCGAATATGACAAAATCAAAAAGCCATATCCTTACGGACAATTTGTATTCGACAATACGAATGTTCAATCCGAGCTGACTGCGATTTCACAGGTCACTGCCGAGATGGGCCCAGCGATTACTTACGGTAAAGCAGGCGATCCAACACAGGCAGTACAGGATTTCCGCGATAAGCTGAAGCTGGCTGGCTATGACAAAGTGATGGCCGAGCTGCAACGTCAACTGGATGCGTACAAGACACAGATGGACAGCAGTGCGGCAAAATAAGAGGCAGGAAGCAAGCACAGGTTAGCTCAAAATATGGAATACACAAACTCGATTCCAAAAGCATCGATCACGATGAGATGAATACGAACAGGCTCTTACCCGGCATGCTGTTGCCGCGGTAAGAGCCTGTTTGCTTTACACCTTGTATGGAGTGTGAGCACAAGATTGAAGCTACACATATAAATGCAGATACAGATAAACATACAGCTATACGTTCAGTTAAAATAAATCGTAAAGCCCTGCGCAGAATGGCGAACGTTTAACAGCTCTGCTATCCATGGTTAGGATAGATAGCGGTTCGTTCCAGCCTGCGCAGGGCTCCGGTACGTTTATATCGATGATCGAGTAGCAGCGGTACCAGCTAGCTGACGAGAAAAGGCTTGCTCGGAAGTGGCACAGTTGCCAGATGAAGTGAGGCTACTGCGATAAAGCGAAGGACTGATGCCGAAATGACGTGTGAATTTACAGGTGAAATACGTTTGTGAGTTAAAGCCAACCTCATACGCAATCTCGCCCACATATCGACACGTAGATGCCAGCAGATGCTGTGCACGCTCCAGTCTTAGACGAATTAACGTGTCCATAATCGTCTCACCTGTATGTGCCTTGTACAGATGCGACAGACGGGAAGGTGAGAGACAGACGAGCTGGGCAAGCTGTTCAATCCGAATATCCTCGGCATAATGCTCCTGCAAATAGTGAAGCACTTCTTCAATGCGCGAATCCGAGTTGTTTTGCACGGTTGGTTGCTCATGTACGGTTAATAACAACAGCAGCTCACTCAGCAAATGAAAGGACAGTTGCCGATAGCCAGGATGCTCACTATGCTCGCCATACTCCATCAGTCGCTCCAGCACGTATTCAATTTGCTGACATAGCTTATGATCTGCAATCTGAAGCGGTTGCTGCGAATCCGTTGTTTGCAGCTTATGCAGCCAGGCAGACCATTGTGAATAAGCGGTAAATTGGCAGCAGATGCCGCTAGCTGCCGTCACGACCGATTGCAGCAATTCGAGCTGTAGCTTACCGGGCGGAATAAGGTACATCTGTCCATACACATCAGCGTGAGTGGACGCAGCAGCTTCTGAGAGCACATTCACATACAACAGCGTCCATTTGCTACAATCCAATGCAGGATTATATCGTAGTGAAAACGTCGGAAGATTGTAATATTCCAGCACAAATTCGGTACTCATCAATGCAGGCCTCCTTAATTACGTATACCAGACATGGATAGAAACGAGCTGCATAGAATAATGTAAGCGTTTTTATAAATAGAATAATCAAATCGTTAACATCGCACAAGGGAGAAAAGACGCACTCGTATATAAAAAAAGCGCAATCCGTCTCTTAAACGAATTGCACTTTTTAATCCAGTTGCGAATCTGGAATGTAATTTCAGAGAAACCTGTGTATGAACAAGATGAAGGGAAAGGATGGTTGACGCTTTACCAGGAAGCCTCTGTTTTCAGACGAGAATAGGCAGCCACATCAGAAGGCTTAGGAGGAATAACAAGATACAATTCCTGCGGTGTTTCTTCGATGGTTGTCAGTTTGACATGCTCAGGGAAGGAAATGCCCATCATTTCCTGCAACGCTTGCTTAGGATTACTTTTCAATAGCTCCATGAAACGTGGGTCTTCCCATGCTTTCTGAATGACCTGCGTGTGAAAAATGGCTTGGCTAGACATACCCATCATCCCTTTCTCAAAATGGTTATATTTTCCTATAACTATAACATGCAATAATCCTAAAATCCATAACTTTTGTAATATTTTTCATGCTGTTTTCAGTCGGAAAGCTTAGCATAGTACCAGATGCTTCCCTGTTGCAGCAGCAGGTTACGATGCTGCTCCACCTGTTCTGACATGCGTGTTAGCTGACGGATAAGATAGGCATGAAACTGAGATAGATAGGGATTGAGCGAAGCGGTATCTGCAGCTATGTAGCTCTCAGCAGCGATCGAGGTGTAGCGCTGCAAAATACGACGATCATAGATCGCCTGTTGTACATGTGCTTCGGTCAATGTGCCAAAGGCGGTCATTTCTTCACTAGAAGGCTTCTGCTCTGATCCATAGTATTCATGGCGAACGAGCGATAGCAGACAGTTGTAATTGCCGGAGGCCAGGTCTTCGGGCCAATCGGTGGCATCATCGTTCATTTGTAGGACGAGCAGGACGCGATCAAGCTGCTCCAGCAGGGCGGGTAGCTGTGAAGTGAGATTCGCTTCCAGCATCAATAAAATAACGGATAGTTTGATAGGGCTGGCTTTACCGGCAACACGATGCGGGGCATGGAGGAAGTAATCGGACTCACATTCATCATAGACAGCAGATGCCCATTCTGAAATCAGATCCTGATAGTATTCCCACAGGCGTTCATGATGCTGAGAGCTGGCAGCAGCGGACATGGCTCCAATAAACTCACTGTGAAAAAGCTGGCTAAGCGGTATAAGTGAACGTACATCCGGTGAAGGATCTTGCTGCTGCATCGTATCCATCAGATCATCCTGAATAAAAAAGTGCAGCATGCCCATCACATTACCAAGTGCGGCTTGACGTGCGGTTTGCAGTAAAGCATCGGAAGCGGAAGCTTCAAGACGTTTCGATAGCATACGTTCCAGCCAGAAGGGCAGCAGATAACAGATATAGTTTTTGGTGCTACCACGCATGCGAATGTCGAATGCTGACAGGTAGCGAAGACCTAGCTCATGCAGCGGAGGCGGGAACGAGCGAACCCGTTTTTCCGCCTGCAAAAAAAGGCGTTCAAGCTGGGGTTTGAAATCTTCGAGCCAATCCATATGATCACCTCCGAAGGGTTTAAAGCTACTTTTATTATAGCTAATCGGTATGGTATTGCCCATTGCAATGATGTTGCTTGTGAGCAATATCATGTCTGATTTTCAGCTTGTTGCATAGGGCATAAATACCTATTCATTGGATAGCCAGACAGATCAAGCGAAGCGTAAAATAACATATATAGGAAAATGGACATTACATGGACAGTATAGGATAGAATTTTGCGTGTTATGATCTGATGTACGATCTGTCATGCAGTACGATAAAAATGGCTACTATACATACTAGATATGGAAATACATAACAAAAAATAAAAATATGTAAGCACAGGTGATACAAATAACGCGGCATGCCCGTCTTTCTTATAGCTGCAGCGGAAAGGAGCATCCATTTGATGAACAAACCGGAGCCGGAACAGTTCAAACAGATCTTTTATGAACATTACCCCAGCGTCAAACGCAAACTAAATGCAATGGTTCGTGACGAAGCAGCGGCAGACGATCTGGCGCAGGAGGTCTTCCTCCGCCTCTATCGTAATCCGCCAGATCAGTTACAGGCGATCGGTGCATGGCTGCATCGTGTGCTGACCCGAATTGCTTATGACTATATGGATAAAAAGGCGCGTGAACGCCGTTTACAAAATAAGCAGGAGCAATATTATGACCTGAATGAGTCGATAACACCGGATGGAGAAGCAACCATGATTCAGCAGCAGGAGCAAGCCGAGCTGCATGAGCTGCTGGATCAGCTTCCTGAACGAGATAAACAAGCGTTGTTGATGAAATATTCAGGCTATAGCTATTCGGAGATTGCCGAGCAATTGCAGCTACGACCACCGATTGTAGGCACACTGCTTCATCGGGCAACGAACAAATTACGTAAAAAGATGCTGAATTCCACCTGATGATGGAACAAGAAAATGAATCGAAGCTTACCACTACAAATAAAGGAGGAAGTTGCAGGTGAACAGATATCCTGTGCAAGGCAAAGATGAACATGCCGACCGGAACGATACGATGCGCCGTCCCAGCGACGATGCCATCAACAACAATCCTGCTGCCGATCGTGCCGAAACCGACGCGGCCTGGATGAAAATGCAAGCCCTGCTTGCCGATGAAACGCCTCATCCGAACTGGCAGGAATGGGCCGAATACCAACCGACCGTATCCAACGTATCGACCATGGAGTCAACCCCAATATCGAATGTGAAAGGATTGAATATCATGAATCATCAACCATCCACTGCTCCCCAGCAGATGAATAAGAATAAGAAATCTCGCCGCTTCGGCAGCAAAGCCCGTAAATGGACAGCCGGCATTGCCGCCTGCGTGGTAGCAGGTACGGTACTGGCAACACCGTTTGGTAACAATGCACTGGCATCGCTGCTGAACCAGTTCCGTATGCAGGATTTAACGGCTATCAATAATGACGGGATCTCAAATATGATCGATCAATACCACGAAAAAGGTGTAACGACCGAAGATATGAACCGCTTTGGTACATTTACATCGACTACCGGTGCTTATGAAGGCGAGCAGACAGCTAGTCAGGCGATCAGCAAGCTGGGCTATAAGGCTCTTTCCGCATCGGCGTTAAAGCAGTTTGAAGATCGTGTGTATGTGTACAGCTCACAAACAGAAACCTACAAACTGAATACAGATGCTGTGAACAGCGCGATTACGCGTCTGGGTGGTAAAACATTATTGCCGGAAGCAATGAATGGCAAACTCATTACAATCAACCAACCAGAGACGATTCGCTACCAAATGATTCAGTCGGATTCAGACAATCCTAGTCGTGTTTGGGCGAGTTTGGAGCAAATGGGAGTGCCAAAAGTGACATTTGATGAAGGAGTAGACCCTACTCGTCTTTTAGAAACGCTAGCGGATCTGCCATTGGTGCCACAGGATGTGAAAAGTATGCTGGAAAAACAAAAGGTGTTGAATGGCGAATTGCCGCTACCGGTTATGTCTAACCAGCTAAGTAAACTGGTCAAGGTTAACGACATACCGGTTGTCATCGAAGAATACCCATATATCCCTGAACAAAATGATTATGCTATATACAACGCCTATTGGATCAAAGACGGTGAATATTTCAGAATGCAAGGTAGCGATAAAGTATTTGCCAACTCCGATGCTATTATTGCCAAAGTGAAGGAACTGACAGCCTCATGACACAAGCCGCTATTCATATCGATAATCTTACCAAGCAATACGATAACGGCCGTGGCTGCCGAAATGTGCAGATTACCGTTGGACAGGGGGAAGCCTTTGGCTTCCTCGGTCCCAATGGTGCTGGTAAAAGCACGCTCGTCAAAATGCTGGTCGGTCTGATTACGCCAACAGATGGTACGGCTTCGCTGTTCGGCGATCCAATCGGAAGCGTGGCAGCCAAACGGCATATCGGCTATCTGCCAGAGCTGTACCGTTATCAGGAATGGTTAACCGGTAGTGAAGTTGTTCGGCTGCATGCCAGATTATGCGGACTGGACAAGCAGACGACAGAGCGCCGCATACCGGAGCTGCTCGATCGCGTAGGCATTGGTAACCGTGGTAAAGACAGAGTGAAGCATTATTCCAAAGGCATGCAGCAGCGTCTTGGATTGGCATGTGCGCTAATTGCCGATCCACCGATTCTGTTTCTGGATGAACCGTCTTCGGCGCTTGATCCAGTCGGTCGCCTGGATGTACGTACACTGCTACGGGAGCTCAAGCAGGAAGGCAAGACCATTTTCCTCAATTCACATTTGCTGGAGGAAGTAGAGAATATTTGTGACCGGATCGCGCTGCTCAACAACGGCGAAATTTTGCGTCACGGAACGGTACAGCAGGTACTGCATGCACAGACTCGCTGGCTGTTCAAAATCGGGGGCTATACTCCCGATATTTTGCCGTGGTTAATCGAAACGAGCGGTGTACAATTGCACAGGGCGGAATCACTGCCTGACGGCGAGAGAAACGGCGGTAGTATGGGCGATGAAATCTGGCTGGAGGCGGTTATTGATAACGAGCAGCAGGTCGGTCTGATCACAACGCTGATCGTCAATCAAGGAATGACGCTGTATTATGTGTATCCGGTACGGGAACGGCTGGAAGAATGGTTTATGGAAGCCGTATCAGGACTCAGCCACCGGGGGGAACACGAATGAATACGATTATCGGAATGACATGGAAGGAACTGCTGCGCAAAAAGGTCATGCTGATGACGCTGGTTATGACGATCCTGTTTCTGGTGCTGTTCTGGTTTATCGCCAGTACATTGACCAAAGACATTCCTGTTTCCAGTACGGGCGCGGTGGATTTGGTCGCACAGTATGCAAAAGGCTCAACGCTGCTGACGCTTGGCTTTTTCTTTGGCAGCTTTATTCTGGCGTTTCTTGTTATTTTTAGCTCATTTTCGTCGATTTCCGGTGAGGCGGAGCTTGGTATTATGCAGGCGACATTAACCCGCCCGATCCCACGCTGGAAATGGTATGTTGGACGCTGGCTCGGGTATGTTTCATTCGGTGTACTGTATGCGCTACTGCTGTATGTATGCATTATTATAGTCACTGACATTCATACCTTTGTACCGGGTAATCTGATGGTACATATTCAGTCTTTTCTCGTTTATGCTCTGGCTGTACCGATTCTGATTACGCTTAGCTTACTCGGCTCCACTGCTTTTTCCGCGCTGGGCAACGGTGTGTTTATGACGATGTTCTATGGAGCAGGCTGGCTTGGTGGAATGGTAGAGAAATTCACGTCCGTTATGGATTTGGAGCCGGATGTACATCAGAGATTGAACAATATTACCGGAATGATTTCATTCCTCATGCCGGTCGATGCGCTGCAACGCAAAATGATGGCGATTATGCTGGGGTTTGATGATCTCGCCGGTATAGTGGAAGTCGGTTCTTCGCTGACTGCCGGCATGGGACTGGGGCAGGTCGTTTCAGGTCGCTTTATCGTCTATGCGGTACTGTATACGCTAATCTTTCTGTTATGGGGCACGAGACGGTTTAATCGTAAAGAGTTATAAAGGCAAACACTGCTGCCGGATTTTATTCCGGAAGGGCGGTGTTTTTGCTTTATCGGATCAAATGAAAGGAAGCTCAGACTGCACATTGTACAACCGAATATGGTACACTACTGCTTATACGATGTGCAGCAGGCACATTGGTATTATTTGTGCATAATAAGCAATAAGAGCAGAGTTCTGACCCTGCCTCTGATCCTATAATCAGGAGATGAACCCAATGATTCACGAGTTTATACTGGATGCCGACTGGAAGGGTGGACGCAATAGCGAAGGCACCATTTCCTCCGGCAATCTCAATACTGTCATTTCGATTCCGCAGCCAATGGGCGGGCCGGGAACCGGTACGAATCCTGACGAGATGCTGCTCGGCGCAGCAGCGACCTGTTATATCATCACGCTTGCCGCCATGCTGGAGCGTTCGGATATTGCAGTGGAACGCCTGACGATGCGCTCAGAAGGCTATGTCGATGTGACGAATAATATTTTTACGTACAAAGAGATTATCCATCGTCCACATATCGTGCTGGCTGCTGAGGCAACGGCAGCTCAACTGGACAAGGCAAATCTACTCGCTCACAAGGCGGAGCAATCGTGCATGATCTCACGCGCTGTTGCAGGTAATGTACAGCTATCCACGGTGCCGACGATTGAGCAAGCAGACTCCGATCGTTAAATGGAATGATTGGAACTCAATCGCTTGAATCCGATTGCGAATCTTCGCTTATAGTGATAACAACCTATATTGATCACAGAAAAGAGGAATTGTCCATGAAAACTCAATTACCCCTGTCTCCACTTGTAGCCGCACTTGATCTGAAGCCTCACGAAGAAGGCGGCTGGTATCGCGAAATGTGGAAGGCTTCGTTCGAGATTCCACAAAGTATTTTACCGGAGCAGTATTCCGGTCCGCGTTTTTCCGCAACATCGATCTACTTCCTGCTGCATGCGGACGAAACGTCGGATTGGCATGTCGTGCATTCAGATGAGCTGTGGCTGATCCATTCCGGTAGCCCGCTGGAGCTGACACTGGGCGGAAGTGGTGAGCATCCAGAGGAAGGCGAGAAATTTATCCTCGGTCTGGACATCGAAGCTGGACAGATGCCACAGGTATTGATCCCGGCTGGCGTATGGCAAATGGCACGTCCACTGGGCGATGAGCCGGTATTCGTATCGTGTGTGGTTGCGCCAGGCTTCCACTATGATGATTTCAAATTGATCGAGCGTTAATTTCAGTATGAACTGGCATACGCTTGCTCAATTGCTGGCGGTCATTCAGCTTGGGCAGAAGGCGCGCACGATGGATGGGATGCGTATTGTGATGCGAACGACAGCCGGATTGGTGTGGGCAGACGGAAGATTACAGGGACAGCCTGTGCAATTGCAAGAGCATCTATTTTCCGATCTGTGGACGATCTATGAGGATGAAGATACGCTTGCATGGCTTCCGCAGCGGAAGCAGCATACGGAGCGTACACGGGAAATGCTGGAGAACCAGTATTTGGAGTGGCGTGCGGATCGAATAATAGAATAATGAATTAGCGTTAATGCAGATGAATTTTGCTGTACTCGCTCTTTGGAATACATAAGCAACTGTAATATTTTCATCTGTAAAATAAGCTTGTGACAGCCGATTCGTGCGTTAACAAGCCGTTTTAGGACTCCGGCATGCATGTTTATCATGTAGCCGGAGTCTTTCTTTATGGATTTATTTAGCCACCTCGGTTACAATAAATATTAGGCATCTTTTCCAGATATTAATAGAAGCGTTGATTTCATCACATTATTTTTTGGAAATCCGATGTAGCGGGGCAAAGTTCATGGTATGATCGAAGAATAGCATCGAACTTTGTCGATAAAATGGTTAACGCACTTATCTATCCATGCATAAATACGAATGCCAGACATGGTTTCATATCGCCGCATATTCATTTTCAAGTGCTGATATAAATGGAGGTAAGACTGCTAATATGAAACAGCGCAAGAGCCTGTTGCCCAAACCGATCCCGGTAACTGTATATATACTGGTTATTATGGCTGTTGTATTGCTCATCGTTAATACGACCTATTATTTTTCGACACGCAGTGCATTGATTGCCGTACAGGAGCAAAATATGCGTGTCATCGCTGAACAGATTCGTTCCTCGATCAAGCTATCCCAGAATGGGGAGGAGTTTGTCGAGAACCTCAATGGTGAGAATTTACGTATGGCTGCGCAGGCGGTACAAGCAAAGCTTGGAAGCCGTTTAGCATCGATTACGACTGACCAACTGGCCAGTCTTGGCAAAAAGATTGGTGTCGACCGCATCACCCTGTTCCAGCAGCAAGGAGACAATGTGGTTGCTGTCCGTTCCTCTGACCCTGCCGATCTGAATCGCTGGAGCAACTGGCGCAGTGATTGGCTCAAAGCTGTAAAGCAATTGCTGCGTAAGCAGGAGCCCAATGTAGAGCTTGGTCAGAAGCTGCCTAATTTCTGGGGTGCACCGCTGGTCGCTTCGGATACGGATCCGACACAGATCAGTGAAAAGCTGGGCTTTTATTATGATGGCACGAGCGATTATGTGATCAGTGTCTACATGGACGACGAATCGGTTCGACAGTACCGTCAGGATACAGGTGTCGAGGCGGTCATTCGTGAGATTCTGCATGGTGAGACCAATCGCCAGACGCTCGGCATTTCCATTTTCAATCCGCCGATCTTTCTTGATCAAGCGAGTCAGTACAATTCGCGCGGTGTGATCTGGTATGACGAGAACCAGACGTTAAATAATGATTATTCCTACAAAAATGCAACCGATCTGGATAATGTACGACAGGTGAATCGCACGAATCAGATGATCTCGGTGACGGAGACGTATAATAACAAGCAGGTGCTCAAAACCTTCATTCCGGTTGAACTCACCTATCCAGCTATTATTATGATCGTCTCGGATCTGACCGAAGTACAGCAGCGACTGAATGAGCAGTTGATTCTGATCTCGCTGACGATTCTGCTCTGTACGATTGTCATTATTGCACTCGTGCTTGGTATGATTGCGATGCAAAATCGCCGGACAGAAGCGGTGGCGCAGAGTGTACAAAATGTATACCTGGAAAATATCGATGCCCTGTTCAATTCGATCAAGGAGCAGCGACATGATTTTAACAACCATGTGAATACGATTCAGCTACTTGTCAAAATGAAAAAGTATGACGATCTGTCCGCCTATACCGCAGAGCTAGTAGGTGAATCGATTGCGATGAACCAGATTATTAATATTAATCTGCCAGCCATGTCCGCACTGATTCAGGCGAAAATGACACAGGCCTATGATCGCAAGATCAAGTTCGAATACGAGATCGCCAATCTCAAGTCAGTACAATTCGGAACGGTCAAATCGACCGAGCTTGTCAAAATTGTCAGCAATCTGATCGATAATGCCTTCGATGCCGTACTCGAAACAGATAGACCGGAAAAGGTCGTTCGTGTAACCGGGCAGATTCGCGGCGAACAATTAACCTTTACTGTCGGCAATAATGGCAACCCGATTCCCGAAAAGCTCAAGCAGCAGATTTTCGAAGCGGGCTTCAGCACCAAGCCGCTCAACCGGAAAAATTCTGGATTGGGACTGGCGATTGTAACGAAAATACTGAAAAAGCATCGCGGTATCATTATGGTGGAGAGCGACGAGCAATGGACTGAATTCTCGGTTCGTCTGCCGATGTAGCTCCCTGATGCTCTACGCTTGTGCAACAAACGGTATAGCCTGCTACAGGTAAGGCAACAGGATAACAACGATAAAAGACCCGATAGGTCCAACTCTCTGTAACGAGAGGGGACCATATCGGGTCTTTTGACATCTATTCATTATAAAAAAGAAGCCAGCATGCATACAATACGATTCGTTTGCATGCTAGAACTCAACTATTATGATCAGCCCGCAGCATCACTTTGCACCGAGTACGCTCTGCGGAGAAGGCGTCTGTGTGGGCTTGGGCTTCTTGCGCTTGCCTGCGGAGCCAGTCAGCCATTGTCCGCCCGGCAGACGGGATAACAGGCTCGTCAGCCCAATTGCAGTCGGAGCAACGATGGCAAAGGTCAGCAGCGTCCACGGCAAATGCACATCGGTTAGCACCAGATTGCGTGTCCAGGACGAGACCGCGGCCAGAATGAGCGCATGAGACAGATATCCGCCGAATGAATAACGTCCACACCATTGCAGGAAGCGTGTAATGGCATGCTGCTGACGTGATAGCAGGATCGCCAGACCATACATGAGCAGCAATTGGGATACGACCAGCAGAAATGTGGTCGGCTTCAAATACGTGGATACATTCAGATCAATCGCTTCGGTCGAGTGCCGCAGCAGATCATAGCCCAGCCAGATATACATACCGAGAAAGACGACGGTTGTCCACGGCAGCAGGCGTAGAACCGTTTCACGCCACGCCTGAATCGCTGATCCACATACCGCGCCCAGAATAAAGTAAAAGAAATAAAAGACGAATTCACTCGTACGGTAATTCAGCAGTGCCTGCACGATACCACCTGCATTCCAGAACGGAAATACATAATAGCAGAGCCACATCAGCCAGCCATACGCGACTGCCATTATGATCAGCATCCAGACGATGCGCTTACGCTGTTCTTCCGGTGAATGCTGCTGCAATACATGCGTACGAAACTGACGTGCCAGCCAGCGAAAAGCCGGAAATAGCATATAAAATTGAAAAATCATAATGACGAACCATAGATGATACCCATTGGTCGGAACGATCAATTGTTGAAAAAATGACGCTATACTATCCTTTGCAAATAACGGCTGATGATTGCTCAATCGCACCGTTACCCAGTAGATTATCGTCCACACCACAAACGGGACATAAATATCACCAATTCGTTTCCACAGTACCGGACGATACGGTCTTCCTCCGCCGTACTGGTAAAACAAAATCGCACCTGCCAAAAAGACAAACGTCAGCGTACCAAAGCGGGTAAAATGATACAGCATACCAAGCATAATCGAATCTGCTGGTATAATATCGCTGCGATAAATATATTCTCCAATGCTATGCTGCATGACGACAGCGAGAAAGCACAAGCCACGTAGCAGCGACCATTCGTTAATTCGCTCTTTTGTCATGGATTCACCTCTATCTGTTTATCAATAAAACAACCCTGCACCAGTGAAACAGTCTAGCAAAAGAACATGAATAGAATATGAAATATAGGTTATTTAGAACGAAGGGCATACCAAAATATAGTATCATTTATCCGCTTTCACTGTACACGAAAAAACAGGACTAAAGTCCTTTTTTTATCATTCTTATTTGACAATTGGAAAAATCAGTCGTTATGATGGAGATACATTTTACACGAGGGGAGGTTGGAAGATATGACCTGGGATACGATAACACGTCACATTCAGCATTCTGATCGTCCGAGTACGGACAGTCAGCACAACAATACTCAAGCTTGCCATTTGATAACTTCATATTCCTGTTCAATATTTTCCAGCCTCCAACGGACGACATAATCTTCAATGTACCGAAGTTATAGCTTGACGGGTAGGGTCTAATGCCATACCACGCGAGGATCAGGTGAGCACTAGCACCTGATTATTTTTATGGGCAAAAAGAGTGTTACGAGTGCAGCGTGTGTGAATCTGCTGCTCGTAGTAGTCATATGAGTGCATCACATGTACATGCTGCTTGTAGTAGCTATGCGAGTGCAGTACATGTAAATAATGCGATTTGCTTTAGCTATAAAGGTGTATCGCCTATAGACGGTGCAGCTTTCAGAAGCCATGCGAATGCCATGCATGTAAACGATACAGCTTGCAGCCCCAGCATGGATACACGGCTAACTTGCCGTAGTAATCAGCCCATGATGCGCTCATCTAGCTTTCACCGCACCTCAATTTGCCTCACGCCAGCTATAACCCGGTATGGAATTGAAAATTACAGTTGTATAACGCGAATGGATCGCTTGTGCTCTCTCTAGGAAAAGGGAGACCAGCGACCCTCAAGCCGCAGCCCGCAGGAGGGGTTGCGGCTTTTTTTGTTGCAGTTAGAAATATAACGCTTAGACAGATTTGCTGGACAGAGCTTGCCATGCATCTACTTGAGCATGCTTTATGTTGAGTCAGATACATCATAATTTTGATAGGTGTTCACATGGAGCTGTGTTCATCATGATATGGAAAGGAGTGGTTAGCTTGAAACAGATCGATTCTACAATGCAGCAACGGATTATGGACAATATTCGTGATATTGAAGCGCGCGAGGATGTGCGTGTGCTCTATGTGTGTGAAGCAGGCAGTCGTGCATGGGGAGGCGATGCGCCCGGAAGCGATTATGATGTGCGATTCATCTATGTGCATCGTCCAGAGTGGTATCTGTCGATATTCACGCGCCGGGATGTGATTGAGCAGCCGATCGATGCAGGGCTTGATCTGAATGGCTGGGATATGGTAAAGGCACTGAATCTGTTTCGCCGCTCCAATCCGTCGATGCTGGAATGGCTAAGCTCGGATATCGTTTATGCGGAGCACGATCAATGGAGTGCACAGCTACACACCTGGTCGGCGCATGCCTTTTCACCGAGAGTGTGCATGCATCATTATTTGAGTATGGCTAAGAGCAACTTCCGCAGCTACCTGCAAGGTGAGCAGGTACGCATTAAAAAATATATGTATGTGCTACGTCCGCTGCTCGCTTGTAGCTGGATCAATGAAAAGCGCACCTTTCCGCCGCTATCGATGGAGCTGCTGATCGAGCAGCAGATTCAGGATGAAGCGTTAAAGAGCGAAATGAATAGACTGCTACAGCGCAAGCGTAATGGAGATTTAAACGGAGTCGAAGCCAGTTTGCCGTCTATTCGGTACTATATCGATGAAATGATGGACAAGATGGAACAGTGTGCTGCCGAAATGCCAGTCAGTACGGGAATTGCGGATCATCAACTGGATGAGTTTTTTCGTACGACACTGCGCAACATATGGGCAGCGCCTGATAACGAGATGTATAAAACGAATGATACGTATAGAAAAGAGGACAATCCTTTATGATAACCAATGAGCATTCTTATATTCATCAGGTACGGCTACCCGCCGGTGATCTGAATGTGTATGCCAATCCGGAGCTATTTGCCGGACTGGATTATAAAGTATTTGAGATGGCGAATAACAATTTGCAAATTCCAGGTATTCGCTATATGGGTTATACGCCAGACGTGCATGTCGGCGTCGGTACATGTATCGGCACGACAGCGGTATGGGGTAATGAGGATGGGATCGTGTCGCCATCGATTGTCGGTAGCGATATCGGCTGTGGGATGCGTGTGCATCTGACCAATTTGCATCGTGACGATCTGCGTGAGGTGAAGCTGCGCCGTAAGCTGGTGCGTGCGATTGAGAAGTATTTGCCGATGGAATCACAGCAGCGAGGTCATTTTGCCGATCTGCGTCTGGAGCATGTGGTGCGCAACGGACTGAAGGGGCTACCGGGCAAATATGTACCGGACAGCTACACGCCGAAGCGTGCGACCTCGCTGACACATGTGGAGGAAAGCCGTTTTCAATTTGATGAAAATGTGCTGAATGGTGTGCAGGATCGCGCCTGGCATCGCGGGCATCGTCAGCTTGGTACGCTTGGTGGGGGGAACCATTTTGCTGAAATTCAAGCGCTGGAGATTGCAGAGGAGAATCGCCATATTGCTGAAGCATGGGGGATGTACGACGGACAGATTGTGGTCATGATCCATTCCGGCTCTCGCTCATGGGGCGGTGCAATTAGTCAGGAAAGCAATCCGGTGATGCAGGCAGCGATGCACCGATTAGGGCTGGGAACGGCTGATCCGCGGCTTGCCTTTCTGCCATTGTCGCATCCAGAAGCACAGCATTATGTGAATCTGATGTATTCGGCGCTGAATTATGCAACGGTGAATCGTCATCTGATCGCCTTTGCGATTCGTGAAGCGTTCCGCGATGTGTTTGGCAACCAGTGTGAGCTACGTACGCTGTATGATCTGATGCACAACTATGCATGGTCTGAATATCGCGGAGATGAGGCGATGTTCGTGCATCGTAAAGGAGCAACGCGCGCTTTACCTGCCGGTCATCCGGGCAATCCGAAGCCGTATGCCGAGACTGGCCATCCGGCGCTTATTCCGGGCTCTATGGGCACCTCCTCATACATTATGGTCGGTCAGCCAGGTGGAGAGTCGAACTACTATTCGATCTGCCATGGTGCCGGACGTATCCGTTCACGCTCAGCAACGAAGCGTCTGGTGAAGGTAGACGAATTTGCCAGCTCGCTCAAGGTTGGAACCGATGATGAGATTGTGGTGAATCAGCGTTCACTGGAGAGCATACTTGATGAGTCACCGCAGGCGTATAAGGACGTGGATCAGATTATTGAGAGTGTAACTGGAGCAGGTCTTGCTTCTGTCGTTGCCCGTTGCCAGCCGCTGGCAGCGATTAAAGGGACGAACTGAGTGCAGCTTTTCTGTATGATTATTTTGCAACATTACATGTTTGCCTGACAAAGGCGTATAATTGAATAATATAGATTGTTGTAGCGGCATCGATGGAATAGGAAAATACACCCCTCCAACGGGAGAGCTTCGGTCAGCTTCTTTATTCGCTCTCCAGCGATGCCGCTTCCCATAACGCCCTGCAAGGAGACAGCGGCGATTAGCCATTATGATGATCTGTCATTGTATACATGTTTACACATACGTTTGAATAAGAGCTTTGAATACTATGAAATAATTTAACTTACAAAGGAGGGTAACGGTTTGGATTCTATTTACCGTACCAGTAAAGATAACATGCGCGACACTGCCGCAGAGCAGAACGACGCAATCATCGTATATGATGAGCACAATTCACATCAGCCTTCACGTTATGCCGACTATGCCCGTATTATTGCGGGAATCGAGCAGCGGCTGCTAGAGCGCTACGGTGTACAATATCATTTGTATGCGAGCGAGGACCCGAATGTAGAGTATTGGACTTTGCTGGAGGAGGATCTTCGTCAAGCTTCGCCGCGTATTGAGCATGTCACTCGCATCTATGACCGGCTGGAGGAATGGACATTTGAATATGACGGGGATAAGCCAGAGCCGGATTTCGATGTGCATCGTTCGTTGAAAAATAATGTATTTGCTTATCCACAGGAAGGCATTGCGCTGGCACGTATGCCGGTATTCCGTGAGCACGGGATCAGCAATGATGATCTGGTATTTGCCGTCAGCGATGAGGCACTGCTAACATTCCTTGCCGATGTGCGTGTACGTCAGCGTGAACAAAGCCTGCGCCGGGTAACTGTATTTACCGATGGACGTCACGGTATCAATCGTCAACTGGAGCCGGTGAGCCGCGCCGTATCGCGTGAAGATGTCATTATGCCAGCCAGCATTAAGCAGGACATTTATCGTTCGCTGGATCGCTTCTTTGAAGAGGATCGCAGCTTTTATCAAAAATACGATGTGCCGTACAAGCGCGGCATTCTGCTGTACGGTCATCCCGGCAATGGTAAAACAACGCTGGTCAAATCGATTGCCGGTAGCGTACCAGGCCCGGTAGCATACTGGCAGATTACCGAGTATACGAGCAGTGAATCGATCGAAGAGGTGTTCGAAGCGGCCGGGCGTATGATGCCGATGGTGCTCGTGATCGAGGATATTGACTCCATGCCAACGGAAGCGCGCTCCTTTTTCCTGAATACGCTGGATGGTGCGACGTCGAAGGAAGGCATCTTCCTGATCGGTACGACCAACTATCCAGAGAAGATCGATCCGGGCTTGATGAATCGTGCGGGACGCTTTGATCGTGCGTATGAGATTACGCTGCCGGATGAGCAATTGCGCCTGGAATATTTCCGCCGCAAGCGTCTGCATGAATTTGCAGGTGAGGAGACCGTCGTGGAAGCTGCGCGTCTGACAGAAGGCTTTACCTTTGCTCAGCTTGGTGAGCTGTACGTATCTGCGGCACTTCGCTGGCATGAGGAAGGCAAGCTGGATATGCATGAGGTCATTCAAGGTTTGCGCGGCGAGCTGGACAAGAGCCGCAAGGGTGTATGGCTGCGCAACAGCGAAGGACGCGTCGGCTTTCACTTTTAAGGATTCAGTTCTGAGGTTTACTTGTCGAGATAGCTTCTGAATAGAGGCTGCTTGATCCAAAGGCAGCTAGAATAGAAGGCAAGAAGGAGTAGCAGACTGCTGTAGTTTTTCTGAAGGATTATGATATTCAGAAGAGCTACTGCAGGAGGGCTGCTCTATTTTTGTTTGATTTAGATGCTCTAACAGAATGTGAATAGCAATATCTGTATTTTTATACTTCATAGCTAATGACATATGTGTATATACAAATTGTTTGTTGCCGTTTTTACTGCGGTTTAATGGAAGATCAAAATGAAGATAGGCGATAGCAAATAAAGCAGGGGCGGTAGCTAGCGAGCTTTATTTATGTAAGCGGATTCATAATAAAGGCTGAAATATAAAGCTGCATAGAACGAGATAGGGTATGATATTCACTTCATATTGTATATCGGTCTATTTATATAGAATAAATGTATATCTGAATTTATAATTGGATATGTAGTTATTAATATTCAATATTTTCCATACAGAGGGGGCGGAGTAGAATACATAGGCTTTTGTATTGTTTATATGCAACTGATATGAGTACGTTTTAGATGATCCGAACTATTGTGGATGCTTGGAATGTTGGTAAAGGATTGGAGCGAAGAAGAATTGCACACCTTGCGATCAGTGCTGAAAGTGCGCTGCGTTGTATTATGCCGGAGAGCTTACTGCGCTGTAGGACTTACTACGTTGCAGGACTTACTGCGTTGTAGAACTTACTACGTCGTAGAATTTACTATATCGTAGAACTTATTATGCTGTAGTGCTCACTGTAGCGTAGGACCGACTTTGCAGCAGCAATACAATATTTTGGTCAGAACCTCATGCAAGGTTAGAGCAATAACCATCCCGTTCCTTTCTAAGCAAAATGAACTGTTTACCATTCTATGTTAACGTGTGCATAAATAAAGGAGGAATAAGTTATGATTCGTTTTCTTAAAATACAACGTAAACCGGTATCTCCGGTAAAACTGGTGCTGCTTAGCACAGCGCTGATGTCGGCTCTCGTGTGGACAGGGCCAGGGAATCATGAAGCCCATGCCGCTTCGACAGGTGGGTACGCTACTACAAGTGGCTCCAATGAAGCAGCCGTGACGGTAACGAACCTGCAGGAGCTGGAAAATGCATTCAATGCGGGTAAGCATCATATCGTGATCAAAGGCAATATTTACGGCGGAACCAAGCCGAAAACATTTACCTTTGCCAGCACACAGTGGAATAATACCACCATCGAGGGCGCACCTGGTGGTGGAGCGGTGCTGCAAAATATCCAGATTAAATTCAGTGGCGAGCTTCTGCCTGCGGGTACAAATATCGAAAATGTAGTCGTCAAAAATATCACCTTCTACGGTAATATCAAAGACCTGCAAAATCTGTCCGGTGCAGATACTCAGCCGGGCGGGATTGGCACCAACTATCTCGGCGTATCCTTCCGCCGTACAAGCAATATCCTCGTCGACCATGTAACCATGTACAACATCAGTGACGATCTGTTCCTGATCTCTCAAGGCTCGGATTATGCGACCGTATCGAATAGCCATTTCTACTTTACCGATAGCTGGCTGAACATGAATCCGAATCCACTGTGGAACTGGGTCGGCAACAATCAGGATCTCGCTTCTGAGCGACTTGCCATGATCATCGGCTCCAACAAAAACGATTCATATCAATACGGTGGCGGCAAGCTGCATGTCACCCTGCATCATAACTGGTTCGGTCCCAACATGAAGGGTCGCCCATTGCTGCGCGGCTATGTGCATATGTACAATAACTACTTCGATAACAGCACCCAACCAAGCGGCAAAAACTCCAAGGGCTTCGCACAGGAACAATACAACGCAGCCCAAATCGGCAGCGGTGGCAACATTTTCTCAGAAGGCAACTACTTCTACCGCACCAACAATAGCCACCAGATCGGCCTGGACAACAGCTCCGACGGCTACAAATTCTACGAACGCAAAAACGTCTACAACCAGACGACCGGAACCAACGCCCAGGGCGCAGCCTTCCCAAGCACCTCCTTCCCATACAGTTACACCGTAGACGATGCAGGCAGCGTACCAGGCACCGTTCAGAACAACGCAGGTCCGAAATAAGGTATAGCACCAGCACACGAATAGTCAAAGCCCCATTTCTCTATACTAAGAGGCATGGGGCTTTTTCTATACTGTTTTATATAGTGTATTTTTTATACAGTTTATAAGGATTATAAGGAGATTAAAAAGTTATATACATATAAGCAGGGACGATTAGAACTAAGCAGGAGTGATTAAAACGAATACAGCTTAGATGCATGAGCATAAAAAGGTTAGAAATTTGCTTATTAATAAATAAAAGTTTCTTCAATAAAATACGATTTGGCGGAAACCGAAGTTGTTCATTACCTTCGTATGCGATGCTACAGTGAGGTATACATGTAATCAGTCGAATTAAGTATAACGTGAGTATTTTACAGAATAATACTGCACATTGTTGAAATCCGTTTATATTGGATACCATCATGCTAGCTACAAAGGGATGCGATGTACGATGCGTATACTGCCGAGGTTAAATCTGAAATGCTTGATTCAATAAAGTGTATTTTTAATGATGCATAATTTGAATGCTGCTCTATTATATTTTGATGAACGCAATGATTGTATGACAATTCCAAATAAAGCAAAGAACTTAGAACGGAGCGAAGGAGCAGGGCTAAGAAAGTGAAAGAGGTGAAGGAAGCAAAAGAAGTCAAAGAAGTAAAAGAAGCAAAAGAAGTGAACAGGGCGAAAGAAGTAATGAAATAATGAAATTGATGAAATAAAGAAGTAAGTGGAGTAAAGATTTAATTTCTTACCACAAGCATGAGGTCAGCAGCACAGAACGGAGGCAAGGAAATAAGGGAAAAGGACGACTTACAGTGTTAGCGATTTCCTAACACGAGGTTCAATGAAAATGGATTTTTGCAAAGCAAAATATCGTACTGCTTCCGAGCCCGGGAATCTTCATTCCTTCCTAATCCAAAAGATTCCTGGGCTCCACCTGAGGACGTTCCCTTATTCCTTGCCGGAGTGCTTGATGCCTAACTACAGAGCCTAATGGAAGAAAGCCCAACCATCAAGCCCAACCGCTGAATAAAGTAAATCCCCCCATAAAAGCCTTCACCCCTCTTAATCCCAACGCAAATTGCATCAATCTCAAAATTTAATCCCCACCATCCATAAAAGTGAATCCCCACTAATAATCCGCAAACTTCGACAAACCACCCATTATCACGTCACCGTGCACACCGCCAAACCTTACCCTATAAGACATATTGCAAAAAACTATTTGACAAAAGGCGACAAATTCCATTAGCATTATTGAAAATGAACAGAAAAATTTGAAACAAAAGGGGAATAAAAACGCATGTTGAAACGTTTTTCGTTCGTCATTGTTTCGGTATTGCTTGTTGCAATGCTGTCTGCATGTGCATCAGGCGGTTCTAAATCCGAACAATCGGCTTCAGGCAGTGAAAGCGGCACCGCAAAGAAGAAAATTGCACTTGTGCTTCCAGAGGAAATCGGAGTGAACCAGTTTTTTGTACAGATGGATGAAGGCTTTCAAAAGGCAGGCAAGGAGTTTGGTGTAGAGACTAAAACCATCCAATCGTCCGACCCGACTGCGTTTGAACAAAATATGCGTGCGACGGTTGCCGAGAACTATGATCTGATCATTACGGCGACATTCCAGGCAGAGGATGTACTGAAGCAAGTCGCTCAGGAAAATCCGGACAAATCGTTTGCAATCATCGACACGACTGTCGACCTGCCGAATGTGCGTAGTGTCGGCTTCCGCGAATATGAAGCATCGTACCTGCTCGGCGCAGCCGCAGGTCTGGCTACCAAAACAAATGTAGTCGGTATGGTAGCGGCTCAGGATGTACCGCTGCTGAAAAAGTACAGCGAAGGCTTCAAGCAGGGATTGGAATCGGTCAATCCGAAAGCGAAGTTCCTGATCGGTTATGTGGGCAGCTTTAACGATCCTGCCAAAGCGAAGGAGCTTGCACTGGTGCAATACGGTCAGGGCGCTGACTTTGTCGCAGGGGCATCGGCAACAAGTGATCTTGGCGTGTTCGAAGCCGCGAAGGAGAAAAACCTGTACACATCCGGTCAGGATACGGATCGTACGGTAGAAGATCCAGATCATATCGTACTGTCTCAGCTCAAAGGAACGGATGCCGTTGCTTATGAAACAGTCAAAGACTTTGCCAATGGCACATTCAAGTTTGGCACAGCCAACTATGGCCTGAAGGAAGATGGCGTGGGTCTTACCTTTGTGACGAAGGATAGTGAATCCAAGCTGAGTCCATTTATCGGTGAAGCGAATATCACGAAGCTGAAGCAGATTAAGGACGATATCATCTCCGGCAAAATTGTTGTTAAAAATCCACTGGAGCAATAATTTGCTTCATTACATGCATTCTTCATATGACATCTATGTTAGCACGGCAAGTTGACGAAACCGGCTGCTTCACCGAGCAGCCGGTTTTGTTCTATCTGTAGGGATGATTCGGGCAACAGGAGGGAATGGACAGATGACCGTTTTGCTGGAAATGCAGGGCATTACGAAAAAGTATGGCGATTTTACCGCCAATCATGATATTCATTTTGATGTGCGTAAAGGCGAGATTCATGCGCTCGTCGGGGAGAATGGAGCAGGCAAGACGACGATGATGCGCATGCTGTACGGCATGGAGCAGCCAACCTCCGGACGCATTCTGGTCAATGGCAAGGAGGTTCATTTTCACGATCCGTCACAGGCGATTCGGCATGGCATCGGGATGGTGCATCAGCATTTTATGCTGTTTCCGAGCTTTACACTGGCGGAAAATATCGTCATTGGTGGGGAACCGAAAAAGGGAGCCTTTTTCGATCGACAGGCGGCAGCGGAGAAGGTACGTGAGCTAGGCGAGCAATACGGAATGCCTGTTGACCCGTGGAAAAAAGCAGGCGATTGTCCGCTCGGTGTGCAGCAGCGCACAGAGATTTTAAAGGTGCTTTATCAGGGTGCAGATGTGATTATTCTGGATGAGCCGACAGGCGTACTCACACCCGGTGAGGTCAAAGAATTGCTAGCCGCGATCAAGGGGCTGGCGGCGCAGGGGAAAAGCTTTATTTTGATCACCCATAAGCTGCACGAGGTGATGGAAGCAGCGGATCGGATTACGGTGCTGCGTGACGGCGTGATCACCGGTCAGATGAATGCTGGCGATACCGATGAGGAGCAAATTTCACGCCTGATGGTTGGACGCGAACTGGTGCAGATGAGCCGTGCTGCCCGTGAACCCGGCGATAAGGTGCTGGATGCGCAGGCGGTTAAGCTGGCAGGTGACAAGGGCAGCAAGCCACTGCTGGATGAGGTGTCGTTAACGGTACGCCGTGGCGAGATTGTAGGGATTGCGGGCATTTCCGGCAATGGTCAATCCGAGCTATTACAGGTAATCGCTGGCTTACGTCAGCCGGATAGCGGAACGGTAGAGCTGAATGGTGCTGATGTAACCGGGGCGCCTGTACGTCGTATTCGTCAGCAAGGGCTGGCACATATTCCGGAGGATCGGTATATGTGGGGTGCTTCCCGTGACGCGACTGTGCTGGACAATGGATTGATGGGTCACCAGCAGCGTTTTCGCAAGCGAGGGCTGATTGACCGTTCTGCGCTGCGCAAGGTGATGGACGAATGGGTGAAGCGATTTGCGATTAAGACGGGTTCACTGGATACACAGGCGCAATTTCTGTCCGGTGGTAATTTGCAAAAGCTGATCGCAGCGCGCGAATTTGCGCAGCAGCAGCCTTTTCTAATTGCTGCTGAGCCGACGCGTGGCGTGGATGTGGGCGCGATGGAGCTTATTCATGGAGAACTACTGGCACGCTGTAAGGGCGGAGATGGCATTTTGCTCGTCTCGTCCGAATTGACGGAAATATTAAAGCTGTCTGACCGGATTCTCGTGATGTATGAAGGCAAGATTGCCGGTGAGCTAACGGCAGAGCAGGCCACTGAGGAGCAGATCAGTCTGCTGATGGCAGGGGGGAAAAGACAATCATGAATGCAATCAAACGTACACTGCTAGGAATGCTCCAGCCGATCGTTGCCGTACTGATCGGGCTGCTCGCTGGAGCGGTCGCGATTATACTGATCGGCGATTCGGTTGTCGATACGTATCGCGAGATGTGGAATGGCGCTTTTGGCAGCTTTTATTTTCTGACCAATACGCTTACCCGGGCAACGCCGATTATTTTGACCGGACTTGGTGTGGCGCTGGCATTTCGGGCAGGCTTTTTCAATATGGGAGCGACCGGGCAGATGGTGCTGGGCGGTCTGGCTGCGGCGATTACCGGATTATATATGCCGGGGCCGGGCTGGCTCGTGATGATCATGTCACTGCTGGTCGGTATGGTCGTTGGGGGGCTATGGTCGCTATTTGCGGGTTATATGGATGCGCGCTTTGGCGTGAATCTGCTTATCTCTACATTGCTGCTTAACTATATCGCCTCGCTGTTTGCCGGTTATATGGTGTCATTTCCATTAAAGGATCGCACAGGCTCGGCGGCGATGTCGCAGACGCCGATGCTGGCGACAGATGTATGGTTGCCAAAGCTGTTTTCCGGCATGAGTCTGCATGCAGGCTTTATTCTGGCAGTGCTTGCCGCGGTAGCGATCTATATTTTCATTCATCATTCGGTCGCAGGATATGAGATTCGGATGCTCGGTAACAATCCATTTTTCGCCGCATATGGCGGAGTGAAGCGTGGTCAGATGATGGTCGTAGCGATGCTCACAAGCGGTGCGCTGGCCGGGCTTGCCGGAGCGGGTGAAGTACTGGGCACCCAGCATCGTTATCTGGACGGTGCGCTGGCGTCAGCCGATTATGGGTGGAGTGGCATTATGGCGACACTGCTCGCGTCCTCACATCCAATCGGGACAGCAGTGGCTGGTATTTTACTAGCTGCCCTGCAAACGGGTGCGATGGGCGTAGAGCGTAATACCAATGTGCCGCTGGAGGTAGCCAGTGTGATTCAGGCGACATTGACGCTGTTTGTGTCAGCACGCTTTGGCTATCTGTTCCTCAAACGCAGAAAGGAGCGTAAAAATAATGGATCAGTTGTTTGATATCTCGCTGTTTAACTCCACACTGCGTATTTTGACGCCCATTCTGCTGGCGGCGCTGGGCGGTGCGATCTGTGCACGGGTCGGGCTGTTTAATGTCGGTCTGGAGGGACTGGTGCTGGTCGGTGCCTTTTCCGCCATTCTGGGCAATCATTTGCTCGGTAATGTGTGGCTGGCGGTGCTGTTTGCAGTTATTTGTGTGATGCTATTTTCATTATTGTTCGCTTATGTGAGCATTAATTTACGGGCAAATGTCATCGTGGTCGGGATCTCGCTTAACTTTCTCGCAGCGGGCCTAACGACGTTCTGCCTGCGTGCGATCTTCGATGTGAAGGGCGCATATTACGATAAAAATATGCAGGGTCTACCGCGCTGGGACATTCCGCTTATTAAGGATATTCCTGTGCTGGGCGGTATTGTGTCCGGTCACTCTCCGCTCGTATATGCAGCGTTTGCGGCGGCGATCATCATGTGGGTCTATTTGTTCAAAACGGTGAGCGGCTTCCGGTTGCGTGCTGCTGGTGAGAATCCGGTCGCTGCGCAAAGTCTGGGCATTCCAGTAAGGCGTATTCAGTATGGTGCGGTGCTCGTGTCCGGCGCGCTATGCGGGCTGGCAGGTGCACAGCTATCGCTCGGTCAGGTAACGATGTTCACGGAGGGGATGACTGCGGGGCGCGGATTTATCGCGCTGGTGGCGACGATGCTCGGTCAGTCGAATCCATTTGGCGTGGTCGCATCGAGTCTGCTGTTTGGTCTAATGGATGCGTTTAGCATTCGTTTGCAGGGCTTTGCGTTACCTGCGCAGTTTACGCAAATGCTGCCGTATATTATGACGCTGGCAGCGATGTTCTTTTTCAAAGATCGCAGCTATCTCAAAGATGCACAGCGTGCCAATGGTAGCTCACGTTGATCAATGCATCTGGGATTTAGTCTACGATCATACAATCCGATTTTTTTATAATAAAATGCAGTATACAATAGAGCTATACATTAGTTGCTCATAAGGAGGATTTAGACATGGCAGGCAGCAATAAAAAGGCAGACCGAATCAAAGCCTCCAAAACGCCGCTCACGCACAATCTGACAGACGAGCAGGCGAAAAGGCTGCCGCCGGGGCAGTTTTTGACGGAGAAATTTCCGATTTTGCATGAAGGCGATGTGCCGGAGATTGATCTGGCTACGTGGCGGCTGCGTATTTTTGGAGCAGTGAATCAAGAGCAGGAGCTGTCGTTTCAACAAATTATGGAGCTGCCGCGTGTGGAGATTACCGACGATATCCACTGTGTCACCCGCTGGTCGAAGTTTGATACGCGCTGGGAAGGTGTACGTTTTCGTGATGTACTGGAGCAGCTAGGGGTTCAGACGGAAGCGACGCATGTGATGGTGCATGGCGGCAATAATTATGAAACGAATGTGCCGCTGGCTGATCTGCTGGGCGATCATGTGCTGCTTGCCTATCATTATGATGGGAAGCCGCTCACACCGAAGCATGGCTGGCCACTGCGTCTTGTGGTGCCGCATCTGTACTTCTGGAAAAGTGCCAAGTGGATTGAGGGATTGGAGTTTATGACTGCGGATCGTCCGGGCTTCTGGGAGCAAAATGGCTTCCATAACGAAGCTGATCCGTTTCGCGAAGAACGTTTCTCCGGTGAGGCGCTGCCGATTCCGGAAGATGAATGGACGAAAAAGGAGTATGATTGAGCGATGCTAATGCCGATTTTGCAAGTGAATAGTGAAGATATTCCAGAATACGCCATCGTATGCGGTGATCCGAAGCGTGCAGCCGCCATTGCTGCGAAGCTGGAGCAGCCGCGCGAGCTTGCTTTTAGCCGCGAATATCGCAGCTTTGTAGGCACGAAGGATGGCGTAGAAATCGCCGTTGTCAGTCATGGCGTTGGCTCGCCAGGCGCTGCGGTCTGCTTTGAGGAGCTAATTCGTGCAGGGGTCAAAACGCTTATTCGTGTAGGTACAGCGGGCTCCTATTCTGCGGATCATCCCGCAGGCAGTCTGATCGTTAGTACCGCAGCCGTACGTACGGATGGGCTGACGCGTCAGCTCGTGCCGGAGACGTTCCCGGCTGTAGCGGATAGTGCGGTAACCGAAGCGCTGTATCATGCCGCACGTCAGGGTGAGGGTGTGGTGAGCAAGGGTATTACGGTAACGCTCGATGTGTTCTTCAATGGAGTGGAGGAATTCCCGCATCGTAAGTTCAAGCAAGCGGGTGCACTGGCGGTAGAAATGGAAATTTCCGCCCTGTACGTGATCGCTTCCCTGCGCGGTGTGCGTGCTGGAGCGATTGTAGCGATTGACGGCTACGCTGATGCTGATCTGGCAGCAGAATACGATCCGCATACGACGGCGGTTGCTGATGCGGTACAGCGTGAGATGGACGCTGCGATTGCGGCGCTGGTGGCGCTCGCAGGACAGGAACATGCATAGTTTTTATTTTGTATAGGATTTTTGTAGAGGATATATGCTCGATAGCCTGTTTGAATGCTCTGATAGCATTTGGACAGGCTATTTACATGTGTACGGTTGCGAGACTTCTTGACGCTATTTATTGCTTCTATTTCTGACTGGATATTTTACAGAAAAGAGTTGTCAGGATCATCCTTATTACAATAACAACATAACAATAAACGGTAGTATGCAACGCCTTATCTAGTAGGGATTACATACAAAATTCCAGATATGAAAATGATAAGAAAAACCAAATTAATTCCTATAACAATTTAGTTGACAAACACGTATCCGCTACCTATTCTTATTAAATGAAGATGATAATCGTTATCAATAGATTAGAGAAGGGGTTAGACCATTATGTTATTTCGCATGAAACGTTCATCTATGCTTTTGCTTGCTTTGTCGCTGGCTCTTGTCGCGATTGTTGCAGGTTGCGGCAGTAATCCAGAATCCTCCGCAGCAGGTACGACTAAAGATCCATCTATTCGTTCGATTACGATGTCATGGCCGCGCGATATTGGCGTCATGAATCCACATACGTATAATCCATCACAATTGTTTGCTCAGTCGATGGTATATGATCCGCTCGTACACTATGGTGAGAATGGCAAGCTGGAGCCAGCACTTGCGGAGTCGTGGACCATTTCCAAAGACGGCAAAGTATACACATTCAAGCTACGTCCGAATGTGAAATTCTCGGATGGCAGTGCATTTAATGCTGCAATTGTGAAAAAGAACTTTGATGCAGTAATGCTGCACAAGGATACACATAGCTGGCTCGGACTGGTTAGCGTGATCGCTAAAACCGAAGCGGTTAACGATCTGACCTTCCGTATGACCTTAACAGAACCGTACTACCCTGCATTGCAGGATCTGTCTGTTGTACGTCCATTCCGCTTCCTCGGCGCAGCCGGATTCCCGGATAATGGCGATACAGCGACAGGGGTTAAAGCACCAATCGGTACAGGCGCATGGGTGCTGGCTGATTACAAGCAGGATGAATATGCGGTATTCAAGCGCAATCCGAACTACTGGGGGAAAGCACCTGCACTGGATCAGGTAACAGTAAAAATTATTCCAGATGCAGAAACACGCGTAGCCGCATTTGAGAAGGGCGATCTGGATCTGATCTATGGCGAAGGTGTGATCAGCTTGGATGCCTTCAAGCAGCTACGTGATAACAAAGACTATGTGACCAAGCTATCCGATCCGGTAGGCACACGCAGTCTGCTGCTGAACTCGTCCAATCCGAAGCTGGCAGATATCCGTGTACGTCAGGCGTTACAGCAAGGCTTTAACAAGCAGGAAATGGTTGAAGGCATCACATCCGGTCTGGAGGAGCCAGCCGATACGATCCTGTCGAAAAACTATCCATACACTAACGTGGAGCTGAAGTCGGTTGCTTATAATGTAGAGCATGCTCAAGCCCTGCTCGACGAAGCAGGCTGGAAGCTACCAGCGGGCGGCACAGTACGTGAGAAGGATGGACAGGCGCTGGAATTTGAATTGATTTATGACAAAACCGATCCGATTCAAAAAGCGATGGCAGAGACGATTCAAGCGGAATGGAGTGCGCTTGGTGTGAAGGTGAATCTGACAGGTCTGGAGCTGACGGTACAGATCAAGCGTCTGAAAGCGAATGACTTCGACCTGTACTTCTGGTACAACTATGGCGCTCCCTATGATCCACACTCCTTCATTAACGTTGTTGCCAAAAAAGGCTTCGGTATTGCCGAGACGCTGAGTGCGATGCCGAACAAGGCTGCACTGGATCAGCAGATTCGCGAAACCCTGTCCTCGACGGATGAGAAGAAGCGTCAGGAATTGTATCACTCGATCCTGAGTACGCTGCAAGAGCAATCTGCGATTGTACCGATTTCGTATGTGAAAAAGACAGCAGTTTATCATAAAAATATCGCTTCATTTGAATTCCCGGCGAATCGGGATGAGAATGCATTTTCCGGTATTACATTGAGTCAGCCATAAGGCTACATTCATTTTGCAGGAATCACACTTGTACACGGCGGCAGGCATCGTGGCAAGCTGGGGGCGTCTGGTGATCAGGCGCTCTTTCAGCTTGCTGTTGCTTGACTGCCGTGTATCGCGTCCACGATACTACCATGCAGATTGCAGAGGATAGGAGGCAGAACCATCTATGATCGAATATATTGGCAGACGTTTGCTGGCAATCGTACCGATTATACTGATTGCGACACTGGTTACGTTTGCGCTTATTCATATTTCTCCCGTTGATCCGGCTGAGGCATATTTGACCGCTGCGCATATTTATCCGACCGAGGAGGTGCTGGCACAAAAGCGGCATGAGTTTGGACTGGATCAGCCGCTGATCGTGCAATATGTGCACACGCTCGGGCGACTGGTGCAGCTTGATTTTGGCACATCGTATTTGACCAATCAGCCGGTGTGGCAGGAGATCAAATCACGCCTGCCTGCAACCGTAGAGCTGGCGCTATCCAGTATGCTGCTCTCGATCATTGTGAGTGTGCCACTCGGCATCGCTGCGGCGGTGTATCGTAATAGTTGGATCGATATGCTGAGTCGCGTCATTGCGTATCTCGGTGCATCGATTCCGCAGTTCTGGCTCGGTTATCTGCTGATCTTCTTCTTTGCCGTCAAACTGGATTGGCTTCCGGTTGAAGGACGTGGAGATTGGACCAATCTGGTGCTGCCTACGATCACGTTATCGCTCGTATTGATTGCCCTGTATACGCGCTTGCTGCGTGCTAGCATGCTGGATCAAATACAGGCAACCTATGTGCAATATGGACGGATGCGAGGCCTGCATGAGCGGACGATCATGCTTGGACATGTATTGAAAATGGCCATAATGCCGCTTATTAGCAGCATCGGTATGAATCTGGGGCGACTGCTGACCGGGACGATCATTGTGGAGCAGGTATTTTCGTGGCCGGGTTTGGGACGCTATTTTGTTGAAGCGATCTTCAACCGGGATATTCCGGTTATCCAGTGCTATGTGCTGCTGGCGGCGTGCCTGTTTATTGTGTGTAATCTGCTGGTTGATCTGATTCAGCTATGGATGGACCCACGAATTTCTTTGAAAGGACAGACGGAGCAGTGAGGGATAAATGGAAATTCGCAGGCTATGAGAAGGTTACCATCCGCATCTGTATACTGCTGCTTGGGCTGCTCTTTGCGGCAGCTTTGCTAGCGCCGTGGCTTGCTCCGCATGATCCGGTGAAGGTTGATCTGCTACACAAGCTGCAAGGACCTACAGAGGCGCACTGGCTTGGGACGGATCATCTGGGCAGAGATACATTATCAAGGCTGCTATATGGATCACGCGTATCGCTTGGATTTGCGCTTGTGATTTTTGTTGTGTCGGTTGGGGTTGGCTTGCTCGTTGGAGCTATCGCCGGTTATGCAGGTGGCTGGCTGGATAGTGTGCTGATGCGCTTCTGTGAAGGTGTGATGGCATTTCCGCATCTGGTGCTCGTGCTTGGTGTGGTAGGTATATTTGGACCGGGCTTGTTGCAAATTTTGCTAGCGCTCTTGCTTGTGCAGTGGGTGGCGTATGCGCGCATTTGTCGCAATATGGTCGTGAGCTTGAAGCAACAGAGCTTTATTGCCGCTGCTCGGATTAGCGGTTCATCCAGATGGAAAATTATTCGTACGCATATTATTCCCAACATACAGCGACCAATTCTGGTCGTCGGTACACTGGAGATGGGCTGGGCGATTATGGATATCTCGGCACTATCGTTTCTCGGACTTGGTGTACAGCCACCGCAGGCAGAATGGGGAGCGATGATTCATGAAGGGACGGCGTATATTCGTAGTCATCCCGAGCTGATGATCTATCCGGGGCTGCTTATTTTACTCGTCGTCGTGCTGTTCAATATGCTGGGCGAAGCGTTATCTGCCAAATATGGAATCGAGCGGCACTGATCGCTGGAAAGGAGCTACGTATGACAGATGCAATAGTCGCGCAGGATACTCCTGTGCTGGAAACGATAGAGCTTTCCGTGCAATGTCGGATACCGTCTGGCGAGCTGAATCTGCTGGATGGCGTTAATCTGCGTCTGCAGGAAGGGCGTGTGCTCGGTATTGTAGGGGAAAGCGGGAGCGGCAAGTCACTCACATGCCATGCGATTCTTGGACTGCTGGAGCGGACACAGATGCGCAGGTCAGGCGGGGTTCGTCTACAGGGGCAGGAGCTGACGACGTACTCTGAGCGGCAAATGCGACGGTTGCGTGGAGCGCAGATCGGTACAATTTTGCAAAATCCGATGAATGCCTTCACACCGCTGCATACGATTGGAGCACAATTTGTGCAGACGCTGCGTACGCATGATGCTACCCTGTCGAGACGGCGAGCGCTTGTTATCGCAGCGGAAGGGCTGGATAGTATGGGCTTACCCGATCCACAGCGCTTGCTGAAGCAGTACCCATTTCAGCTTAGCGGCGGGATGCTACAGCGGATCATGATCGCACTATCGATGTGTCTGCAGCCGAAGCTGCTCATTGCTGATGAACCGACAACCGCGCTTGATCCTGTCAGTCAGCTACAGGTGCTGCGTGCGCTGGATCGACTGCGACGGGAATGCGGGACAGCGATTCTGCTCGTGTCGCATGATCTGGGCGTGATTGCTCAGATGGCGGATGATGTGGCTGTGATGCGTCATGGACGGATTGTGGAGCAGGCGAGTGTACAGCAGCTATTTGATGAACCACAGCATGAATATACACAGCTATTGCTCGATTCGCGTATGACCGCTTACCATCATTTGGAGCAGGAGCAGGAGCAGGAGCAGGAGCAGGAGCAGGAGCAGGAGCAGGAGCAGGAGCAGGAGCAGGAGCAGGAGCAGGAGCAGGAGCAGGAGCAGGGAGGCGACAGGAATGCTTGATGTATCGCATGTGAGTCATCGCTATGCCGCTGGTGGTCGTCTTTGGCGTAAGGCGGGTGTGCCGGTATTGCATGACATTTCCTTTACGCTGGAGCCGGGGGAGTGTCTTGGCTTACTCGGTGTGAGCGGCACAGGCAAAAGCACGCTTGGCAAAATCATTCTCGGTCTACAGCGACCGACCGCAGGACGGGTTTCGTTTGTCGGACAGGATTGTTATGGCAGTGATTGGCGCGCTTTGCATGGAATCCGGCGCGAGGTGCAGGCGGTTTTTCAGGATTGTTATTCGGCGGTGAATCCGCTGATGACCGCTGGACAGATTATTAGTGAACCACTGCGTAATTATGAGCGTCTGAGTTCGCTGGAGCAGAAGCGACGTGTAGCTGAGCTGCTGGAGCAGGTGGGCTTACAGGCGAGCGATGCAGACAAGCGTCCGGGGGCATTCAGTGGCGGACAGCTACAGCGGATCAATATCGCGCGTGCGATTGCACTGCGTCCGAAGCTAATCGTGCTGGATGAAGCGATCAGCAGTCTGGATATGGTGAATCAGGCGCAGATTCTGTCACTGCTGGCGGATCTGCGTGCCAATTATGGCATGTCCTATCTATTTATTACGCATCATGTGCAGGCTGCACTGACGATCTGCGACCGCATAATGGTGATGGATGCCGGACAGATCGTGTGTAGCGCCGATTCACCGCGTGCGCTGATGGAGTCGTCGCATCCGGCTGTACAGCAGCTCATCGCCGCGCGTTTGCCAGAGCATCCAAGCCAGCGTCTGGATTGGAGTAGTAGCTCTTTATAGTTGGATCAGTCGTATTTTTTAGATAAATGGATGAGTTAAGTCGTTTAGCTGAATCATTTAACTGAATGGCACCTATGCATGATGTATAGGCTCTGTAAGATGACGATATAAAACAAACACCGGTAACAACTGAATAATCAATGAACAATAACGAATCCACAATTTAAGCAGTCGTTCTATTCCCTTATTCTCGGGCAAGAACGGCTGTTTTTTCGTATACGGATATTATTGCTCTCAAATACATATAAAGCGTTTTCTTAAAACTGGATTTGCGTTATATTAAATGTTGTTCTACATGCAGGATGTATCTATAAGGAGCTGAAGGGAAGGGCTTGTATGCGCAAGATGCTATGGATTTATATTACGCTGGTCGTAGCCCTGATCATTTATATCGTACAATACCAGATGCAGGAATCCTCCTCAGCCTGGAGTGAGCAGGGAATGAAGGGAGATATTAACGAGAAATATATGATGATCACGTTTCAGTCAGGCATTGAATACTGGAAAAGCGGATTAAAGGGCTTTGAAGACGCTGCCGAAGCGCTTGATGTATCGGTCGAGTATCAGGGCTCTACACGTTATGATGCGCGCGAGCAGGCGATGATCGTAGAGCAAGCTATCGCGAAAAAGCCGGCCGGCATCGCGATCTCGGCGATCGATTCGCCATTACTTGTGCAGGCGGTGAACAAGGCGGTCGATCAGGGTATTCCGGTCGTAATGTTCGATGCAGAAGCACCCGGTAGCCGCTCGTACTCCTTCCTCGCTACCGATAATCAAAATGCTGGCAGCATCGCAGCCGAGCAGATGGCTACGCGCATCGGCAAGAGCGGACAGATTGCCATTATCACGCTGGCTAATCAGCAAAATCATAAAGATCGTACCGCTGGCTTTGAGCAGCGGATTCGGCAAAGCTATCCGGGTATGAACATCGTTGCTGTCAAAAATGATGAAGGCGATGCGGTGCTGGCACAGCAGCAGACCAGCGAGCTGCTTAAAGCCTATCCTAAGCTCAAGGGGATTTTCATTACCGAAGCAACTGGCGCGTATGGGGTCGGAGCAGCGGTCGAGCAATGGATGCAAGGTCAAGCACAGTCGACCGCAGCAAGCAGCAACTCTGCTGCTAGCTCTAATTCTAACTCCAATGCCAGTGCAGCTAACGAGCAAGTGGATACGAATCAGGCAACTGGATCAGCGGTGCCGTCGACCAATCAGTCCGTCACGCACCCGGCTGCAGCTCAATCAGCAGCGGCTCCAACCAAGCCGGTTATTATTAGCTTTGATACAAATAAAGAAACACTGGATATGATCCAGAGCGGTACGATCGATGCGACGATTGCACAGGGGACATGGAATATGGGCTACTGGTCGCTGCAATATTTGTTCCATCTGCATCATGGACTGACCGTACCCGCCCCATCACTGAGCGGTATCGTCTCACCTGTGCCAGTTAGAGTTGATACAGGGGTCTCTGTCGTAACCCGAGATAATGTGAGCGATTATTATGCCAAATAAGTCAGGCATCATCGAACGAATGCGCCGCTGGCTACGTCAGGATTGGCGCCAGTATCATCCGCATCACCTACCGCTGCGGGATCAATTGATTGCCCTGTTTTTGCTGGTAGGCATTTTACCATCGATTCTGCTCGGGGTGATGGTCAATTGGACATCCGATCGCATTATCGAAAAGCAGGTGACTGACAATACATTTCAACTGATCGGTAAAGTAAATCAGACGCTGGATACGTATATGGAGCATATGCAAAGTATCACGTATCTGATCGGCTTTGATCCAACAGTAGAGCAGTTTATGTCTTCATCGTCTACGACGAATCCGCGTAATCTGAGTGATGCGGAGCCGGAGGATGGGACGGTAACGGAAGGGCTGTCCGGTACTTCGGTGTACCGGATTCGGCAGTTTCTACAGGGCTTTACAACCGTGTATCCCGAAATAGCAGGGATGCTGGTCGTGAACCGTAACGGCGATTATATTAGTAATGAAATGTACGCGCGTAATGCCAATCGCAGTCTGACCGAGGAGCAGTGGTATAAGGATGCGGCTGCCAAGCAGGGCTTGTTCACGATTGTGGGGCATCCGACCGGACGCAATGTGACCAGTCATACGAATTATTTGGATAGTGAAGTGATCTCGGTGGCGCGTGCGCTCAATGATCCGCGTACAGGTAAAGTGACCGGCGTCGTGCTAATTGATCTCAAGCTGCGCGTTATTGCTCAGGCGGCTAAAGATGTACGATTGGGCAAGACAGGCTATCTGATGGTCACAGACGCCGTTGGACAACCGATCTATGCGCCCAAAGGGCCGCTGGAGCAGGCTGTACCTGCACGTCTTGCCGCATCGCTGACCGGAGCCAAACAAGCTGTATTTACGGGCGAGCTGGAAGGGCAGCAGGTGCAACTTGTGTATACAACGTCCGATTATACAGGCTGGAAAACGGTCGGTGTGTTCCGGTTAAGTGAGTCGGTCGCGGAATCGAGGGCGATTCGCTTTTATGTGGTGATCTTCCTGTTTATTGTCTGCTTTGTTGGATTAACCGCATCGTATGGATTATCCCAGTCGATCTCACGTCCGATTCATCGTCTGTCTGCGCTCATGCAAAAGGCAGAGGCTGGTGATATGACCGCGCGTTATATGAATGACCGGCGGGATGAGGTCGGTATGCTCGGTCGTAGCTTTAACCGGATGATCAATGAGATTCGCAATCTGATGAAGCTCAATCTAAGACAGGAGCGGCAAAAGCGTGCTGCCGAGCTGCGCAGTCTGCAAGCTCATATCAGACCGCATTTTCTGTACAACACGCTGGATACGATTCAGTGGATGGCTCGTAAAAAGGGGGCGGATGACATATCCGAGCTGGTCGGTTCGCTTTCTCGTCTGTTCCGTATCGGTCTGAGTGGAGGTAGCGATATTATTCGACTGGCAGAGGAAGAAGAGCATATTCGCAGTTATTTGCAAATTCAGCAGACCCGTTATGCGGGCAAGCTTCACTATACGATGGATATCGATGAATCGCTGCGCGAGGTTTATGTGATCAAGCTGCTGTTACAGCCACTGGTGGAAAATGCGATCTACCACGGCATCCGCGCACGGCGTGGACCCGGTATGATCACGATCTCTGCCAGACAGCAGGACGATCTGCTGGTGTACACCGTTACCGACGATGGTGCAGGCATTACAGATGAACGACTGGCAGAGCTGGAAGCACAGCTACAGGAGCCGCTGGCTACACTGGAAAGTCGTGGGCCGGAGCCAGCAGGCAGCTATGGATTGCTGAATATTCAGGCGCGTATCCATCTTGCGTATGGTACGCGCTATGGACTGACACTGCGGCATTTGCCAGAGGGAGGGACTGCGGTTATGGTAACTCAGCCGATACTGCGTCAATTCCCGGCAGCACTGATCCGTCAGGAGGAGGAGCATCATGAATGAAGCACTGAAGGTTATGATCGCTGATGATGAGTTTATTATTCGCGAAGGCATCCGGGCATCGGTGGATTGGGAGGCGCTCGGTATGGTCGTTGTGGCGGAGGCGGAAGATGGAGAGGAAGCGCTGGAGCTTGCGCTACAGCAGCCCGTGCATATTTTGCTCGTGGATATGAATATGCCGTTCATGGATGGCATTACGCTGATCAAACGCATTCGCGAAACGCAGCCGGAATGTCGATTTGTAATTATTACCGGACATGATGAATTCAGCTATGCGCAGGAAGCGATTCGATTGGGGGTCAAAGATTATATTTTGAAGCCTGTCGATCCGTCGCATCTGCGTAAGGTGCTATCTCAGATTGCGACAGAGCTGACCGGAGACTGGCAGCAGGAGCGCTATTTGAAGCAGGCAACCGATCAGATTCAGCGAAATATTCCGCTGCTGCGCGAGCAATTTTGTCTGGATTGGTTACATGGACGATTATCCGAGCAGGAGATTGCGCATCAGCTACAATTTCTTGGATTCCCCCTTCATCCGCCAGCCGCTCTGTTATTGCTGCGCTGGTCTGGCATTGCGGAGGGGCGACCACCGCTACAGGACAGCGATCGTCAATTGCTGCAATTTGCCATTGGTAATATCGCTGCCGAGCTGTTGCAGGATATTCCGCTCGCTGTCTGTCGTGATCGCTCAGGCTTGATTGTACTTTGCCTGTGGCATCCGCCTGAGCATGATCTGGGTGAGCGAATCGTTGCTGCGGTACGTGACTGTATTAGCCTGCATATTCAGGCACATGTGCAGCCAGTAGAATCCGAGTCGATTAGCAGCGTGTATCGTATAGCCAGACAGATGCTGGATGGACAACTGCTACTATCACCACTCGTTCGCCGGGCGCGCACGTATATTCAGGAGCACTATGCTGATCCGCAATTGACGCTGGAGTCGTTAGCGGAGCATCTACAGGTATCCCCAACGTATTTGAGCCGTACGATGAAGCGTGAGCTGGGGCAGTCGTTTATTCACCTGCTTGTACATGTACGGATGCAGCAGGCGGCACATTTACTCGCTGATCAGGATTGTACGATTTTGGAGGTGGCTGAACGGGTTGGCTATGAATCGCAGCATTATTTTAGCACCGCCTTCAAAAAAGTGATGGGCGTAGCTCCGAACCGTTATCGCCGGGAAAAGGTTGCTCATTAGAGCTTATACGCGTGTGCGCAATCTCATGGGATTGGACAGCTACTGCTGTGAAATGAAATACGGAGAACGGTCAACTTTTATTGTTATTGTTATTATTATTGTGACTGTGACTGAGAACCTTAAACAGTGGGTTCAAGGCAAAGGGATGGTTGCGATTGGCTAATGATGCTATCTATTAACAATTAAAAACTTTTTTATTACCCTACCGACAATATCGAGTAGGGTTTTTTTGTCTTGTAATCTAACAGATATTGTCTATTTAATGAGCTTTTTTAAGTACATACATATATATACTTTTGGCTTCTTATCAACATTATCTATTAGACGAAGGGTAGTAATTTCGATAACCTGATATACATCCATTAATTTAATAAACCCGATAGGAATTATAAGTTTTAGAGAAAGGGACTGCGTATGATCAAATATGTAGCAAAACGGCTGTTGATTGCGTGCTGTACACTGCTGGTCATTTTGTTTATTTTGTTCGCGATGATGGAGTGGATGCCGGGCACGCCGTTCAATGATGATAAGCTGAATGCCCAGCAGCTTGCACAGCTCCATACCGCGTACGGATTGGACAAGCCCGTGCCGATCAAATTCGCCAACTATGTCATCCATGTGCTGCAAGGCGACTTTGGTGTATCGTATGTCATTCAGAAAAACATGCCGATTGCCAGCCTGATTCAGGATCGGTTGCTGATCTCCTTCCAGATCGGGTTGCAGGCGATTGCGCTTGGTGTGGTGATCGGCCTTCTGCTCGGTATCATTTCAGCGCTGCGTCACTCGACGATCTGGGATACGATCTCGTCGCTGATCTCGATGCTGGGTGCGAGCATTCCATCGTATGTATTCGCGCTGGGGCTGATGTACTTTTTCGCTTTTAAACTAGGCTGGTTTCCGGTGTTATTCTCCCAGCGGATGGCGGATTCGTCGACTATTTTGCCAAGCATTGCACTGGCGATGCTGCCGATTGCCAAGGTGGCACGGTTTACGCGCAATGAGATGATCGAAGCACTGCAATCGGATTACATCCAGCTCGCGCAATCGAAAGGTATGAACAGCGTTGGCATCATCGTTTTCCACGCGTTGCGCAATACGCTGATTCCGCTGCTGACGGTCATTGCACCGATGGTAGTGGGCATGATGATGGGCAGCATGGTCATTGAAAATATTTTCGCCATTCCGGGTATCGGCAATCTGTTTATTACGGCCATTCAGGTAAATGACTATAATGTCGCGATTTCGATTGCCTTTATTTACAGCATTCTGTTTATCGGCATGATGCTGCTGGTCGATGTGCTGTACGGCTTGATCGATCCGCGAATTCGGCTCGCAGGAGGAGAGAAAGCGTGAGAAAAGACATCTCTGTATACGCTCGCCAGATCGGGCAGCCCGATAGTCAAGATCAACCGTCCATGCCACCTTCTCATGCTGAACCGGGTGCATATGCTCGTCAGAGGGACGAAGCGCAAACCACGACATCAACGACGGTTAGCGGACAAACGACGAATGCTACAGCTACACCATATCGGTTGAATTCAGCGGACAATTCTGGTGGCAAGCTGAACAATGCTACAGCTACACGACATCGGTTGAACTCAGTGAATCATTCTAGTAACAATTCGAACCATGCCAGTAGAAATCTGAACAGTTCCAGCGACAATCATAGTTCCTATGCAGTCAATACTACGCTTGCCGCACCGTTTGAGCTGGCGCATCGACAGCCTGCGGTTGAAAGTCTGAATGAGCATTATCGCAAGCCACGTTATGAAAGTATACGCCGTGTATTTCACAGCAAAAGCGGTCTAATCGGCGCAATCCTGTTAACTTCCATCATTCTGCTGGCGCTCATCGGTCCGCTGATCAGTGGCTATGCACCGAATGCAGTAGATATGAAAATACAAAATCTGCCGCCGCGATTGCCAGTGGTGGAGCAGCTTGGCTTCTGGAACGGGGAGACGCGGGGCGAGAATCCGTATATCGAGCGGGGGGTACAGCAAGAGTATCATTATTTTGGCACCGATACGCTCGGTCGTGATCTGTGGACGCGCGTATTTACGGGTACACGGATATCGCTGTTTGTGGCGATGGTGGCGGTATGTATTGATATTGTGATCGGGATTACATATGGCATGATTTCAGGTTATTTTGGCGGCAGGGTCGATCTGGTGATGCAGCGGATCATTGAGGTGATCGCAGGTATACCGAGTCTGGTTGTGATTACGCTATTTATGATTATTCTCAAGCCCGGGCTGATTACGATCATTATCGCGCTTATGATTACGAATTGGATCGGGATGAGCCGGATTGTACGGGCGCAGGTATTGCGGTTGAAGCAGCAGGATTATGTACTGGCGGCGCGCACGCTGGGCGCTTCGGATTTTATGATTTTGCTGCGTGAGATTTTGCCGAATATGTATGGCACGATCATCATTATGGCGATGATGTCGATTCCAGAAGCGATTTTTATCGAATCGTTTCTGTCATTTATCGGGCTGGGCATTCCAGAGCCGACGGCTTCACTCGGTACATTGATCAGTACTGGATTCAAGTCGATGATGATTCATCCGTATATGGTCGCGATTCCGGTCGTCGTCTTCGCACTGTTGATGATTAGCTTCAATCTACTGGCAGACAGCTTGCGCGATGCACTGGATTCCAAGTTGAAAATTTAAGTCAAGGAGGCGAACCGTATGGCAGTGATAACACAATCCGCTGACAGTATCGAGCCGACCGGTACAACAACGCAGCATGCGCCTTTACTGTCGGTAAGTGGGTTAAAGCAATCCTTTCGCTCTGGCGGACAACGGGTGCAGGCGGTGAATGGTATCGATCTACACATTCGGCAGGGCGAAACGTATGGACTGGTCGGTGAATCCGGTAGCGGCAAATCGACGATTGGACGCTGTCTGATCCGTATTTATGACCCGGATGAGGGCAGGATGATGCTGGATGGTCGTGAGATTAGCGGGCCCTTAACACGGGAGCGCAAGCGATATATTGCCAGCCGGATGCAGATGATTTTCCAGGACCCGATGGCAAGCTTAAATCCGAAAAAAAGAGTGATCGACATCATCGGTCAGGGTCTGGATATTCATCGTATGTATCGTTCAGCCGAGGAACGGCGGCAGCGTGTCTACGAGGTGATGGATCGTGTAGGATTGGCGCGCAGTCATGCGGAACGGTATCCGCATCAATTTTCCGGCGGACAGCGACAGCGGATTGGTATTGCGCGGGCGCTAATTATGAATCCGAAATTGCTGATTGCTGATGAAGCAATCAGTGCGCTGGACGTGTCCATTCAAGCGCAGATCGTCAATCTGCTCAAGCAATTACAGGATGAGCTGCATATGGCGTATTTATTTATCGCTCATGATCTGGCGATGGTGAAGCATATTTCCAACCGAATCGGTGTGCTGCATCATGGTTATCTGGTCGAGACGGGAACGGTAGATGACATTTTCCGAAGGGCGGTGCATCCGTATACTCGCTCGCTGCTGTCAGCAATTCCGGTGCCTGATCCAAGAGTGGAAAAGAATCGGCACAGCTTTCACTATCAGGGTAGCGCATTGGATGATGTCGATGCAGTGGAGCATCGTCTGGGCGGAGAGCATGTCGTGCTGGCTACGCCGGAACAGCTTGCGCAATGGCAACAGGAGGTGAACATGCGGTAAAGGCAGGGATGAACTGGTATCTGAATCAGAGATGAACGTGCGGTAAAGGCAGGACGAACCGACATCTGAATTATCAGTATGATGCGTCATATGCGGCAAGGCTATGATCCGACAATACGAAAGGAGGAGCACAGGTGAGTCAGCCAACGATACATAACGATCAAGCATATGCAACGGATAAGGCGTCAGTGGATGCACAGGCTCTAATATCCGATTCGTCAGCTTTATCCTCCGCTGCACAGCCTATTCTGACCGTGTCCAATCTGGCAGTCAGCTTTCGCACGGCGCGTGGATTGCTGCGTGCAGTACGTGGAGTTGATTTTGAATTGAAGCGAGGCAGTACGCTGGCGATTGTCGGTGAATCCGGCAGCGGCAAATCGGCGACGGCGCGCACGATTATGGGGCTGGGCGGACCACAGCAGCAGATCGACAGCGGACATATTTATTTTCACGATATCCATCATACAGCCAGCCAGCCGATTGATCTGCTTGCATTAAGCAGGAAAAAATTGATTGCCGACATTTGCGGTCAGAAGATCGCGATGATCTTTCAAGACCCGATGAGTACACTCAATCCGACGATGAGCATCGGGCGTCAGATCGTGGAAGCGATTCGCAAACATCAGCGGCTCCGTCGCAGGGCGAGCCGTGAGCTGGCGGTGCAGTTACTGGAAGAGGTAGGCATTCGGCAGGCAACGCATACGTACAAGCAGTATCCGCATCAGCTATCCGGCGGTATGCGGCAGCGTGTCGTTATCGCGATCGCACTTGCCTGCAATCCGCAGATTCTGATCTGTGACGAGCCCACAACCGCGCTGGATGTGACTATTCAGGCGCGTATATTGGAGCTAATCGCGCGTATTCAGCGGGAGAAGAAGCTGTCGGTCATCTACATTACGCATGACTTTGGCGTGGTGGCACGGGTAGCGGACGAGGTGGCGGTGATGTATGCCGGACAATTGGTGGAAAAGGGAACAGCCGACGATATTTTTTACCATCCGGTTCATCCCTACACGCGTGCGCTGTTGTCCTGTGTACCGGATGCTGGGATTGATTCCGACCGCTTGTATTCAATTCCCGGTATCCCGCCCGATCTGGTGCATCCGATTCAGGGCGATGCCTTTGCACCGCGCAATGAATATGCGCTGAATATCGATTACGAGCAGGAGCCGCCGGAATACCGGCTTAGCGGTACACATACCGTTCGTTCATGGCTGCTGCATGAAGAAGCACCCGAGCTGGACGTCAATCCGATTCTGGTGCAGCGTCTGCGGCAGATGCAGGAACGTGCTGTTGATGTACCTGTGCACCAGCAGGGTTGATCCAATCTATCGAATTCGAAAAGGAGACGAAATGATGAGCAAAAAAACGATGGTATTGCTGTTAACGCTGGCGCTAGTAGCGGGGCTGCTGAGTGCCTGCGGCAAAGGCTCCGAAAGCTCGAATGCTGCTTCTTCGTCAGGCAGTCAGGATTTGATCGTCGCCAATACGGCTGATGTATCGACACTGGATTCCAATCTCGCTACATCAGCGGAAGATCTAAATATTATTAACAAGCTGGTGGAGGGATTATATCGTCAAAGCGAGACCGGCGTAGAGCTGGCGGCAGCAAGTGACGTGAAGATTAGCGACGACAAAAAAACGTACACATTTACGATCCGCGATGAGAAATGGTCGGACGGCACGCCCGTAACGGCACATGATTTTGAATATGCATGGAAACGACTGGCGAACCCGGCAACAAAAGCAGAATACTCCTACATGCTGCTTGTAGCTGGTGTGAAAAATGCTGAGAACGTCCTGTATAACGGTGCCGCACTGGATACACTGGGTGTGAAGGCAACCGATGATAAAACATTTGTCGTGCAACTGGATCGGGTCGTGCCATATTTTGATTCCTTGATTGCCGGTACATACTTTGCACCAATTAATGAGAAATTCGCTACGGCACAGGGTGATCAATACGGACTGTCCAAAGATCATGTATTGTCCAACGGTCCGTTTGTGATCTCCGATTGGACGATTGGTGGCGATTCCGTCGTACTGTCCAAAAATACACAATATTGGGATCAGAACAATATCAAACTGAATACACTCACCTACAAAACAGTCAAGGATTCACAATCCGGCATTCTGGCTTATCAATCACAGCAGTTGGACTATGTAGAGATCAATGGCGAGGAAGGCGCCGCTTACAAGGACTCCAAAGATTATCACACCCACCTGGCGCGTATGCTGTATTATTTCCAACCGAACTTGAAGGTAAAAGAGCTGAACAATGTGAATCTGCGTCTTGCGCTCGCACTGGCGTATGATAAAAATTCGATTGTCGATAATATTTTAAAAGACGGCTCGGTTCCGGCAAATTTCCTGATCGTGGATACACTCGCTTCCGGCGTGACAGGCAAAACGTTCCGCGATGCTGCCAAAACGACCTATCTGGAATCAGACAAGGCGAAAGCAGTGGAATATTTCAACAAAGCCAAAGCCGAATTGAAGCAGGATCAATTCACGTTTGAACTGCTGTATGACGATGACGATACAACCAAGCAAATCGCCCAATTTTATCAATCCGAAATTCAAAATACATTGCCCGGCATCACCATCAATCTGAAAGCTCAGCCAAAGAAAAACCGCGTCGCGCTCGCTGGCAAAGGTGATTTCCAGATTATCATCACCCGCTGGGGTGCTGACTATGATGATCCCTCCACCTACTTCGATCTGTTCACCGAGCGCTCCGGCTACAACTTCGGGCACTGGGTGAATCCAGAATACGACAAGCTGGTGAATGGCGCATCACAGCAATGGATCGCTTCGCCAGAGAAACGATTGGATGCGTATATTAAAGCGGAAAAGGTATTGCTCGACGATGCTGCCATTTTCCCAATCTATCAGGATGGACGTTCGTATCTGCTGAATCCGCGCGTCAATGTGAAATTCAGTCCAGAAGGCTCGGCATTATGGAGAACGGCAACGATTAGCAATTAAGAGCCGATGGACAGCGATAGTCGTGAGGATACAAAGTGGGGCGGCTGATCCGTGAAACGCTATGAGCGAGCTGAAGCATACCAGCCTTGATGGAAAATAAAAACGAAGGAGAAGATGGCTACCCGTATACTCGCTCCTCTATGTACGATGCGAATAAAGTATGCTGTCATTGCCAATGCCAGTTATGACGTGTCGTACATATAGGCGAGTTGTATGGAGGGATATCAAACGTCTGATCAAGATCCCCTTCATAATGAAGGGGAATGTTTTGGAGAGGAATGTACTTGCGAGCACCGTGTTTTTTTGCTAAAGTGAATGGTGTTTCACCAGAGTAAAATAGTGCGCGATTCACCCCAAATTACATATTGCAGCATACCCGGAGGAGCCTGTCATCATAGGCTCCTCTTTGTCTTTTTTTCGAAAAATCGCCATATTTGGTCATTTTGGCGCTTTTTAATTCGTTAGGGTGCATTTATGGGTATTATAAAATGAGGGGCTTTGTTTTTCAGCGTTGCGCACGGTTTTATTGGGCAGGCAATTATCGACGTTGCTTGCTGACTAACCTTTTGAATATGGGGGTGCTTAGGAGAGTGTCTGTACTGCATGCTGCCATTATGGCGCCATTTTTATTTGCTGCATTCGTTCCTGTCATTCGTAGGAGATTCAGGACTATACATACCGGCTGGTTCGTCTTGATCGTGCCAGTGGTGTTGTTCGGATTGCTTTTGACGTATTTGCCTGTTGTTCGTGAAACCTCTGCGAGCGTAGCTACATTACCGTGGATGCCGTCGCTGGGGATTAATTTCTCCGTCTATATGGACGGGCTGGCGTTATTGTTTGCGCTGATGATTACCGGGATTGGCGCGCTGGTTGTGCTGTATTCGATCTATTATCTCGACCCGGAGCAGGAAGCGATCCATCGGTTTTATTTGTATTTGTTGCTGTTTATGGGTGCGATGCTCGGTATTGTGCTATCGGATAATATGATCGTGCTGTACACGTTCTGGGAGCTGACGAGCATATCGTCCTTCCTGTTAATTGCGTTCTGGTATGAACGGGATCGGTCGCGCTACGGAGCGCTCAAGTCGATGCTGATTACCGTATTTGGCGGATTCGCGATGCTGGCGGGCTTTGTGCTGCTGCATACGATGACCGATACATGGAGTATTCGCGAAACGATCTCCCTGCTCGGCAATATTAGCGATCATCCGCTGTTCGTGCTGGCGATGGTGCTCGTGTTGATCGGTGCATTTACCAAATCAGCACAGTTTCCATTCCATATCTGGTTGCCGGATGCGATGGAGGCGCCAACGCCAGTCAGTGCATATTTGCACTCGGCTACGATGGTCAAGGCGGGGCTGTATCTGGTCGCTCGCTTTAGTCCGATTTTCGCCGGGCAGGTGGAATGGTTCTGGATCGTATCGCTGGGCGGCATCATTACGATGTGCTATGGCTCCGTTATGGCGGTGCGGCAAACCGATCTGAAGGCACTACTTGCCTATTCGACCGTCTCCCAGCTCGGGCTGATCATGTCGCTTCTCGGTGCCGGATCGGCGGCTGTACATGTTGGAATGGGTGAGGAATCGCTGCTATACGCCGGCGCAACGACTGCGGCTATATTTCATTTGATCAACCATGCAACGTTTAAAGGTGCGTTGTTCATGGTCGCCGGTATCGTTGACCATGAGACAGGCACGCGCGATATGCGCAAGCTGGGCGGGATTATGACGATGATGCCGATCACGTTCACGATGGCGTGTATCAGCGGTTTCTCGATGGCGGGCATTCCGCCGTTTAATGGGTATTTGAGCAAGGAGATGTTTTTGGAGGCGATGGTGGAGCTGACCCATGCGGAATTTTTTAGCCTCAGTACATGGGGGATTTTGTTCCCGCTCCTTGCGTTTCTCGGTAGTGTGTTCACATTCGTATACTGCATGATCTTTATTTTCAAAACATTTGGCGGTCGCTACCAGCCGGACAAGCTGGATGCGAAGCCGCACGAGCCAGCATGGGGCATGCTGCTGCCGCCTGCGATACTGGCGCTACTCGTGATCGTGCTCGGCTTTGTGCCGAATGTGCTATCCTACAGTCTGATTGAGCCTGCGATGAGAGCGGTGCTGCCAGGCATTGTGCCGGCGAGTGGACATTTTGATGTGCATATCTCGTTCTGGCATGGATTCACGCCAGCGCTCTGGATGACGATTGGTATTATTGTACTCGGTACACTGCTGTATACACTATTGCCACGCTGGAAAGGTATGTATGGTCGCTATCCGGCGCGGTTAACACTCAATCATCTATATGATAGTTTGCTTCATTACAGCGAGCGACTTTCCAAAGGCTTGACCGTTCGTTATATGAGCGGCTCGGTGCATCATTACCTTGTATATATTTTCATCTTCTTCATCGGGCTGATCGGTGTCGGATTAATCCGTGCACAGGGCATCTCGCTCAACACCGAGGGCTCGGCGCCGATTACGATCTATGAAGCGGTACTGTTGCTGCTGCTTGTCGGAGCAGCAGTAGCAGTGCCACTCGCTCGTCAGCGTCTGATTGCGGTCATTATGACCGGGGCAGTCGGCTACATTATTACGATGTTCTTCGTCCTGTTCCGCGCACCTGATCTGGCGCTTACACAGATGATCGTAGAAACCGTATCGGTTGTGCTGTTCCTGCTCTGCTTCTACCATATGCCTGAATTGCGGCGCGAGGTGAGTACAAAGCGTTCGCGCTGGTTGAATGGTGTGATCGCGGTCGGTGTAGGGGTTGTAATGACATTCGTAGCGCTTGCTGCCAGCGGAAGCAGTAAGTTCGACAGCATTTCAAGCTATTTTGTGAAGAACAGTCATGATCTTGGCGGCGGGGACAATGTGGTAAACGTCATTCTGGTGGACTTCCGTGGCTTTGATACGTTCCTCGAAATTACCGTGCTTGGCATTGCGGCGCTCGGCATCTACGCGATGATCCAGCTCCAAATGAAGGTGAGAGATACAGGCGCGCGCATACTGTACGTGAAGCCAAAGGTAGAACCGGCGCCAAGTGTACCGGTTGGACGTACGCGTAAAGAGGCTAATACCATCTCCAAAAATATGAATCTGTTCAAAAGTAATGACGTTATTCTCGCTACAGGCACGAAGGTGATCGTATTCGTCATCCTCACCTTTGCGTTATATCTGTTCTTTGCGGGACATAACAATCCGGGCGGTGGCTTTATCGGCGGTCTGATGGCGGCGTCTGCACTGGTGCTGCTTGCACTCGCCTTCAATGTGGAGCTTGCACGGCGCGTCATTCCGATCGACTATCGCGATCTGATCGCAACCGGTCTCGGAATCGCGTATATAACGGGGATCGGCTCCTTCCTGTTCGGCGTTCCTTTCCTCAGTCATACATTTGCTTATGTGGAGCTGCCGTTGCTAGGGAAGACAGAGCTGGCAACAGCGATGATCTTTGATCTGGGCGTGTTCCTGACGGTGATCGGTGTGACGATGACGATTATTTTGCAAATAGGGGAGGATCGATAATATGGAAATCTGGATGTCGATTGCTGTAGGCATACTGTTTGCGGTCGCGGTGTATCTGATTCTGTCACGCAGTCTGCTGCGGATTATTCTCGGTACTTCGATTCTGACGCATGCGGTGCATATGCTTCTGATGACGATGTCAGGGCTGAAGACGGGAGCGCCGCCACTGCTAGGTGAAGAATCTGGCTCGTATGTCGATCCACTTCCGCAGGCACTCATTCTGACCTCGATTGTTATTAACTTTGGAGTGACCGCCTTTTTCTTCGTGCTGGCGTATCGCTCCTACCTGCGTCTGAAAACGGACGACATGGAGGAGGTGAAGCGCAAAGGTGGCCAATAATCTACTGATTTTCCCGCTGCTCATTCCACTGCTTGCAGCGGTATTGCAAATATTCGGACGCAGTCATATTCGCTTCCAGCGCATCGTCGGTGCAATCTCGATGCTACTCTGTGTGGGCATAGCGCTTATACTCGTCGGTGAGGTGCATAAGGGAGGTATTCAGCTACTGCCAATGGGCGGCTGGGTCGCTCCATACGGTATCGTGCTGGTTGCCGATATGTTCGCGGCGCTGCTCGTCTTAACCAGCTCGATTCTCGGTGCTGTCTGTTTATTTTATGCCTTTGCCAGCATTGGGGAGGAACGGGAGCAGCATCACTTTTATCCGTTTTTTCAATTTTTGCTGGTCGGGGTGAACGGATCGTTTTTGACAGGGGATTTGTTCAACCTGTTTGTCTGCTTTGAGGTGATGCTGATCTCGTCGTACGCGCTCGTTGTACTGGGCGGAACGAAGCGTCAACTACGGGAAACGCTAAAATATATTTTGATCAATATTGTATCCTCATCTCTGTTCGTTGCAACGATGGCGTATCTATATGCGGCGACAGGAACGCTTAATATGGCGCATTTATCGGAACGGATTACAGAGGTCGGGCAAAATGGCATTTTGAGCGTAATTGCGCTGATGCTGCTGACGGTGTTCAGCTTGAAGGCAGGGTTATTCCTGTTTTACTGGCTGCCGGGACCGTATACCGCACCACCCACCGCAGTTACGGCGATCTTCGCGGCGCTGCTGACCAAGGTTGGTCTGTATGCGATCATGCGCACCTTTACGTTGATCTTTTATCAGGATATTGGATTTGTGTATACACTGATCGGCTGGCTTGGCATAGCGACGATGATACTGGGTGTAGTGGGGGCGATTGCGTACCGTGAGGTGAATCGTATTCTGGCATACAACGTCATCGCAGGTGTCGGCTTGATCGCCTTCGGTCTGGCTACAGCGAACCGTGCGGGGCTGGAAGGTGCGATTTTCTATATGCTGCATGATATGATCATCAAGGCGCTGCTGTTCATGCTGGCAGGTGTGATGATCGGTGCTGCGGGTACTGCTCGCTTGCAGCAGATGAGCGGACTGATTAAACGGATTCCGCTGACAGGCTGGATGTTCTTCGTGTCTGCCTTAGCCCTGGCTGGCGTGCCGCCGCTGAGCGGCTTTGTCGGTAAACTGTTAATCGTGCAGGGTGGATTTGAACGGGGCTGGTACACACTGACCATTCTAAGTCTGGTGACCAGTCTGGTGATGCTGTATTCGGTGATGCGCATTTTCATGCTTGGCTTCTGGGGTAAGGAGCGTCCACTCGCGGATGATCAGCGGCATGTGCCGGATGAGGTGTATCGTGAATGGATTGCTGAGGCAGGGAATCCGAGCCTGATGCCGGATGCGAGCGAGAACGCGCTGGATCATCACTGGGGAACGTTCCGTCCGAAGCCGCTGATGGCATCGGCTTCGGTATTGTTCGTGCTCGTGATTGCGATTGGACTCGGCGCAGGCTGGATTCAGACCTATGTTGCTGACGCGGCATCGGTGCTGATCCAACCAGCCGTGTACGTGCAGGCTGTACTGGGGGGCGGTTAAGCGATGGGATTTCAAATTATATTGAATCTGGTCATTGCACTTGTATGGATGGCGCTCAATACAACATGGAACGGACTTAACTTTATTGTCGGGTATCTGATCGGCTTGCTGCTGATCTTTGGACTACAGCGATTTTTCCCACAGCCCTTTTATGGATGTAAGCTCTGGGCAGCCTTCAAGCTGATCGTGCTCTTTTTCTCCGAGCTGTTCAAATCCAGTATGGTCGTGCTGCGCTATATTGTTAGCCCGAAGCTGGATATCAATCCGGGTATTCTGACGTATGAAACGGATCTGACCTCCGATTGGGAGCTGACGCTGCTGTCTACGCTCGTCTCACTCACTCCGGGTACGGTGCTGATCGAGGTGTCACGCGAGCAGCATCTGGCGTATATTCATGCGATCGATATTAAAGATGAGGAAGAGCTGTCGCACAATATTCGCAATACGTTTGAACGAGCGATCAAGGAGGTGACCCGGTAATGTCTATGCTGCAAATGGCAATGACGATTACACTCGTGCTACTATCCCTGGCAATCGCTGGCTGTATGTACCGGGTGCTGAAGGGACCTTCGATGACCGACCGGATTACCGCACTCGACACGATTGGGGTAAACCTGATCGCCATGATTGCTGTACTGTCGATGATGCTGGATACACAGGCTTATCTGGAAGTAATGCTGCTGGTGGCGATTCTTGCTTTTATCGGAACGGTAGCATTTGCCAAATATATCGAACGAGGGGTGGTGATCGAGCATGAATACGAGAGCGGAGACGACCGGGATGATGGCGATGATACAGACGATCGGTGAGCCGCTCATTGCGATTCTGATCGTGGCAGGGGCCGTGCTAAGTGTACTGAGCGCATTCGGAATTATCCGTTTCCCCGACGTGTACCTGCGCGCTCACGCAGCGACCAAAAGCGCTACGCTCGGCGTATTATTCGTGCTCGTCGGCGCTTTCCTGTTCTTCTGGATCTACGATGGCTATCCAAGTATGCGCATTTTGCTGGCGATTCTGTTCGTATTTGTAACGGCACCGATTGCCGGGCATTTGAACGCAAGGGCAGCCTATCGTACAGGTGTACCGCTATGGCGACTGGCAAAGGATGAGCTGAAGCCTGCACTCAAGGAGAAGGGGATTGATCGGGAGCAGGCGGAGCGGGAGCCGTTGAATTGATGTGTGGTAGTTGTGGTTCGTGGTAGGTGATCGTGCACTGGTTCGTATTGACGTTGTAGGTGCGCAACAATAAGATCATGATCAATTCTATGAATAGCACATAAATAATAGGACATAAAGGCATGAAAGTCACTCTATACATGGATGGACTACCTTTAGCATTAGAACGAGATAAGGTATCTGGATGCCGAATTTTATTTTCTAATAGTAAAGGGAGTTGCCATAGGAGTGACTTTTTTGCTGTCTGATAGAGTAAAGTTTCGCGTAAAGGATGGTCATTTGCATACAGAGTATTAGTCCGTTTTCCACGTCCCCAGCCACACATCACCAACCCGTACCTTATACACCGTTTGCTCCTCACCACCATATTGCATCATTTCGGTAGCATACGCACGTTCAATCAAGCGCTGTACTTCAGCTTCGGTTCGCAGTCCTGCTGTGATATTGTCT
>JBCNLJ010000014.1:0-82792 GCA_039595515.1 Paenibacillus sp. | reverse complement strand
TAGATGTTTTATCGCCTAGCAATGTTGAATTAGAATTAATCATTTTTTTCCAATCTTGTTTTTCTAATGCACTCCATTTTTGTTTCATAATGGCTAATATCTCTTTTATGTTTTTGTTTTTTAATTGTCCTTTTAATGCTTTTAATGTAAGAGACCATGATATAGTATGTGATTTCTGACCGATTGGGCCATATTTTGTAGGAGGTCGATCATTAGATAATAATATTTCTTTTGTTTTCAATAAATCAGCACTAACGATTTGCTCATCTTTTGATGTCAAATTGACTAAAGCGTGAAATCCTAAATTCAAGCTTTTATCTTCATCAGCTGCGTTATTCTTATAATCTGTTTCATCATTCATTAATTCGTATTGTTTTTTCTCTTCATTCAATTCTGTTTCATCTAGTTTTTCTACTATTTTTTGAAATTCTTCGTTTTTTTCTTCAGTCTTTTCTATATAAGTTCTATTTCTCAATTGCTCACTTTTTTTATCAAGTACATCTTTAATTTTACTTTTATACTGTTCCCATATATTTTCGTATACACGTTGAAATGCAGTTAAGTACTTTTCTATAAGTATTTCTTCATCTTTGTCAGACATATTTGTTGGAGGATTCCAATACATTTTCACTGCTGCTAACACACGTTTTTCATCATTCAAATCTATACTATCTGATTCTTCTTTTATTGATTTTTCTATATTTCTTAATGTGACATTAGCTGCCGGTTCACCACTACTGACAGGTCTGTCTCCTAAGAAATCTGAATGCGTAGTCAATGGAGCAAGCTGTAATGTGATAAAATATTCAGAAATTGCTTGTTGTATAATATTAATCCATTCAAATGAAGTTTTTTCCTCTTTTAACAACTCATCAAAATAAGTGTCATGGTATTTCTCTAAACTCTTATTAAAGTCATTATGAATTTCATCTTGAATATCTACATTTTTATTTAAATCCTGTTGTTTACGTAAAGAATTCCAATCTTTTCTTAAAAAATTCCCAATAAATTTTTCCGCATCCATATCATGAACTGACTCATATGCCTGTTTCAATAATGTCCATGATATAGAATGAGACTTCTGTAATAAGCCATATTTCGTAGGAGGTCTATAGGACATTGGTAATTTGATGCTTCTCACTGTAAAATCGCTTGCTTTTTTTACTTTTGCAGCAGTATCTGTATATTCTAACTGAACAGCATTTGTATAAATAAAATGCGGCTTGCGTTCTTCTTCATCAAAAACTTGCTCATTTTCATCCTGATCGGAAACTGTCGTATCTAAATCTCCCTCTTCATCATAGTTCAAATCTTGATTGAAAAATATCTCATCTTGATCCGCATGTTCAACAGAATCTACCAATGACGATGTGCCTGAATTTCTTTTCCTCATCATCTGTCTGACAGCTTGATTTCCAAATTGACGTTGCATCATTAGCAAGTTCGATGATTGTGCTAAACTATTATTTGTTCCTAACTTTCCAACAGATTGTGCTGGAATAGTTCCTTCTGAAAAAGGTGTTATTCGGGGCACCGATACATCTGTATGTTGGAGGGTTGGTTTTTGTGCCTGACGCTCTATTTTCATATATGCATCTCGCTCCGTTTCCAGTTCATATATGTATGCCGTGTATGTTATGTATATCGATTATAAATTATTTTATATCTAGTGTCGTTAATTAATTGTTTAAAGCAAAAAAATGTGAATAATCGATATATTAAATTATGTATTCAGTTTATGGCTATTATTTAGTAGTTTAGTTTTGTTTCTTTTTGTGAATTTTTCATGTATTGATTTTTTAAATATTCGTCTACTACATTTGTAAATCTATCAATCTTCGATCAGCAACTAAATAAAACCGCGAGTTTAAGGGTCGATTTCCCTTTCTCTCGCGGTTCATTTGATACAAATGATGATACAGACTGATCTCAATTATTGAGATGCCTACCTATATTTATAAATGTTTAAGTGCTACTACAATTTGATTTCAACTGCACTGTGGATGTCAAACTCAAGCATGAAACTGACGCCCATCATACACTGCTTCCACATACCCCGCGCGAATGACAAAATCACCAAAATGCTCGCCATCCGTCCGCTCTGTCGCATAACGCTGGAAAATCGGCTTGAGTGAGGACAAAATCTCTTCCTCCCCGATATTTTCGCGATACAGCTTGTTCAGACGGCTACCATCAAAGCCACCGCCCAGGTACATATTGTACTTGCCCGGCCCTTTGCCGATAAACGACAGCTCTGCCAGCATCGGACGTGCACAGCCGTTCGGGCAACCGGTCATACGAACAACGATATCTTCGTTGCGCAAGCCCGCCTGATCCAGTTCAAGCTCCAGCTTGTCGATCAACGTTGGCAGGTAACGTTCTGCTTCCGCCATCGCCATGCCGCAGGTTGGCAGCGATACGCATGCCATCGAGTTACGACGCAGTGCCGAGTAATGCGCACCATCGGTCAGACCGTATTGTGCAATTAACGATTCGATCTTTTTCTTCTTCTGGCTGCTCACATCGCCGATAATCAGGTTCTGATTCGGGGTGAGACGGAAGTCGCCAGTATGAACTTTAGCAATTTCACGCAAGCCTGTCATCAGCTTATAGTCGTCCAGATCGACAATACGACCATTTTGTACAAACAGCGTGAATAACCATTTGCCATTGCTGCCTTTTACCCAGCCATAACGATCACCGTTATGGTCAAAATGGTACGGACGCGCCGTTTGTAACTGCCAGCCCAGGCGCTCATGCAGCTCACTAACGAGCCAGTCCAGTCCGCGATCATCGATCGTATATTTGAAACGAGCATGCTTACGTACCGCACGATCGCCATAGTCACGTTGAATCGTGACCACCTTTTCGGCAACATCGATCATCTGATCGGGTGTAATAAATCCAATCACTTTAGACACCTGCGGATACGTTGCTGTATCGCCGTGCGTCATGCCCATCCCACCGCCGACCGCAACGTTGAAGCCGACAAGAGTGCCATTTTCAACAATCGCGATAAAGCCAAGATCCTGAGAAAATACATCCACATCATTAGATGGCGGAACAGCGATACCGATTTTGAACTTACGTGGCAGGTAAACAGCGCCATAGATCGGCTCCTGCTCCGTCTCCAGCTCGCGGCTGTCGATGATCTTTTCTTCATCCAGCCAGATTTCGTGGTATGCACGCGTACGTGGATCAAGATGCGTACTTACTTTGCATGCCCAATCATACACCTGTGCATGAACAGCCGATTGATCCGGGTTCGTGTTACACATCACGTTACGGTTCACGTCACCACAGGCAGCAAGTGTGCTGAGCAGTGCATCGTTCACTTCACGAATCGTGTTTTTGAGATTCCATTTCAGTACACCGTGCAATTGGAACGACTGACGGGTGGTCAGACGGATCGTGCCATTGCCGTATTTATGCGCGATATCGTCCATCATCAGCCACTGCGCTGGTGTGACGATTCCACCGGATGCACGCACACGCAGCATGAACTGATAGGCAGGCTCCAGCTTTTGCTTTTTCCGCTCGTTACGAAGATCGCGGTCATCCTGCATATAGCTACCGTGGTGCTTCATCAATCGGTTATCATCCTCAGGGATGGAGCCCGTGATCGGATCTCGCAGCGTCTCTTCCAGACTACCACGTAGATATTTACTATTACGCTTGATATCCTCAACATCGCTATGAGGACGATCATGCGGTGGATATTTTTCATACTGGACCATTGTTTGTTCTCCTCTCGTAATCGCGGACATTCCCCATCAAGCAGATGCTTAATATACGTCGCGCTGATAACGTTTTTGCTGCAACATCGTGCTCAAGTATTCGGCGGCTGCCTCCTGACTCAACTTCCCTTCCTGAATCAGAATCTGTTCCAATGTCAGATGTACATCATTCGCCATATTCTTTTCATCGCCGCAGACGTACAGTACCGCACCTTCCTGAATCCATTCATACAGCTCACGACTGCGTTCCAGCATCCGATGCTGTACGTATACTTTCTTCTCACTATCGCGGGAGAAAGCGACATCCATGCGTGTCAGCACGCCATCCTTGAGCCAGCGCTGCCACTCGGTCTGATACAGAAAGTCTGTTGCAAAGCGGCGGTCTCCGAAGAACAGCCAGCTTTTGCCTTCTGCACCCGTCTCCTCACGTTCAGCGATAAAGGAACGGAATGGCGCTACACCTGTACCCGGCCCGATCATAATGATCGGTGTGGATGGATCATGTGGTAGCTTGAAATTGTCATTGTGCTGAATATAAACCGGCAGCGTATCGCCTGCTTCCAGACGCTCGGCAAGATGGACAGAGCATACGCCATAACGCTGACGACCATGCTGTTCATACTCTACTTTGCGTACTGTCAGATGGACTTCATCCGGTGAAGCCTTGAAGCTACTGGAAATGGAGTACAGTCGTGCCGGAATCTTACGCAGCAGCGACAGCAGCTCATCTGCTGGAATACTGCTCAGTCCGTAATCCTGAATCAGATCCAGCAGATCGCGTCCTTGCAGATACGCACGCAAATCCTGCTCGCGTCCTTCCTCCAGCAGCGCATCAAGCTGCTCATTGTCTGCCAATCCGGCTACCTTTTCTAGCAGTGGCTTGGTCAGGACAGTGATCTCATAATGATGCAGCAATGCATCGCGCACTGTTGCTGTATCGCCATTTTTGTTTAATGTGATCGTCTCGTCGCCATGCCAGCCCGTTGTCTGCAAAATGTCCTCCACGAGCTGTGGATGATTTTGCGGATATACACCGAGGCTGTCCCCTGGCTCATATTGTAAACCTGAGCCCTCCAGCGAAAGCTCTACATGGCGGGTCTCCTGATCCGAACCGCGTCCGTTCAGATTCAGGTTTTCCAGCACTTCTGCGGGAAATGGATGGGTACGGGTATAGGGAGAAGCCTCCTCCGTTACGCTTGCTGTTGCTTCAGGTGCTACCGCAACTGCAGAAGCAGCACTTGCTTCGCCCAGAGCCTTCAACACTTGAGTGATCCACTCGCCTGCTTGCTCTTCGAAATCAACATCGCAGTCTGCACGTTCTACGATGCGCTCCGCACCCAGCTCTTCAAGGCGCTTGTCAAAGTCTTTTCCTGTCTGACAGAAAAATTCATACGATGTATCACCCAGCCCCAGCACGGCAAACTTCGTTTCTGCTAGCTGTGGCGCACGCTTGCTGTGTAAAAATTCATAAAAAGGAATCGCATTATCTGGCGGATCACCTTCACCCTGTGTACTCGCCAGCACGAATAGATTATGGACCTTTTTCAGGTTATTCGTTTTATAATCGCCCATCGAAGACAATGTCACGTCAAAGCCCTGCGCGGTTAGCTGTTGTGCTAGCTTTTTCGCAAGTCCCTGTGCGTTACCAGTCTGTGAACCGAACAATACGGTTACGTCTTTTGGTACGTCAGCCACCGGCGTAGCTGGTGCAGCCACTGCTGCTCCAGTAGAAGCCGCCACTGCACCGGTCTGCAGAGAAGCAGTCAAATATCCACTCAGCCAGATGCGCTGCATTTCGGTCAATCCAGGTAATAAACGATTTAGAAGCTCGGCCTGCTCCGCTGTAAAAGGACTGTTAGTTGCTTGAAATTCCAACGATATCCACCCCATCATCTAGCACTTGTCATCTCCGACAATGCGCTAATTCCTAGTATAGTGCTCAGATTTATTCTGCTTATTTGAAGGTATCATAGTGCGGGTAAACGGTCAATTAGAATGCCTTATAGGTTCTATTAGTTCTCCTGATGAACGGTGGTTATGTATGGGTAGCTGGGTATGAGCTAGGTGTAGATGCAAATGTTCGTGGTAGGATAGGCACCACTGCGGGAAGGAATAAGGGGACGGGCTCCGGTATCGCACAGGAATCTACGGAGTAGGGAGAGCATGTAGATTCCCGTGCTCAAAGGTCGCCCTTTCCCCTTATTTCCTTCCCTCCGTTCTGTGCGTCTCATGTTCATATGAGTTTGCTTGGCACACCCAACATGATGTGTCTCCAATACTTTAAGAAAGAAAAAAAGCCTTTTTACAAGCAGGTTAAGCAATAGATATGCTAATCTGCCAGAAAAAAGCTTTTTTATATAGTAAGATCGTATAGCTTGGAAAGTTGTTCCTCATGTTAAATATCCACTATACATCGACTCTCATCACTCACACCTTATCTTCATTCACCGCGTAACTGCTCCTGTGCAAAGCGTACAAATTCTCTTAACTGCTCCAGCGACTCGAATCCTGCTTGAGCCATGCGATCATTGCCGCCGCCTTTGCCGCCGAAGCTAGCTAGATGCTGCTTGAAGAAGGCACCACATTGCAAAGTAGGATGACCCTGCTGGGCGAGGACGACTTTACGTTCGTCTGCTGATGAGAGCAATATTGCCAGTTCTCCTTGCTCCAGCAATATATTTGCAATGCGTTGTAGGTCCTGAAGTGAGCGTGACTCCCATTCGTAATGTACGAGCGGATGCGCATCGCCAGGCTCCACCTGAGCGAGTAGCTGATGCACGACAAACTGATCATTTTCCCGCCGCAGACGTTCCAGCTCATCTCGTTGCTGTCTCTGTTCCTCATCCCATTTCTCGAAGCGACCTACAATGTCTTTACGTCCGGTATTAAACCGGGCTGCAATCGCATCATTAATCGCCAGACTGTCGGTATAATCGTCCAATACTCTCCAGCCGCAGCGGAAATAAATTCGCGTATGTCCCTTATTCTTCTCTGCTTTATACAGCTTGATCATACCCAGCTCGCCGGTACGCGATACATGTGTACCACCGCAGGCGTTATATTCGATGCCTTCGATTTCAACGATGCGTATACGCCCGGATACACTTGGCGGCTTGACGAGCGTCATCGTAGCCAGCTCTGCCTCGTCCACCATATAACTACGTATGGGCAGATTGCGATAAATGTATGTATTCACCTGTCGCTCTACAGCTTGTAGTCTCGCTGGCTCCAGCTCAGCAATATCGATATCAATCGTGCAATCCTGTTCCCCCAGATGAAAGCTCAGCGTAGGCGCATGCAATACTTCAAGACAGGTTGCCGACAATAGATGCTGTCCACTATGCTGCTGCATATGATCGAATCGACGCTGCCAATCGATCTCACAATATAGCTCTGCACCGGGCTGCTGTTCTGGCAAGCTCGGTAGCTGATGCCAGATTCGTCCTTCTACACGAGACACATCCAGCACAGGAATCCCATCGATCGTTCCTCCATCACACGGCTGGCCGCCTCCATGTGGATAAAATGCGGTCTCTTGAAGCACGACATAATGCTGTCCATCCTGTGTAAATTTATCCTTTAACGCTGTACTCCAGCTTGTCAAATAAGAAGAATCAAAATAAAGCTCACTCATCTCTTTGCTCCTCCTTCCTTTCCCTCTATATGTACCAGCCGCTTACGCATCGCACGGTGTGGAATGCCTACTTCAGTGAAGGGCTCACCATACGTCTCATATGCCAGCTTTTCGTAAAATGGAATCGCAACCTGCCTTGCATGCAGCATGATCTGTTCATAGCCTTCACTCGCAGCTACCTGTTCAGCATATTCCACCAGGCGACGTCCAACCTGCTGGCCACGTAGCGCTTCGTCTACAGCCACCTGCTTCATCTGTAATGTATCGTCACCTGCATGCTTGAGCAGCAGCACACCGACCACTTTGTCCTCGTACAATGCACATAGATGAATAGCCTGCTCCTCACCGTCCAGACGATCTTGCTTGATACTCAATCCGAGCGGACGTCGTAACACGCTGTCACGCAGCTCTAATGTTTGTTGATAGCGTTCCTTATCGTCTGTCGTTATGCGTTTGATATATAGCTTGTCCAGCTCGACCACTCCTTTGATTAATACGCACGATGCATGATTATTTTGAGATATGAAGAAGTTAATCATATCTATACAAGAAGATCAAGAAAAAGAAAATAGATTTTATTCGATTAAAAATCTCAAAATAAGGTTAACTTTAAATCAGACAGATACCACTACTTTAAGCCTAGTCCTTATTTCCTCCATCTGTCTATACATCCCCCTAAAACCATACTTTATTACTACAATATTACGAGGTGAATTATGAATATTAGATTGAACATTGCAACCAAAATCTTAGCAGGCTATTTATTCATTATGTGCTGCTTTGCCGTAGCTGTTGTCATTATGAATGCGAAAATGAATGAACTGGAACAAAATATTGTCTATATTTCGGGCCATGATATGGATGTGCATAAGCTGGCAAATGATATCCGTCTGAATATTGTCGATATGGAGACAGGTCAACGCGGTTATGTGATTACAGGCAATGAGAATTATCTTGCTCCTTATAATGATGGCAAATCCCAGTGGGAATCTAATTATAGCGCATTGTATGCACTGCTATCAGATAATCCTGCTCAGCAGCAACAGCTAAACGAGATCAAAACGAATATCGAGAGCTGGATCAGTACAGCCGGTGATCCGGTCATTGCACTGCGTCAGCAAAATAACACTGCAGCGATTCAGCAATTTTTCGTTAATGATCCTGGCAAGACGAATATGGACAACTTCCGTACTGCCATTACCAGCTTTTTAGAAAAAGAGAACCAGCTAACAGATCAGCGAGTGAACACGCTACATGATAGCAATATGAATTTGAAAATATTGCTCTATGTAATGCTTGGAGCGGTTATTATCCTGTCGATTCTCGTAGGTTCGATTACAGCGTACCGCATTACACGCAATATGCGTCTCGTTACACATACGATTAATGATATCGCATCCTCCGGCGGTGATCTGACGCGCCGTATCGAAGTAAAAACAAATGATGAGATTAAGGATCTGGGACAGGCGACCAATACTCTGCTCATAAGCTTACAACGTATCATTAAAGATGTTCAGTCCAACACCTTACAGCTCGCTACCGCCAGTGAACAGCTTGAAAAAGGCGCTCATGAAAACTCACGCGCTTCCGATGAGGTCGCTCAGTCGATTCAGAAAATCGCTTTAGGCTCGGAGCGTCAGGTATCTCGTACGGAGGATATTTCTTCAGTAGTCGAACAATCGATTGCAGGGCTCGGAATGGTTGCAGACACAAGTGAGGCTGTAGCTGGCATGGCAAGACAGACGCAGGAGCTGGCAACGGTTGGTGGAGAGAAGATTCAAAATAGCGTCCAAAGCGTGCAGAGCATGGCGACCGCATTCCGTGCAATTGAGTCGGGAGTTACCGAACTATCTGAGCGCTCTCAGCAGATTTTATCGATTACAAGCTATATCTCTCAAACTTCCACGCAAACGAATCTGCTGGCACTGAATGCAGCGATTGAAGCTGCTCGCGCCGGTGAGCATGGACGCGGCTTTAGCGTGGTCGCGGAAGAGATTCGCAAGCTAGCTGATCAGTCATCTCATTCCACTCAGGAGATCACAGGTATTATTCAATCGATGACTGCTGCCATTCAAAGCATTGTTGAGCTGGTAACAGCTACAACGAGTCAGGTAGATGAGGGTGTCGTTATGCTGGGTGAGGCTGGTGAAACCTTTGATCGAATCATGGGTCAGATCGGTCAGCTTAATGTACAAATCACTGAAGTCGCTGACTCTGTTGCCGAGATGTCAAAGGGTAATCAATCTGTTGGTGCTTCGCTACAGGAGATCAACGGCATTACTGAGGATATGGCTGCATTTACCGAGGAAGTGTCTGCGATGACTGAGGAACAGACGGCTTCCTTAGCTGAAATGGTCTCAACCACCGCACAGCTCAAGCAAATGTCGACTTCACTACAGCAAGTGGTTGACCAGTTTAAAATTTAAAAATCGCCGATCTATTCGACTCTGTACTATGCAAACAATCAACATACAAAAGAAGCGATGCCAGCCAATGGCAGATCGCTTCTTTTTTGTTTGTGCTCTATTCGTTCAGGTCACATTCATTTATTTCATAAACGCAGTTGATTTAGAAATCAAAGTTGTCCGGATCAGCGCCAAAACGACGGTCTTCATTCAGATTATCGATCTGCTTCATTTCCTCGTCAGACAGCTCAAAATCGTAAATGTCTGCATTTTGTACAATGCGTTCTTTATTAATCGATTTAGGAATGGTCACGATGCCGCTCTGAATATCCCAGCGCAGCAGCACCTGAGCGATGGACTTGCCATGCTTGTCTGCGATGGTTTGTAATGTCGAATTATCCAGCAATCTGCCCTGCGCCAGCGGTGCCCAGGCTTCAATCTGAATGCCCTGCTCCTTGCAGTAATTGCGCAGCTCGACCTGACTTAGCAGTGGATGCAGTTCAACCTGGTTAACGACAGGACGCACTGTAGCATCTGCAAGCAAGTCTTCCAAATGATGAATCTGGAAGTTCGACACACCGATAGCGCGTACTTTACCATCCGCATGAAGCTTCTCTAATGCTTTCCATGTATCTTTATACTTGCCTTTTACTGGCCAGTGCACCAGATACAGATCGACATATTCCAAACCGAGCTTACTCAGGCTCTGGTCAAAAGCTTGCAGTGTCGTATCATAGCCCTGATCCGAGTTCCATACTTTGGTGGTGATGAACAGTTCTTCACGCGGTACGCCGGATTCCTTAATCGCTTGACCGACACCCTCTTCGTTTTGATATAATGCGGCTGTATCAATACTGCGATAGCCAGCTTCGATCGCCCATTTTACCGAGTTCACGACCTGCTCGCCTTCCTCTACTTTATACACACCAAGACCAAACCACGGCATGTCTACACCGTTGGATAACGTTGTCGTCGATTGCAAATGAAGCATGAATAATTCCTCCTTTGTCGATGGCTGATGCGAATATATAGTCGCGTATTTAGCAAACCTGGATGTTGAGACATACACAGCTCCGGCAAGGAATAAGGGACGGACTCCCGTTTCCCACAGAAATCTACGGATCAGGAATGAAGTACGGATTCCATGCTCAGAAACAATAAAATATGTTGCTTCGCTACCATCCCTGTGTATTGAACTCTGCCTTAGGAAATCGCTAACGTCATAGCTCTTACTTTCCCCTTATTTCCTTCCATACGTTATGTGCGTCGTACATCTATATGGGTTTGCGTACACCTTTTAGTATAACGCAATCTTTCCCGATCGTGGAACTGTACAATTTACAGATTCGGTTGAAGCATTTTACAGATTGTGCGCCGGCTGCTCCGTTATCCCATATCGGTGCTGCTACCGTGGCGCTTGAATATACGCTTTACACCCGGTTCGACCAGCCAGGCAGAAGCGACGCGAACGCTGCTCAGTGATAATAATACGGTTAGCAATAAGCTAATCGGTATGACCAGCATTCTTGTTGTGCCTGTTCCCAGCCAGCTATAGATATCACTTGCTGTAATCGCCATCACAATAAAGCCGTGAAGCAGGTATGTGTATAGCGTATTGCTGCCCATATTCGAGATCATACCAAGTGGACGTGCCGGGGTCAGACTCATCACCGCTCCACCAACGATAATGGCGAGTGCATAAACAGCAATCCGGTACACGCCAGCAGACCATTCATTATGACCCAGTGACTCATAAGAGAAGCTGCCATACAGCCATTCTTTCACGACAAGCGGCGAATATACTGCAATCAATACAGTCGCCGTTATGAGAAGCAACGCCGATATTTTTTTCACGATAGGTAGCTGAAGTCTGGTAATCCAGGAACGATCCATATAATATCCTGCCAGGAAAAATGGGAAAAACACGATTGTACGCGAGACGCTGGCATAGTACTCTGCATCGTTTGCATAACCAGCCAGAATCGCCAGTACAATAGATAGTGGTAAAGCATATTTGATCCGAATCATGTAGGGCATGATCGTTTTCCACAGAATCATACTGAAGAAGAACCACATTAGCCAGTACGGCGTAAAATAAGAAAAGACGAGCTGTGGTCGATCATACAGCCAGTAATCAAACAGCGAATACAAAGTCTCAAAAATTAAATACGGGATGATCAGCTTACTAATCACCTTTGTAAAATAGTCACCGGTGCCGATATTTTTGGCAAAATAACCGGAGATCAGAACGAACAGCGGAATATGAAACGTATAGATGAACACATATAAAGGCTTCAGCCACGGGTCGTCATACAGAGGCTCAATCATATGCCCGACAACGACAAGCGCAATCAGCAGAAATTTCAAATTATCAAAATAAGCATCCCTTGTCATGCGTACTACACTCCCTTCAGGGCAGACAACGTAAAAAACATAGTGAATGTACCGTGAATCAGTGTATACATACCGCCTGCGCTCTAAATACCCGTCTCTGCTGAGCATGAACCCCATTATATCAATCCACATTTTACACATTCAATGTTGCGATGATCTAGCTCGCTGGTCACAGTCAGTACGATAAAGTTCATATAACAACTAATAGTACAATCTAAATTCAAGCTAAAAAAGAATCACAACCACCTTCTCTCTATCAATGGTCATACAAAAAAGGGACCGCAGTCATATGCAGTCCCTTACGTATTATACGTCTATAATCATATACAGACGTGTACAATTATTGATCTTCTGCCATCTATTGATCCTTTATCGTCTATTACTCTTGTATCATCTATCCATCTACTATTGATACAGTATTTTCATGTTTACTGCCATCACAGTTAACTGTTTACTTTACAGTCACGGTTATCTCGACGCTTGACCTTGTTTGGCTTGTGGCAGGCCTGCTGCTTGCGCAATCAACTCGTACGAACGAAGTCTTGCCTTATGATCATAGATCATACTGGTCATAATTAACTCATTCACACCTGTTTCTTGCATATAACGCTCCAGCCCTTGCCGGATACGCTCGGGTCCACCTTTAATCGTAGAGCTGAGCTGCTTTTCAACCGCTGCCTGCTCATAATCTGTCCATTTGCCTTCCATGGATGCAGGGGGTTGAATCTGCCCGGTACGTCCACGAATAATGTTTAGAAATTGCTGCTGCATCGTTGTAGACAGCCATTCGGCTTCTTCATCTGTATCCGCAGCAATTGCATTCACACCAAGAATAGCGTAAGGCTCCTGAAGCAACGCTGACGGCTGGAAATATTCGCGATAGATTCGCAGTGCACGCTGTGTATAATCCGGCGAAAAGTGACCGGCAAAAGCAAATGGGAGTCCCTTTTGTGCTGCTAATCTTGCACTAAAATCACTGGAGCCGAGCAGCCAGATCGGAATGTTCAGCCCTTCACCAGGCACGGCACGTACAGGCGCATGATAGGAGGTCGCTGACGCATCGAAAAATGTCTGCAGCTCCTCCAATAGTTCGGGAAAGTCCTCCCCACTATTAATATCCCGCCGTAACGCCATTGTCGTACGACGATCACTTCCAGGCGCACGACCGAGTCCAAGATCGATACGACCTGGATACATCGATTCCAGTGTACCAAACTGCTCGGCAATAACTAACGGTGCATGGTTCGGCAGCATGATGCCACCAGAGCCGACACGGATACGACTCGTTCCTGCGGCAATATAGCCGATCACAACCGAGGTTGCCGAGCTGGCTACACCTGGCATATTGTGATGCTCCGCCAGCCAGTAACGATGATAGCCAAGCTGCTCCGCATGACGGGCAAGCTCCAGACTGTTGCGAAACGATTGAGCCGGTGTAGAGCCTGACAATACAGGCGCTAAATCCAGCACAGAGAGCGGTATATAACCGGGATTTCCCGGAACAAAAGATACATTTGGTTCAGACATAGGTAGTCTCCTTTCATTCAAACCACTGTAAAGGTTACCTATCCTATTATCCGCTTGTTGAATCAGAAAAGCCAGCCTTTGTAGAACAATAAGAGCCCTATATAGAACACCAAGCATCCTATATGCTCTCCAGTATCTACAATGCTAGCTTCTGTTCAAAATCATACAGTTACATCCTACAATAATGCTATTAACTTCTGTTCAAATCACACAACTACATCGTACAGCAATGCTATTAGCTTCCTTAGCCTTCCTTAAAAGTCGCTCATTATGAACTGCTCGTTGTATCATTACAACCAATAACACGATTGCGCCCTGCATGCTTTGCTTCATATAAATTGCGATCGGCAATAGCAAGCAGCTCCATCCGATTCAGCTCTCCACCTGTCGTTGTGCTTACACCGATACTTGCAGTAACCGACATCTTGCCCGTAATCGGACTCCAGTCTGCTGAGCAGATCGCCTGACAGAGACGAGTGGCATGCATCATACCACATTCGGAATTGGTATCCTTGAATATGGCCAGAAATTCCTCGCCACCGATTCGTGCCAGCGCGGAAGACGAAGGTGCAGTAAGCGACATAATTTTGGCAACATTAACGAGCACGGTATCACCAACCTGATGAGACAGCGTGTCATTGATCTTTTTAAAATGATCCAGATCGATCAGAACCGCTGTCACCGGTTGTCCAGTAATCAGCGATTGGGCAAGCAAATCGTCTAAATAAGGGTCCATAAAACGGCGATTATGCAAGCCAGTTAGCGGATCACGCAATGCCATTTCTTTAAAGTATTCACTATCCTTACGTGCTTCCTCCGCATCAAAAGTCATTTGCAAAATACGTGCCCGTGCTTCACGTTCTGCCGAGCGTTTCGCCTCATTCTCCTGATGATACAGCTTATGCTCCTCATATGCTCTACGGTAATCGCCTGCCGCCGCATACATTTCCGATTGCTGCAAACGTACCCGTACCATCAAGCCGGTCAATCCCTGCTCGCGGCACATATGACGCGCCTCATTCAGCGTCTTCTGCGCTTGCTTTAACTTGCCCTGTAGCCGCTGGGCTTCGGCAGTGGTTAGCAAGCATTCCGGCAGTACATTCAAATCACCCAGCTTTCGGCTAAGCGGATCACGTAGCATCGGTGCCAGTGTTGCCTCCGCTTTGGCTGGATGTCCAAACAGGATTTCTATAGAAGCGATCGTATCCAGATGTGAAGCACTCAGTTGCATATTCGCTTCTGCAGCGATATCACGCAGTTCATTGGCAAGCCGATATGCCGCTTCACCATCGCCCATTTCAAAACGCGTATACGCCATATTATTCAGTGCGAACAAAATAAGGAGCGTATCATCCGTTGCCTTCGCTATATTCAGTACTTCATCAAAATGCTTGGTCGAATCATCATAAGCGCCCACTTCATCCAATGTCAGCGCAAGCATCATAAGATGGTCTGCCCGAAGCGGTGGAATCGCATGATCAGGTAGCAACTGCAAGCTAATGACCGCATGCTGCAGAGCACTTTCATTATCGCCTAAACGACGAAAAAAGCTTGCTAGCAGCCGATGACTACGAGCAAGAAGATGCTTATGCTGATGGGTTTCTGCCCATTCATTCGCTTGGCGAATAATACGCCCCGCCTCAGCCACTTTCCCCTGACGCGCCATAATATCGGCTTGAATCAGCCGGGTACGAATAATAAGCGCTTCGTCTCCTGATTGCTGTGCGACCTGAAGTGCACGCTGAGTAGCTGATACGGAAGCATTCACATTGCGGTACGGTAATAGTTCGAGTGTATCCAGCATTTTGGAGAAGGCCTCTGTTGGATGGTACATAAGACGATCGCTATCCGATAAGCCGGACTCTTCTTTATCTGATTGATCATCCTGACGGATCGGGATCGAATGTTTATTAGTTGACTTAGACATGCAGCTTCCTCCCTCTTCACATACGCAACGCCGGCTTAATCATATGACTACGCAATAATCAGGCCTTTTATTTCTTAATCTTCAAGAAATAAGCGAAATTTATTAAGAAATTATGAATAAGTATCTATATGAAATGCTCATTATGTAATATGTTGAATATTAAACATCCTTGATTTACTATTAAACACGGGAAATGGATAAAAAAGCGCGGACGATCTCGTTCTTTATAAATATATTACTAACTATAGCTTAATGAGTTATCGATGATAAGTCTTTTTTGCACTTTTCCTTTACATTAAGCAAACATTTTTTTCAATTTGGCACTTAGCAGGGCAATTCTAACTTTTCTGCACTCGTATGAGGTTTTTATGCGCCAAATTTGATACACTGTAAAATAAATAAACATGCAGAAAGTGAGAGCACATGAAACGTTATTCGCCATACATCGAATTCAATCGCCAGAACTGGGCCTCTCTGAGCGATAGTCACACTCCACTACCTCTAACCGAGCAGGAGCTGGAGCAGTTGAAAGGGTTAAATGAGCATGTATCTCTGCAGGAAGTGCAGGAAATCTACTTGCCGCTTACCCATTTAATTCATCTGTACGTGGGTGCCTCCCAGCAACTTCATCAGCTAACCGGCAGCTTCCTGCACATTCAGGCTCCCAAAACACCCTTTATTATTGGTATCGCCGGCAGCGTCGCCGTAGGCAAAAGTACGACGGCTCGCTTATTGCAAACGCTATTATCGCGCTGGCATACTCATCGTAAAGTCGATCTGGTTACGACGGATGGCTTCCTTTATCCGAATGCGATTCTGGAAAAGCGCAACATTATGAACCGCAAAGGCTTTCCAGAGAGCTATGATATTAAGCGTCTGATTCGCTTTATGGGTGATGTCAAATCAGGTAAGCCTGAAGTTCGGGCGCCGCAATATTCCCATCTGACCTATGATGTGCTGCAAGATCAGGAGAGCATCATCCAGACGCCGGATATTTTGATTGTTGAGGGTATTAATGTATTGCAGGTCAAAAAGGAAACGCCACTGTTTGTGAGCGACTTCTTTGATTTTTCCATTTTCATCGATGCGGATGAGCAAAATATCGCGCGCTGGTATATCGAGCGCTTCCAGCTACTGCGACAGACGGCATTTCAGAATCCAGATTCCTACTTTCATGGACGCTTTTCCAATATGTCGGAGGAAGAAGCGGACGCAGCAGCCAAGCACACCTGGAAAACAATCAATGCACGCAATTTGCATGAAAATATTTTGCCTACGCGTGAACGTGCTCAACTGATTATGAAAAAGGAAGCGGATCACAGCATTCAAAATATCTTTTTACGTAAGCTGTAAATGACGTATCCGTTGCTGCTATTAGACGGTGACAATGATTGTAGATCATCGTATAGCAGGATAGTACCCGCGTACCCCATGTTTCTTTTACCATGTATACACAAACTTGTAACAGGATGCTTCAAGAACTGTGGACAGGCTTACATTGTTACAAGCTTGCGCACACCACCTCATTATACTTATCAAAGGAGCCTATTTATGCAAACTATGCTTGTCATCGGCAGTATCGTCATGTTTCTCGCTGTTGCGATTGGCGCCTTCGGCGCGCATGCGATGAAGCCACGTCTAACACCTGACATGCTCAAAATTTACGAAACAGGTGTCCAGTATCATCTTGTACACGGAATCGGTATTCTTGCTGCTGGAATAGCGGGCAGTCAGCTCACGAATGGACATGCCCTTGCCAGTGCGGCAGGCTGGTGTCTGCTTGGTGGTATTATTCTCTTTTCCGGCAGTCTGTATGCACTGAGCTTAAGTGGAATTCGTAAGCTGGGCGCGATTACTCCTCTTGGTGGACTGCTGTTTCTAGCGGGCTGGGTACTGCTCGCTGTAGCTGTCATTCAAGGGTAAATCAATAGATCGATGAATCAAATAGATGGATCGTATCCGCTGCATATGTCTAAGTGACAGATGCAGCGGATTTTTGTTTACAGCGTCAGAAATCGTTGTTCACATTAATCCAATCAGGATACAACCAGCAATTTGTACAAATTCAATCCTGCATTTTGTCTATTGTGCATCGTACATACAGCACGTATGATACATTTAAATGATAATGATTATCATTATCTCAATTTACATAAAAGGAGATTCAAGCATGTTCAAATTGTTCACACCTTTCCATCCTTTATTGTTGCTTATGCTGGTGGTATTGCTGCTATCAGGTTGTGCCAGCAATAGCAGCAACCATTCCGCTGCGGCAAAAGATTCGCAAGCCTCCTCACAAGCAGCCGCATCGCAGGAAAGCAACGCCGCCTCCAATGCTGGCACCAAAGCTTCGGCTACACAGGAGTACACTGACAAAACAGGACGCAAAGTTGAGATTCCGGCTGCCCCTCAGCGAATCGTCTATATCGGTAGCTCGCCAGGCGATCTGCTTGCAATTGGAGTCAAGCCGGTGGGGGCATCCCTTTCAGTTATCGCTTCTCAGATCGCGTATCCTGATCTACTGACAGGTATTGAGGATGTCGGCTACCCCTTCTCACTCGAAAAAATCGCGGCTCTTTCTCCAGATCTGATCTTATTTGACGACTGGTCGATGGATCAATTTGAAATGCTTGAAAAAATTGCACCTACTGTTATCATCGGCACCGATGTTCCGGTCGATATGATGGATCGACTGCATGCGATTGGAACTGTATTGAACAAAACGAGTGAAGTGACAAACTGGATCGATACGTACAAGCAAAAAGTCAAAGCAACACGAGCTTCCCTGAAGCTGTCGGAAAATGCAACCGTATCCTCCCTGCTGCTGCTTGGTAACACGATGTATGTGATGGGCAATCAAGGCTTAAATCAGACACTATATGAACAACTGAACTTAAAGCCTAACGCAAACGTCAAAAAGCTGATGGATAAAGATGAACGCTTCATTAGCGTATCTAACGAGCTTGTGTCCGATTACGTTGGAACAGATCTTTTCATGCTAACAAGTACCGATTCTGAAACGGTCGCAACGCAGAGCACGCTGCTCAGTAGCCCGGTGTGGAAAATGATTCCTGCTGTGAAGCAAGGCAAAGTGTATGTGTTAGATAGTAAATGGAATTTTGACGACCCGATTACAAGCGAACGACTGCTCGATGAGCTGGTCAAAATCGTTAACAAAACCAACGGATAACCTGCATTAGATTATATGACTACTCCCTGTTCGGCTATCCGTCGAACAGGCTTTTTTATGTTAAACTGAAGCCTATTGTAATTTTAAATGAACAGGAGCAAATACATGACGGGTGACGAGTACGCTGTGAGTAACAGCGAATTTTTGATCCGATGGTTAGGACGCACTTCCGATATGCCGGATATAGAGAGCGCGCATGCGCATATGCTTCAGATTATGGCTGGAAAGCAATATAAATTTGTGCTACACGCGCCGGATCAAGTCATGCGACAGCATGCTGAATGGCTGGAGCGGTCTGGCGAGCAGTTTGCTTTTGTCGTGTATGAGGCATCCACCATGAAGCCTGTAACCAAACCGATTGCTGGGCTGATGTACGAAGCCTGCATTGAACTGGCTGCACCGATCGCTACGCCGTTAATGGCACAGCTTCGTTCCTCTTCTACTCTGACGACAACAGACATACTGAGACGCCAGATCGCTGCACAGCAGCTATTGCTGGCATTGATCGATGCCAGTGTGGTTGATGTGGCGGAAATCGGAGCAGAAGCGGCGGTTCGCAGTACGATTGAGGAGCTACATCGGCATTTTCGTGAACCGATCACTGTTGCAGAGCTGATGCGCCGAGCAGGGGTAGGACGCTGGCAATATGGTACACTATTCCGGCGAATGACCGGCCTATCTCCACTTGACTATGTGAACGCCCTTCGCCTGGAGCAAGCACGCAAGCTATTATCACAAACAGATGATCCATTACGCGAAATCGCCCGCGGTGTCGGGTTCCGTGACGAATATTATTTTAGCCGGCGCTTTACCCGATTTATGGGCGTATCACCAAAAGAATATCGACAACTCACCCGTCGCCATAGCGAACGTATTCGCTTTGCAGGGCCACCTGCCCCGGACGCTCCATGCCGTATCGTAGCTTCCAGTGGCACCGTAGGTGATCTGCTTCGGCTGGGCATCCGACCGATTGCCGCGCCGCTTGCTATCGTGCGTCAGCAGGTCTGTTTTGCAGACGAATTGAACGATATCGTTGATCTGGGGATTATGCCTGATTTGACGCTGTTGACACGGCTCCAGCCCGATCTTGCCGTCTTTGATACGGAAGGGGATAAATGGTTATCCCAGCTTGGCGAACTGTGCACAGCCGTCTGCTTTGAGAATTTCATTCCGCCGGATGAACGACTGTCTGGCATCGGGGAGATGACGAATCGTGTTGACCAGGCTGCTGCCTGGATATCTGCACACGAGCTCGCACTGCAACAGATGTGGAATACGATCGGAATAGAGAGCGGCGAAACGGCTGCCGCCTTTGTACTGATCGATAGCGACATGTATGTGATGGCGGGACAGGGTATTGCTGCGACATTATATCGCACAGGCGGCTTTGCTCCCTGCCCCAAAATCGCTCGTATGATCGAAGCTGGTGTGGGTTTCCGCCGTATCACGCCGGAAGAACTCAGCGATTATGCAGCAGATCGATTTGTACTCATGTTCCATCCGGACGAATATGACGCGAAAGCTTCCCCTGTGCGTCTTTTGCTACAGCATGAAGGCTGGCATCGTTATGCTACGCGTGTCCATTGGCTTCATGATCATTGGAATTTTGATGATGCATGGACGCGTGAGCTTCTGGTGAATGCTTTACCCGAGTTATTACGTGTCAGCATTCCGGCTTCTATTGAATAGAACACACAGATTAGAGCACATAAGATAAACCCCCGAATAACCGCTTACGCTGGAGTCCAGCATCAATTGGTCATTCGGGGGTTTATTATGCATATGCTATCTTATTTCGTTACCTGAACAGTGATCGGTTCACTCACCGTCGTACCTGATTCATTAACCAGCTCAGCCGTATACACATGCTCACCTGGCGCTTGACCGGATACCGTTGTAAATGCACGCTGTGCCTGTGGTGTGCCTGCTTTTAATTGCTGTGTATCGATCAGCTTCCCATCTTCATACAGACGGTATTCTGTCGCATTCGTGCCCCACCACATATTCATGCTAATATTGTAGCTTCCGTCACCATCCCAGTTGTCGCTTGCCAGTACGGGTTTGCCTGGATTCGCATCTGTTACTTTCACAGTCAGCGGAGCGCTTTTCGTTGTACCAAAGCTATTGGTCAGCTCCAGCACATACGTATACGTGCCATTGGCTTTGCCAGTAACGGGTGTGGTCACTTGCTGTGCTGCTGGCGATTGGTCAGCCAGCTTGCCCTGAGCGATCAGCGCATCATTTTCATACAGCTTGTACGTGGAGCCATTATTCCCCCACCACATATTCATCGTTACCTGATAGCTACCATCCAGCAATCCGGTATCATGACCGTTATCATCGGATAATACCGGCGTTCCCGGCACATCGGTTGCATTCGGTTCTTCGGTTGGAGGCTCTGGTGTTACTGGCGCCTCTGCTGTCTGGATATCATTCAGACCACGCGGCTTGAGCTGATAGCTGTCCTTGAAAATAGCAGCCACACCGCTCACATCCACCCAATCGCCTTCCTTGTAAGGGAACTTCTCCTGTGTTAAGCCAGTACGTGCATCAACGCGCACATGCGTTTTGATTGGTTTATCGCTATACACATCGCCTGTTACATCAAATTCAAATGAACCTGTCGGCGTTGCACTAACGACATTGCTAATCTGTACTTGCTTCAGCTCGACAAGTTGTCCCTGATTATAAGCATCTACCGTTACCGAGCTTACAGGCTCCGGCAACGCCGATGTACCCTTCTTCTCAATTGCGACCGGGTCTGTCAGCTCCAGTTCGGAGTTATATAGCGTTGTAGAAGCGGTAATCCGAACTACATCACCCTGTGCAAATCCGCTTTGATTCTGATAGACGTAAATACCGCCCGTTTGATCCTGTAAATAGAAGGCCTGACCACCAAATGCACCCGGTGCTGTCGTTACGACACCTTCTACCGTAACAAGTGCACCCGCGCTCTGGCTACGTGCTGAAGCAATGCTGCTCAGCGCCGGAATCTGCACGCCGCCGTTATCTACCGGCAAAGGCTCAGCCGGTACATTCGCAATCGTTACCGCTTGCGTCAGCAGATTACTACCATTTTGACGCAGACGCAGGTTCGCAGCACCCGTTGTGTCTGGCTTGATGCGTACCGTCAGATCCTTGATCGCGTGACCTTTACTATCTGCAGTCAGGCTGTAGGTTGAGCTATAGCCATACGATGTCGGCCATGTACCGTCAGCATTTTGAATCTGAGCCACCTGATTGCCGCCCGTCACATAGATACCTGCGCTAAAACCGGACACTGTACTGTTCGGTGCCAGATCATCTGCAACCACACGAATCTGGAATGGCTCCGCATTCGGAAGCTGGGACTGATACACCAGACTATAGGTTGGATTAGACGCTTTGACCGAGCTACCATAAGAGCCTGGCTTAAAGGTCGATGAATCCCACCATTTATAGCCTGCAGCAGGGGCCGCCCACGGCTCCGCCTGTGGCTCTGTCGATGTCTGCGGCGTCTCGATTGGCAGCAATGCAGTCGGCTGATCAAGCTGCAATCCGTCTACCTGAGACAGGCTCGTATAGCTTTCCTTTGTAGACAGCCAGTTAACTGCATTCACAAGCAGCTTGCCATCGTCTACTTCTTTGAAGCCATCATAGGTTGTCTTCTTGGCACCTGTTTCTTCGCGCAAATATTTAGGCGTTGCATCCTCTACTGGAGAGGAATCCCCAACAAATGCCGCTTTACCTGCGCCCACTTTGGATACCGCTACGTATGGACCTTCCGCTACTCCACCGCCATTATAGACACCCTGATCCACAGCGTTTGGCCATGCATCCTTCGTTTGCGGCAAATAAACGATCCCTTTTGCCTTGCTAGGGTCTGTAATCGCGAGTGTAGAACCAGCATGCATAGCGAAACTGCTCACACCCTGCGTAATGCCAAATGCTTGATCAGGTGCTACGATGTTATTCGCGTTAATATCGCCGAGTGCATTATAACGGAAACGTACGCCGAAGTTATCGGACAACCAGTCGGAGCTGACCACATCTTTCATTGCAGCAGAATTGCGTTCTTCGGTGGACATGCCTTTCGCAGGGTCTTCCCATGCACCACGGCGATATCCGTTGATCACTTCCGAACCATCCCAGCGGTTTTTGTTACGATCGGCGTTATAATGATCACCGATAAAGAAAATGCTGCCGCCATTTTCCACATATTGCTTCATAGCAGCCTGTTCGCTTGTTTTGAACGGTACGTTCGGTTCTGCGATAACAAACACATCGTATCCGCTCAAATCTGCATATGTAATCGCACCGGACTTGCGCAGCTCCTTCACATAGTAGCCGTCATTCGCCAGTGCATTGGCAAAGTCCGAAAATCCTCCATCAATAACCCAGTCTGCTGCGCCAGCCGTCTGAGCATGAGCATTGTCGAACAATACCTTTTTCCCTGCATTTCCATTAACAACCTTTGCCTCAATAAATGGAGCCGGGTCACTTGCAGTTTCTGCATGAGCGACACCTCCAGTCATTAGTGCTGCAGGTAGCGGCATCATCAATGTAAACGCTAGCAAGCTTTTTGCCAGCTTCGGCCGCCATTCACTCCATGTAAGCATATGTCTCCCCCTATGTATGTTGAATTTGGAATAACGTTACTATTCTAACATGGAAATATATGCAAAAGTAATTCTTTTTGTAAAAAATTAATCAAATTAACATACAAAATTGAACATACACATCATGATTACAAATAAAAGAGATACAAAACCCTTTATTCTCCATTTTACATTACGTTTATAGTAATCTAAAAGTTAATTAATCTAACATGTTTATTAACACTTTGTAAAATAAGCATCTTATTTTCTTCACCTCCTGCTCACTTGTCCGATTACCACACGTAACGATCACAACATATACCAATACTCATACAGATATGTATAAAAAAAGCCACTCCCCCGACGCACCAAGCTTCACCTCATGAGAGGCAAGCCTGGAGCACAAGAAAGTGGCTTAAACTAAACGCGTTTTATTGGCTTGATGTATTGCAGTAAACTACATTAACTGAGCTGATCTGGCGGTGAAGGCGGTGAAGCTAGCTTATCCCTGCTCGAGCTAGAATCACCCGGCTGCTTAGAGGCTTTCCCGCGATTCACTCCGATCAGATCAAGGAAGAAGACAAACAGCGGAATACCGATAATCAATCCCCATGGCCCGATAAAGTGCTCGGAGAAAATCAAAATTACAAATGTATAAAACACCGGCAAATTGGTCTTGCTCGACATTAGCTTTGGATTGAGCAGATACGCCTCAATCGCATGAATGATCAGAATCAAGATGAACAGATATACTACATACTTAATTCCACCTACGCTCAGCGCAGTCAATCCAAGCGGAATAAGCGAGATAAATACACCTGCTACAGGCACAAGTCCGAGTACGAAGACGATAACGGCAAGCCCCATCAGATTCGGGAAACCCATAATCCAGAGTGCGGTAATCGTTAGAATCGTATTAATAAAGGAAATGAGCAATTGCGCCTCAATCACCTTACCGAATGTATTCAGGAACATGCCGCCAAAATAACCGACTTCCTTGAAAAACCAGCTTAGCTTGCTATCCTGAAACGATGCTGTAAAGCGCACAATATGCGAGCGATCCAGCAAAAAGAACAAACTCAGCAATATAGCAATAAATAGCTGTGAGCCAATCTGACTGATTTTCAGCAGTACAGTGAAGCCGGGACCAACAAACTTCCCTACATTTTCAAGCACCTGCTCAATATTGAGTGTTCGCATCAGCTCGACAACGTAATGATTCCATTTATTCGCATGCGGGTTTGCATACACATCCTGAATCATGTCGTAAATCTGCACAACCTGCATACTTACGGTTGGCACCATCCGATAAATCCCCCAGCCGATGATGCCCAGCAGTACAACATATACGAGCGGAATAACAAAAAACGGAGATACATTGGGAACTACTTTTTGAAAAATTTTCATGACGCCTTTATACAAACTGCCGATCAGAATCGTTAACAGCAGTGTCATCAGTATAATATTCATCATGCTCGACATTGAATAAATAATCAGGATCAGTATTGCAAGTACAATAATCCGTCTTATCCCTTCATGGTTAATCCATTCCCTGAACTTCATCCACAGACCCCTTCTCTATTTCTGTCCACTTCTTTCATAATAACGTGTTTACGGTCTGCTGTCACCGCTATCCTGCATCTCTCTATTTGGAAGCTGTCTTGAATGTATTGGTCAAACGTCCCAGCTTATCAATCTCAATCGTTACCTGATCTCCATCCTTCAGCCATACCCGTTGATCTTCAGGCTGTCCCAAAATAACGCCCTCCGGTGTACCGGTCAAAATAATATCGCCTGGCAACAATGTTATATACTGAGACACATAATGCACAATCTCATCACAGTAAAAAATCATATCCGACGTATTGGAGTCCTGTACTTTTTGCTCGTTCACATATGCGCGAATACCAAGCTCATTCGGATGGCCTACCTCATCTGCTGTGACCAGATAAGGCCCAATCGGAGCAAAGCGTTCACAGGTTTTGCCGAGCAGCCATTGACTGGTCAGCATTTGCAGATCGCGCGCAGATACATCATTGGCTGCACAGTAACCAAACACGTAATCAAGAGCCGTTTCCTTGCTGACACGCTCTGCCTTTTTCCCGATCACGATGCATAGCTCTGCCTCATAGTCGACCTGCTGACTGAGCAGCGGTAAAGGTACATTATCCCGATGTGCTGCTACTGTGTCGGAGAATTTGCTAAATACGACCGGCGTTTTCGGTTCCGCCATTCCCGTTTCAGCAGCATGCTTACGATAATTCAATCCGATGCATAGCACTTTCCCTGGCGACGGCACACACGGCAGCCAGCTCACATCATCCTCCTGTACGAGCTGCTTCTGTGGTATTGAAGTTGTTAGACTGCTTTGCTGTAACCATTGTTCGATCTGGATATGTAGCTCCGGTTGATGAAGTAATTGCTCTACCGTTTGCGGCAATTGAAGCGCTCCAGCAGACTGCTGCTCCAGCACAGTAAATGGCAAAATACCCTCTTCCAGACGAATACCAAGCTGAGATTGACCGTTCCATTCGTAATGTACATATTTCATCACAAATACACCTCCAACACTTATGATGACATGTTGGAGGTGACGATACAACTTTACGGCTATGCACAGGCATTTATTTGCCCCGTTTCGCTCAGGCTACAGGTGTATAAATGCCAATTAGCCGCGATATTCATAATGAAATACTTCCGGTATATCCTCTGATGTAGTTCCCCCCTCATGAAGCAGTAGCAAATCAGACATATATTCCTGCCATTTCTGATTAGCCGGATGAACAGCAAGTGCATCCATCGCCTCACGATAGTTGTTCACCTCCATATAAGCAAACAACACACCACCATGCAAAAAAATGCTGTATGTACGAATCCCTACCTCTCCAAACGCTTGCAATAATTCAGGATAAACGGCTTCATGTCTGCGTATGTATTCGTCACGATCTTCAGGCCGTATATTCAGCACAAATGATACTCGCTCCATCGTCATGCACTCCTTTGACATTAGATAAGTGAACAATCTTAAATGAATGAACACTCATATTGTAAGCGTTATCTTTCTAGAAATCAAAAGTGTTCGTTTACCAGACATACGATAACAAATTTTATCTCTACTTCTATTTCCAGTTCCACTTCTACTTCTACTTCTACTTCTACTTCTACTTCTACTTCTACTTCTACTTCTATTTCTACTACATCTGAAGTAGACACACTACTTTATATAACGAAAAGCCGCCCTGTAAGAATACAAGACGGCTTCACCATTATGAGAGGATCTCTGTGTATTAAGACTGCGGATACGCAGTATAGGTCCAAAAGCGCTCGCGGCTGAAGCGTTCGCGCAGTTCGCGGTCCATTTTCTTACTTTTGCCCAGCTCACCTGGTGATGGGAACTGAGAATGATGCGCATGGATCGAATTCAATTTATTTTGGATAAAGTCGCCCACTTCATTTTCCACATCAGGATAACCGATCTCATCGGTGCAATTACGGGAAAATGCCATCGTATACAGCGGTGGACGCTCCGCTTCTGGCAATTTGCTCATCGCGCGTACAACGGCAGCACCTGTCGCATCATGGTCAGGGTGCACGCTGTAGCCTGGATAAAACGTAAATACAGCAGATGGCTTCAGCTCCTGTAGCAGTTCCAAAATCGTGCCATCAAGCACCTGGCGATCTTCAAACTCAATCGTTTTATCGTGGAAGCCCATCATACGCAAATCTTGAATACCGATCGCTTCTGCGGACTTTTTCAATTCTTCACGGCGAATAGCAGGCAGATTCACACGGTTCGTAAATGGCGGTGTGCCCATATTACGTCCCATCTCGCCCAGTGTCAGGCAAGCATAGGTTACCTGTCCACCATCAGCAATATGTTTGGACAATGTGCCGGACAGACTGAAGGACTCATCATCTGGATGAGGCAGTACAACCAGTACACGGGATTGGTCGGGTATCGTCAGTTTCATCGGGTTCATCTCCTCACTCATCAAAACGGCTCCTTACTAAGCTGCAGAGCAACGACAAGCTTCCCCTGAGCATCATGTCCTGCCAGAATCAAGCGCTCCTGCTCGGTATCTTCATAGTGGGTCAAGCCTTCGGAATAGACCCATCCCGCCTCTGTTTTCAGGCCGACACGGAAAAAGGGCGCTTTCTCTGAAATGGAGCCTGTGCTGTAGCGTATACGTGCATTACTGATAAATGTCGCCGACGGGTGCTTACTGCTGTCCATATGGGACGCGTACGCGCCAGTCGTCATTTCCAGGTGAATATACAAATCCTGATCCTGAAGGTCGTTTAAACGACGCTGGATCAGTACTGGATCAATGAGCTGCATTGTCATCTCTATTTTCCTCCATATCCTCGCAAAAATGCTTATCATATTATACTACATTATTTTTCGTATGTATAAGGGAAGGTGAGAAATTGCATGAGCGGTTTGTTTGGTGATGCGAATTTCAGTGGTTATGGTGGCTTTCTGCAGACACATCCACCACACAGGCAAGCAATAAGGGTATGAAGTTGGTAGAACCCGGGAATCTACCGATTAGGAATAACTGTAGATTCCCGGGTTCTATAGAATTAACATATTTTGCTTTGTAAACCTTGTAAAAATCACTTGTTATTGAACCCCGTGTTCGAAGATCATCACTAGAAGTTATAGCATGTTAATACATTTCACTTTTTGAAGCAGCAGGACGCCTACTTTATTGATACGTACACAATGCATAGTATACGTTGATTTTGTGTCATTTATTGCATCATTTTAATTAAAACGGTCTACTACTCCTTCGCTATTTACGGCATCAAGCCCTGCCGTTTAAGTTCTTCGGATACGAGTCTGGCTAATTGGATGGCACCGGCACGGTTGGGATGCAGGGAATCTCCGTCCATGTAGAGTGCCAGTGTGGCTGCTGGACCGATGGATGTGAAGTAGGTCGAGCTGATTACATTCAGGTCGATGAGTGGTACATTTTCTTCGGACGCAAGCGCGACGGTGGCTGCTCGGTACCATCTACCCTGAGCATTGTGCACGCCGGCGCTGTTGAAGTCAGTAGCGCGTCCCTGCGGTGTGGATAGGACGGCGGTTGCACCCTTGGCTTTTGCCTGACGGATCATGTCGCGCATATATTCCTTGAATTCAGCTTCGGTTGTGGTATTTTTGGGATTGGTGTCGTTGATGCCAAGCTGTACGATGAACAGATCACCGGGCTTGATGTATTTTAAAATGGCTTCCATTTGCCCATCATTTCGGAAGCCGCGTGCAATCTGTCCACCAGATGCCATATTACGTATGAGGAAAGTAGAAGGATTTACGTATTGCTGTAGCATTTGCCCCCAGCCGCCCTGTACACTGCTATCCAGCGGATAGTAATTAGCTACCGTAGAATCGCCGCCGATATAGATGGTCGGGCGCGTAGTGGGATCAGGGGATAGCTGTGTAACCTCCAGTGCACTTAATGTAAAAGCAGCTCCTTCCTTGCCCTCGGTCACAAGCAGGTTGAGCTGTCCGTCCGTAACGGGAATTTGAAACTCGTCAACAGCGTTATTGCCAGTCATGTTGATCATCTGATATACGCCTTCGGCAGCTACACTGGAACGAGTCGTATTGCCCAGCGTGACCTTCACCTTGTACAGACCAACCGGCAGATCGACATTGAATGTATTTGTGCTTTTCGTACCAGAAGTAATAAATTGCACCGCATCACTGCCCACACCTGAGCCTGATGCAGACACATTGCGCATACTGGCTGGTGTATTGAATCCATAGCCGCGCGCTGTAGTGTATCCATCCTCTGCCCGCACACCTGTATAACCAGCTTGTACCGCTCCATTACCAAAGTCAAATTTATAACCTGTCGCCGCCACTGCCGATGGTGCAGGTGCCACGGTATATAATGCAGTCAACATAGCTACACTGGCAGCCGTCAGCATCGCCTTTTGCCAAAAGCTTTTCCGGCTACGTTTTGCTGTTGATGTACCTGTACTACCAGTATGTAGGGCTGTTATTCTGTCCTCATCAGTATGACGTCCTTGCACCATCCCGAACTTGTTACCTGTACTGTTCATCTAATCCCTCCCATTATTGTAAGCGCATTCAAAACGTATATTAATATTTCGCTCACGCAGGGGAACTTCCCTTTCCAAAAGCGTCGATATCTTATGGAAATTTAGAAATGATACATATAACATTACGGATCATGCTGTAATCCTTTCTCCATCTACTACTAGCTATAGCAGATACTCTACATCATTACAGCGATGCACAGAGCTGATGATACCTATGACCAATAAAAGCCTTTCCGGTCAGTAGATCAGTTAGTGATCTCTATCGGAAAGGCTTTACAGCTACATACATTCATATACATACATTCATATACATACATTCATGTGTAGATATATTCATGTGCTAACAATTGAAGCTGGATTCATATTAGATTGTCATCTTCTCGTTACGGTATGGTGCCTACTTAGGATTGACAGCGCTCCTGCTAATTCCACTGTGTTACTTGATGATCAGGACAGCACATTCAGCGTGCTGCGCAACATAGTGGCTCACACTTCCAAGCATCCATTCCTGAATCGTGCCCAGCCCACGACTACCTATCACAATCAGATCAGCCTGAGCATTCGTTGCATAGCGTACGATTTCTTTGCCTGCATGTCCCTGCACAATATTCACACGAGAAGGGTGAGCATGCTCTATCATTCGATTCAATCGTTGCTGGATCTCCTGCTGCTCGTCTGTAAAATAAGCTTCCAGCTCATGAGTCGGTATCATAAGCGGCTGTTCTAATAGCTCCGATTGCACGGAATCAACGTACAGAACATCCAGTTGTGCCTGTAGCTCATCTGCCAGCTTCATCGCATGATCTAACGCACGCTCAGCATGAGCAGAGCCATCATAAGGAACGATAATATATTGAAATGCCATCTTTGCATCCTCTTTTCATTAATGATCGCTTGCTGGCTGTGCAAGTGGAGCTGTAGCTGGACGAACCAGAGCTGTACGCAACCAGGTCACACCCCAGGTAATCAATGTAATCAATAGCAGGTTCAGCACAAATGAGCCGACTGGCGCACCATTATAAATTAATCGTAAATAACCTTGAATCGCATTCGGCGCTGGCAGAAAAGAACCGATATGGCGATAAAATGGCGTAAGCATCGCGGATGGAATAATATTACCTGCCGTCATAAGCTGAAGCGGAATCAGCGCTACATTAAATAACGGAGCTGCATTACCAAACAAAGCAAATGCCATCTGTGTTACACCGATGCTGGCTGCATACACGAGAATGTGAAAGCCCCACATCTGCCAGAACGATGCCGCTGTATCTGCAAATAGCATGGCAACGCTTGTTACAATCAAAGAACCTACTACTGCTACGCCCAGTAGCAGTAGTTGTCTTCCCCAAAAAATATCCCATTTGCGATGAGCTCGTTTTAACATCATTGAAGCTAGATTGAGCTGAATGTTCATCGTCATCACGCCAATGTAAGTGACAAAACCGAGAATCATAGGCAGCATCGATATCGCAAAATTACGAATGGAATGCGTTTTAATAATATTCGTACTCACAATCTGCTCCTGCACATCACCAAAGGCTTGCTTGCCTACAACTGCGGAAATAGCCGGAGCCGAAGCCTCCATCATCGATTTGGCGATATCTGAATTCGCTTCATTCACATAATACGAGAGCTGTGTATGCTGCTTGCCGTTGCCCTGCTCGGTAAAATCAGCAGGAATTGCAATGACCATCATGACCTCACCTTGATCCATCTGCTGCTGGGCTTGTTGCAGCGACGAATACATAACCGACTGATAAGGCATTTCCTTGCTTATACGATCTGCAATAACTGCTCCCTGACTGTGATCCTCATTGACAATACCTACCTTCAACTGATCCAGCCGTTCCGTTGCCCCGTTATACCCTGTCATCCAAACGATTGTAAATAATAACGGTACAAATATTGCGAATACCAGCCCAATTTTCGTCTGAACAATACTCAAAAATGCCTTGCATGTGCGTAAAGCTTGCATCGTTTATTCCACTCCACTTCTTGTCTGTATATTAATAGATGGTTAGCCGATAAAAGGCTATGCATCTATTTATCCAAAAAATGAGCCGACCTTATTCAGTCGGACAAATTTTGATAAATATGATTCACTGCATCCTGTAATGATTCGCCTGTTTTATCTGCATATTGATCATAAATATGATGATCCAGTCGCTCCATAATAGGCTCTGCTTGCTGTAAAAGGGCTACACCTTCTGCGGTAAGATGCACGACCACGGCACGGCGATCGGCAGGATCAACATGACGTGAAATGAGCTGCTTTTTCTCCAATCGCTCCAGCGTTTTCCCAATGCTCGTCTGATCGCGCTCATGAATACTGGCCAGCTTTTTCTGCGACATCCCTTCATATTTGCTCAATTGATGCAGGATGCCGAACTGCTCTGGCGTAATATCCAATGGATTTAACAATTGCGTAGCCTTCTTTTTATAAGCCAGGTACGTACGTGATAATAATAATCCTAGAGATCGCTCATCTGAATGAAGAGGCATCGTATTCCTCCTTCAATAAAATACTAGCATAGCCGATAATCGACTATGCTAGTATATGTGGTGTATATGAAATTTGTCAAAGCTTTTTTGTCTAGCCTGTATCTCAATCACGCGGATAGTTAATGTCCATAATATCCATAAATGGCACCTTGTACAGATCTTCGACCGTCTGTACATGAACCTTGCCTGTACGAGAATCCATTTTCACAATTTCACCGCGCACGGTTTCTTCCCAGCCCCAGACGGTCAGCACGATAATCGACTTCTCATGAAACGCTTCTGTTAGCTGATTACCGAGCTCTTCCAGAACAAATTCATCGCGTGTTGGACGCTTGGCCACTTTTGCTTTAGCCAATGTAAGACCTCCCTAGTATGTTCTCCTTTTCATTTTAACGTTTCATTCGATGTGTTACAATAGTTTACGACAAAAAATAAGAACAAATGTTCCGAATGATCAACTTACAACTCAAAAACCGCCCTGCTGCATACAGCATACGGGCGGTTTCTATAATGTATAGGGTATTTACGCTTCGTTAAAGCAATATTAACAGGAAATAATCGAATAGCTACTTACGTAACAGCGAAAGGCTCGCTTTTACTTTACAATCATTACTGGAGCCGATGCACGCTGTGTCACATAGCGGCTGACACTGCCTTTCATAAATTCATTAATCGTATTCAGACCACGGCTGCCCATAATAATCAGGTCCGGCTTCGATTTCATCGAATAGTCGACAATTCCTTTTGCAGCACTACCACAGATGATGACTGTTTTGGCATTGGGAATTCTGGAGATCATCTCTCGCAGATTGTGACGCACCGCATCTTCTTTATGATCGAAATAGGCTTCCAGTTCACTCGATGTCATAATGAGCGGCTGGCGCAATTCATCTACCGTTGCAGAATCGACATACAGAATTTCAAGCTCCGCCTGCAGACCTTCAGCCAGCGTAGCTGCGCGTTCAAGCGCACGCTGGGAATGCAATGAACCATCATAGGGGACAAGAACATGCGAGATCGCCATCATATATTCCTCCTTTAAAATGGAATTACAATCATCATGCCAGCATTATGCAGGAATGAAGTGCTCCTTCAACGAAACGAATAGGACAACGAATGTGCTTACTATTAAAATAACTCCATTTTTTGTAAAATGCAAGCGTTTTCAATATTTGTCACACAAATGATATCTAGCTACATCCCCGGTTGATTTACCCATATCAGAAGACTATTTTATGACTACAACCGCTTAGCTCGTGAGCTGAACAGAGTATAGCCCTGTTATCAGCAAGCAGATGTTTAGGAGAGAGATGTATAGTAGAGCGTGTCCCATCTTCAGGCGATGTGACACGCTCGCTTCATTTACCTGTTTTCATATACACTCTTCTACATGTTTTCATATACACTCTTCTACATGTTTTCATGCAGACTCTTCGTTTATCTCCGGCTTATTCATCTCATGATCTATTCTATGTTTATTCGCCGGGCGATCCATGACGGATCATCGCATTTACACTCTGCGTAACCAGACCGTCATTTCGCCTTCACCACGATTTCCCCACAGGAAGTAAGGCACCGCTGTAAATGACTGCTCTGTGCGTGCAGGAGGTTGCAGGCGATAGAGCCCGCTGTCCGAATCAGTGTTCTGTTCGCGTATAGCCTGCCCTTTAATGACCGTGCAGCCACCCAGCAATGTAGCTTCTGAAGAGGCTTCAAGTGATGCCCCGGTCATGATCGCTAGAGAAGCTAGCTGCCCCCCATTGTCTGCTTCCTCTACACAATACACCAGCGGCCCACGTTGCAGAGCTACTCGTCCGGCATTAGCACGAAGCTCAGGATGCGCGTACACGATCTGCACATCCATTTGCAGACGCCATTCTACTGTATCCTCTGCTGACCATTCGCGCTCTATATACACATATCCATCGCGAAGTATAGCATCATAACTGACCGTTTCTCCATTCACAAGCAGCGCTCCATTTTGACACCAGTCAGGTAAACGCAATGCCAGTGTAAAAGCAACCGGTTGCTCCATTTTGAAGCTAAAGCGCGTTGTTCCATCCCATGGATAATTTGTAGTCTGCTGTACAGTAACCTCTGCCCCACTCACATGAAGGGTGGACTCGCTTCCGATAAATAAATGACTATAGATTGTCCGCTCATCATTCGTGTACACATACTGACCCAACGACGCAATCAGCCTTGCTACATTCGGTGGACAACAGGAGCAGCCGAACCACTTTTGTCGTACAGGCTTTACATGCTCTCGATCCGGATTGTGGTGACTTGCCGCAGGCCACACTTCCAGCGGATTTACGTAAAAGTAATGCTTGCCATCCTGCGACATCCCACCGATCACATTATTGTAGAGTGCTCGCTCCATGATATCGCCGTATTCCCCGCGTGGCTCCAATTGCAGCATCCGATGAGCGAAAAATACCATGCCTACCGCCGCGCATGTTTCCGAATAGATCGTATCGTTAGGCAGATCATAATCAAAGGTGAACGCCTCGCCGTGACGAGTCGAGCCAATTCCGCCTGTTATATACATTTGCCGATCCACGATATTGCGCCATAATGTACGGCAAGCTTCATGCAGACGCTCATCCTCTGTCAGACGTGCCAGATCTGCCATCGCTGTATACATATATACCGCACGAACCGCATGTCCGGTAGCTACCTTCTGCTCGCGTACAGGCTGATGTGCCTGACAATATTCCAGATTGATGCGCTCCTGCGGTTTCCCACCATAGAAGCTGTATCGCCCGCGCTTTTCCCATTCCTGCTTCAAATAATTCGGCTCCTGCCCGCGCTCATCGATAAAAAATTGGCTCAGCTTCAAGTAACGTTCTTCCTTCGTTAATCGATACAGCTTTACCAGCGCCAGCTCGATCTCCTGATGTCCATCATAACCGCGCATTTGACCGGGCTTCGGACCAAACTGCTCGTCAATGTAATCCGCCAGACGACAGACTACATCAAGCAACTGACGTTTGCCGGTCGCTTCATAATAAGCTACGCCAGCCTCGATCATATGACCAGCAGTATAGAGCTCGTGGCAATCCACCAGATTCGTCCAGCGTTTATCCGGCTCCTTGATTGTAAAATAGGTGTTCAGATAGCCATCTTCTCCCTGCGCTTCTGCAATCAATGCGATCACATCATCGGTCATTTGCTCCAGCTTCGGATCAGGAGATAACATCAATGAATATCCGACCGCCTCAATCCATTTGGCTACATCGGTATCTTGAAATACAAAGCCATGAAACTCCCCATCCTGTCGTCCTGCAGCAATCTCAAAATTGCGAATCGCACGACTCGGCTCCGCATCCGGCACGCGATCATGCAGGGCGTCATATTGATACGGAATGACTACATCTTTGACCAGTTGCTGATACTGAGACCAGAAGTGGTCGTTAATATGCACCTGCTTTGGGCTTAGCGTATGTATAGAATGCTTAACTTGTTCCATCGTAAATCGACTCCTTTCAAAATTGAGCTTGTAAAATGAATGGCATCCTTCATCAAAAAGATAGCGCTTTCAAAATAGAGCGAATAATGATTTATATTATTGTTAATTAATATCATATACATTAACAATAAACAAGAATAAATTGGTCATAGCAGGCTAATTTCTCGCATTTATCGGCTGTAATAACATCCTCTCATGAAATAGAAGCTATGCTACACAGGAATGGAGGCTATACCATATAGGAATGAAGCTGATTACTTTATAACAAAGAAATATCAAAGAAGATGTAAACTTGTTTTTTCATCTCATGGCATAGAAATGCAAGCAAAATCACTCTGTATGCTATACTTATCAAATATTGCATACATACTAAAAATAAAGGAGCACCTGCGATGCAGAACCTGATCTTTACAAAGCACTATAAAAACAACGACAGGCTTCGAACAAGCTTTTTTAAGCTTGCCGCCGATACGTTTGATATTGATTTTGAACGCTGGTACCAGCAAGGAGGCTGGAGTGAGCATTATATTCCATTTTCTTTTGTTGATGGAAATGAGATCGTTGCTAATGCTTCGGTTAATACTGTTGAACTTGTTATTTCCGGGCAAAGGAAAAAAGCGATACAAATCGGCACAGTTATGACACATCCAGACTACCGTGGTCAACGAGCATACGAAGCAAATTACATTTCATTTCACGCCAGATGATCAAGGCTTAGAGCTACATAGCACAGTCACGAATGAAGGTTTATTTGTAAAAACTACAGGCGATACCCTCTATCCCCTGCATGTTAAACATCCTATCACGTCGATCGCGTAGTGCTTCATTATGCAGGTTATGATATGAGCTGACCAGCAATTATTATTTATTTTCTCAAATAAGGAAAAACTTGAATAAGAATATACAACCGACAATGTATAATGAACGTAATCCTATAATAAACAGCATCACCGTATAGCAGCATTTTACTTTTACATCATGAAGGAGGAGACATCCGTGGCATTAATTCCGTTAAACTGCCCTAATTGCAACGGAAAAATTGAATACAAGGAGGGTGAAACGTTAAAATGTCCCTACTGTGGGACTGAACTTTTATTAGAGAAAAATCAGGTCTACTATGTGGATCAAACGATTAATCATTATCATGGAGCACCGCCGCCTAAAGCAGCACACACCTTAACCATCCCTATCCGGCTCATCCTACTGTTCATCGTACTGCTAACGGCTGGAGTTGGCACCTATTTGTACTACAATATGAGTTCAACTCATGTGAGTACACCCTCCAATCAGACCGTGCGCAAGATGCCGGAGAGCGAAGTTCTACTCTCATTTTTGCGGGATATTTTCCATAAAGGATCTGCCTCCCCAACAGAAGCGGAGCTAGCACGCATTCGTTATTTATCTGTCGTCTATACCGATGATGATCAGTGGGAATTTACATATAGCTTCTCCGATCCTTTTAGCGATGAAAAGGCTGAGAAAATCACGTATGTCACGCAGGATAAGAAGCTGAATGGTCAGCGAATTGATCAGCGCGACTTTGAAGCCTTTACCGGCTTGACCTCACTCGATTTAAACGGAACGTACGAAATTTCCCAGACCGATCAGACAACGTTTGCTCATATGTCTGGACTCAAAAGCTATGGTAGTGCTTTTAACGAATCCTTTACGCAAATTGCTCGCTATTTTGGCGACAGGTCGAAGATCACAGAGCTTTCCGTGCAGATTCGCAGCAATCAGGAATTAGCTTTACTGCTGGAGTTCCCTCATTTAAGCTCATTATCTATCACATATATGGATGAATCGGTAACCGATGCTTACTCATTGAACAAGCTATCGCTTAAATCGCTGTCACTTGCCAATGTCAATGAATTAGGATGGTTATCCTCCATGACCGGGCTAACTTCCTTATCTCTGGAGCATAGTGAAGCTACAGACATGCAGCCGCTATTCGCGTTGACCCAGTTGCAACATCTGCGGCTGTCCTATTTAATGAACGCAAAATCAATCGATTTTGTACAAAATATGCCTGCTTTACAAACGCTCGATCTTGAAAGTGTCAACTTTTCGAGTCTGGAGCGTCTGGCTGGTAAAACTTCCATTACGTCACTCCGCTTAGCATCCTTAAATGAGCTAGGATCAGTAAAAACGATAAATACCCTGCCCTCTCTGCGTGAATTGTCGTTATCCGGTTATTATGAGAATGAAGAAGCACTTGTTCTGCCTCATGCGACAAAGGTGGAAATCCCAGGTTCTTTCCTTGCTGGACTGAAGGCACCTGCCACAACCACTCTGACACTGCACGGCGAAAGCGATGAATTGAATCTAGCTACACTGGCAAAATTCCCGAAGTTAAAACAGCTAGCCTTATCGAAGATTGGTGACATTACTCAGTTGCGCGCGCTCGACAAGCTGTCCGATTTGCATACACTGAACATTAATGATTCTTCACTGTACAGTGAAAGCGATGCTTTGTTTCGTTTGAAGCAGGTGAATTCATTGGTGTGCACGGAGTGCAGGCTGAATCTGAATCCAGCGGTAGCTCCAAACAATAGTGCACTTCAGCAGTTAACTGTGCAGAAGCCTTATTTTAGTATAAATCATAACTCCATTACTTCAATTGACCAGATGATGCCTTACTTTGCCAATATGACTGCTCTGCGCTCCTTCACACTGCAAGACAGCAATCTATCTTCACTGGCATTCATGAGCAAATGGAAGGCGATCGAAGAGCTTCATCTTGAGAACAATGCCATCTCCAACATCGAAGCGTTAAGCAAGCTGCCTGATCTACAAAGGGTATACCTGTCAGGCAATTCGGTGCAAAATAAGTCTGTACTGGATACCCGCGTACAAGTGTATTAATGGTTGGTTCTAATGCCTTATTCATATGTAGTACGAACAAGCCACTCGTCTAACGAGTGGCTTGTTCTGATGTGTACATCGATATGAAGTCGTTAAAATAGTCCATCAATTTGCCCGTTTGCATCGATGTGCATTCGCTCTGCTGCTGGCACACGCGGCAGTCCTGGCATCGTCATCGTATTGCCCGTTTCCACGACGACAAAGCCTGCTCCTGCCGACAGGGATACACGAGATACTTGAATCGTGAAGCCGGTAGGTGCACCAAGCAAGCGCGGCTGATCAGTAAACGAATACGGTGTTTTAGCCATACATACTGGCAAATGACCGAAGCCTTGCACCTCTAGCTGCTCCAGTGTGCGACGAGCCGCTGGTGAGTATGCAGCTCCCTCTCCACCATAGATTGAGGTGATGATGCGCTCGATTTTATCGGTAAGTGTACATTCAGCTTCGTATAATGGAGTAAATGCTTGCGGTGCTGTCTCCAGCAGTCCCAGTAATCGGCGTGCCATCGCTGCTCCACCTGCACTGCCCTCTGCCCAGACACTCGATATTTCCGCTGGAACATCCAGATGACTGCATTCCTCTTGAATCAGCTCCAGCTCATGCTCCGTATCTCCTGTAAAATGATTGATCACTACCATAACAGGTACGCCAAACGACTTTAAATTACGAATATGACGACGCAGATTAGCCATGCCGCGGCGGAGAGCAGCTATATCATCTGCCTCTGCACGATCCGAAGTCTGTTCGGTTTCTGCAGGCTGCCCGTTATACTTGAGCGCCTTCACCGTAACGACCAGTACGGCTGCGGACGGTTCCAGTCCGGATTGTCTGCATTTAATATCGAAAAACTTTTCCGCTCCAAGCTCTGCACCAAATCCAGCTTCAGTCACGACCACATCCGCTAGCTTGAGCGCTGTCTTCGTACCGATCACACTACTGCAACCATGCGCAATATTCGCAAAAGGCCCTCCGTGCAAAATAACCGGCGTCCCTTCCAGCGTCTGCACCAGATTCGGCTTGATCGCATCACGTAGCAGGATGGCCATGCTCTCTACTGCCTTCAAGTCGCTTGCTGTGATCGGCGCTCCATCATACGAGTAACCGATAATGATACGAGCCAGACGCTCTTTCAAATCCGTCATATGCTCGCTCAGACAGAGAATCGCCATCACCTCAGAGGCAGATGTGATCAAATAGCCACTTTCTCTTACGTCTCCATTGCCACTGCCCAGACCGGTTACAATATTGCGCAAGCTACGATCATTCATATCAACGGTGCGCTTCCAGGTGATCTTTTTCGGATTAAGGCGTAGCTCATTGCCATGATAAATGTGATTATCGATCATCGCAGCGAGTAGATTATGCGCGCTGGCTATAGCATGAATATCGCCTGTAAAATGCAGATTGATATCGTCAGCCGGCACGATCTGAGCCTTGCCACTACCTGTAGCTCCACCCTTCATACCAAAGCAAGGCCCTAACGAAGGCTCACGCAGTGCTGCAACCGCTCGCACGCCAAGTGCATGCAGCGATTGCGAGAGACCGATTGATGTTAATGTTTTCCCTTCACCAGAGGGTGTAGGGTTAATCGCTGTAACGAGCACGAGCTTGCCATTAGGCTGATCATCTAGCTGCTCCATCAGTTCAGGCTGTAGTTTAGCTTTGTATTTGCCGTACGGTTCTATGTAATCCATATCAATTCCTGTCTGCTTCGCAATTTCGGTAATTGGCTTCATATGAAAAATGGACCTCCTGTGCTATGCTTATTTCTCTGGTATTATCCGGTATCGCTCTTACGTTTGCAACCAAACTGCAGCGTGTTTGCGCTTTTGTCACATATGATATGTAAAATAAAGTCGAATATTGTTATAATCTATGACTGCTAATGCTTTATAACTAACTTTTATGCGGACTATACAATTATTACTAAGAATATGCAGGCAATTGACCGAATTATAATATATAGTGCAAAACATTTGAGATTACGACATAAAGAACATTGTGAAAGCATGGTCGAAGGAGTGGAACGCATGGACAATGATATGAATGAAATACCTCCGCTTCTTGCTCTGGCTCTGGATGCGATCGAAGATTTTGTGTATGTTATGCGTGTGCATAATGAGCAATTTTATTACAGCTATGTGAATCGTTCGGCTGCAAAATTCAGCGGTGTAAGAACTGAAGATTTTGGAAAAACGTTTTTTGAATGCTTTGCAAATGAGCCAGAGATGGCACATTATTTGCATAACAAGTACATGAAAGCTTTATCTGCCGGGCAAAGCACACGCTTTGAGGACGGAAACGTGCTGCCTAACGGAAATCTAAGCGGAGAAAGCATCATCTCTCCTCTACGTGGGCCAGATCAGCGCATCACGCATCTGATCTGTGTTACACGGGATTATACGGAGCGTAGTCGATATGAGGAAAAGCTCAAGTTTTACGCTTACTATGACGAATTAACGCATTTATTTAATCGTCGCTTCCTGTATGAGTATGCGATCACCAAAGGCACATTATTTTTACTGAATATCGATAATTTTAAAAGCATCAACGATATGATGGGTCATGAAAGTGGAGACGCGCTACTCATCCAGGCTGCTGCACGGATCAAGCAGCAGTTTAACGATGGAGAAATCATTTGCCGTCTCGGTAGCGATGAATTTCTCGTAGTCTGCCAGAAGGTTGACCGCTCCGCCTATCAGACAGCTCAAATGATGCTGCGTGCACTAAGCAGTCCTTTTATTCTAAAGGATCGTGAAGTCAAAGTTACAGCCAGTATCGGTATCGCCCCATTAACACAGGAAATGAACACTCAAACCGCGCTGCGTCATGCAGACATTGCCCTTCATTATGCTAAAGGACAGGGTCGCAGTCGTTACCATATCTTTGATAACTCTCTTCGTTATGAACAGATCGTACGCTTTCATCATGAGCTGGCGCTTAATCATTGCGTGGAAAGAGATGAGCTACAGCTATTATATCAACCGATTTATAGCACAGAGAAGCATCGGGTGGTGATCGTTGAAGCGTTATTACGCTGGTATAAAAATCATGAGCAGCTTGTATCACCTGCTGAATTTATACCTGTAGCGGAGGAAACAGGCTTAATCATCCCGATTGGTGACTGGGTAATTCGTCAGGTATGTCGTGATCTGCCGCTGCTGCAACGCAAGTATGGCGATCAGATTCGGATTGCGGTCAACATTTCTAGAATTCAACTGGATGACCCGGATTTCATTTACCGCTTAAATCAGATATTGTTCGAAGAAAAGGTAAAAGCGAGCTATATTGATCTGGAGATCACGGAGAGTGTAGCAACAAGTAATGCTGTAGAAGAACAATCTTCCCTTCTCAAATTGCGTGAGCAAGGATATACAATTTCGCTGGATGACTTCGGTACAGGCTATTCTTCACTGAGCATGCTCACCCGGTTACCAATCGACAAAATTAAAATTGATCGGTCATTTGTAACTCAAATGAACCCGCCTGTGCTGAAAGCGCTAATCACGATGGCTGAAGCGCTGAATTTACAGGTAGTAGCAGAAGGCATTGAAGATCAGGAGCAGTGGGACCGACTGGTGGAACTGGGATATAAAGAGTTTCAAGGCTACTGGTTCAGCTATCCGATGCCTGCTTGCAATTTACCGGATCTGGATCATCTCTCTCCTGCCTAGTGTACCTATTAGCCCGGTCATATAACGTCGACCGGCATAGATATATATACAGATTGAGATAGGTATGAACTCATCGTTAATACGACAAAAAAGCTGTCGCAGCAGGTGCGATCAGCTTTTTTGTCTTTTATCTTATTTGTTTTGTCGGTCTTATTGGTTTTATTTGTTGTTCACTTGATTGGTGTATCCTGTTCAGCCGATGCTTAATCCAGCCTTATGATCCAGATCGGATCATTACTGCACATTGATGTTCCAATCTGTAACAGTCAGCTTACCGCTACCGCTCATCACATCAGTGCCGAACGTAATACCACTGATATAATCTCCTGTGGTCATCAGCTCATTGCGATCCAGCAGGTTTTTCACAAAATCAGTCAGATTCAGCGACACCATATCGGTATTCGCTGTTCTTACGAATGTATACGTTACATTATCATTCATATTAGCAGAGGTTACCGTATTATCGCTGTTACTTGTGCTGCGATATACATTCCAGTTTGAGCCACCGATGCTCACCATATCGATCCACTGTCCCCAGGCGCCCATGTCGGTATCCATCGTAGTGCTCAGATCGCTGGAGCTCATACCTCCATTACCGGTGAATACATTCGTACCGGTGCTTGTTTCTGTACGATTCGATACATCGGATGCATCCATCATGCCTGTATCATCTGTCATTTCTGGATTGGCTGAAGTCGATGTGATCACTTTGACGGTTGCTTTTGGGGTCGTTTCCATCCCTGCCTGCTGAGTATTGTGAATGTACAATGTGTAGCCTGTAGCATAATCACCGGTTACATCGGCTGTAGAGTAAGCTACAGAGGTGTCGATGTTTTTCATTTGTGTACTACGGCTGGATGTGCTGCTGCGTGAATTGTCGCGGAATACGTCGATCGGCATATTGCCTGCACCTTCATAGCCATTTGTCCAATGCCAGCCATAGGAAATCGCAGGTGAGGATTGGAGTCCTGTTGCATCCGCTGGATAAGCCCATTTATATCCAAAGGAGTTCGCATTATCATAAAAAATCGATTGTCCGTTTGTCATGCTTTGATCGGAAGAAGTCATACTGCCTGTACTACCAGCCCAGCCTGTATTCGATAAATAGGTGCTGCTATTCAGACTAAAGCTACCTGTTGTATCCGTATTTTCCTCAGCGAATGCTGCACCAGGAAGCAAAAGCGATGCTGCAAGTGTCATGGAAGCAAGTGCACAAATCGGTTTTTTCAAATTCGATTTCTTAGTCATAAATATTCCCTCCAATGATGATGTTGTTTGTTTGTTGTTATGAGAGATCGATATACACTAAAATAAGGTATACATAATCATTTGCTTATACTGTAGCTTAATAAGGCACAGTAATTGCCAGTTACTTGTCCTACTTTTTGCTATGCTGCTTGTTCTTCAACTCGTTTGTTGATCGGAGTCTGGATTCACGCAAGCATGCTGTTGTGGAATGCGACCTATGGCCAGGTAAAACTACCCACATAGTGGACAACCGTCTCTCTTCCGGCTTGGTCAGACCGAAGATCGTGAAGCGGCAATGCCACAGTTATGTAGCCCAGCGCACTTACGCTCCCAGCTTCACTTTAATATGGTATATCGACGTTCCCAGATATTATTTACCCAGCCTTCCATCTGAACTAACTATTTTTACCAAAATCATTTTAAGAATTTCCAACTTATGTCACAAAGTACACGTATTTAGCTAGGTCAACGGTGCCAAATTGCAACTATATCCAACGCATACAATACGATACTTTATGTATGCCTTTTACGTATTCCTGTCTTCATGCGGCACAGCTTTTCATCATATTAGTGACTTGTACAGTGACTTGTACTATGCTTCCCTTTCATTATAAAAAGCTATAAAAAAGCCGTATCTACCAGATGGCATATAATGCACATCAATCAGATACGGCTTATCCTGTAACCTAAATCCTATTTATGATTGTTCCGATATATCCGCTACCACAACAGGCTCCGCATAGATCGTCGTGCGATTACGCCCTTCTCGCTTGGAAGTGTACAGCGCTTCATCCGCTCTGGCAATTAGTTCCTCTGGCATCTTTCCCTGTTCTGGGAAACCAATAATACCAAGTGAGATGGTGATGCGGTCGCCTGATGGGCTCGGCATGCTGCTAACCAGATGGCGTAAACGCTCAGCCACACGATAAGCTCTCTCCTTATTGGCACCACGCAACAGGATACCCAGTTCTTCGCCGCCATAGCGGAAGCACAAATCACCTTCCCGCGATACATTACGCATCATCGCCGCCAGAAATTGAATTACCTGATCGCCTACCGGATGACCATACGTGTCATTAACAAGCTTAAAATGGTCAATATCCAGCATAATCATCGAAAATGGCTCCTCTGCCAGACACCATGCTTCCAGTGTAGCATCAAAGTTACGACGATTGGCAAGTCCGGTTAAACCATCCAGCGCCGTCTCTGTGCGTAGCTTACGAATATACTTTTGCATCTGTCTTGCCGTCGTACGCAGGCTGGAATATAGTAGCTTGATCTCATACGTTGCTGAGCGCACCGGAGGCAGATCATCGATACTCCATTCCTTTAGCATACGATTAGAATATTCAGCAAGCATATGCAGTGGACGCACGACCAGATATGTGAGTATCCAACCAGCAGCCAGTGTGATGAACAATAGCGGTAGCGATTGCAAAATGCTGCTTTCCAATAAATTGTTAAGCGGCTCCTTCACAATATCAGCCGGTGTCTGGGATATGATGCCCCAGCCCGAACCCATATTGTACGCATAGCCTGCATAGAACTGCTTCCCATCATTGTCTGTATATTCAATCGAACCGTTCAAGCCTGCAATAACCTTCCATACCGCATCGTTGGAAGCAATATTTTTTCCAATCATCGTAGGATCGGGATGGAAAATAACGTTGCCTTTTGAATCCACTGCAAATATATACGAGCCATTCGACTCATATTTTTGCTGTAAAATGAGCTGCAAAATATTAGAGTTATGCAAATAGATCGTTCCACCGATATAGCCATAATAGTTATTATTTTTATCAAAAAGCGGACTTGTCACTAAAATGAGCAAGTTACCCGTCTTGCCGATAAAAGGATCCGTTATGACCGGTTCTCTTAGCTTCATCACAGAACGTATAATCGGACTATCCACATTGGTCCCCACCTGCAATTCTTTCTTATTGGATGGGGCGATCTCCATCAGGGTATGATCCTTACGAACAATACTGATGGACTCAAAATATTCATTGTGTGTTGCATACAAATCATTCAAAAGCGCAGGATCCATACTTTCATTACGCTGCCAGATTGACGCCATCGAATTGACGCTATTCTGAATGCGCACGAGCAAATCACCCGTAGCTGAGGATAGATCCATAGCACGATCATAATTGCCGCTCAGATAGTTATCGACCAGGGATTGCCTGCTGACGCTATAGGAAGAATGAATAGAGATCAGCATCGTGAGTACAATGGATACAACAATAATAAAGCTAACGATAGTTACAAGTTTAAACCCCTTTTTAGGATGGAAACTCAATTGCATCCCACCTGGCAACAAATTAGTATATCGACAACATCATACCATAAGCCTCATGCCAAAACAAAGCAGATTAGCTGCGTTTTTACGTGTGCCTTCTCTGCTCCTGCGTATACACTCTGGCTTATGGAGAGAACTTAATGACCCGAGCGCACAACCGCCGGGCTTTTCAGCTTGGATAGTGTTTTATGAATCCAGATTGCTGCCTGAGCACCCTCGCCCATTGCGATATTTGCCTGCTCCGAATGGGCGGCCAGATCGCCAGCTACCCACACATTTTCAATATTGGTCATTTTGGAACGAGGATCGGTTTCAATATGATGATTATGCAGCGTTTCGACCCCTAGCTGCTCCGCTAGCTCTGAATTAACATGATTACCACCAAAAGCAATAAAACCGCGCTCCGCAGCGATCGTTTGTCCATTTTCCAATTGAACGGCTTCCAGCATTCCGCCGCTACCATGACTCACACTGCGAACAGCAGACTCAATATATTCGATCCCATGCTCCTGTAGCTTCTGCATCGTTTCCGGCTTGAACGGCTTGCCTTCATGATTAATGTACAGCAGCTTGTCTGTACGCGGTGTTAAAATTAACGCCATCTGTGCGCCTGCTTCACCTGAGCCCATAACGACAGTACGGCGGCCCTCGATCTCATACCCGTCACAATCCGGGCATACGTACACACTGAAACCAAGCGTTTCCCGCAGTCCCGGCAATCTTGGAAAACGATCGATCAAGCCGGTCGCTAATAATAATGTACGTGCGCGATAGCTTTCTCCCTCGGCTCCCTTTAACAGAAAATGGTCGTCCTTTTGCTGTGCTTCCAGTATACGATCCTCGTGAAACTCAATGCCTAATGGCTCGGATTGCTGTCTGCCAATATCGCGAAGCTCCTCACCAGACACGCCATCTGGAAAACCAAGCAGATTCCCGTAATTTTGACATAGCGTAGAGCGTCCTACTCCTGCATCAATGACCAGCACACGATGTGCTGAATATCGTCCAAGCTGAAGCGCTGCCTGAAGTCCGGCAATGCCTCCACCTACAATAATACAATCATAATACGTATTGCTATCAATCATCATGTAGCCCCCTCTGGCTAGATTCATATGAGCACCCGGAATAATGATGCTTATACGTTAATATGTAAACTAGCCAGTCTCATTGAAACGGTCGATTGTCTTCTATTCCTCTCTTATTCTGCTTAAACGGCTCTTTTATAACAAAAATCCTGCCATTCTTAAAGAATGACAGGATCATATCCATTATATAAACTATCGGGAAAAACATCCGCTACTCACAATAGCGATTAATCCGTAATATCGTCAGGTGTAATCTCGTACAATGTGCTTGTCATCATCCCCATACCGCCAAAGCCAGCATCATCCCGGGATGAATCCATCATACCGCTACGATCCTTCGTCTTCGAATCGGTGGCAGTTGTATCTTGAGTATCATTCGACAGCGCATTTTGAATGACAGACCCTGAACCTTCTTGCCATTCAGAGGAAGGCACTACTTTGGCATGCTGCTCGATCCATTCTGTCACTTCGGTCGAAGTACCGCGTCCCATACCATTTAATAGGAAGTACTTCACTTCGCCATTGCGAATTAATGTTTTGAGCTTATCCACTGTCAAAATAGGGTCATTACCGCTGTAGCCACCCATTGCCATGACAGCTTTGCCAGTTCGGATAATGTAGGCAGACGCTGAGTTGGCATTGCTTACGGCAAACAAGTACTTTTCACCATGATTATTTTCGGTAACATACTGAAGCAGCTTCTCATTCACCGAATCAGCTAGCCCCATACCACCTCTAGAACGAGTACGTGAGCGATCTGTTGATGACGTCGATCCGCCTGCTGATGGCGCATTGCCGTTCATCATACCTGCTGGAGCACCAGGAGCAGACATCCCTGTTCCTTCATTAGTATTATCCATTTCAGGATCAGCAGAGCGGTCGCGATTGGTCGCTGTCAACTGTGCATCACGATTAAATGGTGGCGCGCCTCCACCAAAGCCCATTTCTGTAATCGGCCCTCCATACGGCAGTGCAATATTGCTGGATGGATTCATCATTGGGATGGACGACCAGTAGAGCGGCGTCAGCAACAATGCGCCCATTGCTGCGGAAGCAAGATAAGCTTTGCCGCGACTCATCGTCTGCACCCGCGTGCCGATCAATAATCCAACTGTAATCAATGCACCCAGCCCTGCAATCAAATAGAACCAGAATGAAGCAATCTCATGTCGATCCGGATAGATCACATATAGCTGGAATGCAGTAGTAGCCGCCACATTCACAGGCAGCAACCATGCTAACCAGCCGGTTCCCTGACGATAATATCGCCACTGTGCCATGAATCCGGCAGCAGCAATGGCAGCGACTGGCGGAGCGAGCATAATTAAATAATATTGATGGAAAAAGTTAGCGATACTAAAGAAGCCGCCGACCGGAATAAGCCACATCAGCCAGAACACGATCTCTGTATGCTTCCGCTCACGCCAATTCGCTCTACGCAGTCCTGCAAATAAGGCAATTAGCGATATAAGCGCAAATGGCAGCAGCAGACTTGCTTGTCCAGACAATGCTTTTTGGAACAAACGGAATGGACCTACATTACCTGTATTAAACATCCCGCCTGTGCGACGCTGCATATCTCCACCCTCGCCTGGCGGTTGCATCAAGCCTCCCTGCATCATCCCTGCGCTAATCGGATTCATGCTTGCATTTTCCGAGGATGAATTGCTTGCTGATGTAGCGCTTGTAGATGTTGGAGCATTGTTCATGCCTGGTGGCATCCCACCCATGCCGCCGGTTTGCGTTTCTCCGGTCAAGCGGCTAACACCGTTATATCCAAATGCCAGCTCCAGTACAGAATTCGTCTGGCTACTGCCAATATAAGGACGCTGACTGGCTGGAACGCTATCCACGATCACTGGCCACGATAGCGATACGGCTGCCATAATCACGGTGCTGGCAACCAGGACAGACAGCTTCTTTTTCCAGTTCACTTTAAAGGCAAGCAGATAAAATACATACATCGCTGGCAAAATCATATACGCCTGTAGCATCTTTTCATTAAAGGCTACACCGATCATCGCGAAGCCGCCCAGGATCCAGCCTATTTTGTGTAAACGAATACCCTTGAGCAGCATCCATGTGGCAAGCAGCAACGTAAATACGAGTAAGCCATCCACATTGTTGGAGCGCTGAACAGCTACAGCGACCGGTGTAAGTGCCATGAATAATGCGGCAATCCGCGCTGTCTGGATACCAAAGGTTGGCTTCATGATCAGATAGATCAAGCCAACCGAGCCTACACCTGCCAGTGCAGCAGGCAGAGTCACACTCCAGCCGTGCACGCCAAATATAGCCGCAAACAGCGTTTGCAGCCAGAAAGCTACAGGCGGCTTATCAACCGTAACAAAGCCAGCAGGATCAAATGAAGCATAGAAAAAATTATGAAAGCTTTGAAGCATGCTTGTCACGGCAGCCGTGTAGTAAGAGTTGGCGTTACCGTTATGCCATATGTGCCAGATGTTCAAAAAGGCAGAAAGCATTAAAATGAGGATTAAGGGAATATCTACCCTTGAACGAGATACAGTAGTGGTGTTGGATTCCATTGGACTTCCTCCCGAATAATAATTGGATGATCTGACGCATCCTGTAGATGATCGGCTATGTAGAACAGAGCAGGTCCGCCATAACCGTTTAGCGGTGTTCAGATCTTCATAGCGCTGACTTCACAGATCTGATTGCTCTATTAAATAAGATGTATATGTATTTTGTATGAACAACATTAAGAAATAGCCTGTAAAAACCTTAAAAATTCATAAAAAATAGAGCACCAGCTATAGCTCATCTCTTTTCTCAACCAATGATAGCGATTTCTGCCTGCAATTGGTCAAAAAATGATCGCTGCTGGTACTCTAACGCACAGTTTCCAATTCCATTTATTTATGAATTGCTGCGTTCTTTATCAAAAAAGTAGTGCTCATAACGAATCTCATCCGCTTCAATGAACAGCTTGCCATACGAATAGCGCGGCTGCATACGCTTGTCCGTAGGAGAACCCGGGTTGAACAGCAGCACCCCTTCACGCTCCTCCGCAAAAGGAACATGAGAATGGCCAAACACAATTACATCCACCTCATCCGGTTCAAAGGCGTGAAATGCCCGATCTGGCGTGCTTCCTCGAAATCCGCCATCACCATGCACGATGCCAATTCGCTTGCCGTTAGCTATAATAATCTTGCGCTGTCCCAAACGCTTTACGATACTGCTCGGGTCATTGTTGCCTGCCACCGCTTCCACAGGTGCCAGTTGCTCCAGCAGCTCATACACCCCCCAATCGCAAAAATCGCCTGCATGAATAATCAGCTCGGCATCCGCCAGCCCTTCGATCAATGTCTTCGGAAGGGCTAGCCGATGACTGAGCAGATGTGTGTCTGATACGACTCCAATGATCATAAGATCCTCCTTCGGCTTCGTTGCCGCCTGTTCAGAATATAGCATCAGGTATGATATACCCGTGTAGCCATATAACAGCCTATCGTTGATTACATTTTCTGTATTGATTTTCTCTATTGGGAGATGCCCGGTTAGAGATATCCCTTGTGGGAGAGATGTCTCTTTATCGTAGCCCATTTTGGAGTGCAGTTCAAACGATAGGAGATTGTTTTGCCATCGACTGCTTATCGACAGGGAGATTGTATTTGTCATCCTGGATATGAGCAAGGATGATTCATCGCAGATCATTCGCCTGTAGCCATAGCTATCCCTCTACAAAAAAGAGACAGTCCATAGCGGACTGTCCAATGCGGAGGTTATACAATTACAATATAGATTAACAGTGCTCTCCATCAAGCATAAGGCGATGCTCCCTTGTCGGCTACTACGATATGGGGGAGACCATATCATAATACAATGGAGAGAACACCGATCAATCACTATGAGGATTGTCTTATTCACTCGAATTATTCAAAGTCATGATGCAGCTTCCTATGCCAGAATATTCAGGCTTGCTTGACAGCGACCGGCTTGGACTTTGCGTTTACCGAGTCAATTGCAGCCGAGCGGCGTTCTTCCGGTGAACCGGATGCCTGAATTTTTTGCACCTTGTGCACAACTTCCTTGTTTGGCAGGTAATGAAGCGACTTGATGTAGCGAATCGTCTTCGTTTTGGCGCGCATAACGATCGAATGCGTCTCTGCCCGATCATCCGCCAGATAACGGACACCGCCTAGAATTTCACCCGGTGTTACACCCGTTGCGGCAAAAATAACATCATCTGTACCAATCATATCCTGCATCGTTAGTACACGATAAGGGTCTTCAATGCCCATCGCTTTGCAGCGTGCAAATTCATCTGCATTCGCTGGCATTAATCTGCCCTGAATTTCGCCACCCAGGCAAGACAGCGCAGCGGCTGCAAGCACTCCTTCCGGTGCTCCGCCTGAACCGATATACAGATCAATACCGGCTTCTGGAAAAGCAGGTGCCATTGCGCCGGCAACATCGCCATCACTCAGGAACTTAATACGCACGCCTGTTTTACGAAGCACTTTGATAATACTTTCATGACGATCGCGATCCAGAATCATCACGGTCAGATCAGCCATCTTTTTGCCGAGTGCCTTCGCTGCCTTACGCAGCGTCACATCGACCGGGTCTTCAATACTCAGCTTCCCTACTAGCGCAGGACCTACGGCCAGCTTTTCCATGTACATATCTGGCGCATGCAGCAGATTACCTTTATCGGCTACTGCGATAACGGACAGCGCATTATTCAGCCCTTTGGCTACAATAGCGGTTCCTTCCAGTGGATCAACTGCCACATCCACCTCAGGTGCCTGAGTACTGCCAACCTTTTCTCCAATATAGAGCATTGGAGCCTCGTCCATTTCCCCTTCACCGATGACGACAGTACCATTAATAGATACCGAATCGAACATCGCTCTCATCGCGAGCGTTGCCGCTTCATCTGCGCTGTTTTTGTCACCGCGTCCCATCCAGGGAGCCGAAGCCAACGCCGCCACTTCAGTTACTCTTACAATTTCCAATGCTAATTCGCGTTCCATGCCTTCCACTCCTTTTTGTGGGTTTTCAAAGAGAAATGATTTAGTTATGTTGCTTATAATAGCATCTTTCTTTGCATTTTTGTTGATTTTTTTGAAAATTTTCTTGTAAAACAAATTTATAATGGTTATAAACTAAAATTATATGTAAATCAGATCATTTTTCACGACATAAAACAACATTAATTTTTGGGATTATAGTCCTCTTTTGTCCTGATTTCCTCTACTTTTTTCATTTCTTTCACAAGCGATGTAAGATGAGAGTGTGAATATCCTGCTAAAATGGTCATTAAGACTCAATTTGCAAATTGAAAACAACTTACAGAAATCTACACAATAAAAAGACGACTGATCGGGGGAATGATCAGTCGTCTATATTTCTGATAACCAAAACCAACATCCAATGTCCGTTTCCAACATTAATATCAAATATGATGCTTATAAAAACGATCCTACTGCTCATAACGCTCATAACAAACATGGTGCGGATTACTTGAAGTTGTGCTACTTCACTATACCTGCCTGTGCCATCTGAGACATATACCACTATATCGCTTATGATACAGGCAGAGCTGCCTTCCTCAAGCGGTTATCATGAATAACGCGAGCTGCTGGCTTAGAAAATACCTACAGCATCAAATGCGTTTTTCACAGAAGTGGTTTGACTTGCACTTGCACCATACAGATCGGTTGATGCTTGTGTCATTGCTGCACGGAAATCTGCAAAATCAGAAGTGGATGTCAGATACAGCGTCAGCGCACGATACACAATCGCGATCGCCTGACTGTTACCGATTCCTTTAACCGTTACACCTTCAAAGGTACCACCACTGGACAGCAGGTAGAATGCTTTGTTTGGAATACCACTGTTAGTATGAACGCCGCCATAGTCACCCTCTTCTGTGTTTGGCAGGTTTTTGTAATCGTCCATATGCGCTGGATCACCATACAGTGTTGGATCAGCCATCGAACGAAGAGCATCGCCGGATTTGCCCGGTGTATACACATCTTCACCGATCAGCCAGTCATTTTTGCCTTGAATTACGCTACCGAACATATCGGCAATCGCTTCATTTAAGGCACCGGATTGATTCATATATTCAAGATTCGCTGTATGCTCAACTACCCCGTGTGTCATTTCATGACCAACGACATCAAGTGCGCCGGACAGGGAAGTGAATACTTTACCATCTCCATCACCGTATACCATGTACGAACCGTTCCAGAAGGCATTGTTGTACTTGGAGCCATAGTGTGTTACCGAGCGGATACTCATACCTGCACCATCGATACTGTTACGGTTAAAGGTATTTTTGTAGAAATCATATACTTTAGCTGCATACGCATGCGCATCTACTGCCGCTGGATCGTTAAAGACAGAGCTTGTGCTCGACACGGTTGTCAGTGAGCCGGATGTACGATTGTTGATCGTGTACGTTTCTACGCCACCACCGCGGGTAGTGTCACGCAGCAGATAACGTGTGCCCGACTGTGTCACTGTGAGTGACTTGGTATCACCGAGTACGCCTTTGCCTGTGCCGGTTGCATGCTCCAGCAGATCATATTGGAACAAAATCGAACCGGATTTAGCATCTACAAAGTAACGAGTACGCAGTGGCTGTGGATCAAGCACATTCACCTCGGTCACATATACAAGGCGTGCATCCTGATCTTCAGGTGCATAAATGTAAAGCTTCGCTTGCTCAGGACTCATGGCTTCACCAAGCGTACCGATCTTGGAAGCAGCATCCTTCTCAGCGATCTGAACCGCTTGTGAAGCGCTAATGTTCGGTGTTACCAGATCATCGATCGCTTTAGTATCGTTTACTGCACCATATACATCGTCGGTAACCTTGGCTTCAAGCTTCGTCTCACCCGTGTTCAGCTTGCCGTATACGTCCTCGACCACTTTTCCCATATACAGAGATACATTGCCGGATTGGTCGAAGTGTAATGTCTGCTCTGCGCCATAGATTGGAACGCCTTTGTACGTTTGCGCCAGACGATAATGGTCTGTGCCTGTTTTGGAATCCGGTTCACGCTTGGTGATCTCGAACAGGTCTTTTACATTTTCCGAGGAAGTGCTATTGGGAACGAGCGAACGCTTTTGCTTCTCAAGGAACTTCCATACCTTATCATCGTTGGAAGAACCGCTAATGCTCGTCTGTGTGATCATTTTCGGTGTGTAATCTCCTAGCGGTGCTAGCTCGCTTGCACCTGCTGCAAAGATGGAAGTGTTAGCACTGAGTAACAATGTACCTGCGAGTAAAAAGCTTGCTGTTTTTTTCATTGAATTATCCCCTATTCATGTGAAATGGTAAAGCTGTACTCGAGAAGCGAAGGTCTGCTGTTATTCTCTACATCGTCCTGCCTCCAGTCACACCACTGTCTCGATGCAGGGCAGCAATTATGTACTAGATAGCTGCTGATCTATTGAAGTGCTTCAATCACCTTCCTTTTATTCCATTGTGTTGTAAATAATGTAACACGTTAGTATGTGTTGGAAGAATATTATCATGATTCCTAAAGAAAATAAATAGTTTTTTAGATAAATTAAAGGTATTTTTTATGTTTTTTGGATTACAGATAACATTTAACGTCATATTATTCAACAATTGGTCAAAAATGTGTTTTAAGTATTGACACCTGTTCAATTATCGCTATAATGCTACTTTCTATATGTATACAGAAGAGCAGCCGACATGCATACTCTGCATATCGACTGCTCCGCTGTTTAGCAGGAAGAAGGAATCATGTATTAGTTAATGCCTACCGCGCTCATCGAGTTTTTCACCGCTGTGGTCTGAGTCGAGCTTGCACCATACAGATCTGTGGAAGCTTGAACCAGTGCCGAACGATAGTTCGAGAAGTTAGATGTAGATGTCAGGTAGTATGTCAATGCACGGTAAACGATCTGAATTGCCTGGGAGCGACCGATACCTGTTACATTCACACCGCCAAATGTACCACCCTGCGCCAGCAGGTAGAACGCTTTGTTCGGGATACCACTGTTAGTGTGTACACCGCCATTATCGGAGCTTGTGTTGTTGTAGTCAGCCATACGTGCTGGTTGTCCACCTTTTGTTGGATCATCCATGTAGCGCAGTGCATCGCCGGATACGCCAGGTGTGTAGATTGCATCGCCAATCATCCAGTTTTTACCTTCGATTGTGTTACCGAAGATATCGGAGATAGACTCGTTCAGTGCGCCGGATTGACCGTAGTATTCCAAATTAGCAGTGTATTCTGTTACACCGTGAGTCAGCTCGTGACCGACAACATCCAGGTCACCGGAGAATGCAATGAACTGCGAACCGTCGCCATCGCCGTATACCATTTGTGAACCATTCCAGAACGCATTGTTGTAGCGAGTGGAGTAGTGAGTCGTAGAGCGAAGCGCCAGACCGTTTCCATCAATACTGTTGCGGTTAAAGTTGGATTTGTAGAAATCATATACCTTTTGTGCATACGCATGCGCATCAACAGATGCTGGATCGTTGAATGTGCTGCTGCTGCTTGTTACTGTGCTGCCTGGCAGCGATGTGCGGTTGGACGCTGTATACGTTTGAACACCTTTACCGCGTGTGCTATCTGTCATTACATAAGAAGAACCGGATGTGCCTACGGTGAATGTTTTGGTATCGCCAAGTACACCTTTACCCGTACCTGTTGCATGCTCGATCAGATCATATTGGAACAGAATCGAACCTGTTTTTGCATCTACAAAGTAGCGAGTACGCAGTGGAGATGGCTCCAGTACGTTTACTTCTGTTACATATGCCAGGCGTGCTGCTTGATCTTCAGGGGCATAGATATACAGCTTCGCTTCTGGTGTTTTTTGTGCTTCGCCGAGGGAGCCGATTTTGGAAGCAGCATCTTTTTCAGCGATAGAGATCGCTTCGGAAGCGCTGATGTCCGGTTTCACCAGATCATTTTTTGTTTCTGCATATACATCTTCAGTTACGCCTTTTTTGGAGTCCGATGCTTCCAGCTTAGCGGATACATCTTCAACTACCTGACCCATGTACAATGATACATTGCCGGATTTGTCAAAGTGCAACGTTTGCTCTGCGCCATATACTGGAACACCTTCAAAGGTCTGGTTCAGACGATAGTGCTCTGTACCTGTTTGAGAATCGGATTGACGTTTAGTGATTTCGAACAGATCCTTTACATCCGTCGAAGAAGCGTCAGCGCTAACGATGGTACGTTTTTGCTTCTCCAGGAACTTCCATACTTTAGCGTCACCGCTTGCGCCAGTGATGCCTGTTGTTTGCGTAATCAGTTTTGGCGTGTAATCGCCGAGTGGAGCCAGATCATTAGATTCTGCTGCGAAAGCGGACGTTGTAGCACCAACGAGTAAACTACCTGCAAGTAAAAGACCAACTGTTTTTTTCAAAGTATTCTCCCCTGTTCACTTGGTTTTTTTGTAATGCAAATGGTGGAACTTTCTTCACAACTGGAAAGATCCTGAAGCCAAACATACGTATTGCTTTTGCCACATGCACTGCCAGCTATGTATAGCGGCCTGCCCTTGCTAAGTACGACTTCACTATTAGCGCTTCCTCACCTCGCCTCAGCCAAATTGGCAATTAATGGAACACATTCTGTGTCGGGAGAAAGCGTATCACGATTCCTAAAAAAAATAAATACCCTTTTAGCTAAAAAAATAAAAAATTGTTCAAATTAGCTCAATAACTAACATCAAAGGTCTCTTTAATTAACAATTGGTCAAATAAAACACGTTTTTATAACGCAAATAAGACTTATAGCTACGTATGAGCGTAGTTATAAGTCTTATTTTACATACTGTTCCAGCGAATTTATTATTTTGTATAGGAATCGCGAATAAAACAGATCGCTGTCTACCTATTTATTACCATTTTAAGCTACATCATTGTAAAAAAAGGAAGTCAGTTACAATCGCGGTTGATTGAATACAACAAACTTCGTCTCCAGCATATCCTCCATTGCATACTTAACACCCTCGCGTCCGATCCCACTTTGCTTCACTCCTCCGTAGGGCATCTGGTCGACACGGAAGGATGGAATATCATTCACAATCACACCACCCACCTCCAACTGACGAATAGCTCGGAACGCTGTATCAAGCTTTGTCGTATAAATACCTGCTTGCAGTCCATAATCGGAATGGTTGACCGCCTGTACTGCTTCTTCCATATCACGTACACGATTGATCATCACGACTGGAGCAAATACTTCACGACAGGCAACACGCGCTTCCGGCGATACATGCAGCAGGACTGTCGGTTTCAAGCAGCCATTCTCCACTTCATTGCCACAGGCAACCTTTGCTCCCTGCTCTATCGCTTCGGCAATCCACTCCAACGCGCGCTTTTGCTCCTTTTCTGAGATCATTGCCGCTACATCAGTATCTTCGTCTAATGGATCGCCTAGCTTCAGCTTCGCAGTGGCAGCTACAAATTGCTCTACAAATGAATCAAAAATCTTCTCATGCACATAAATACGCTGTACCGATATACACACCTGTCCCTGGTTGCCAAATGCACCGGATACCGCTCGATCAATCATTGCCGCTATGTCGGTGTCCTCATCAATAATGAGGCCAGAATTAGAACCAAGCTCCAGCGTTACCTTTTTCAAACCGGCTCGTGATCGAATCGATATGCCTACAGCAGGACTACCTGTAAATGATAATGCTTTTACACGATCATCTGTGACAATCGCATCGCCAACGGTTTTACCATCTCCTGTTACTACATTTAGTGCACCGGCTGGTAGACCTGCTTGCTCAAGTAGCTCCGCTAATAGGAACGAAGATAACGGCGTTTGTTCAGCCGGCTTCAGGACTACGGTATTCCCAGCCGCCAGAGCAGGTCCTACCTTATGAGCAACCAGATTCATTGGAAAATTAAATGGAGTGATCGCTCCGACAACGCCTACAGGCTCCTTGATCGTATAGCCAAATTTGCCTTCACCGGTCGCCGCTGCATCCAAAGGCACGGTTTCACCATGAATGCGTTTTGCTTCCTCCGCTGAGAACTTGTAGGTTTCAATTGTACGAGCGACCTCTGCTCGTGCAGCCTTAAGTGGCTTGGAGCCCTCCAGTGCAATCAGCCGAGCTGCTTCTTCCTTCCGCTCCTCCAGCAATCGAACCAGTTGCTCCAATATGCCTGCCCGTTGATGAGCAGGCATATCTCTCATCACGGTTGCTGCTTCTGCGGCGGCGGCAATCGCTTTTCTTGTCTCTTCAGCGCTTGCTTCAGCGACCTCCGCAATTAACGCTTCATTATATGGGGAATACAGAGGTTCATAGGAAGCTGCTTTCTCCCACTTTCCTCCTATATATAAATGCTTTTTAGTCATTTCATTTAATACATGTGTCATTATTTACTCATTCCTTTCCTATTAACGCGTTGATTAGTGATCAGCTAACACGAGTTTTAATCAATAGTAATTTTCATCGAAGAAAATCGCGCTCCGTTTTACATATAAATTTACATATTAAAATTATTAATCCATGAGCCTGATTGAGAAAATCACACCTATCGTAGCTTTAACCAAACCCTCTTTAGCTTAATCGAATGATAAATAAATGTCGAATCTGCTACTACATATCCCCTTTTTTCGATTATATTCGACAAAATAAGAGTATCTTCCTATTTTTTTCAAGTTATTTAGCCCTTATACTTAATTCAATTAGTTATAAAGTTTGAGTTTCAAATTTAGATTTCATTATTTCAAGTCCTAAGGAACTACGCGCAAAGTCCTTAGCGACTAACCTGCATCATCCAACACGATATAAGACAAATGCTTTCTATGCTTTATGTAACTGTAGCGTCAAGGGGTTCGCTGCTTCGACTGATATCCACGTATCGCATCCATTTTGCAATCGCTGTTATAGGGGTTGATTACAACAAATGGATTTTAATTTCACTATAGAAAAGGAATGATAACAATGAAAAACATCCGCGTTCGTACTAAAATTATTATTTTGATGATGATCAACCTGATCTTGCTTGCTATCGTCGGGCTGACTGGCACCAATGCAACCCGCACAATGTCCGATATCTCCACTAGCATTTATCAAAACAATTTACAACCGCTTATGATTATGGATCAGATTCCGATTAACTATAGTTCGAATGCGGTGAAATTATTACGTCTGACTACTCTTACAGATACCGATCAGCAAAAATCATTAATCGCTGATATTCAAAAGACAGCCGCCAATACCAAAGAACAATATAGCAAATTACAACAAATGCAGCTAAGTGCTGCTAATAAAACTCTATTTAACAGCCTGACACAGACAGCCGATCAATTTGCTCAAGCGCGCCAAAGCGTCCTCGATGCTGTTAGTGCCGGTGATAAAGCAGCCGCTCAGACTGCGTATACTCAGTTAGAAAATTATCGCACCACATTGAATGAAAATGTAAATGCTCTGCGAGATAATATGATCAAAGAAGCAACGCAAAGTAAAGAAAATGCCGATCAGATGTATTTCACATCCACATTGATTACAATTATCGTCATTGCTACAGGTATTATTATTGCTCTGCTGGTTGGTATCTGGATCACCACATTGATCTCCAAACCGCTGAACCGCGTCCAACACTTGATGCAACAAGCTGCTGACGGTGATTTAACTGTCATTTCGGACTATGAAGCTCGCGATGAAATCGGTCGTGTTGCGGCTGGGTTTAATAAACTGATCGAAAGCATGCGTAAAATTATTAAAAGTGTAGACGATAGTGCAATGACGTTGTCTGCTTCTTCTGAAGAATTAACTGCAAGTGCAGACCAGACTGCTCGCGCTTCCGCTCACATTGCTTCTTCCTCAGGAGAGCTGGCTACAGGAATTACCTCGCAAACAACAACCGTGATCGATGTGACAGATTCCGTCAACGAAATGGCTAATCAGATGGAGAAAGTATCCCACACAAGCAAAGAAATTAATCAATTGACTGTGCATATGAAGCAAAATGCCGAGCAAGGACTTGGTGAAGTGCGTGATATTACGAGCCGCATTCAGCATCTTGCCACCGACATCCATTCTACACTTAACGTACTGACCACATTGAATCAAAAGTCCGAGCAAATCGGCTATGCCTCCTCCGCTATTCAGCAAATCGCCAAGCAAACCAACCTGCTCGCCTTGAATGCTTCTATTGAAGCAGCGCGTGCTGGTGAAGCCGGTCGCGGCTTTGCGGTAGTTGCTGAAGAGATTCGCAAGCTGGCTGAAAGTGCAGCAGAATCTTCTACGCTCATCACAGGTCTTGTGCTGGATGTGCAAAAGGAAAGCCAGAGCGCTGTTCAACAGGCAGAAGAATCCGTGAATAGTGTGCAGGCAGGGGTTGAAGGAAGTCAGCGTGTGATGGCTGCGTTCGAAATCATTCGTGAATCGGTTGACAGTACAGCCGAGCGTATTGATATGACTGGTTCGCTGATCGATAACACCAATAGCAAGTCTCGCCAAATTGCCGAAGCTATGGAGCATTTGAGCGCTATCTGTGAAGAAGGCTCCGCAGGCATTCAAGAAATGAATGCTGCCAGCGAAGAGCAGTTGTCCACAATGGAAGATGTCGCTTCCTCCGCTCGCCATCTGTCTACAATGGCAGAAGAGCTGCAACAATTGATTTCCTTCTGCAAGCTGTAAGTTGATCCACTCGGAAATAACCAGCTCAATAACATGCCAATAAATAAAAGCCTCCTGCATCATGTACGCTTCGGTGTTTGTACCGAATCCGTAACGTGCCGGAGGCTTTTGATTAGAGAAATATCACTTCCTTGGAAAGATCTCACTTCATATATTTTGAAAACAGATCGCCTGCTTTTTTCGCCAGTTCTTCTACATTTAATGTATTGTTCATCGTTCCAATCCGTGCATACCAGTTTTTGATCGTATCCAGTACCCAGGAAGGAATCGTTCTACCCGCAAGGCGATCATAAAATTGCTCGTACGCCCATACAAGATGATCCCAGCGGCGATCATCGCCTTCGTGTACATATTCAGATACGTCAATCACTTTGGCGCGTCCATTTTGCATAATTACATTTTTTAAATGAATATCGCGCGGATTCAAGCCGACGCCACGCACATATTTACGTGCGGCCTCTACGTCAGTAATGACCTGCTTGGGCACCTCAATCCCCTGCAATAAACAATCCTGTAAGGTTGGTCCAGCCTCGTAGCTGAGTACCAGATAGTTCGCATCATGTCCATAGCAGGTCGGGAAAAACGGTGAGCCTTTTAAACGTTCATACACAGACAGCTCCACTGGAATCTTATCCATCGCCTGCTCGGTGAATACTTTAAATGCATAACCAGGCGTCTGATCATACGTAAATACCGCAGCATCGGTTCCTATCCCGACACAGCGAACCCCTTCCGCATAACCGGATATGACGACCGGTTCATTGTTCTCACTGCCAGTTACGGTAATCTGACGTAAAGCTTCCTGTGCTTGTTTCCAATCTTCATTCATGCTTGTTCCCCTCTCTCCTGCACCGTTTTGATCTGCATACCTGTGCTTGGGAAGCGATCTCGGCTCTGCGGATAACAGTGAGATGTACATCGTATTGTATAGAAACTTACCCACATTTCCAACCTTGTGATCATCATATGTCATTTTATGCATCGATTTTATGAATTTGATTTTCGGTAAAGGTTTTCATTAACGAGCACATCCTGTAAAATGGGTAGGACGGGTTATCTGTAGTAAAGATCCCAGTTATCTCGTAATGCGGCTATGATTCTGGGCGCATTAACGATACACATACAGACAGTTGAAACGGAGGAACTTATTCATGCCAGATTTTCAAACTAAACTTGAGCAATATGCAGAGCTTGCTGTACGCGTTGGTGTTAACGTACAGGCTGGCCAGAAATTGATCATTAATGCTCCTATTCATGCAGCAGACTTCGTTCGTCTAATCACTCGTAAGGCTTATGAAGCTGGAGCTTTGCTTGTTAAAGTAAACTGGGGTGACGATCAGGTGACTCGTATGCGTTACGAGCTGGCACCGGATGAGTCATTTGAAATCGGACCCAAATGGTATGCAGCAGAGATGGAAGAGCTTGCTGAAAACCAGGGTGCTGTATTGCATGTCGTGTCTGACGACCCGGATCTGCTAAAAGGCATCGATCCTAAACGCATTGCTGCTTCGCAAAAAGTATCCAGCACGGTGCTGTCCAAATACCGTGAGTATGTGCAATCAGACAAAATGAGCTGGTCTATCGTAGCTGTGCCATCCGAAGCATGGGCAGCTAAAGTATTCCCTGAGCTTCCGGCTGAGGAACAGGTTAACAGTATGTGGGAATACATTTTCAAAGCCGTTCGTGTAGGTGAAGGCGATACGATTGCTGCATGGCAAAAACACGTCTCCCTGTTGAATGAAAAAGCCGCTTATTTGAATGAAAAATCGTACAAGCAACTTCACTACGTGGCACCGGGTACAGATCTGACAATCGGTCTGCCGGAAGGTCATCTGTGGGCAGCAGCAGATAGCATCAGCGAACGCGGTGATGCGTTTATTGCCAATATGCCAACAGAAGAAGTGTTTACCGCTCCACTCAAAACCGATGTAAACGGTTATGTGAGCAGCACGAAGCCACTTAGCTATGGCGGTAACATCATCGACAACTTCAAGCTGACGTTCAAAGATGGTCGCATCGTCGGCGTAGAAGCAGAAAAAGGTCAGGATACACTGGAGCATCTGGTTGAAATGGACGAAGGCTCTCATTATCTGGGCGAGGTTGCACTTGTACCTCATCGCTCCCCAATCTCCGAATCCAATATTCTGTACTATAATACACTGTTTGACGAGAATGCTTCCAATCACCTTGCCATCGGTAGTGCATATGCGTTCAACCTCAAGGGTGGTAAGCAAATGTCCCGCGAAGAGCTGACTGCACGCGGTTTGAATAACAGTCTCACCCATGTTGACTTTATGATCGGCTCCGGTGAGATGGATATTTACGGTATTACAGCAGATGGCCAACAGGAGCCTATTTTCAAACAGGGCGGCTGGGCATTTTAATCGATTGATCTTCTGATCTTTGCATCCTTTATCGTTTACAAGCAGGCATCCATTGGGGTGCCTGTTTTTGTTTTCCCTGTTCAAATGGATGGGGATGGCGTACAATAAAGCTCTATACGATGAACTATTATAGTCTATGAATGAATGATCTTAGTTTATTACGCAAATGGAAAGGAGTATTCGTAGTGTCCCCACGAATTGGTTTGAATTTACAAATGATTGTGCAGGCAGCGATTGCAATTGCCGACGAGCACGGTGTACAGGCGGTTACTCTATCTGTGTTGGCGCAGCAATTAAAGGTGCGTTCCCCTTCTCTATACAATCACATCGATGGCTTGCCAGGCTTGCGACGGGAAATGGCGCTTGCTGGTCTGCAGCAACTCAAAGAGACGATCATGATGGCAGCCGTTGGGCGTGCTGGCGATCTGGCAATTCGTGAAGTTTTTCGTGCGTATTTGAGTTTTGTACGCAAGCATCCCGGCTTATATGAAGCAACTCTGTATGTGCCTGAGCAGCCAGACGAGCAGATCGAACAGCTCAGTCAGCACATTTTGGATCTGGTCATCCAGGTACTGGGTGCCTACCAGCTCACAGATGAACAGATGATTCATGCCACCCGTGGTTTGCGCAGCGTTCTGCATGGCTTTAGCTCGTTGGAGCGAAGCAAGGGCTTTGCACTCAAGGAAGATGTAGACGAGAGCTTTGAATGGATTTTGAATGTATACCTGCAAGGCTTGAAAGCAATGGAAAATACAAGGGATGCCTAAATAGCGGGAATAGCTCTGGCTCTACTTCAAATGCTTCGAAGTAGGGAGGATCAGACTATTCCTGTTTAACGTTATATGGGCAACATTCAATACCAATACATAATAGAACTCAAGCCAGCTAAGCAGCAATAAAGGCAAATAACTTGAACAATTTAAAATTAATTAATATCACTCTTGCTAAAACTAATACTATTAGTTATTATGATGAAAAAGGAGTGTTAATATGAGAACCATTAGTAAAAACAATGTACATCAGCTTACGTTCTTTCCAACCCTGTTCCCTGTGAACTGTTATATGATCGAGGAGCAAAATAGTCTAACTCTGATCGATGCCGCTCTACCCGGAAGTGAGAAAGCCATTCAGGCATTCGTACAGCAAAAGGGAAAACCGCTCACTCATATCGTATTAACTCATGTTCATAGTGATCATATTGGAGCGCTCGATGCACTGGCAAAGCTGTATCCAGAAGCAGTAATCTGCGTCTCCACTCGTGATGCTCGATTGATGAGCGGTGATGTGTCATTGGATCCGGGCGAGCCGCAAACCCCAATTCGCGGCGGTGTTCCGAAAAACCTGCGCACCCGTGCAAGTCTACTGCTTGAAGATGGGGATCGTATCGGTTCGCTTCAGACTATTACCACACCTGGTCATACACCCGGCTCGATCTCCTTGCTTGATACACGTACCCATGCCATTATTGCAGGTGATGCATTTCAAACACGCGGCGGTATTGCTGTATCCGGCTCTGTACGCTGGAGCTTCCCCTTCCCTGCACTGGCTACCTGGTCAAAGGCTCTTTCGCTGCAAAGTGCACAGCGTTTACTGGAGCTGAACCCCTCTCTGCTTGCCGTTGGACATGGTCCAATGCTTAATGATCCAGTGGCATCGATGCAAAAAGCAATTGAGCATGCTGCTCGTCAGGCGTGATTATATTTTACTCGTTAACTGCTCATCGGTTTAGTGCTCCCCATTGTGCAGCAATGATCTTATATACAAATGATTTTGTATACACCAATGATCATATACGCACGACTGATCATGAATAAGAAAATGTAGCCTGTTGAATCAATAAGATACTATTGCCACATTCCCTATTTCTATTATATAGAAAGTAAAGCCTGCACCATTTATTTCAGGCGCAGGCTAATAAAACATATGACGCTCATGCTATATACAAACTCATAAGAACGAAATCTCGCAGGAACAAAATCTAACAGGAACGAAATTCAGAAGCATTTCCTATACAGGCAATCCGCTATAGGACGCTGAGAAGAAAGGAAATGAATGGACGTATACTATAACGAACGATCTCGTAACATGAATTTCAATAAATAATGCCCTGCAATATAACTACAACTCCATCATTACGGCTTCAAAATGACCTTAATACAGTCATCATGCTTATCATTGAAAATATCATAGGCATGCTCTGCATCCTGCAGCGGAATATGATGCGTAATGATATCAGTCGCATCGAATTTGCCGTCAACAATCTGCTTAAACAACTCTGGCATATAGTGCACGACAGGCGCCTGTCCCAGTGCCAGCTTGATGTTACGCTCAAACAAATGGCCTAATGGGAAGCCATTATACGTCTCACCATATACACCGGTAACCTGAATCGTACCGAATTTGCGTACGACATTGGCTGCGAGATTAAATGCACTCAGACTACCGCCCTGTAGCTTCAGCGCTGTCTGCACACGCTCACCTACATTTTTCTCCGCGTCCAGTCCAACACAGTCGATTACGACATCGGCACCGCCACTTGTCATTTCCAGCAGATGCTGATCCACCTTATCTACTTCCTTAAAGTTAATAACCTCTACATTGTTCGTACGCTTAGCATGAGCGAGTCGATATGGCAGATGATCGACCGCGATAACACGCTTGGCGCCTTTTTGCCATGCAAATTTTTGCGCGAGCAGCCCGACAGGACCGCAGCCAAGAATGATAACGGTATCCCCAGCCTTCACGCCGCCACTTTCGACGCTCCAGTATGCGGTTGGAATAATATCAGACAGGAACAATACCTGTTCATCCGTTACTTCAGCCGATTCCGGAACGACAAAAGGCAGGAAGTTCGCATAAGGCACACGCATCAGCTCTGCTTGACCACCTGGATAGCCGCCATAAATATCAAAGCCGAAATAAGCACCTGTATTTTTCTCCTCCATTTTGTTGGAGTTGTCGCATTGGCTCTCCATCTGATGTTTACAGAAGAAGCATTCACCACAGGACACATTAAACGGAACAACGACACGATCACCTTTTTTCACACGGGTTACACCCGGTCCGACTTCCTCTACAATTCCCATCGGCTCATGACCGATTACATAATCATCATGCACCACAGGCATTGCACCGTTAAAAATGTGTAAATCCGAACCACAGATCGCTGTCGAAGTTATCCGAATAACGATATCATCGTCCTTCTGAATACGTGCATCCTCGACATCTTTAACGCTAACCTTTTGCTTACCTTGATAAGTGAGTGCTTTCATCATGAATTCCCCTTTCGGTAATTGAAGGTGTGAGTCAGGTTATTCTGTGCTTAATTTAACAACAGTAATATCAAATAAAAGTCACTGGTAGTGCATCACCTGCCTATTATTTCTACATTGAATATGCTACCTGTCCACTGAATGTATAATCGGTCGAACGAACACATCCAAATAATAGAAAATAAACTAAAATGATGCACGATGGTCTCTGTTGTATTAACCACTCCATCTGCTCTGTTAACATAATCGATTGAAACAGTATGGATTACGATTAAGCGCTCCTTTGCCTACAATTTGCCAAAAGATTAGCTCTCCTGTCGACAGGGTAATGAAATGCATAACGAGCCGCAGTTCCATACTAGCGCGGCTACATTGCAGTTTAACACCGAAGGGAGCCATAACGATGAAACATTTGACGAAACCCCAACTTGAAGAACTTAAAAATAGCTTGCTTGAGGAAAAAAAGGAATTAGAACGACACTTTGATGTCGATAAAGATAAAATGGATGGACAAATCGAATCCGAGCGTATGTCTACAGGTGAATTGTCTTCAGTAGACAACCACCCTGCCGATCTCGGTACAGAGACATTTGAGCGTGGACGTGATCTGGCGATCGATGATCAAATGAGTGATACGCTGGATCAGGTGAATGCCGCTTTGCAACGTCTCGAGGACGGTACGTATGGCATTAGTGAGGTTAGCGGTAAGGAAATTCCGTTTGAACGTTTGCAAGCATTGCCTTATACGACTTATCTTGTCGACGAAAGTCCTCAACAGGACAATGTGAATGATTATCGTCCGGTTGAAGAAGATCTGATTACCCCTGCTGCGAAAGGCTCAGGTGAGAACCGTCAGCACAATACTGGTCGTTTTGATGATGCGGGTGCATGGCAGGCGGTTGAAGATTACGGAGTTGCCGATTCTCCAGCGATGAGCGCACAACGCGAAGTTCATAGCTATAACGAACTGGCAGAAGGCTCTGCTGATAATGAGAATTTTACGGAGAGTGTAGAATCCTTTGCAGCGAACGATATTGAAGGCAATCATCGTCATGTTGAGGAAGGCCCGGCTTCTCGCACTTATGAGGAGCGCGGTGAAGGCGATACCGAGCTACAGGTCGATGAAGCTGACGAGCAGGTTGATGCTGAAGTTGAGGAAGCTGATCGTCGTCGTTAATACGACAAGGTGATGTAATCAAGTTGTATGATCAAATGAAGTAGGTATAGATATCATCATACTTTCTATGATACAAGCTATGTAAAAAAGGAACGGGATATGCTCCCGTTCCTTTTATTTGCGTTCAGGCTACCTGCTCTATCTTGTATGGGTAGAATCGGTAGTCTCCCTGCTCTATTCAGGCTCCTGCCTGGTTGGTCGTTACCGCAAATTGTGTAATGACCAGCTTAATACGTGAAATGCGTTTGTTCTCGACTTCTTCAACCACGAGCAAATGCCCGTCATGCGCCACGCTCTGTCCTACCTGGGGAGGCAGGGATTCAACACGGGAATACAACCAGCCGCCGATCGTATCATACTCGGACAAGTCCAGATCAAGCGAAAAGCGTGTATTGAATTCCTCAATCAGCATCAGTCCATCGATGGAATACATCATTTCATTGATCGGTTCAATGACAGGACGTTCATGATCGAACTCATCCTGAATCTCGCCAACAATCTCTTCCATAATATCTTCCAGAGTAACCAGACCTGCGGTACCACCATATTCATCGATCAAAATGGCAATTTGCGTTTTGCCACGCTGCATAAGCTTCATTAGCTCACTAATCTTGATCGATTCCGGCACAGCAATAATCGGGCGAATCAGCTTGACCGAGTCTGCAATCTGGTAGCGCATCAGATCCTTAATGTGCAGGAAGCCGACAATATGGTCCTTGTCGCCATCACACACCGGATATCGTGTACGCATACCATCCAATGCAATCTGCAAATTCTCTTCACGGGAAGCATGCAGACTGAGGCAGATCATCTCGGTACGTGGAATCATAATTTCGTGGGCGGTTGTATCGGCGAACTCAAATATATTATCAACCAGCGCCAGTTCGGTATTATCGATCAGCCCGCTCTTGTTGCTTTCTTTCATCAGTATGCGTATCTCTTCTTCGGTATGAGCGGAGTCATGTTCGGATGCCGGAGCAATGCCGAACAGTTTGAGCAAGGCATTCGCCATGCCGTTCAACATCCAGATAAAAGGATACATAATTTTGTGGAACAATAGCATCGGTGCGGCTGTCCAGAGTGTCACCACTTCCGCTTTGCGGATCGCCAGTGACTTTGGTGCCAGCTCGCCGAGTACGATGTGTAAGATCGTAATGACGATAAACGCAATTGCTATCGATACACTATGGATAATCACTTCGTTGTTCAAGCCAATCGCTGCAAATAAAGGTCGGATTAGCTCCGCAATTGCCGGTTCACCAATCCAGCCAAGTCCTAACGATGCCAGCGTAATACCAAGCTGACATGCCGATAGATAGGCATCCAGATTGTTTACAATAGACTGCGCAAAGCGCGCCCGTTTGTTACCTTCATCGACCAGTGTCTCCAATCGACTGCTGCGAATTTTGACCATCGCAAATTCCGCTGCTACAAAAAAACCGTTCAATAATACCAGTACAAAGACCAGCACAATATTCAATAAACTGGGTAAGGGGTCAGTCAAGTGTGTCTCCCGCGCTGTCTATCCGTTCATAAGGATAAGTTACAGCGTCGGGTTCACCTCCTTCGAATTGTAGATTTTTGAATTTTCCGCCATTTTACGTGTACTGTCAATTTCCCAATGGTTTCACCTCTTTCTATATGTAAGTATAGACGTTGCCTGATTATATTATAGCGCGAAAATAAAAACAGTCAAATGGGCTGGACCTGTCATTAAGTCGTCTAGACAACATAACTTTTACAATTATGAACAGTTCTCTTAACATGTGCTCTTTATACTTTAGCAGGTAAACAGCATCGTGCCGAAGGATACGAATGGCATTGAAACTATACAAAAGTGAGGTTGATTGTTTTGGACAAATCGTCTGCTGTGCCCTCGCGGCGCACACTCAAGCAAGCTACTGATCGCGAACGATCCCGTACACGTATTCCGCGCCGTACAGGCTGGTTGCAGGAATATTCGCTGGCTGCATTGTTTTTAGCACCATCGATTGCCCTGTTTGGTATTTTTCTATTCTATCCGCTCGTGCAATCGGTGTACCTCAGTCTTCACTCTACAACACCCCGTGGCGATGTCGCCAAGTATATCGGGCTGCGTAACTTTGAGCGTCTGTTTGAATCCAGCGGCTTTTTGAACAGTTTATGGGTAACCGTCGAATTTATGCTGTTCACCGTACCGACTTCTATTTTGCTCGCCCTGATTCTTGCCGCGATCTGCCGTACACATCTACGTGGCAGCAAAGTGTTTCGCTTTATTTTCTCAATGCCGCTGGCGATCTCGGTCGGTACCGGTTCGGTGATCTGGATGATGCTGTTTCACCCAACACTTGGTATGCCGAACTACCTGCTACAACTTGTCGGCTTGCCTGGCATTCAATGGTTGACTAGCCCGGATTGGGCGCTCATTTCCATCTCGATTATGACGATCTGGATGAATATAGGCTTTCTGTTTATTCTGCTACTCGGTGGCATGGAAGGTGTACCTGAAGAAATATATGAGAGTGCACGTATGGATGGTGCTGGACCGCTTCGCACATTTTTCACTTTGACTCTACCGCTGATTTCGCCAACGGTGTTCTTTGCTAGTGTCACGTCGATCATCACCGGATTTCAAGCGTTTGGTCAAATTAACATACTAACTAAAGGGGGGCCGGTAAACAGTACGAACGTACTGATATTTAATCTGTATCAGGATGCTTTTGTTAACTTCCGTTTTGGTTCAGGTAGCGCTCAGGCACTAGTATTGTTTGTCATTATCTTGATCCTGACGATTATCCAGTTCAAATTCGGCGAAAAGAAGGTGCATTACCAGTGAAACCTAACATGCTTCGACTTGGCTCAGCTTACACGGTACTTATTCTCGCCTCTATTCTGATTCTGTTTCCGTTCTGGACGGCGCTTTCCAATTCGTTCATGACCGAGGCTGATTCGGCTACATATCCGCCGAAGCTACTCCCTTCTCACTGGGACATGCAAAACTTTCTTAACGTACTAAACACCATCCCGATCGTACGTTTTATTATGAACAGTTTTATTACGAGCACAATCATTACGCTCGGACAGCTATTAACATCTTGTATGGCAGCCTATGCATTTGCCTTTTTACGCTTTCCTGGGCGCAAACTAATGTTTTCCCTTTTTCTGGCGACGATGATGATTCCTTCAGAAGTGACTATGATTCCAAACTATCTGACGATTCGTAGCTGGAACTGGCTTGATTCGTATGCTGGACTAACAGTGCCATTCCTTACTACCGCGTTCGGAACATTTTTGATGCGTCAATTTTTCATGCAGTTGCCTAAAGAACTGATGGAAGCGGCGCGTATCGATGGCTGTGGACATTTGCGCATTTTCGCTTCACTCGTTGTACCGCTGTCGATGCCAGGACTGGCGACGCTCGGTGTGTATTCCTTTTTAACCCATTGGAATATGTATCTGTGGCCGCTGCTGATTACCAATTCCGATAGCATGCGCACGGTACAAATCGGTGTCAGTATGCTGCAATTTGCTGAATCAACCGCCTGGAATGTCGTGATGGCAGGTATTGTACTTGTGCTGTTACCGTCACTCCTTCTACTCGTTGTCGGACTTGGACGTCTGGTCGGTGGTCTGACGGCTGGATCATTAAAAGGTTAACTTCGTTATCTTCTACATGCTTATGCTAAACGAGATGCACTCAGGCAACCCGTTGCTTTATATGTCACATCGCCATCTTTATACGCGTATTATCTGCACATATCATACGCGCAGATTAACGCTAACGGAGTCTATCTAACAATAAGAATGGAATAGAAAGATGACAACATCACCAGCATTTTGTATTAGCATGCAATGAATGTTCTGAAATGCGTATTTATCCTGTATGACTATTTGATGACTACTACCAACTTATGTTAAAGGGGCAAATTCACTCATGAAATTCAAATCGTTTTTCACGCGTCAATGGAGTCTGCTTGCATTAAGTCTGTTTCTGTTTCTAGCAGCTTGTAGCGGAGGCGGTGCTTCATCAGGCTCTCAGCCAGCAGCCGCTGCGGATAGTGAAGCAACAGCAACAAGTTCGGGGCCAGTCAAAGTTGTGTTCTGGCATTCGATGAGCGGTAATCTGGAAAATGTCGTGAACGATCTGGTGAAAAAATTCAATGATTCCCAAAAGGATGTGCAGGTAGAAGCTGTATTTCAAGGCGACTACGATACGGCACTGAGCAAATTTAAAACCGTTGTCGGTACGAACGATGCTCCTACATTAATTCAAATTTACGATGTAGGCAGTCGTTATATGATCGATTCCAAAGCGATCACACCGATGCAGCAATTTATTGACGCAGACAAATTCGATCTGTCCAGCTTTGAGCAAAATATCCTGAGCTATTATACCTTCAATGGTGAGCAATATTCGATGCCATTCAATACATCCAACCCATTGATCTACTACAATAAGGACCTGTTCAAAGCGGCTGGCCTTGACCCTGCTAACCCGCCAACAACATTTGCTGACTTTGAAGCGGCAGCGAAAAAGCTTGCAGCCAAGGGCACACCGGCATCCTTCCCGATCTATGGCTGGCTGTTTGAGCAGTTGATGGCGAACCAGGATGTACAGATCTTAAATAACGATAATGGCCGCAGTGCACCAGCAACAGAATCGACGATCAATTCCAAAGCAGCCGTTGATACACTCACATGGTGGAAAAAGATGGTTGATGAAAAAGCGATGCTCAATCTCGGTCGCAAAACGGATGATACAGACAAAGCATTCCTTGCCGGACAAACGGCTATTACGATGAACAGTACAGGTGGACTGCGTAAATTGCTGGAAGGCTCCCAGGGTAAATTCGAACTCGGTACAGCTCCACTGACTAAACCATCCGCAGCATACAAAGATAAAGGTGGCGTTGTTGTCGGTGGTGCAAGTCTGTGGATCACGAACAACAAACCAACGGCTGAACAACAAGCTGCATGGAAATTCATCAAATTCCTGGCTGAACCGGACAATCAAGCCTACTGGTCTGTAAACAGTGGCTACTTCCCGATCACGAAAAAAGCATATGATGTCGACCTTATGAAAGAAAACATGAAAAAATATCCGCAATTCCAGACTGCTGTTGATCAATTGCATCATACAAAGATCGATCCAGCTACACAGGGTGCGGTAATGGGAATTTTCCCTGAAGCTCGTCAATTGACCGAAACTGCGATCGAAGAAGCATTAACTGGCAAAAAAACCCCTCAAGAAGCGCTTGACGATGCAGCAAAACAAATTACACAAAAGCTACAGGATTATAATGATTCGGTTAGCCAGTAACTGTTCATTAAGGAATGCACCAGTTAGCCAGTCATCGGCTGATCATAAATGACAGATGCTAACAGGCAGGTATGTTCTATTAGAAAGTGAGCATGATTTAAGTGTTACAGGCTTATCCAGTATGCTTGCTTCCTTCAAGTTAAAGTGCCGAGCTATCGATCCATAACGGTATGTGCTCGCTTCCCTTCAATTCAAAACGCCGATCCTACGGAGTATATCCGCAAGCTCGGCGTTTTGTTTGTTTCTAATTTATTCGTTCCTATATTGATGATACCGTTAATGGTAGTAATTGATAACGCATCAATAGCCCTTACTGTTACTGCGGAGGCGAGATCTGCCGCGATGGTGCAGCATGTCCGGAAATATTCGTATATGCCGAAGTCGACTCCGAAAACACAGCATGATCCAGCTCTAGCAGGGACAGTACTTCGCGCTGACCATTATGTGAATGACGAATGACAAAATGATCCTCGCCCGTTGCTTCCAATCTGCCACGGTATACGCTGTTCTTCGATTCGCGCCCTGGAAGCATATGAAAGAATCCATCAAGGCCCATTTTCTCCTGCAGCTTTTCACGAGTTGTAAGATGATCCTGGCTTCCGCCGAAGTGGACGACTGAATCTTTTACGGACGACGCCATCATCTGACCCGCACGCGGCTCAGTGATCGTTTGATCCATTTGGGCATGCCCGTGCTCATTTCGATAAGCAACTGGACGATAAGGTTGGGTTAACATGATTGCATTCCTCCCGTAAATGAAAGTGTGCCACATCTTCTAATGTACCCTTCCGCATGCCGATTGAATCGAATATTTTCCATTATTTAGAAAATAAACCATACAATCTATATCCTATTTTTTTGCTATATCTGATGTGCGTGAGCTTATTATACCAGAATCACAAGGATTCCCTGTACTCCAAATGTATGATTTTGCCGACTTTGTTCTCGTGTCCCTCTATCGATTATTGATTGGACAGATCTGCGCCGGTTAGCTCGGCAGATAGCTTCCATAGACGCTGTGCTTGCTCTGGATCTACCGCATAATCTTTAACGCCAACCGAGCGTTTATCTGGATCGAAAGGTTCCGCGATATCACAATCCTCGCAATAAGCCCCACCTTTACCTTCAAGCTGCGGTGAAGTTGCTGCCCAGACCTGTGTCGCTGCACCTTGCTCTGGTGTTTTAAATGCTTCATTGACGGTTTCACCGTCTTCACCGATCCATTTGAGTGCAATCATTTCTTCTTTTGGCATATGGCGCTGTAGTGGAGTTAAAATTCCACCTGGATGAACAGCAAATGCACGCACACCATGCTCGGCACCGAGTCGATCCAGCTCTACCGCAAATAGAGAATTCGCTGTTTTTGATTGACCGTATGCTTCAAACTTATGGTAGTTTCCTTCAAAATTCAGGTTATCCCAACGAATTGGTGAGGCATGATGACCGGTTGAAGAGGTAGCAACTACGCGCGCACCACCGTTCGCTTTTAATGCTGGCCAGAGCAGATTGATCAACGTATAGTGTCCCAGATGGTTAGTAGCGAATTGTAGCTCCCAGCCTGGGCCGACTCGTGTCTCAGGACAAGCCATAATACCCGCATTCAGAATTGCCAGATCGATGCTACGTCCACTATCCAGAAAACGCTGAGCAAATGCACGCACGCTATCCAGATTGGACAGATCCAGCTCGTCCACTTCTACTCGCTCGATACCCGCAAGTGCTTCACGCGCAGTGTCCGGACGACGTGCAGGTACGACCACATGTGCACCTGCCTTCACCAGAGCGCGTGTCGTTTCCAGCCCAAGACCGGAGTAGCCACCTGTAACAAGTGCCAGCTTGCCAGATAGATCGATACCGGACAGTACCTCATCTGCTGTACTACGGTAGCCGAATCCTGAGTTAATTTTGCCCTGCGGAGTTTGTTGATATGCCTGTGTCATAACGTGTATTCTCCTCTCATTCTTCATATTGGAAATGGTTCATACATTTACTTTACAACCTAGAGTTCACTCTAGGTCAAGCATTCATTTTCAATGTGTGAGTTGCGAGTTGCTTGTTATGAGTTATGAGTCATGAGTTATGAGTTATGAGTTATGAGTTGCGAATCCCGAGTTAACCATTACAAATCATCAGTTACGAATTACGAAGTGAGCTTGAAATATAATTTTCGTATACATTCGCTTTATTCGTAATCACATCCAGACATTCATTCAGATGCTGCATCTGATCAACGACGCGCTGCTGATGCTCCTTTAAAATAGCAAGACGTTCATGCTCGTTGCCTGGTCCCAATCGTACCAGATCGGCAAAGCGTCGAATCTGTGCAATAGGCATACCGGAAGCTCGCAGGCAAATACAGATGCGTAGCCATTCCACATCCACCTCACTATAACGACGTCTGCCGCCACCATCTCGCGATACCTTAAGCGTCAGCATTAATCCTTCGCGCTCATAAAACCGCAATGAATGCACGCTCAGTCCAAGTCGATCTGCTACCTCTCCAATCGATAGCTGTGCTGACTGTTGTTGCTTCGTTGTCGCTGACTGCGTCTCATTGGACGTTTGAGTTGATGCGGTAGTAGATGTTTCTGTTTGTTGCGAGGCAACCGAAGATGGATGGTTCATAGGTTCGTTCTCCTTTTGGTTTATATAGTATTTCATTGTACTTTCTCTTACATATTTCAATATTCGGATTTCAATATTCGGAAATAGCCAGTTTTATCCTGTCGGAAGCTACCCTTTTGTACCAGTTTACAACACATCAGCTATGTATCCCAATACATATATATTCTTCTTCGCGCAAAGTATCTCTCATGAATAACCGCTGGTTACCTCGTTGACACACTAGAAGGAACATGCTAGTATTTTTATACCAAGTATGTTTGTCGGATTAGTTTGTAACTCGTCTGGAATTGTCTTATACGCTGTAATGCCGTATGAGCGTCCGTGAGATCTGACCTTGAATAATGAACGATTACTTCTCTCTATATAAAGGAGCTATCATTATGTCTTCTGATTTCATTTATCGTGATCAAGTTGAATTTGGCTGGTTTATGCCTACGATGGGCGATGGTACAAGTCTTGGACGTGATTCCGAGCGTAAGCCAACCCTTCAATATCTAACCGATGTTGCTCAGACAGCCGAGAAGTCGGGCTTTGAATTTGTGCTCATTCCAACAGGCGGCGCATGCATCGATTCCTGGGTCGTTGGTTCTGCCATTATTGGCGCAACGACAACGCTCAAGCCGCTCGTAGCGGTTCGTCCAGGTCTGATTGCGCCGGTTCTTACTGCGCGGATGGCAGCCGCACTTGATCAGCTTTCCGGTGGACGGGCCCGTATTAATATCGTCACCGGTAGCTCACCTGACGATCTGGAAGAGCTCGGCGATCCACTTGCCCGTGCACATGATGAGAAATATGCGCGTACACGCGAATATCTGGACATTATTAAAGGTGTATGGGGACAGGCTTCAGGTCTTTCCTCGACCGAATTCGGCGCCGGTGCAGACGCGACTATTACCGATGATAAGCTGCACTATAAAGGTGAATATTACGAAATCAACGGAGGCAAAAGCCGCCCTGCTACCGTACAGGAGCCTGGCTTGCCCATCTACTTCGGCGGTAGCTCTCCGATGGCGAAAAGCGTAGGCGCGGAATATTCTGACGTGTTCCTGATGTGGTCAGAGCCACTCGATATGATCAAGCAACAGATTGAAGAATTGAAGGAATCCCAGCGTCAGCATGCAGAACGTACAGGAACATTGCGTCCGTTGCGTGTTGGTATGCGTGCTCAGGTGCTTGTACGTGATACAGAGGAAGAAGCATGGGAAGCTGCTCGCAATCTGATCAAGGACATTGATCCGGCAACGATTGAACGTGCCAAAGCTGCCTTTAGCAAAACAGGCGCAACCGGACAAAACCGTCAAAATCAGATTCGTGATGCAGCCGCAGCGAATGACTTTGTCGTTGGACCGAACCTGTGGGCAGGTCTGTCCAATGTGCGCTCCGGTGGAGCACTGATGTTTGTTGGTACACCTGATCAAGTATCCGATCGTTTGCTGGAATATGCGGAAGCGGGTGTAACCTCATTTATTTTGTCGAGCTATCCGCATCTGGAGGAAGCAGCGATTTTCGGTGAAAGCACATTGCCGCTGTTCAAGGATAAATGGAGTCGCCGTGCCGCTCAGCAGGAGCATGTAGGAACGGCACAATCGTAATAGATACAGGTATTACGAGGTATTACGAGGTATTACGAGGTATTACGAGGTATTACGAGGTATTACGAGGTATTACGAGGTATTACGAGGTATTACGAGGTATTACGAGGTATTACGAGCTACTATGAGTTATTATGATACGTACAGATAGTCTGTCTTGTTACAACTTAAAAAGCAGCCAATCCTACTATGTTCGTTGGATTGGCTGCTTTTTTGTTGAAAGCTCTATTTGTCTGTTCATGTAATGTGTTATGTTCAGACCAATATCTGCTATATTACAAATAACATATATATTGTCAGTTGCATGTATATGGTCAGTTACATGCTACTCGATATAGATCATTTTGCGGGTCATCCCACCATCAATGACAAGCTCTGCTCCAGTAATGAACGAATTGTCCTTTGAAGTGAGAAACATACAGGCACGCGCAATGTCATCCGGTTTGCCAACACGACCTGCTGGATGCTGCTCATGATCCTCCGGCTTCAATGCTGCATAATCTCCATTTTCTATCCAGCCTGGACTAATACAATTGACCCGAATGCCATCTGCTCCCAGCGAAATAGCCAGTGCATGGGTAAGTGCAGTAATACCGCCTTTGGATGCTGCATAGGCTTCGGAATTTGGCTCCGACATATGGGCACGCGTTGATGAAATATTGACGATGCTGCCTCCCTTTCCTTCTCGCATCACCTTACCCGCTTCACGCGATAGGAGAAAGCAGCCGCGTACATTCGTATTCATCACACGATCCCAATCATCGACTGTTAGCTCATAGGGGGATACCCAGTGTCCGATTCCTGCATTGTTAATGACGACATCGATCTGTCCCGTCGTTTCGACTGCTTCCTGCACGAGATGCTTGATCTGCTCCTCCTGTTGTACATCACATGGCAAAAAATGCGCCTGTCCACCCTGCTCGCGAATAGCCGCCGCTGCCGCAGCACCTTCCGATTCTGCCATATCGCTAAGAAATACGGTTGCACCGGCCGCCGCATACGCTTCTGCCACTGCACGTCCAATCCCCTGCGCTGCTCCGGTTACAATTACTGTACTTGATGTGTAGTCCATCTGTTGTTACCTCCATCCTCCGGCATGTGCCAGAGCTCTATTATGTGGTTTATTTTCATAACATGATTTGCTTTATCTGCTTGCTCAGGGCCTTATTTCAATACTAGCATGCACAGATAAATACTACTACGCAGAGAGATATGTACTATCTCTGAAGTACCTCTTAAACAATATTCAACGCCTTTTGCAGTTACGAAACGTGCATTATGTATTCGAACAAGCTAATCTAGTATAGCAAAAAACCGCTACACTTCTCGATCGCATGAAGTGTAGCGGTTTATGAGCTGCCGACGATTCGTTCTTTCCTACCTCGAAGCTGTATCGTTACAGTTGATGGCCGGGCATCTGAATGCTGGATACATTCGCCATTCACGCTGGCGTCTGGCGTATGCAGCTTAAGCATAGTAGGCGTTGAGCAGTTGCTGTGTATCATCCTTCTCACCATCGAACAATCCTTGTTCTGCCCAGCAAGCGAGACATGTTTCTTCATCCTGACATTTCGCTGCTTCCTGACAGTTGTAGCACAGATTCATGTAATACTGGGTAAATTTCTCGTTGACGTTGGTTTTCATCTTAATCATCTCCTTGTATTTTCTACACCTTCATCATAAATGATATGATCATATTATAATGTGATTTTTTTCACAAAAGAGATGGAATTTTAAATTATTTTTTATCTTTTTATATCGCACTGTAACCGTCTTTGATGACGAGTAGTGTGGAAAGTAGCCTTCACATCTTACTGTACTCGTTAGGTATGTAAGCCATCGTCAATTAATATTAGATTACCTCTTTTACAGCTCTATTGCTCTATAGTCCTATACCTCTATTTCGATCTCAATTGTATGTATCATTTGCTTTAACGTCTATTCGAGCATAAAAAAAGCAACAGACTCGTCTCCTCCATAAGTATGACTTTCAGCCACTTACAGGTATAGAGACGAATCTGTATGCCGTTTAATACTCTGTATCATGTTATCAGTTGCTTATATCATCCTGTATTTGACGCTTCGCTTGTATCGCTTGCCGATTAACGGAACAGATTACTTTTGGCCAGATCGATCAGCTCATCGCCGCGTCCGTTCATGATCGCTTTCGCCATCCAGAGGGAGAAGCCTTTAGCCTGCTGCATCGTGATCGTTGGCGGCATGGACAGCTCCTGACGATTGACAAGAACGTCCAGCAATACCGGCCCATCATGAGACAACGCTCGGGCTACAGCATCCTCCAGTTGTTCCGGATCTTCTACGCGAATTCCTTGAATGCCCAGCGCATTGGCAACTGCTGCAAAATCAGTCGCATGCAGATCCGTACCTGATTCCAAATAACCGCCTGCTTTCATTTCCAGCTCCACAAAGCTAAGCGCACTATTGTTAAAAACCACAACCTTGACCGGCAGATTATGCTGCTTCAACGTAATCAAATCACCCATCAGCATACTCAAGCCACCGTCACCGGAAAAGGAAATTACCTGACGGTCACGCTCGGTCGCCTGCACGCCAATTGCCTGTGGCAAAGCATTCGCCATCGTCCCGTGATTGAAAGAGCCGATCAAGCGACGCTGCTCGTTCATCTCCAGATAACGCGCGGCCCAAACAGTTGGTGTTCCCACATCTGCTGTAAAGACCGCATTCGGTGCAGCCGCATCGCTCACTACCTTCGTCAGATATTGCGGATGCATACCATTTTTCACGCTATTGCCTTTGACCGCCATCTCATCGAGTTCCTCGCGCACCTTATTGTAGCGTTCAACGGATTTTTGCAAATGATCGCTGTTATCCTTAACCTGCAGCAATGGTAACAGTTGGCGCACGGTATCCTTCACATCTCCGCATACTCCATGTGCGAGCGGAGTACGGCGACCGAGATTGGCTGGATTGATATCCACCTGCAAAATCGCTGCCTTTTCCGGATAAAACTGACGATATGGGAAATCGGTACCGAGCATCAATAGCACATCGCAATCCATCGTCGCCCGGTAACCTGAAGCATAGCCGATCAGACCGGTAAGTCCGACAAAATAAGGATTATCATACTCCAGATGCTCCTTCCCACGCAAAGCAACGACCATTGGCGACTGTAATCTTGCACACAGCTCCATCACTTCAGCATGTGCACCTCTACAGCCTGCACCGCAGAGCAGCGTAATTTTCTTACCTTCATTCAGATAGTTTGCAAGCAATTGCAAGTCGTCTGCAGAGGGATGCACAATCGGCTTGGCTGGATAACCAACACGCTCAGGTACAGGATGACTCGATTCCTCCAGACTCGCAATATCCCCAGGCAATACAACGACCGATACGGTTGATTTACCAATTGCGGTCTGAATGGCCATCGTCAGCGTGCGTGGCATTTGCTTCTCTGTCGTAATCGTTTCACAAAAATCACTGCATTCCTGAAAAATCTGCTCTGGATGTGTCGCCTGGAAATAGCCACTACCGATCTCATCACTTGGAATATGAGCCGCAATCGCCAGCACAGGCACACGATTGCGATAGCAATCATATAAACCGTTAATCAAATGCAGGTTACCCGGACCACTACTGCCTGCACAGACAGCGATTGTGCCATTCAGCTCTGCTTCTGCTCCAGCGGCAAATGCAGCGACTTCCTCATGCCGCACATGAATCCATTCGATCTTACCGGAGCGACGCACAGCATCAATTATCGCATTGAGCGAGTCTCCGGTAATCCCGAATATCCGTTTTACACCAGCGTTTACAAGTGTCTCTACTACTGCATCTGCAATTGTCTTTTTCATTCATGCTCACCTTCCGTATATGAATAAAATGGGCTAATCATCCTTATTGAATGCCTTTTTCAAGCTATCTATATGTCCAATATGTTCAGGTTAGACTATTTATGTGCGTAGCCACACATCATCATAGCTACGATCACGCTTAAACTGCACAAGCGCATACGAGCAGGTCGGGAAAATCTTCTTCCCTTCCAGTCTTGCTTCATGTACCACTTTATCCAGTAGACCTTTCGCGATACGACCACCGCGGAATTGCGGATCGACATACGTATGATTGAGCGTCCATGTATCCGTTTCTGGACCCGGGATATAGGTGATCTCACCAATAATTTGTTCTCCACGCTTCAGGAAATAAGCCGGACCTTCTTTGAATAGCTGTGCTCCTTCGACGTCCTGTAGCCAGCTACTTGTAGTAGAATCTGCCGTGATGCCAGATGAAGACGTATGTTTCTGCCCGGCAGGCAAAGACTGGCTATGATTACGGTTTACGCTGCCGAACAAGCCTTTAATGACTGTAGCGGCTTGTTGAATATCCTTTTTCGTTGATTGCATATGCTGTTTGGATGCACTAAGACCGGTACTCGCCTCGCCTAGCGCCTGCTTGAGCTGATCTGCTGACAGCTTGGCTTTTTCGGATGTAGATTTGGCATGTTCCATCGTACCTTGCAGCTTCTGCTGCGCTTCGTCTACATCACCCTTCACATCATCCAGCATCGTTTTGATCTCATCCATCGTACCTTTTACATCATTAATGCTGTCCTTAATGCCCATTAGCTCTTTAATCGGGTTTCTCACAGGATCTCCTCCATTCGACTGGATATAGTGCTATGTGCTCTAACCTTTTTATTGTGCTGCTACATCCTATGTTGTTACCTTCACGTTTTTCCGTAGCTGTACATCATGTATTACCCAATTATCACCGGGGTATGACGCAGATGCTTCAGTCTGTTTTTAGCTGCACAGATGACGTGAATGATATTATGAATTATTTCTAAAATATACATCCATATGCTGGAAAAATGCGTAACTATCTATATAGATCATTTGATTTCGATTCATGCCTCTTGTGAGGAATTTACGATTAACATAACTATTTTACACATTTGCTCATTTCAACTTACAAGTGAGGCTTTTTAAAGTGTCTTCTTTATTATTTTTTAATTTTGTACAGATGCTCTATATTTCCTTTCCATTAGCTCCCGAGCTTAAAAACCCTTATGTACCAATGGTTCATCTCACCTCCATCCTCTATATTCGACTGAATTTCTAAGCAGGTTAACGACCAATAACAGCGTAAATGCTCATAAACAAAAGGAAAAAGATGGATTCTCACGCAAGCGGGATTTATTTTACATAAATCGGATTTTACACTCGTTTAACGGTTTTTACATCGCTTTCATTTTCCGTTGACACGGTATATGATGTAGACATCACCAAACAGCAACGCTTTAACGCAAGACACCAAGCATTGTTGCAGGTGATTCACTCCATCAATTCCTACGATATAGGAAAGGAGAGAGTCGTCTAGTGGCGTAAGTTATTGCCCCTTATTCGCTCAACTGCAGAACAAATTGGCGTCCGTGAAAACGCTTGATGCGCAGATTGAGGAATAGGTAAATTGCACAACTTAGACCATTGGACGAGACAAGGGACAAACTTTTTCAAGCAAGCTTAGAAACCACTTGCACGAAAGGGGAAGGATTCCGTTGAAACAGGTTAGCGAAGCATACCGGCACGATTTCACGTAAGAAAAGCGTAGTGACAGCGTTTTTCGTGAAATGGGAGTATGCGGGAACGCATAGGATGATGTCATTGCACTGCTAAAATTGAACAAATCGAAAGTAGGTAAGGAATGAACTGTTTTCAAGCAAGCTCAACCAGTTGCTAGGAAGGGAGCAGGATTCCAATGCAATAGCGAAAGCGAAGCATACTATAATCGACTACACATAGAAGGGTGTCCGTGAAAACATTCTTCGTAGCTCGTGGGTATGTGGGAAACTCATCTGATGCGATCACCAATAACTCTGGAATGAATGATTGATGTAAATTGGAAAGTAATGAATGATTAATATGTATGATAGGTATCAAATGAACGTTAATGAATACCGTTTCCCATTATGAAGAAAGGCTGTGAACAGAGGAAAATGCTATTTTCGAGCAAGCTTATCATTACTTGTTAGGAAGGGAGCAGGATTCCAATGAAACAGGTTAGCGATGCATACTAGAGCGTAATTCACGCTAGAAAAACGAATGTGACAACGTTTTTCGTGAAGACGTGGTATGCTGGAAATCATCCCATATGCAAGGACATGGATGATGTAATGAGAAATGTACGGACGGCATATGATTCAATCCGGGTGG
>JBCNLJ010000013.1:0-85903 GCA_039595515.1 Paenibacillus sp. | reverse complement strand
TATACGAATCCAACTGTAGCGCAGCGCCTGTATAGATCGTAACGCCACGCTTTTCCAGCAGTCGATGCAGCTCGCGTGCCACTTCTTCATCCTCCTGTGGCAAAATATGCGGAGCCGCTTCCACAACCGTCACCTGTACGCCAAAATCGTTCAGCATCGATGCCCATTCCATACCGATCACACCACCGCCAACGATAAGGATCGATGCTGGTAATTGCTCCAGTTGTAGCGCGTGATCACTGTTCAGAATCAGCTTGCCGTCCGCTTCCAGGCCGGGCAGATCACGCGGACGTGAACCTGTTGCAATGATCAGATTTTTGGAAACGATGGTTTCCATTTCGCCATCTTCCAGCTCAACAGCAACCGCGCCGCTCTGCGGAGAAAAGATCGATGGCCCAATAACGCGACCCTGACCGCGTACGACTGTAATTTTGTTCTTTTTCATCAAATATTGCACACCGCGATGTAGCTGATCCACAATACCCTGTTTGCGCGATTGCACCTGATCAAATTGCAAACGTACTCCATCTGCAGCGATACCATATTGCTCGCTATCCTGCATCATGGCCAATACTTCGGCACTACGCAGCAGACTTTTGCTTGGAATACAGCCACGATGCAAGCAGGTTCCACCGAGCTTGTCCTGCTCGATAATGACCACTTCTTTTCCTAACTGGGCTGCACGAATGGCTGCTACATATCCGCCGGTACCGCCACCTAGAATCGCTATATCACATTGTATCGTCATAAATGAGTCACTCTCTTTTCGCTAATTTGAATAGATTGCCTGAATGTATGCTGGTTAGGCTCCATGTCTTGATAACATTGGAATGCTGCGTGTCTGAACACCAAAGCAGCATCGATGGTCAGGCGATTCTCTGTTATGAATTGCCGGGCACACGACGCTGTGCGCACACCACATCATCTTAATACTGAATTGCATCACAGTTCAAGGAGCAAAATAACAGCGTGGACAAATGAGATGCCACGACACTATGTAAAGTCGGGCTGGAACGGCCCCTGTGCAAGCAAGCTGTGCTCGACCTGTCGAACTTCGATTACTCGTATAGCGCATCCTTAAGTCGGCTGGACATTTTCGGCTTTTTGTTATTCGCCTTGACCAGTGCGGTGCGCAGTCTTTTGTTTTCTGTTTGCAGCTCCTCGACGGTGTCTAGCAGTTGCTGAAGGGCTACGCTATCTTCTGCACGAAGCTGTCCTTGCTGCAAAAGCTGCTCGACTTGTGACCGTGCTGATTGTATATTGTCGCTCATGCTGATCCTCCTTTTCATGCACAAAACCGATATCATGGCAAAAAAACCGGGCACAGCAGGCCCGGCTTGATCTTGCGTATCCGTATAGTTGTAGCATCCTACTTCTGTTTCTATAGTTTCATAAGGGCGTGGTAGAGTCAAGAGGAATTGGGCGTGTATGGCGATGATGGATAGGGCTTGGAGTGAAGCTCCATCTGCGTTCATTGGCGAAATAGGATGCTGGTGTTTTGCGCAAATATGTTTCTCAACGAACTGCAGTACTACTGACCAAATATATAATGTGCTCTATTATACTGCCGCTTTATCTATAATCCCGGTGTGAACAATCCTGGTTCCCCTCGCAGCTTCGCAAGCGCCTCCACAAAGAAGTAATCGCCATAAATAATAGGCACGTTGAGCTGGCGTTGTTCAGGGTAGTGAACGGTGCCGTGGGTGATCAGTCCTTCGGCATTGCTGGTGCGTGTTGAATAGTTAGTGTATAAGCCAGACAATAGTCTTGATGCTGCTTGCTCAAGCATTTGCCTTTCTTGTTCGTCTACGTATTTGGCTAGTTCTAGCATGCCACTGGCAGCGATCGCTGTTGCCGAGGAATCGTAGGCATCGCGGTTCGCTTCCGGCGCGCGAAAGTCCCAGTAAGGAACGATATCGTCGCCAAGCTGCTGGAGGAAGAAATGTGCCGTTTGGCGGCTTATGTCTAAATATTTGCTCTGTCCCGTATAAGCATAGGAAAGTGCAAAGCCATGTAGCGCCCAGGCGGTGCCGCGTGCCCAGGCAGAACCCGGAGCGTAGCCCTGACCGCCGTGCTCACGGCGTTTTTGACCGGTCACAGCATCAAATTCGACAACATGGCAAATGGAATGATCCGCTCGCACGAATTCACGGGCGATCGTATCTGCATGAGCGATAGCCAGTTCATAATAACGCGGATCTCCTGTTTCTAGCGAAGCCCAGTATAGCAGCGGCAAATTCATCATACTATCGATAATGACCACACCGCGCGTATCCATATGGAGGGATTCAAAATTCCATGCGCGAATATAATTACCTTTCACATTGAAGCGTGCAGCCAGCAGATTCGCTGCTAACAGACTACGCCGCCGCGCGTCTGCATCTCCAGTTTGCACATAATGAGCTACACCGCTGAGCAGCCAGATAAATCCGAGATCATGGTCAATCTGTTCTGTATCGTGCAAGCACGTCTCGAGCTGACGCTCACAGCTTTGTGCCCACTGTGCAAGCTGCTGATATTCCTGCGGATTCGCTTGGTGGCTTACTGCTGTGTTTTCAACGGTCAGATGATTGCCCACTGCTGATGTGATTTGTCCATTAGGAATATTGTTCTGCTCCGCTTCTACAACATGCTGAGCTAACGGATGAGCCATCGATTCCGATGCTAGCTCGCGCGCTTTTGCCCCATCATAAACGGGTTGATGATACTTATGCACAAGCCACAGCAAGCCCGGCCAAAAGCCTGCTGTCCACCACTGAGGCTCACAGCGATCATACTGTCCATGCTGTGCTACATGTGGAAAATGATCGGTCGTTATCTGCGCCTGTGTGATCGTTTTGTCCGTTGCCCACTTCCATGCCTCGTGTATCCATTTGTTTGCTGGGATGCTGTTCATATTCTCGCTCCTTTAGCTTTTACAGATTCATATGCTGCATACGATATGTATAGCGTAAGCACATAGCACAAGCTCAATCAGCAATAAAACCATACCTCTCCTCAAAATGATAACGTTTACAAAATGATGCGTCAAAGGAATTCTTTACGCTGACAGGATGAATAATAATCCATAGTCCTGCAAACAAATAGGATGTTCATTATGTAGAAGCATGCCGGAACATGCAGCAAAAGATCGGCTACAAACAACGATATGTAACCGACCTGATTCAGATGACTATTTAATTTGGATTCGTAGCAATCGACTATGGATACGAATGTAAACTATCCTCCACACTATCCTCCGACTTTTGAGCCATACGATTGAGGTTTGCTGTATAAAAGTCACACTCATACCTGTTACTGTGCTGCTACTCGTTCACTACAGACGCTCCGCTGACCGGAGACAACTCCTTTATATACCACGCATCACAAGCATTATGCTCTGTGCCTTCAAGCGGACGCTCCAACTGACGGAAGCCGAACTTGAGATACAGTGCGTTCGCCACTTCCAGACGATCAAATGTCTCCAGATAGCAGTACCGATAATGCTGAGCGGCAAAATCAAGCGCCTTCTGTACGAGCAGACGCGACAAGCCTTTACCCTGCGCTTCCGGTAAAATATACAGCTTCTGTAGCTCACACACTTCCGTTTCCTTGCCAAATGTACCAATTCCCGCCCCGCCGACTACGACATCATCGTCTGTAACGGCAACCCAGTATGCTATGCGTGGATCGCTGTTATAGTATTCTGCCAGATGACGTAGCTGAGGATCAAAATAAGCGGTACCTGGCAAATTAAGCTCAAATGATTCCAGTGACTGCTTAATAATACGTTCTATCGCTTCGTTGTCCTTAGGCTCAATTGGCCTGATATTCATACCCAGTCCCCCTTTTGCATATCATCGTCTATAATCTATTGCCTTATCCTCCACTTTTGTTGCGTTTCGATGCTGCCAGCTCATTGCCCGGCTATCGAAGATACAGGTTCGAGCTTCGCAATATCGCTCACCAGCTCATCAACCTGCACCACCTGAGTTGCCCAGCTTGTACAGAAACGAATCGCACTATGCTGCTCATCGACCTTTTCCCAGAACGAGAAGGAATACTTCGTACGCAATTTTTCCAGCACCTCATTGGAGACAATCGGGAATTGCTGATTCGTCGAAGAATCATAACGGAACGTAAAGCCCTGCGCTGCAAAAGCATCACGAATGCGCAGTGCCTGCTGCACCGCATGCTGAGATACCTCCATATATAAGCCATCCTCAAATAGCGTTTCAAACTGGATGCCAAGAATACGTCCTTTAGCAAGCATGCCACCGCGCTGCTTGATCAAATAGCGGAAATCCTTTTTCAATCTATCGTTTACAATTACAACTGCTTCCCCCATCAGCGCCCCCACTTTGGTGCCACCAATGTAAAATACATCGCATAGCTGAGCGATACGCTCCAGCGTAAGATCATTTTCTGGCGAAGCAAGCGCATATCCCATCCGTGCACCATCGATATACAATGGCAGATGATTGTGCTGGCACACCTCGTACAGAGCTTCCAGTTCATCTTGGCTGTATATGGTGCCATTTTCAGTCGGTTGGGAAATGTATACCATCCCTGGCTGCGTAATATGCTCATGCGTTACATCGTTCCAATGCTCATCATACAGATGCTGTACCTGAGCTGCGGTAATTTTGCCATCATCACTTGGTAGTGTGAGAATCTTATGTCCGGTAGCTTCAATTGCACCTGTCTCATGCACTGCAATATGACCGGTATTCGCTGCAATGACCGCTTGATGCGGACGCAAAATACCAGAAATGACCGTCATATTCGTCTGCGTACCACCGACGAGGAAATGTACGTCAACCGCTTCGTTTCCACAGGCTATGCGAATATGCTGACGCGCGCGTTCGCAGTATTCATCGACACCATAGCCGCTCGTCTGCTCCATATTAGTCGCCACCATTTTTTGTATAATACGCTCATGCGCGCCTTCGGTATAATCGCTCTCAAATCGTATCATCGTCTCTCCGCTCCAATTGATCTAATTTTTGTTCAATCTTTTGCATAGCAGCATGCATCTCTTCCAGTTCATCAGGTGGCAAAGCGCGAAACAGACGCAGGATAAGCTCATTGGATCGATCATCCAGCTCCTGATACAACGCCTTGCCCGCATCGGTTAGTCGCAATAGACTAACACGCTGATCGTCAGCCGAAGATTCCTTATACAGTAATCCCAGCTTCACCAGACGACGAATAATTCGGCTCATATAGCTACGATCGATATTCAGTGAATCCACCAGCATATTTGCGATACAGGGCTCGTTCATGCCAATCTCGATCATCACGCGTGCCTCGGTAAACGAGTATCCGCTATCGAGCACCTGACTGTTTAGCACACCGATCATATTCGTATACCTGCGGTTAAAATGGCGAATATCCGCGATCATCGCCTTATCCATTTTCGTATTCACTCCCGGGTTTATGCTGTGCCTTCAAGTTGTATGTATAACAGTCAGCAATAAGGGCTATCGCCTGTCATTTAGTGGACATTGTCCACTTTTGATTAAAATTAATATAGTGTCTATTGTGGACATTGTCAACTAAATTTCAGAACTTGGATTGTACGTATGAACAGCATACAACAACATATACATATGCAACGGAAAAAGCCTGCGCTGACTGCTTAATTTAATAAGCAGTCAGTGCAGGCTAGCACCAGATGGTATGCAATTTTCCCAAAAATACAGCATAGATTTTCAGTTGTTCCTATGCGGCTTTATGATCTCCCCTTATGTTGTATGGAATCCGCATACCCTCCCACACCCTCAAACCCCGCCCATATCCCAGACCGTGCATTATGCTGATGGATTATCTTTTTCCAATCGAAGCTCGTATGCAATGGACGTGCTATCAGGTGCTCCTTCCAGACGAATTCCCTTGAGCACCCCATTGCGGCTCGCCACATGACTGGCTTCTGGAGGGAAAGTGAGCTGGCATGCTGGCGTCAGACAGCGGAGTGACAGCAGCCCATTATCGTATCGTAAACGCAAACGATCGATTGTCGTCTCATTCTCCTGAGACAACTCTTTTTCTTCCAACAACTCCAATACGGCGGCTTCCTTGCCATCATACATAAATAGCGGAATCCACGCGCCAGATCGCTGAATGTCTGCTTCACCTGCATCTGTAATAACATAGCTCACCTGAACAACACCAGGTCGCTGCTCGTATGTAGCTTGAAGCTGCCGTACACCAGCGGGTAAAGGACCACTCCATTCCAGAGTAAGTCGTGTCATCTGCTGCTCCTGTTTTGCGTCCAAAATACGATAACAGCCCCCTCCGTCCGCTGGATCTACCCCGGCATCACAATCAAATGGCACATCTGTACGAATGCCGTCTGCAAGCTGATGCCACGTCCCGTCTGTCGTTTGCCAGGCAGGTGCATGAATCAATGGAAATACCGTTCCCTCGGTAAAACGGGTAAAGCCCTGATCCCGATATCCGGCTGACGATGGCCCGATCAGTGTCGGTACACCGGTACGATGAATACGAGACAAGCCGGGAATGTTATAGGGATCATTAAGCGCAGTATGCCAGACCAGTTGCTGTCCCGGTACACCGCTGAACACCGTTTGAAACCAGCCATCCGTTTCCAGTATATAGCTGGTGCAATTCGCCGGTATCGGATAAGGAACAATCGGCTCCAGTTCTTCTCCGTGATATACCGCATATGCAAGCGCAGCGGCAGTCCATAAATTGTAGCATGTATGATTCGTATACACTTCATAGCCATGACGCTGCTGCGGCGAATAATAATTACGCACAATATGCAGATCGCCCTGTTCAGTCTGCCAGCGCTCAATCGCTGCCCACGCAAGATCGGCTGCATGACGAAATGCACCTGCCAGTCTAACGTGCCCCTGCTGTGCTTCACGCACTGCCTGCACCGTAAAGATCAATGCCGCTGTCGCTTCGTTCCATTGATGCTGTGAGCTTCGTCCGCGAGTGGGCCATTCACCAGATGGTGACAGCATCAATAGCGAGCTGTGAGCACCACGTAGCAGTAACTCATGCATATCATCCGCAGCCTCCCCGGCATAACCGGATACCATCATCAGTGTGAGGTGATAGCGTGTAACGATATCATAAGCAAATGGACAATTTGGCATATTCAGTGGGCCATCCTGATACAAGCCCAGTGAGGTAAAACGCGGCACATGATAGCGCTGTAAATATGTATCAATCCAGTGTGTATCCTCCCCGCTCAGTCCCTCTGCATAGCGCATATACTCACCGGACAACATGATCGCATTCCAGTTGATCATGCGATTCGGATTGTTCATCTTGCTCATCGTAAATACATACGTATCCTCCGGCTCGATCTGTCGCAATTGTTGCTGCCAGTATAGCGCTTGCTCCGGTAATAACGGCTTCAAAATGCGATACGCACCCATAATCATAATCGGGAAAAAGTCCGGATGACCATCCGGTGCACGCTGCTCCACCAGCGCCTGTATACTGCATGTTAATGCGGATGCAGCAGATTCCAGCAGTTCAACGCTTCCTTTGGATACGAGTACAGCCGTAGCAAGCGCATAGGAAGGTGTTGAATAATATCGCTCCTGTCCAGAGTACGGATCATGGATCGAGCCATCTGGCTGCTGGTAAGCACGGTAATGCTCTACTATGCCTGTTAATAGCCGTAATCGGCGCTGTGTCGTCCATGATGATTCCAGCGGTTCACATTGTTCCAGCTTGCTCTCATAAGCATCAAATGCTTCTGCCCAAGCATACGGCTGTTTATACCCTGGATGGGTCTCTACCTGCTGCTGCATGACAATCTCTCCTTTAGTCAGTTTCCATTAGTCAATTTCCATAGTTAGGTTCTAATTATTGCTGCTTATTGCTGCGAAATCACAGTGAATACGAAGGCGCAATGAAGGTCTGGCTTCTGCGCATCTAGGATTGAAGCATCTGGGATTGAACGATCTATTTCGCCTGCACGGTTTAACTCATGCGTATTCCATGTCACCGTGAGCTTCGTTCGATACAGCGTAATCGGCTGCCCTTCATGATCATGGCTGGCAAGCTCCTCTATATCCACCTCATAACGCTCCCTATCTATATCCAGTCGAACCAACGCCTGCTCTCCCTGCCATAGAACAAAGTGTTCACCAAGCTGCGGCTTTATCCGGCTCATAAAACGTTCGCTAATTTGAATGCCAGCTCCAGTTGTAACCCCAAATACTCCTATATTGTTGGCTCCTATCTGCTCCTTAAAAATAAACCGATCATGCACCTCCAGCTCTGCCCTGCTGGTCGAATCATCTTCCGAAGCAAGCGGTTGCCAGTGAAAATGCCTGATAAAGCTTTGAAGCCCTGCGGCTTCTGGATAGGCAGCAGCCAGTTCAAGCGCAAATAACGTCTCCTGTGCTCGTTGCTCAATATCCAGCACGACCGCTGTATGCTCACGCCCGGATTGCTGCTCCAGCCCGTTCACACAGGGCACTGAATGTCCTGCCGATGAAATATGCAAAATCGCTTCACGTCCCGGTGCAAAATAAGCCTGTGTATACATCCCTGCCCCGGGGTCACAGAGCAGATTCTGTCCGCCTCCATGAATGATAAAGCTACCCAGATCATTATGATTATGCGGCTCATCGTTATGCCCCCCTTTGGCAGCGAAGCCCACTCGTCCCGGCACGACTAGCCATTCCAGATTGTGCCAGTAATGGCCAATCTCATTCATATCGATATACATAGCATCTGTCGTTCTAGTAGCTTCTTTGTATGCAAGTGTACGATCCACACCCCGGTGCTCCGGCTCCGACCATAACAGATCACGCAACACATGTGCCCAGCGATGACAATGATCCTCGCTGAACAAGGGCAGCTCCAATGGCAATGAGATCTCCAGCGCTTGCCGCTGCGCCAGACGACTTAATAGCCCGGTCGGTAACGTCTGTCGCTCCTCACTATCCGAAAAGTTAACAAACACACCGCTCGATAAATGCGTCGCCTGTGGAAATGCAGCTATCGCACGAATTTTACGTTGCTGTGCTTCACTGAGCTGAACCGGATAACCTGTAGCTTCCAGCATGTCGATCAAATATGTAAAATACCCGAACCCGTATACCCAGTAGCCAATCCCCTCCGCACAGCCTCCATCGTCGCCATAGCCCCTTAGGAAATAATCCAGTGCCTTCAGCACTCGCTTCAAAATAAGCTGCTGGCGTTCATCATGCTGCTCTACCAGCAGCCCAGCAATTCCACAGCCACTTGCACACACCGCAGACCAGTTATGCTCCGCCGTCTCCCAGCCAAAATGTCGCTCCTGATCCACCAGCACATCCAGCACACGCCGCCGAATTTCCAAGTGCATCCGCTCTATTATGCGCTGATCTATCATACCAGCCAGCAAAATAGAAAGCTCGGCAAGCATTCCTGCAGTTTCCGCGCTGAACAAATCAATCTCCTGCCACGCCGGTGTAGCTGCTCCTGACGGCAGATGCGCAGGCAAACACCATGTATATTCACCACACACATCCCAGAGCGCCTCCTCCAGCGCCGTCAGCACTTCGTTTCTATTCCATACCTGTTCATGCTCCGTGTGCTGCCTCAGCGCTGCATTAGCTCCCCCTATCCTCGTACCCATACTCATTCGGTGCTGCTCCGCCTGCAATCGCAGCAATATAAGCGCAAGCGCGCCCAGTCTGCCACGCCGCTCAAAATAAACCTGCTCATACGGAATACGCTGACCCTCATCCTCAAACTGCCGAAACAGCTCAAAATGCAGCGCAGGTAGCGGCTCGCTTATAGCACGCCGGGCATACTGCTCAATATCACTCCACCATTCCGTATAGGCTGTCTGCTGCATCGTCAGCAATAGATGCTTATCCATATTCTCCACTCGCCATAGCTGCCGCACAGAACGTATACGATCCAACGCACGCTCCTCCATCCCAACACTCCCTTGCTCTAGCTACATTTTACTGCATCCCTATATTCTTACTCTGATTCCACTTCACGACATGTTTATATCTTCGGCTATATCTTATAGAAGTAACGCATTCCTATCGCTTAATAAAATAACGCTTTCAAAAGAAAAAGTATAGCCACCATTCTGCTATATGTATGCACAATTCGAGCATAACTACAGCAGAATGAAGGCATATCATCTACAGACTAATGTCTACTACTCTGCAACAAGCTCACGATCCTCGTAAACATATACGGCTTCTCTCCATATAACAAAAAAGGCAAGCCAGCATGGCTCACCCTTTTGTATATTGTAATTTATTTTCGCTGTTTCCGATAACGGACAATAGCATACACGATCACAACCAGTACAATACCGATCGCATCAATCAATGTATCGCTAAAATGACCGGTACGACCTGCAATCCATGTTTGATGCCATTCATCTGTAATCGCATAAGCGTACGCGATTACCGCAGCCCACAGCAGAGGCAGATAAGCCGAGCGAGTAAGTGAAGAACCTACACGCACCAGCAAAAAGGTCAGTAGAGCAAATTCGGATACATGACCACCTTTGCGAATAAAAAATTCCCAGAACGCATACGGCTCACTGCCGCTAACGGTATAGCCGCCATAGCTGAATTCGACCATCGGTGTAATGGCTGCAAGCGAAGGCTCCGCAATCCAGCTAGCAAGCAATGGCTTCACATCCTGCTCCTGATAGGGCTGATTGGACATCATAAACATAAACGACATCCAGCCGATGGCCAGTATAGACCAGATGATAAGTGGAACCGGATGCACACGCCGGGACGATCGCGAGGCATAAGAGGGCAAGCTTGAGCGCATATGGTATTCCCCTTTCTAAACGAATCCGTTCTCGCACATATGCCGTGTATTATACCAGTAACGCTTACCACTATTCAAATGAATGGATCGCTGTAACGCCCGTATAGCCTTCCTCATCTATTGCCAATATGATACCGATGTACGTGAAAACAACCAAACTTTATTATATGTGCTTAAATTAAGCACATATTAAAAATATTAATTTATTCTATGCTTCTTGAATATAGCTTCTTAAAATAATCCCAATGACAACAGAAAAAGCAGTCATACAATCCAACCTCACAGCAAAGAGACTCTCGTCTCTACCAGGCTTCCCTTTTCCTGTTTACCGCTTCAATGATTATCCTGTAGACTGCTTTTCTGGCTTGCTATTCGATTGGAGCACGCTCCACGAAATATTTATTGGTCATATAGTACGCTTCACCACGAGATGTTTCGACTTTTCCTTTTTTCGGGTCCAAAAATACGATTTCTTTACATTTGGTACAGTACCATTTCGTACGCATCATTGGTGAATCTGTGGTGTAAGCAGTGCCGCATTTACAATCTACTTTGATGAGAACTCCGTTTTGCTTATACGCGCTGCTCAGATGTTCTTCCGCTTCATCCGGTTGTTGATTAGGTACAATAACACGCTGATAATCAGAGAATTGATTCTGTACTTTAAAATCGGCAACGAGTTCGGGATTTAAACCAAAAAATTCCTTGCCTATACTGGTCACAAAGCGTGTATTGGTTCTGTAACTTTCAAGCCATTCTTCAATCTGCTGATTGGACAGGGGTACAGTACCCTTAATTCCACTATTCAGGGTGTAAGTCATGATGTGTAAAGCGTCACTCTGTTTGCTTGAGTACATTAGAAACCTCCTCTTTCTTCAAAAGCTAATGTACTACAAAATATCGTTTTAATCAAAGCGTGAATTTAACTAAAATTCCATGTTATTGAATTCGTAATCAGCTTTGACCGGATTCAGTATATTTCGTAGTAAGACGTTCAATCCAGCCCTAAATCCAAACATCAATCTCCGCGGCCAGATACTTCCAGATCGTCATTAACTTCTGGTTGATGTTAAAATATTAGAATTGCCGTGAAGGTACAAATACGTGCGATTTACATACAGTCGTACTTGCCAGTCTATTGTAGCACTGGTTGCAAATACGTGCTCAAATAACTCATTAACGAGTGATGCATCATACCCGCCTTCATTTCGCTGTATGCTGCGTGCAGTACGCTGCTATCCTTATGCAGTAGCTACACTGATCACACCTGCTCTTGCTGGTACAGATCATGTCTTAGCTCGCATACAATACGCTCTCCCTTATGCAGATGCCCTTATACAGATGATCGATAGCTTCATCCGATCAGATCATCCACACTTTATCGATCATTTAAAACCCATTTGTCACTCCATATGTGCATCAGTTTTCACACATATATTGTTATCGCTCAGATCCACCGGGCATAGTCGCTAAGATCGACCGTCCAATCGATACGGTTACGTTCAATCCATAGCTGTATAGCGTCATGCAGATGAATGGCAAACTGTTCTTTTCCCACCTCATTCACCTTACAAAAATGTTCAATCAACTCGTACTGTTCGATCCATCCCTGCATATCCGCAAATCCGATATGCTTGAGCATATGGCATTGAAAGCAAAGCGATTGTAAACCAATCAGACGCTGAATTTCATGCTGTTCATCAAACTCCCATTGCTCGTGGCAATGCAGCTTATGTACCTCATGACCCTTTCGCCGTTCACAAATGACACAGGCATAGTCATCACGGCGCTGAATGCTCAAGCTAAGCTGTCTCCAGCGATAGGAACTGATATGACTTCGTACATTTACATTCATTGTAGGAATAGGCACTAATTCAATGGCTAACTTCATTTTGCTTCTCCATTAATAGATTGCATTTTTGTTACCATATGGGTGGATTTATGCGATTCGTCACAACCGGTCATAACAGGTGCTCTCAAATCGTATCTCTTGCCAACCTATTTTTACCTGCTTCACGCTCGATAGCTAGTACGATACTTTATACTTATCGTGATAGCAACCGAGTAATTATTCTACCATTAGGTAGTCGAAAAATACCACCCTTGTTCGTCACTCACCTATTATTGCACATTATTGCCATTATATACTTATAATTATTTTGCTATATTTAATGCGATTATACATCAAATCGACAAAATTTCACTAATTATTTGTCCATAATGACTCATTATCCGAAAATAAACGGACACAACTGTATATTTGTTCATATTTTCAAATATGAATCGATTAGCTAATACGAACATACGAATTTTTTTTGATTTTTTTGTAAATAGTACTAGATGTTTATGTAAACCTATGCTAAACTATCCCCATACAGAAAGGAGGTGCGTCAACATCAATAATCACATGTTGAACGCGTCCTTTACCCAAGCCGAGGTTCTGGCGTAATAACCAGAGCTTTCCGGTGGCGCGGGATGCGGTCAGATTTAAATAGCGCCATTTGGGTTAGAAAGGCCACCTGCGGGTGGCCTTTTTACTTTGCCTTGTACTGATTACTTGTATTGATTAATTGAAAGATAACGCTTACAATTTAATTATCATTCCGATACCACCAGATACGTATCACCCTAGATCCGGGATCCTCACACTGATTACTGTTCTATTTTCCAGTATTCGCTATTATTCTGATACGACCTGCAATTTTGTATTTCATCCCTGATTCATGCCATATCTATCGCGTAGTGAACCGGAATGAACTGAATTTTAACGCTACCTATGCAGGAGGAAGAGCTACATGACGAGCTACTGGGAGAAAGCTTCGCATATACAAACCGAAGATTCAATTCGCCTCATTTTAACGCCATCTTCTACTGCACAGGCCTTTTACTTTTTTGTACAGGAGATTGGCCATTTCAAAACTGCCTTTCCTTATTTTACTGAACATCGGCATCTGAATTCGTACCTTATCTTGTATACCTTATCCGGTCGCGGCAAGCTGCGCTATGGCAATACCGATTATTCGCTCGGACGCGGAGACCTGTTCTTTATTCATTGTATGGATGATCATCGTTATGAAGCCATACGTGAAGAAGAATGGGAATTTCTCTGGATTCATGTTCGAGGTGAGGCAATGGAAGGTTATTATGCACCATTCAGTCAGCGTCAAATGCCTGTTTGCCATGTAAACGAGTATTCCGCAATTCCGGGGCTGATGCAACGATTGTTGACTATTCAGACGCCACGCAGTAATAAAACCGAGCTGATCAGCTCCCAATTGATTGTCCAGTTGCTAACCGATATTTTGCTGCACTCCGTTTATGCCGGGGATAAGCATGGTCGTATTCCCGCGCCTGTGCTTGATTTACAGCAATATTTGGAGGAGCATTATACCGAACCGATTACACTGGATGATCTGGCTAAAAAGTACGCTGTGAACAAATTTCAGTTGAGTCGTGATTTTAAACAGCATATCGGCTTACCGCCGATTGAGTATTTGATCAATATTCGCATTAACACAGCGAAGCATATGCTTCGTTATTCTGATAAAAGCATCCAGCAGATTGCCAGCGAGGTGGGCATCTATAATGTGTCGCATTTTATTAATCTGTTCAAGGCACGCGTGGATTGCACGCCGCTTGCGTATCGCAAGGAATGGACCTGATACTTGTAGTGGTTGAACTAATCGGTACAGATCATTAGAACGGTTCATTACATGTTATTGGGATAATCGATAAAGAGACGTGGTTGAGGTAATTAATGAAAAGGCATAGTTGAGATTATTGATAAAGTGATATGGTTGAGATCATTAGATAAAGTGGACTAATTGAGATCATTGATAAAGAAAAAGGCTGGAACTTATCGTTCCAGCCTTTTCTTTATGCAGATTCGGATAACCGTGTTCAAGCCGTAACCCCATCACGATTTTACATGAGAACGATTATGGTTGAATAAGCTGCCCTTAGGATGCCAGCCTACTTCTTACCCTCTGGCTATTTGGCTATACGATTATGTGGATACAATCTACATGATGAGACTCTCATCCAAAATGTAGAAGCCACCCTTCTGCTCCGCTGCAATTTAGCGGAAGAACAGCAGATCACTTACTTTCCACATGCCTAAGAAGAGTGCCACTGCGACAACGTATGTGACCAGTACAAATACCCATGCGTTCGTTTTTTCCATCTGTGATCCCTCCAGTTTCATTATGCTGTAATGGTGCTCATTGTTGCTACGGCTTACATTCACCAGCTTATTGCACAGGTGATCATCGTTCTAGCTGTTAAGCCAATCATTCGGCTTGCTCTAGCATCCCTCTCATTATACCGCGTTTGGGATAGGGATGCATGGAATGAAATGAATCGTATTCAAGTATGCAAAGAAGCTACTTGCATAGGCTGGAATGATCGATCCTATACATTCCATTCGTTTATCCGCTCACTTCTGATCTGAATCGGTCTGATCCGCAGGGGGTGCAGGACGTCGACGCACTGGCAATTCATTACTTTGATGATCCGCATATAAAATAGCTTCCAGCTCCTTTGCATGCTCACGCTCGCGCCGGGAACGATTGCGATGGTTCCAATAAAATAAGCCTATAATCGGTACAACTACAAACCACAGCTTATTTACGATGGAAAAGGTACCATATTTCTTCGCTGAATGTGTACCGGCTCCGGTCAAAATTAAGCCTTCCAATGTTAATTTGGAATCTTTATCCGTATCGCCATCATAAGCGCTATATGCTGAACCCGGGTTAATATCGATATTTGGTAATACATCGCGCTCAAATGTAGCACTATCCTGCTTGAAATCCTGATCATCCGTTATCATGATCGCCGATAGGTATCCGGTTCTGGTCAGAATACGCGCATTGTAATTAACTACATCGTCCTCTGTCGAATTTTTCAGCTTCATATACCAGGTTAATGTATGACGGGCTGTATCATAGACGGGCTCCTTCCCCCAGCCTAGTACTTGAAGCTTAGGGGCATCGGAACGATGATCATTTTGCTGTTGGAATTCATTTTGATAGGTTGCCAGTATACGCTTAGCATCGATCTGCTGATGATCATAATCGAAAATATGTCCATCCTCGGTATACATCAAAATCACCCACGCATGATCATGGCGATCGAGCAGGCTGCCCAAAATCTGCCCTGTAATCAAATCTCCAGTCTCTTCTTTATTGAGCAACTCCTGCGTAGCCTCTGGACCCACAAAGCTCATATTGTGTTTGCCGGGGAAATGATAACTGGCGATGTCGCCCAGAGCGACACGATCGGTCACCTTTACTTCCGAGCTTGCTTCATTGTTAGCTGCCTCAGTGCCACCTTCATTGCTATTAACAGGTGAAGATGGGTCTGATGCGGCTGAAGCGGATGCCATCACAATGGAAGCTGTACTTGCTTGTACTGTGGATGGAACGTTCGCCTTTATCATGAACGATAGCTGAGAATTATGTAAGTCTGTGCTTGCTGATTGTTTGGCTAATGCCATCCTATATGCCGAGTCTGCGTATAATGCTGCTCGATATGAGGTGGTCACTTTAGGATCACTGTTAAGATGATCGATATTGATGACTGCGGTAGGGTCTACAATAGAAGCTGTTTTATATTCTCCGGCTGCACGAGCTATAGCCGGATGTGCCAGCATTTCATATATCATACTGCTACTTAATACAAACAAGGCTACATAGACGAGTGACTTTTTCAACAACTTGCCTCCTTCAAATGATTCGTTCACGTTATATTATGTTTGCTATATCGTAGATGGTCGTGTTGTCGTATTATTGTGTATTAAAGATCTCATCAAGTATTACTGTACAATGTAGTTTCTGTACTAACCATCTCATCTTACGGATCTAATGAAAAAAGGCGATCATTAATACTCGTCTACAAATAGAAATTTGCTATCCGCGTAATCACCGATATCGTAATTTTTCACCGTTAACGTAACTAAAGTGGATTCTGTCCATTCCGGTGCTTCCTCATCTGTCCCATAATACTCTCGTGCTGCCTGGATAAGCTTCACCGCTTTCGCACGTAGTGTGCTTTTCGATAGCGTATAGGTGCCATCGCCATTGTAATCCAGATCGATATCCGGCTGATTTTCGACGTCGATCAGCACGCTTTTTAGCTCTCCATCACCGGTCGGTGTGAATGTAATCTTGTCCACAATAAAATCATCCGTTACGACCGCTTCCTCGATGCTGTGAGACATGTAATTAAACACGGCTACCTGCTTAATGATCGATTGCTCATACGCAACATCTGTATGCTGATCAGCGAGATCCTTTGTTTGACGTTGTAACGCCGTATTCGCCTGCTGCAGGTCAGACACCTGGATATTAAGCGCAATATTCCAGACCGTTAGCACCATACAGCCCAGTATTGATAATCCGGCTAAAATAAGCGCTATTAATGCCATCACACTCATTTTAGGCGATTTGGGTGGTTGCTGCTCTGGTGGTGGCGAATATCCTTGAAAACCTTCCATCCCGTTCTCCCTCCTTAACATCATACTGGTCATCCTTGAACTAATGTGCGTCATTCTTAAACGGATATGCAGCATTCTTGACCTGACGTGGATCATTCTTAAACGGATGCACGTCATTCACAGCCTGATGCTGATCATAGATGAATCGATTCGAATCGATTCTATTCTATGTCTATATTACTATATTGAAGCCCTTTTCAACTATAGTAAAAAAAGAGCAGCCTATTCCCCCGATTGCGAGTATAAGCTGCTCTTTATTTCTATACATGTACGCTGATACACTGAATTCAATCCACTTTACATTCATTCAACTATGCATCTATACATTTCATTATGTGTAGTAGTTATGGCACGATCCTATTCATGCCTGGCATCTGCAATCATTGTAGATGATAGGTGTCAGATATCAATAATTCCATTTGCATATCCGAATTGGCGACCCGTGCCAAACCGATTAATTCGGAACCTTATGCTCAATCCGCAGCTTATCCGCTACCATAGCGATAAACTCACTATTGGTCGGCTTGGACTTGCTAATATTAATCGTATATCCAAACAGATGACTAATAGAGTCAATATTACCACGCGTCCAGGCCACCTCAATCGCATGACGAATAGCACGTTCTACGCGGGAAGGTGTCGTTTTGAATTTCTCTGCAATCGCCGGATACAATGTTTTGGTGATCGATCCAAGGATTTCGATATTGTTATATACCATAGTGATCGCTTCACGTAAATATTGATAGCCTTTAATATGAGCAGGTACGCCGATCTCATGGATGATAGCAGTGATACTTGCATCCAGATTGCGTCCTTTTGCTGGCATTGCTGCTACAGGTTTACTCATCGAATTGCTCATATTTACAGAGCCGCCGCCATTACTGCTAATCGCAGCATTCGTGCCCACAAGCTGACGAACGCGATTCACAAGCACTTCCATATCAAATGGCTTCAAAATGTAATAGGAAGCCCCCAGTTGCACCGCACGCTGTGTAATATTTTCCTGACCAAACGCAGTCAGCATAATGATCTTCGGCGCTGGATTCAGATTCATATCACGCAGACGCTCCAATACACCGAGCCCGTCCAGATGAGGCATAATAATGTCCAGAATAAGCACATCTGGAAGCTCTGGGAGATTCTCCATCGTTTTCAATACTTCTTCACCATTAAATGCGATACCTACAACTTCCATGTCCTGCTGGTTGGAAATATAATCAGCCAGCATATTCGTAAATTCACGATTATCATCTGCCAGCAATACTTGAATCGTCGACAATGGATATTCCTCCTTCATTTTGGTCGTTCTCTCCTGCTGTGTCTCATCCATTTTACATTATAATAGGATTCGACATAAAAGACCTAAACCCTGCTGTCGAAAACAATAATCTCATAATTTTCCCAATTTTTCTATCCTATATGCGATAAAAGGACATAAGGTAGCATAAACTGGCACTCGTATGTCTCGTATTGCCATCATGCAACTACTCTCCTTTAGCGAAAAGGAGCGTATATGTAGCTCATTTTACATAAATGAAGCATATGTAGTTCCATAAAGCATATCTGTAGTTCAATAAAGCATCGGTAGTTCAAATAAAAATAGGAAGCACTGCCATACAGGCAGGCTTCCCGAAGAATGCTTTTCTAGATCGTCGTGTTTATCATATCTATTGCATCCAATACCCGAGTGTTGAATCTAATCCCTAGGCGATAACATGAGCGGTAATATGAACGTGTTTACTAGTTGCCGGATGCTACTTAATGAACTGCATAAGCGGAGCCGCCATCTTTGCGTGCTTCCGCTAGCTTGAGCATTTCCAGGGCGTGATGATTGGTTTTCTCGGTAATCTCCACGCCGCCCAGCATACGTGCCAGCTCATCCACACGGCCATCTTCATGCAGCGATACAACATGGGTAGCCGTGCGGTCGCCCACGATCTGCTTTTCGATCAAATATTGATGATCCGCCATACATGCCACCTGCGGCAAGTGAGTGATCGAGAACACCTGGCATTCCGAAGACAGCTTGAACAGCTTCTCTGCGATCGATTGGGCTGCTCGTCCGCTTACACCTGTATCCACCTCGTCAAATACAAGTACAGGTACTTGCTCATGACGCGCAAAGATGCTTTTCAGTGCCAGCATAATACGTGACAGCTCACCACCGGATGCAATTTTGCCCATTGGACGCAGAGGCTCACCCGGGTTAGGCGAAATAAGGAACTCCGCCGTATCAATACCCTGACGGGTAATACGAATGCGATGATCATTCCACTCGATACCATTCGGATCAGCGATATAATCAATCTTAACCTGTAGCGACGTACGCTGCATTTGCAAGTCTTTGAGTTCAGCTTCAACTTGCTTGGACAGCTCGCCTGCTGCATCACGACGCAGCTTGCTCAGTCGCTCACCGGTTTCCAGTAGCTGTGCACGTAGCTTATCGCGCTTCGCTTCCAGCTTGAGCAAATGCTCATCTTTATTTTCCAGCAGATCTGTTTCGCGCTGGATTTTCGCATAGTAAGCTAGAATCTGCTCTACATTTTCTCCATACTTGCGGCGCAAGCCAGAGATCATATTGAGACGGGATTCCACTTCCTCCAGTCGAGCCGGATTGAATTCAATGTTCTCCTGATAACTGCGTAGCTGATAAACAACATCCTCTAGCTGATAATAAGCAGATTGCAGTTGCTCAACTAACGGATCGAGATTTTTGGAATCGTAGCGTGAGATATCGCTGAGGCGGGACATCGCTACACTGATTGCACCCATCGTACCCTCATCGTTCAGGTTGTGATAACCGCCAGCTACTGCTTCCATCATCTTCTCGCTATGTGCCAGACGCAGACGCTCTTCTTCCAGCGCTTCATCCTCACCTGGCTGCAAGTTCGCAGCAGCGATCTCTTCCAGTTGGAAACGATACAGATCCATCATCTGATACGTTTTCTGGCTATTTTCCTGCAATTCGCGCAGCTCACGTTCGATTTTGATGTAGCTACTGTATTGCTCATTGTATTTCATCTTGACCGGACCGATCTTCACATCAGCAAATGTATCCAGCAGGCCCAGATGGCGCTCTGGCTTCATAAGCGATTGATGTTCATGCTGTCCGTGAATGTTGACGAGCTGCTCGCCCACTTCACGCAGCATGGACAAATTAACAAGCTGTCCGTTAATGCGTGCCGTACTTTTCCCGCTGCTTGTTACCTCGCGGCGAATTACCAGATGCTCTTCAGCCGTCCCTTGAATACCGAGTCTTGCCAGTGTGGACCAGACCGGATGCGTGGAACGCAGTTCGAACAGAGCTTCCATTTCCGATTTATCACAACCGTAGCGGACAATCTCCGCTGAGCTTCTTCCGCCTGCAATCAGACCGAGCGCATCTATGATGATGGATTTACCTGCACCGGTTTCACCGCTCAGTACATGGAATCCTTTGTGAAAGTAAACGTCGATTTCTTCAATAACAGCCAGGTTTTTGATGCTCAGCATAACTAGCATGGAGCTCACTCCTTCTCGTATAAAAGACTGTTTAATCCCGCTTCATACGAAACCGGACAAAAGCTCTACAGTTAGCTGGCACTTGAAAAGACCGGGCTGTATCGATGTTACCATCACAACAGAAGGAGCTTATCCTTTATCTCAGGAAATGAAGCCCATAATCTGTTCGATGACTTTCTGGCTGTCGCTCTCGGTACGGCAAATGATCAGCATCGTATCGTCACCCGATATCGTACCCATAATTTGCGGCCATTCCATACTATCCACAAGGGAAGCGATGGAATTCGCTGTACCCGGAAGGCACTTCATCACAACCAGATTGTTCGTAAAATCGATCTGTAGAAAATTGTCCACCAGTGCACGCTTCAGCTTTTGCACCGGATTGTATCGTTGATCGGTTGGTAAGGAATATTTATATCTTCCGTCATCTGTCGGAATCTTGATCAGTAAAAGTTCTTTGATATCACGGGATACGGTTGCCTGAGTCACCTGAAAGCCTGCTTGACGCAATGCTTCGACCAGATCATCCTGGGTTTCGATATCCTGATGTGTAATAATTTCTCGAATTTTAATATGTCGCTGTCCCTTCATAAAGACCTCCGCTTGGTAGTATGCTCTATTATAATCATGCAAATGATCGCTGTGGCGAATGGATCACATCGCCTGTTCATATCGAACAGACTCTATAATTATTCGTGATTATGCAGGTATATTCCTTTTCCATCTTGAAAATTGGAAAATATCTGCTTCTCTATCGATCATCAACGTGGCATCGCACATTACCCTATTGTAACACCAAGAACGGAAGAGTCCAAACGCTGGCTGTGTGAGCCAAGCAGGAGGAACGTTCGTTCTCATTATATAGGAATACCTGTTCGTAAATCAATAGCCAAATTGAGTTTTGATCGAAAATTCGCCCGATCTCTTATATTGCTTCATTGCCAGCAATCCATTCAGCTCTATACAAACTAAAAGACCTGCGCCAGGCTGCAAAGCTGCCAGTGCAGGTCTTCTCTCATGTCGCTCGCAGATGCTGTCATTATTACGGTAGTGAGTATCAACATTGTACATAACCGGGTACGATGAATTCATTCTATACGTATATCGCCCGATATCATAGCACAAAATGAGCATCATGGTGCCCCGTCATTGCCGTTACTGCTTGGCAGAGCCACCGCGAAAACGATGTGCCGCTTCAGCCGCTGTTCGTGCCGCCAATTCATTCAGATCTGCCAGTTCAGGGATCGGCTCCAGCACTTCGCCCTCCGCAGGCAAATGCCAGTGCGCCAGAAACTCGATATTCCCTTCACCGCCTGTAATCGGCGAAAAGGTAAACCCACGCAGCTCATAGCCAATCTCTTTGGCAAAGCCCAGTACATGCTCCAGTACTTCCTGATGTACTTTTGGATCGCGCACGACACCGGTTTTGCCCACCTTCTCGCGTCCTGCTTCAAATTGCGGCTTGATCAGCGCCGCTACATCCGCGGGACGAGCTAACAGATCTTTAAGCGGTGGCAACATCAGACGCAGTGAAATAAACGACACATCGATGCTGGCAAAGTTAGGCGTTGCCCCTTCCAATTGATCCGGTGTCATATAGCGGAAGTTTGTTCGCTCCATCACATGAACCTGTGGATGATTACGAAGTGACCAGTCTAGCTGATTATAGCCCACATCAATCGCATAGACGTAAGAGGCACCATGCTGTAATGCGCAGTCGGTAAAACCGCCAGTCGACGAGCCGATATCCAGCATCGTACGTCCTTCCATTTCAATGCCAAAATGCTGAATCGCCTTTTCCAGCTTCAAGCCGCCGCGACTAACGTATGGATGCACCGAGCCTTTGACATTTAGCGCGGTGTCACGCGGAATTTTCATACCCGGCTTTTCCAGACGCTCGGTGCCGCCATACACAAGCCCTGCCATAACGGCTGCTTTTGCTTTTTCCCTGCTTTCATAATATCCCTGTTCGACGAGCAGGACGTCGAGACGCTCTTTATCACTTGCCATAGGTTATCTCCTGTACGGATTCCGTATTTTTGAACGCTGCTTATTATGCCTGTGATCCAGTTGAAGCCAAGCCGCAAGCAGGTGTGTAAACAGCAAACGAAGCGGAAAATGGAACTTTCCGCTTCGCTGCTTTGATGATGCAATCATTAAACCGAATTTTTTTGGAAGGTCCAAGCTTGCCCTGGCGCAAGCGCCTTGAGCGATGCAGCAATATTTTCCGGTGTCAGTCCCGCTTCGCGTTGCTGATCCTTAATGCTACCGTGTTCGATGAATTCATCTGGAATCCCCATCAAGCCCACCGTAACATCATGCAAGCCGCGTGCTGCATAAAATTCCAGCACAGCACTGCCCATACTGCCTGCCTGGGAAACCTCTTCAACGACGAGCATGCGTGTACCGCGTGCTGCCAGATCGAGCAGCATCTCTTCATCAAGCGGCTTCATAAAGCGTGCATTGATGACAGCCACATTCATGCCGTCTCGTTTCAGTTCCTCGGCAACCTCGATTCCCATCTGTACCATTGGACCGGATGCAACAATCGCATAGCCATCGCCTTCGCGTACTTTTTCCCATTGTCCGATCGGGATTGGCGTTAGCTGTTGATCCAGCGGTACGCCCAGACCGTTAATGCGAGGGTAGCGATAAGCGATCGGTCCATCATTGTATTCCAGCGCCGTCTTCATCATATGGCGCAATTCATTTTCGTCTTTTGGCATCATAATAACCATATTTGGAATATGGCGCATAAAGGCTACATCATATACACCCTGATGCGTTTCACCATCGGCACCGACAAAGCCTGCACGGTCAATCGCAAACATCACGTTAGCGTTATGACGGCAAATGTCATGCACGATTTGATCATAAGCACGCTGCATAAAGGTAGAATATACCGCGTAAACCGGCTTCATGCCTTCCATTGCCATCGCAGCACAAAGCGTTGCCGCATGCTGCTCCGCAATCCCCACATCGATCATACGCTCAGGGAAGCGATCCGCAAATGGGAATAAGCCTGAGCCGCCCGGCATGGCAGGCGTGACCGCAACGATGCGCTCATCCTGTTCTGCCAGCTCGATCAATGTTTTGCCAAACACTTCCGTATACATCGGATTACCGGCAGCTTTGAGCACCTGACCGGATTCGATTTTGTATGGCGTAATACCATGCCATTTGTAAGAATCCGCTTCGGCAGGCAGGTAGCCTTTGCCTTTAATCGTAACGACATGGATCAATACCGGTCCATCGACATTGTCTGCCTGTTGGAACGTTTCCAGTAGCTTCGGCAGATCATGACCGTCGATCGGTCCGAAATAGGTGAAGCCCAGCTCTTCGAACAGAACACCGGATACCATCGCGTATTTGAGCGAATCTTTAAGCTTTTCTGCAGTTTTGGCGATTTTGCCGCCGATTGCCGGGATTTTTTTGAGCAATTGCTCAACCTCATCCTTCGCACGCAGATACCCTTTATCCGAGCGAATTTTGCCCAGATATTTATGCATCGCTCCAACGTTAGGTGCGATTGACATCTCGTTGTCGTTGAGGACAACCGTCAGCTTGCGCTGCTCGTGTCCGATATGGTTAAGCGCTTCAAAAGCCATACCGCCTGTCAACGCGCCGTCGCCAATTACAGCAACGACCTTGTTGTCTTCTTTTTTGAAATCTCGTGCAAGCGCCATCCCCATCGCTGCCGATAGTGATGTACTGCTGTGCCCGGCTTCCCATACGTCATGCTCGCTTTCATTACGTTTAACAAAGCCACACAGGCCTTTGTATTTGCGCAATGTATCAAAGCGATCCATCCGTCCGGTCAAAACTTTGTGTACATAGGCCTGATGACCAACATCAAAAATAAATTTGTCCTTCGGACTGTCATACAGATAATGCAGAGCAAGCGTAAGCTCCACTACACCCAGATTGGAAGCCAGGTGACCGCCGGTTGCTGATAATTTCTCGATCAGAAACTGGCGAATTTCCCCTGCCAGTACGGTTAACTGTTCTGTTGTCAAATCTTTGAGATCACTTGGTTGATGAATCTGTGGAAGCAGCACACCATTTCCCCGCTTTCCTTTGAACGCCCCCGGCGTTCAAATGTTGTTTACATGCAAAATATGACAATCTATGCTTCTACGTTTTATATTACTATCCACTATACCACAAGCAGGTTCGTTTACGAAATCCACTCTCTTATAGGACTGAATGGGAACTATTTTTGTAACGGTAACATCCCGCTCCCAGCCTGGCAGTGACAAGTATATATAAACTACGACTTAAACGCCTTTCAAACACAGATAACGGATAAACGCTAGCAGATAACAGGTGCTCGTATATGGCGAGTACCTGCATCCTTATCGCGTTATCCGTTTCTTCAATCTGTGTACTGACGCATGTCCGATAACATGGATTGCTGAAATAGATCCTGATGGCTATACGTAACCATTAATGGTCGCGTTGCACCAGATAATCAGCGATTTCTTCCAGACGGCGTGAATCCTTCAGATTCGCCTCCTGCAAAGCTGCCTTCGCACTTGCTGTCAAACGCTCCACTTCCTGCTTGGAAGCGTCCAGACCGATAAAGTACGGGTACGTTACCTTTTGCAGCTTGCTATCGCTTTGCGTTTTTTTACCAAGCTTCGCTTCATCGCCGATCACGTCCAGAATGTCATCCTGAATTTGGAAAGCAAGCCCGATATCTGAGCCAAAGCGTCGTAGTGCATCCAGTTGCTGCTCCGTCGCTCCTGCTGTTCTCGCGCCTGCGGTCAGGGAAAACATGAACAGATCGGCTGTTTTATGCAAATGAATATATCGCAATTGCCCCAGCTCGGTCATGCCCTGCTCGCCTTGCATATCTGCTACCTGTCCGCCGACCATCCCGCGCGGTCCTGCGTATTCCGCCAGATCACGCACAATCGCCAGCGCCGCTTCTGGTGCAACTCCAAATGCAGTACAGCCGGTTGCTGCATAAAATGCATGCGTGAGCAGTGCATCACCAGCAAGAATAGCCATCGCTTCACCATACACCTTATGGTTGGTCAATTTACCGCGACGATAGTCATCATCGTCCATCGCTGGCAAATCATCATGAACAAGAGAGTACGTATGTACCATCTCTACAGCACACGCTACAGGCAAAGCCGCTTCGCGACTGCCGCCAAGCGCTTCGGCTGCCGCAATGACAAATACCGGACGCAGACGTTTGCCGCCTGCCATAAGCGAGTACAGCATCGACTCGTTTAGCGTCTCCGGTACATCCCATCCAGCAGGCAGAAAGCTTTGTAGCTGCTGCTCCATTTGAACGGAAATATCATGAATATAAGGCTTCAGCTCCAGGCGCTCACTCAATCTCTTCACCGCTTTCAGCAGATTGGAATGGCTTCTTGCGCAATTCCCCATCTTCTTCCACGATCATTTCAATTTTACGTTCAACCTCTTCCAGCTTGGAGCCGCATACTTGTGATAGCTGCATGCCCTGCTGAAACAGATCAATTGCTTTTTCCAGCGGCACATCGCCATGTTCCAGTTCGGAGACGATCTCCTCCAGCCGGTCCATCGCCTGTTCAAAATTAAGCTCTTGTTCCTTCGCTGCCTTCGCCATCGTTGTCCGCCTCCTCAATGCTCCATATATTACAATGCAGTTGTCCATCCTGCAGATTCACTTTAATGACTTCTCCAGGGTTGACCTGCTTGACTGATTTGATCAATTGTTGTTCCGGCTCATCATATACAAGACTGTAGCCGCGTGCCATCACTTTAAGCGGGCTGAGTGCATCCAGTTGCTTTAAGCCAAAGCCGAGCTGCTGCTGCTTTTGCCGCAAAATCTGCTGCATACGCAGCTCCAGTTGCCGGCGCGCCGAATCGGTACGACGTCTGGCATAGATTAGCTGCTCCTGCGGATTATGACGAGCCAGGAGTTGACTCATACGTCCCAGACGCTCGCGCTGAATATGGCTACGTCGCTGTAGACTTGCCGTTAATCGACGTTCCAGCATATCGAGACGTGTCATATGCTGCACAAGCTGACGCTTCGGCTGCAGCAGAACAGGAGAACGTCGCAAACGCATTAAACGCTCGCGCTGACGCTGCGACAGACGCAGCAGCCCTTGCTTGAGCTGACGACGTATCTGCAGGAGCTGTGCGCGCAGTTCATTCACATTAGGTACTGCCAGCTCAGCCGCCGCTGTTGGCGTCGCTGCACGTAAATCGGATGCAAAATCGGCAATCGTAAAGTCCGTTTCATGACCTACCGCCGAGATAACCGGAATACGTGAGCCAGCAATCGCGCGCGCGACCATCTCTTCATTAAACGCCCATAGCTCCTCCAGCGAGCCGCCGCCACGTCCGACAATGAGCACATCGGCTTCATTCATACGATTCAGATCACGAATCGCCTTCACTACCGACGGTGCTGCGCCTTTTCCCTGTACAAGCACAGGATATACTACAATTTTGACGGCTGGATAGCGGCGACGCAGTGTGATCACCACGTCACGTACAGCAGCACCCGTTGGTGAGGTAACTACACCGATCACCTTCGGATACTGCGGAATTGCACGCTTGCGCGCAGGATCAAACAGTCCCTCCTGCTCCAGTCGCTGCTTGAGCTGCTCGTAGGCAAGATACAGACTGCCTATCCCATCTGGCTGCATCTGAGTTGCATAAAATTGATACTGCCCGTCACGTTCATACACCGAAATATAACCACGGGCAACGACCCGTGTGCCTTCTTTTGGAATAAAGGGAAGCCGCTGATTGTACGAAGCGAACATAATCGACTTCAACCGGCTACCCTCATCCTTTAATGTAAAATACATATGCCCGCTTGAATGGTGAGTGAAATTGGAGATTTCGCCCCTCAGCCATACTTCGGAGAGCAGCGAATCGGACTCCATTTTCATCCGGATGTATTTGTTAATCTCCTTGATGGAGTATATACGCTGCTGTTGCGACATAACGGTCTCCTTTCTTACTTGAGTCCGTGTGCACGGCGTGCGGCGACGAGCGTGTTTTTCATCAGCATCGTGATCGTCATTGGGCCTACGCCGCCCGGAACCGGAGTGATCGGACCGGATACTTCCTTCGCACTTTCAAAATCAACATCACCGGCAAGCTTACCGGTATCCAGACGGTTCATCCCAACGTCGATAACAACCGCACCTGGCTTGATAAAGCTTGCATCAACAAAGTTGGCACGACCGATCGCAACCACGAGAATATCAGCCTGTTGCGTCAGTTCCTTCATGTTCGCTGTGCGCGAATGACACATCGTTACCGTGGCATTTTCACGTTGCAGCAGCATCGATACCGGTTTCCCTACGATATTACTGCGACCGATCACGACAGCGTGCTTGCCAGACATTTCGATACCGGTACGCTTGATCATTTCGATAACGCCTGCCGGTGTACATGGCAGCAAACTTTCATCACCAATCATCAGATTGCCCACGTTGATCGGATGGAAGCCATCCACGTCCTTCTGTGGAGAGATCGCGTCGATTACCGCTTTTTCTTCGATTTGCTTCGGTAACGGTAGCTGTACCAGAATACCGTGAATAGTATCCTGCTTGTTCAGCTTGTCGACCAATGCCAGCAACTCTTCCTGCGACGTGTCCGCAGACAGACGGTGAACTTCCGAATAGTAGCCGAGATCATGGCAAGCCTTCTCTTTATTGCGTACATAAACGTGAGAAGCCGGGTCATCGCCGACGAGCACAACCGCCAGACCTGGCTGAAAGCCCTGTGCCTTCATTGCTTCCACTTCCTGCTTGATATCCTGACGAATCTCCTGCGAAATCTGTGTACCGCTAATAATTGTTGCTGCCATGACAAATCGCTCCTTTAACATTAAAAAATGAATATGAATGAGGGCAATGCCCTTGTATCACTGAGCTTGGATCGTTACGTGTATTCGTGATGAATTGGATGGATAAATGCTTATTTTGAACCTTTGAGCTTGTCCAGATCTTGAATCATTTTACCAAGTACACCGTTAACAAACTTGCCGGATTCATCTGTACCAAAATGCTTGGACAGCTCAATCGCTTCATTGACAGCTACTTTGGCTGGTACATCCTCGGTGAAAATCATTTCGTATACAGCCAGACGCAAAATCTGACGATCTACACGGGACAGACGGCTAACCTGCCAGTTTTGCAAATAATCGACGAGCAAGCCATCGATTGCTTCGCGATTGCTGTTCACACCCGCAACGACATCCAGCACATACGTTTTAAGCTGGGCTTCATTACGTACTTCCACTTCGGATTCGTTATCAGCCGCTGCTTCCTCCAGCAGCATTTCTACTGCTTCTTCGGCTTGAACCTCGTTCATTTCCATTTGATAAAGACTTTGTACGGTAATTTCCCGCGCCAATCTTCTTTTCATATCATTCATATCCTTTCGGCAACATATCGTGTGAGCATGATCCTTCGCCGCAGTCTGCTTTGCTTCGTATCTTACTCACCCCTATGTGTCGCCTGTATATTTTATTGAAAAACTATTGCCTTCTGCAAGTTGATAAACGGAATGGATAGTTTGCCTTGCAAAAATCCTGTTTTCATTTCGCCTCGTGTTAAAAAACCGCTAACACTAAAAATAGTAAGATATTTTGCTTCGCAAAAATCACTTTTTATTTGACCCCGTGTTAGAAAACCGCTAACACTATAGGCAAATAAAAAAACCTGCCCACCATCATTTCCGGAAAAGCGGGGTACTGCTCACTTCAAGCCGGGAATGATGGTTGACAGGGTTCATCGAAACGGACGCCAGCGATCGGCCAGCCATTCACTAACACGCTGCCAGGGAATGAACGAGCCTAACCGGAGATCCCGGTTACGACCGACGGTATAACCTATGAACACTAACAATGCAAAGAACAACATATCCCAAAAACCAACTGTCAAATACAAAATGCCGCAGCCGATGCCTGCCAGCACGCCGAGAATTCGTCCGCCGAAGTTCTCCCAGATCTGTTGCCATATCATGAGCGAAGCCCCTTTCTACTGCACTCTGCTTTTGAATGCAGGCGAATGAACGATATTCGCAATATAAACGGAAACGGATGATACAGGAATGCCTGTAATTTCCTCCACTTCAGTATGAATACTTTTTTGCATGCTTTCCGATAAACCGGGAATCGGCGTTTCTCCATCTACAACAGCGCGAATCACAATCTCAAGTCCGGACTCGACAACACGCACGCGAGTTTTGAGATCACGTACGCCGCGGGTACGCTCGGCAACCTTAAGCGTCATGTTTTCAATCGTATCGAGCGAAATTTGCACGTCGCCAAATTCAGTACGTTGATGTACCGAATGCATAGAACCGCGCTCCGTCCGAATCGATACGTAGAAAAAACGAATACTTAGTAAAAACAGCACGACCGCAATAATAACAACGGTAATATACACATTTTGCTCATTGCGGTAGTCCATCGTAAAAGGAACCTGCCCGCTCAGCAGCAAAATAACAAGCACAGACAGAATGCCGATGCTCAGACTGTACACAAATAAGAGCAGCCGATCGATGATTTTAGCCAAACCCTGCAGCCCCTTTACATTATACTAAACCCCAGACTGCCTCGTCAGGGGTTTATGATGGGCGGCTCCGCATGCTACCAAACCACACGGAGCGCGACCCGCTGCTCGTATCCCTTACTATGGTACGGATACGTTTTTCATGAAAAGTGGTATTGCTCGCCAATCATACATAAGAAGCTGTATTATTTCACGCGGTGGGTAAATTCACTTTCTTCCTGTCTGTCCACCGTTTCCAGATGCACATCGTGAATTTGTACGTTCACTTCGATAACGGTCAGACCGGTCATCGTTTCAATTGAGCGTTTTACGTTACGCTGAATTTGTGCAGCGACTTCTGGCAAGCGATGGCCGTATTTTACAATAACCGATACATCGACTGCTGCCTCGCGCTGACCAACTTCAACTTTTACGCCACGGGACAGGTTTTTACGTCCAAGCAGTTCGGCAATACCGCCAGCAAAGCCGCCGCTCATACCCGCTACCCCATCTACCTCAATTGTCGCAAGACCTGCAATCACTTCGATCACTTCAGGCGCAATCTGGATCTCACCGATATCTGTCCGTTCCGATTCAGTCGGGAATGTACTCATAATTTATACACCTCCTGCCAAGTAAACTTAATATAACATGGACCCGGTTCGTTGACAAACCGGATCGCATCGCCATTATACTTCGTTTTCTTCCAGGAATTTGATATCAAAGTCCCCGCGTACAAATGTCTCATGATTCAGCAGACGCAGATGGAACGGAATCGTCGTATGAATACCGTCGATTGCGAATTCATCGAGTGCACGCTTCATTTTGGCAATCGCTTCTTCACGCGTTGGCGCCCAGACGATCAGCTTCGCGATCATGGAATCATAATACGGAGAGATCGTATAGCCCGGATACGCGCCACTGTCGACACGTACACCCGGTCCGCCTGGTGCAAGATAGAAGTTGATTTTGCCCGGACTTGGCATAAAGTTACGCTCAGGGTCCTCGGCATTAATACGGCACTCGATCGACCAGCCATTGATCTCCACTTCTTCCTGTTTGAAGGAAAGTGGGTTACCTTCAGCTACACGAATCATTTCCTGGATCAGATCCACGCCGGTTACCATCTCCGTTACCGGATGCTCAACCTGAATACGCGTGTTCATTTCCATAAAGTAGAACTGTCCATCCTGTCCAAGCAGGAATTCCAGTGTACCTGCGCCGGAGTAGTTAACTGCTTTGGCTGCACGTACAGCCGCAGCACCCATCTTCTCACGCAGCTCAGGTGATAGCACCGGACAAGGTGCTTCCTCTACCAGCTTTTGACGGCGACGTTGTACAGAGCAATCGCGCTCACCCAGATGCACGGCGTTACCGTGACGGTCAGCGATAATTTGTACCTCAACGTGCTTCATGCCTGTCAGGAATTTCTCCAGATAGACACCGCCGTTACCAAATGCTTTTTCCGCTTCCTGTTGAGCATTCGTCATTTGTTTAACGAGCGACTCTTCATTCTCAGCCAGACGAATCCCTTTACCGCCACCACCAGCCGTTGCTTTGATGATGATCGGATAGCCGATCTCGCGAGCGATTTTCACCGCTTCGTCCAGATCTTCGACGATACCATCGGAGCCCGGGATAACCGGTACACCCGCTTGCTGCATCGTACGCTTCGCTTCGGACTTGTCACCCATACGGTTGATCGCATCCGGGGATGGACCGATGAATGTAATATTGCACGATTCGCAAATCTCAGCGAAGTCTGCATTTTCAGCAAGGAAGCCGTAGCCTGGATGCACAGCATCACATTCGGTCAGCGTTGCCACGCTCATCAGGTTCGTCAGGTTCAAATAGCTGTCCTTGGACAGTGTCGGACCAACGCAGTATGCTTCGTCTGCAAGACGAACATGCAGCGAGTCACGATCTGCCTCGGAATAAATCGCTACCGTGGAGATACCCATCTCACGGCAGGCGCGAATAATACGAACCGCAATTTCGCCACGATTCGCAATCAGAATTTTTTGAAATTTCATTGTGTTTGTCCTCCTCCAGCCTGTGTGCGTAGGTGCGGTCTTACTCCGGTTTCACCAGGAACAGGGGCTGGCCATATTCAACCAGTTGTCCGTTTTGAGCAAGTACCTCGACGATTGTACCGTTGACTTCAGCTTCCAGCTCGTTCATCAGCTTCATCGCTTCGATGATACAAACGACGGATTTGCCGTTAACTTTATCGCCAGCGCTCACAAATGGACCCTTTTCTGGGGATGGAGAGCGGTAGAATGTTCCGACCATTGGAGACACAATTTTATGTAGTGTCGGATCGGCTTCAGGTGCAGTTGCAGCAGGCGTTGCTGCTGGTGCGGATGCTTGTGTAGCAGCCGGCTGGCTTACTTGTGGTGCAGCTACTGCAGCAGGAGCCTGAGCTTGCACATATACCGTTTCGGATTTGCCTGGCTTGCGGATAACGAGGCGGGAACCTTCGTTTTCAATCTCCACTTCCTGAACGGAAGTTTCATCCACCAGTTGAATCAGTTCTTTAATTTCGTTTAATTTAAACATCTATTCATTCACTCCTTTGGCTTCTTCGCCTAGCAACTGAGCGCAATAAGGACACGCTCATTTCGGAAAATTGCACATAACGCTATGTATTATAGCACATTACTGAAAAAGTCGTGAATATCTTTGTTTGAGGCTGATAGAAAACGGATAAAACGGACTAAATGCGTGTCAATAAGTGAGGGGAAATGAGCGTTGGTTAGCTTTGATCGCTGTAGTATTTCTAGCGTACAAGGTGTAAGTGATATAAATTTTGCATTGGCACGTATGCAGGTCTTTGTGAGGCGTAGCATACCCCACTCCGTCAAGGAATAAGGGGCCCGACTCCCGTATCGCACAGGAATCTACCGAAGTAGGAGAAAATGTAGATTCCCGTGCTCAAAGCAGTACGATATTTTGCTGCTTTGGAGGGACGTGAATCTACCATAATTCCTACTCCGTAGATTCACGCCCCTCCACTGAGTCCGTTCCCTTATTCCTTGCCGGAGTGGTGCCACTGTCAGCAAAAAAGCCTACGAACCTTCTCGTATGCTTTTTTACGAGTTTTATAAGCTTCTTTTGAAAGACTTTTGAGTATATGTTTTGCTAACTATCCTAAACAAAAAATGGAGATGACCAGAACCACGTCTGTCATCTCCATCCTACTTTTACATTCAATTATAGATCAACGACGATCCTGTGGACCGCCTACAAATGCTTGCTCTTCCGTATCCAGACCATATGCGGTATGCAGCGCAGCCACTACATCGTTCAAGCGACCTGCTTCGATTACGCAGGATACTTTGATTTCGGATGTGCTAACCATTTTGATGCTCACGCCCTGGGAGGAGATCGCTTCAAACATTTGAGCAGCTACACCCGGGTGGCTGACCATGCCTGCGCCGACGATGGATACTTTCACGAGATCGGTTTCGGAGGTCACTTCCTCGTAAGGAAGCTCACTGCGAATTGCTGCGATCACTTGCAATGCACGTTCGCGTTCTTCCAGATTCACCGTGAAGGAGAAGTCTGCTTTACCGTCCATTACGCCGCTTTGTACGATAATATCCACGTCGATCTTCGCTGTTGCCAGCTCGCTGAACATTTTCGCGAGTACGCCAGGTATATCGTTTACTCCTCTAATCGTGATACGTGCCACATTTTTGTCGTAAGCGATGCCGCTGACTACCGCTCCCTGTTCCATGGTTGCTTCCTCCTTCACTAACGTTCCTTCATTATAGGTAAAGCTGGAGCGCACAACGAGTCGTACATTATTATGCTTGGCATATTCGACCGCACGCGGGTGCAATACCGCTGCGCCGAGATTCGCCAGTTCCAGCATTTCGTCATAAGAAATTTCTTTCAGCTTACGTGCGCATTTCACAATACGCGGGTCTGTGGAATAAATGCCATCCACATCGGTATAGATTTCGCACACATCTGCATTGATCGCGGCTGCCAGTGCCACGGCAGTTGTATCCGAACCACCACGACCAAATGTAGTGATCTCTCCATCTGCGGTAATCCCCTGGAATCCGGCTACGACGACAATCTGTCCCGCTCCAAGTGCCTTCAGCACGCGCTCTGGGCGAATGTTACGAATACGGGCGCGCCCGTGCTCCGCTTCAGTCTCAAAGCCTGCTTGCCAGCCTGTAAACGATACCGACTCACGTCCCTGATACTGGATCGCAATCGACAGCATCGCAACGGAAATCTGTTCCCCTGTTGTCATCAGCATATCCATCTCGCGTGCGGACGGATTTGGATTCAGCATCAGTGCCTGATCGATCAGATCATCGGTGGTATCGCCCATAGCGGATACAACAACTACACATTGATGCCCTTCATCCTGCTTTTCAATAATACGTTTTGCTACGCGCTGCATGCGCTCTACATCGCCGACGGAGCTACCGCCGAACTTCATTACGTACAAAGCCAAGACCTCTTCACTCCCTACTTGATACAGGCTGTGACCTGCGCCATCGCCCGGATTGAAAGCATATCCAGTATGCAGATATGACATCGTATGAAACGATTACTCTTTAACAGTATAATACGACAACGCGTGAATCACTACTGCAAATTTCATGCACTGTATTAATGTAGCAATATTCGCATAATAACGCTATGTATAAGGTGTAATCGATACAAATGTTTTATCATTTCATGCAAATTTATCACGTAAAAAGTATAAATATGCATAAGAACTTATAAAAAAGCTGCCTGGTATCTCGGTTTAAGAAGATACCGGACAGCTTGCTTGGATAAGAACAAACACGTTTGAGCGTGATTACGCGCGGGAAACGTATTTACCTTCGCGTGTGTCGATGATCAGTACATCGCCCTGGTTGATAAACAGTGGTACTTGAACCGAGTGACCTGTTTCCAGCTTCGCACTCTTCGTTGCACCTGTAGCTGTGTTACCTTTGATACCTGGCTCTGTTTCAACAACTTCCAGCTCAACCGAAGTTGGCAGGTTGATACCGATAATTTCGCCCTGATAGCTAACGATGTTAACCGTCATGTTTTCTTTCATGAATTTCAGTTCCCATTCTAGCTGGCTTGTGTTCAGCTCGAATTGATCGTATGTTTCGTTATCCATGAATGCATGCTCGTCACCATTTGCATACAGGTATTGTACGCCACGGTTTTCGATCTGTGCACGAGCAATCGTTTCGCCTGCACGGAATGTACGCTCTACAACGTTACCGTTACGCAGGTTTTTCAGCTTGGAGCGCACGAATGCTGCACCTTTACCTGGTTTTACGTGCTGGAATTCAAGTACGGAATAGATGTTGCCATCCACCTCTACGGTCAAGCCTGTTTTAAAATCGTTAACTGAAATCAAAATAACGCCTCCTCATGTATGGTAAAGCCAGTTGTCATACAATATACGATAAACCGGTTACAACCAGCCTCAGTACCTATATATTGTACTATACCCTAATGTTAGGGAAAGCATACTCCCGTAAAGAAGTATGGCACAGGACGAATGATAGCCATCCGTAGCCACTATGCACCACTGCCTTCATTGGATAATGGAGACAATCGTGCATAACGCTACGAATGGGCTTTTTACGTCATCTGTAATATTTTATTCGGCATACACAATCTGTCAACCTTCCGATTGTTAAAAAATGTTATGCCGGTAAAATCGTGAATTGTTTGCTGGAATGAGTCAGTACGCGAATCCCATTCTCGGTAATCAACACATCATCCTCAATTCGAACACCGCCAAAGCCCGGTATGTAAATGCCCGGCTCTACCGTAACGACCATGCCTGGTTGCAGCACAGTATCACTCAGCTTGGACAGACGCGGCTCTTCGTGAACTTCAAGCCCGATTCCATGTCCGGCACTATGTCCGTAAGCATCTCCGTAGCCATGTGCTGCGATGATATCACGGGACAATGTATCCGCCTCGCGTCCACCCATACCTGGTTTCAAATTCTCCAGTGTATGAAGCTGCGATTTCAGTACGATATCGTAAATTTCACGGTGCTTGTCAGAAGGGGTTCCGACAAAGACAGTACGGGTAAGGTCGGATACATAGCCATTGTAGATGGCACCAAAGTCAAACGTAATAAATTCATCCACGCCGATCGGCTTATCGCTGGCAACGCCGTGTGGCAATGCAGAACGAACACCGGAAGCGACGATCGTCTCGAACGATGGACCGGAAGCACCAAGACGGCGCATGAAGAATTCCATTTCAATTTCGAGTTCTTTTTCCGTTACGCCTGGTTTGATGTAGCCGAGAATATGCTCATACGTTTTATCTGCAATCTCAGTCGCTTTTTCAATCGTAGCGATCTCCTCAGCATCCTTGAAGTTGCGAATGCCTTCCAGCAGACCGGATACCGGAACCAGTGCTACCGGTGCCAGCTTTTCCTTATATGCCGCATAACGGCTATATGGCATCTGATCCTGTTCAAATCCAATAGAGCTTACGCCCCAATCGGCAAGCAGTCCCTTGATCGTGTCCGCCACATTCGGTGCGTGCTCGGCAACTGTAAAAGCTGTAGCCTGCTCCGGCGCCTGGGTCATGTAACGGAAATCCGTAAGCAGATATGCATGCTCTGCCGTAACGAGTACATAACCCGCAGAACCTGTAAACCCTGTAATATAACGACGGTTAACACTGCTTGTAATGAGAAGTGCTTCAAGCTGACGCTCTTTCATCGCCTTACGCAATTGCTGTAAACGTGCTGTAGTCATGAACTCTCTCCTTCGCTCCGTTCTGTCTTCAAATAGCCAAAGATTATTTTACCATAGCGCAAGCAATTTTGAGAATAGCCAGTTGTAACATTCGTGTATAGCCGACTTTGCATTTACAGGTTGTGGCAATGGAAAGGGAAATCCGCTACAATATAGGGTATCAACACTTTGCATCCCGATGCCTCAGGTACAGGGGGCAAGTCGCTATTTTAACAATCGTTCCTAGCGGGCGATTCATTATGGAAGGGTGACTGTATTTGCCAAAACAATCTACTCCAGTCAACTATGGGGGCCAGGCCGTCATTGAAGGCGTTATGTTCGGCGGAAAAAATGTAAACGTAACCGCTGTACGACGCAAATCCGGCGAGATCACCTATCTGGAAGTTCCACGTACCGATAAGCCCTGGGTGCGCAGTCTGCGCCGTATTCCTCTTCTACGCGGTATTGTCAGCCTGATCGATTCGAGCGCGAAAGGCTCACGTCATTTGAATTATGCTACCGATGCGTATTCAGAGGATCAGATGGACCCCGAAGAATATGCAAAAGAAAAGGAAAAGGAACAATCCAAAACCAGTCTGAGCATGATTCTTGGCGTAGCTGCTGTCGGCATCCTGTCTTTGATCGTCGGCAAGCTGATCTTTACCGTTGTTCCTGCTACGATAGAAGGATTTTTGTTTGGTCGTCTGTTCCAGAGCCAATTTTTACACACCCTGCTTGAAGGGTTTATCAAAATTATTTTGCTGCTTGCCTATCTGTGGGGGATCTCACAAACACCGATGATCAAGCGCCTGTTCCAATATCACGGAGCCGAGCATAAGGTCATTACCGCTTATGAGAATGGCTCGGAGCTGACTCCGGAAAAAGTGCAGCAGTTTAGCCGCCTGCATTATCGCTGCGGCAGTAGTTTTATTATTTTAACCGTTATTGTCGGCGTGCTTATTTACTCACTCTTTCACTGGGATGGCATGACCGAGCGCATCATTCAACGAATTGTGCTGTTACCGGTCGTGATCGGCGTTTCATTTGAGGTTTTGAAGTTTACGAATAGTTTGCGGGATGTTCCAGTGCTTCGCTATCTTGGTTATCCGGGGCTGTGGTTACAGCTACTGACTACAAAAGAGCCTACACTGGATCAGATTGAGGTATCCATCGCTTCCTTTAACCGGATGCGTGAGCTTGATGCCCAACTGGAAAGACAAACTGCAACAGCTACTATGCCGGATGCTTCTCCTGACCCTGTGAAAGGATGATGAATGATGAGAAAGTCACCTCTTCAAGCCATTTTTGTTGCCGTTATGGCACTGCTCGCGCTGGTCGGGCTGGGATGGGGCATTTATCGTATGATCTTCATGCCTTCGACCTTTGATTGGAGCGGTATTATCGTAACTCTTGTACTGCTGGGTGTTGTGCTGTATGCACTGCGTTCCTCGCCCGCTTTTCAAGGGAATCGTAAACAACCGAAAATCAAGCCGTCTGCGCGCACAATGGCTAAAGTGAAAGCACAACAAGGCAATTACAAAAATGTCTCGAAATCTTCTCCTTTCGCCAAAACGAATACGTCTGGCAGAAGCACATCCGCTTCCAGTGGAAGCAAGCCGAAAAAAAATTATCCGTTTCAGGTTATTCAGGGCAACAAAGGCAAAGATGATGAAGAGATGCCCAAATATCATTAATTTCGAAGTAATTCACTTTACCTTTCAGATGAAAATATATTATGCAATGTAAGCTACAGCTTTGATGTATCCAACTCCAACAATCCATTTCAGGCAGTTCCTGCTGATGATTGCTGGAGTTTTTATTTTATATTACGATGGAGGAATGTATGACAGAGCTAGTATTCGATACGATGATGCAGCCGTATTTCCCTTCAAAATCGATGGAGCTTAGCTGTGTGGGGAACCTAGCTGAATGTGAGGCTATTGTTGACCATTACGGAGCGCTACATACACGCTGGAGCTCCAAGCCCCAGCTTTCACCTACGATAGAGGCGCTATGGTTGATGCCAACCGCCAAGCAAATGCAGGCTTGTCATTACAATATACCAGCCGCATTGCAAGCCTGTAGCCAACTTACCTTTCTATATATTCCGCTGGCTATGCTGTCCCAGCTTCACAAGAATAGCTTGCCTAACAGCTTACAACATTTACAAATCGTCAATATGGATATGGAATATTCCGCGACTGAGATAGATTGGAAGCTATTAGGTGATATGACGAACCTGCAAAGTGTCGTTATATATAACGATTTTGGTTCGCCTGATTGTGCTTCCCTTTTGCAAGGGATCGAGGTGCTTTTCCCACGGTTACGGTATTTGAGCTATGATGTGCGAAAAAACAGCAATCTAATTGCTCACGCTCCTGAAATGTTGTCTAATCTGAATGTTCTGGTAGTCGAAGGTGTCGGTAGAGAATACGATATACATCTGCTACCTGTTCATCTGCGTGCTTTAGCTATTATAGGTGCGACTCGAGATTTTGATTTGCGACAATTAACAACGTTACAGCAACTGGAAAGCCTACGACTGAACGGAATGAGAGGCATAATTGATGGAGATATATTTGCTCAAATGAAGCAGCTTCGCGATCTGTTCATCATTAACTCGAAAAAGTGGAATCACCCTGAACGTCTAGCTGAGCTTACACTGGATCATCTGACACTAATCGATTGCGGTAATCCGCTCAAAAAGGCAAAAGCACTTTTCAATGAACCGCAGTATACTACGCTGGATATTGAATTTTCTTAGGTATACGTTCTAGCTACACAACAAGCCCCCATCGCATTACACGATGGGGGCTTATTGCTATAACAGAGCAGTCGCTCGCTCTGTTATATACCTTTTCATATCTCGAATTGCTCTCTCTAAATTACTCTTTGTATATCATCTCTATTTTTTAATAGATGGTGTTACAGTCCCCAGTAGGAACGCAGCTTAGTCAGCACATCCAGTGGATTTTTCTTCAAGTCCTTGGCACTGAAGAAAATGCTGCCTTTCACTGTACTGTACTTGGCATTGTACTTGAGCTGGTTGATAATCTCATCCGAGCTGTTCCAGCCGATCTCCGGCGTGTTCAGCTTGTAGATTGCCTGACCGATGTACAGGTCAACACCGGTATTCTTCGTTTCATTTACCCACCAGTCGACGACTTTGTCGTAGCGCGCTGCAGGCAAGGATAGACTCCAGTATACCTGTGGGGCAATGTAGTCGACCCAGCCATTTTTGATCCAGGTGCGTGTATCCGCGGACATGCTGTCATACGCGGTTACGCCTGCCTTTGTATCAGAGCCTGTCACATCGGTCGACTTGTTACGCCATACACCGAATGGACTTACACCGAAGCGTACAGAAGGCTTAGCTGCGTGAATCGAACGATCCATTTGCTGAATGAAGCTGTTGATATTATCGCGTCTCCACTCGGCTTTATTAGAGAATTTGCCTTTGTACTGAGCGTACGTTGCATCATCATTGAATTTGTTGCTGGATGTCTCGGAAGACGGATAGAAATAATCATCCAAATGCACGCCGTCTACATCATAATTGTTCACGACTTCCATCACCGTATCAATGATCGATTGACGTGCTGCCGGAATGCCTGGATTGATGTAATATTTATTGCCAAACTTGATTACCCAGTCTGGATGCTTGAGCACAACATTGCTTGGATCAAGTGAGCCCGTGTTCGCATCGGTTGTTGCTCGGAATGGGTTAAACCAGGCATGTAGCTCCATACCGCGCTTGTGTGCTTCCGCTACCATATATTCCAGCGGATCATAGCCGGGATTTTTGCCCTGTGTACCTGTCAGGTACTTGGACCATGGCATCGTCGATGATTTGTACAGCGCATCGCCGGAAGGACGCACCTGCACGAATACCGCATTCATCCCCATCCCCTGTAGCTGGTCGAGCAATGCAGAGAATTCCTGCTTTTGCTTGGCAGCATTACCAGAGGAGCCTGTGCTTGGCCAATCCAGATTGAATACAGTCGAAATCCATGCACCGCGCATTTCCTTTTTCGCAGAAGGTGTAGCTGGCTTCGTATTGTTCGCTGGCGTACCGAGCGTACTGCCGCTGCCTGTCGTGCTACCTGTGGTCGATCCATCCTCGCCCGTATAACCGCTCGTGCGCAGGGTTACCGTTTGATTGGATTGATTCCAGTTTACGGTCAGACCCAATCCTTCCCCGATAAAACGCAGCGGCACCATGACACGTCCACCGCGAATTTGAACCGAAGTGTCCAGTGACACCGACTGATCATTCACCGTTGCCGTTTGCTGACCGGCAGTGAGCACTAGCTTTTTACTATCGCTTGTAATCGTAACCGTACTTGTCTGTTGATTCCAGTTAATCGCAGCGCCCAGATTCTCACTAATCAGACGCAGTGGCACCATCGTCACATTGCTATCACTTGTAATGTACGGAGCTGCATCTCCCTGAATGGTCTTCCCGTCCAATACGATCGCAATATTCGATGCTGCTGAGGCTGGCGTTCCGCTTACTGCCGGAACTAGAATGAGCAGTGCCAGAAATAACGACATGTAACGCATCCATTTCATCGTTTCAGTACCTCCAGTAAATCTTTTCGTATCCAGGCTAGCCGACGTTGCTTCCTCGTTGCTTTCTTGTTCGCATGATGAGTTGTCTATGTAATTAGACCGCATCCTGTTTCAAAAGTTGCGCACAAAATAAAAGACATCTGTCATGTAATCGACAGATGCCTGCCTTATGAGTCGCTCACAAGCTCGTTCTGTAGCTTTTTCAGTTCTTCCACTCGCTCTGGATCACGGCGGAAATATTCCACCAGCGTCTCGATTTGAGTGATCGAATCCCAGCTCAGATGATGCTCAATGCCTTCAACGTCCTTGTATATATAGTCCGGATTTACACCGATAATATCCAGAAAATCCTCCAGCAACTGGTGACGGTCTACGAGTCGTTTACCCATTTTCTTTCCTTTGCTCGTTAAGACAAGACCACGGTATTTCTCGTAAATAAGGTATTCATCCTTATCCAGCTTTTGGATCATTTTGGTAACGGATGAAGGATGTACTTCCAGTCCTTCGGCAATATCCGATACACGCGCATATCCCTTTTGCTCAATTAATTGATAGATGCGCTCCAAATAGTCTTCCATACTGGGCGTTGGCATCTTGCTCCCCCTTTGAATGCACGTTCTCGTTAATGTGCCGACAATCACATGCGGCCATTGATTATGGTTCATTCAATAATCATACATGGAATGTCGCGTGATTGGCAAGTTTTCGCGTGCTTTTTTTACCAGATAAAGAACCTTTTACAGGCGGTGAGCTGTAGGCTCCCAGGCCTGCAAAAGGTTCGATTCTGGCAGCTATGCTACACGTTTCAAGATAGGCTTGAAGCGGCAACATAACCGTTATTTCTTTTGAAAATCTGCTCGATTACGTTATAGCTACAGGAGCGATATCCCTTCCTGGCTATATTACTTTTTGGCAATATTATTTCACCAGGGCGCCATTAGGCATGCTGTCCGGCACGGTAGCCAGTGTAAGCTGATCGCCTTCAGAAGCCGCCAGAATCATGCCACGGGATTCCTCACCGCGCAGCTTCACTGGCTTAAGGTTCGTTACACAGATCACTTTACGACCAACGAGTTCTTCCGGCGTGTAGAACTTGGCAATACCGGATACAACCTGACGCTGTTCAAATCCAAGATCCAGTTGCAGCTTCAGCAGCTTGTCCGCCTTTTTCACCGGCTCTGCTGCGATAACCTGTGCAACACGAAGCTCTACCTTGGCAAAATCGTCGATACTGATCTCTGCTTTGCCTTCTTCCGGTTCTGCGGCAGGCTTACTTGATTCTGCCTGTGGTGCAGGTGCAGACTCCTCCGCAGATTTCAATACGCCGCCCATCGCTTCCACGATGTGGGCAACCTCTTCCTTCGCATCCAGGCGCGGGAAGATCGGATCGCCCTTCGCTACCTGCGTACCGGCTGGCACAAGACCAAACTGGCGTGTGCTATCCCATGTCGTCAGTTCTCCATCTGTAACACCGATCTGCTCACGAATCTGCTGTGGCGCACGGGTCAGGAATGGTTGCAGCACGATGGAAATAATACGCAGTGATTCCGCCAGATGGTACATGACCGAATCCAGTTGTGGACGGTTGGCTTCATCCTTCGCGAGCACCCACGGCTGCGTTTCGTCGATATATTTGTTCGTACGGCTGATCAACTGGCTGATTGCAGTCAGTGCAACTGAGAATTCCAGCTTCTCCATCGCGGTTTCGATCTTATCGATCGTTTGTCCAACAAACTCCTGTAGCTTGCCATCCACTTCATTAACTGCACCCGCATAAGCAGGCACAGTGCCGCTACAATATTTATCGATCATCGCTACCGAACGGTTAAGCAGGTTACCCAGATCGTTTGCCAGATCGGAATTGACACGATCTACAAAGCTTTCCGGCGTAAATGTACCGTCAGAGCCAAATGGCACCTCACGCAGCAAATAGTAACGCAGTGCATCCAGACCGTAACGATCGATCAATGTAACCGGGTCAACAACATTGCCTTTGGATTTGGACATTTTGCCGTCCTTCATCAGCAACCAGCCGTGACCGAATACTTTTTTCGGCAATGGCAGATCAAGTGCCATCAGCATAATCGGCCAATAGATTGTATGGAAACGGACAATTTCCTTACCTACCAGATGAATATCCGCCGGCCAGAATTTGTTGAACAGCTCTTCATTGTCGCTGCCATAGCCCAGCGCTGTAATATAGTTGGACAGTGCATCGATCCATACGTAGACAACGTGCTTCGGATCGTTTTTAACCTTTACGCCCCAGTCAAACGTTGTACGCGATACTGCCAGATCTTCCAGGCCTGGCTTAATGAAGTTGTTGATCATTTCATTTTTACGCGATTCCGGCTGAATAAAGTCAGGATGATCCTGATAGTATTGCAGCAGGCGATCTGCATATTTACTCATACGGAAGAAGTAAGACGCTTCTTTAACAAGCTCGACCGGGTGACCACTATCCGGGCTTTTCCCGCCGATCACTTCGCCCTTGTCATTACGCTCGATATCAACAAGCTGTGTCTCGGTATAGAAGGTTTCATCCGGAATACTGTACCAGCCCTCGTATTCCCCTTTGTAAATATCGCCCTGCTCCAGCAGACGATCGAAAATATTTTGCACAACGTCCTTGTGACGCTGCTCGGTTGTACGGATAAAGTCATCATAGGAGATGTCCAGCTTATCCCACAGGCTTTTGATGCCTTCAACGATGCCATCGACGAATTGCTGTGGCGTTTGTCCCTTTTCCGCAGCTTTACGCTCGATCTTCTGACCGTGCTCATCCGTACCGGTTAAATAGCGTACCTCATAGCCTCTCAGTCGTTTGTAACGTGCCATAGCATCGCCTGCGACTGTGGTGTAAGCGTGACCGATATGGAGCTTGTCACTCGGATAATAGATCGGTGTCGTAATATAAAACGTTTTGTTCTCTTCTGGCATGAATACCCCTCCTTGATAAAATGGATCAATCGCTACAGCCTGCTTTGCGGACACAAAAAAGCCCTCGCCCCTATGGGACGAGAGCTGTGCTCACGCGTTACCACCCAACTTCCCTGCTTCCTTTCGAAAGGCAGGCTCGTTAGCCTGTTCAGGCTAGCCATTAACGCTGGCTCACGCTGTAGCCTTACGTACGGTTATCCCGCTTCGCTCGACTTCAGTTCCTCCCGGACCATCTTCTACAGCGGCTCCCAGACCGGTTCGCAGCAACTCCGGCTCTCTGCACTGGGCCTATTCTGTATACTTATCCGTTCACTGGACGTTTATGATCTTCTTATGCTCTTCAATATACCTAATCGGCGTCAGCACTGTCAAGGGATGGGCGCGTGCGCTCCCGTGCAGGTGGCACAAGATCAATACCACCCGGATGAAACGGATGACATTTACTAATTCGTCTTGCAGCAAGCCAGCTTCCCTTTAATACGCCGTGTACCTCGATCGCTTCCAACGCATACTGGGAGCAGGTCGGGTAAAAGCGGCAGCTTGGCGGCTTAAGCGGCGAAATAAATTTGCGATAAAAATGGATCGGCACCTGCACCGCCCGCCGACTCCATTTTTGCGGCTTATTCACTGACTTTTCCCCGCTACGGATTCACCGGCAGCAGCGGTTGCGAGCGCATTTTTCTTCACATGCAGAGCGGGTCCTTCCTTGCCGTCACCACCTGTAGTACTACCCGGCTCAGCCGGTAGATTACCCAACTGCACACGACAATCCTTACAATAGCCAAACACTTCAAACTTATGCCGGATCACTTCAAATTGCTCTGGCATATCCGTCATATCCATCGGGCAAAAAGCGATCGGGTATGTTTTCTCGCATTGCAGACAGATCATATGATGGTGATGATGATCCTGACTACAGTGACTTTTAAACTTTACGCCATCCTCAAATACAACCTGCTCCAATACGCCAAGCTCCTGCATCACACGCAGGTTCCGATATACCGTATCAAAGCTAAGCCCACTATATTTACGCTCCATATATTCATAGACGTCCTTCGCCGTTAGATAACCCGGCGCTTCAGCAAACAGCCGTGCCAGCGTACGACGCTGATCGGTAATGCGCAGCCCTTGCTTGGACATGATGTCAATAATCTGCTCTGTAGACAGCATGAGTTTCTCCTCCTGTCATCATTCCGGCTTATACTACCTTACTGCCGGATGTTCGATTGCTGTAGCTATAAATGTGCCGTTAGTTCACACACTCTCTATACACTATTCGTAATCATAACTATTATACACGAAAATAATCGCTGTGCCGAACATTTATCGTGAAATCGGCTTCAATTTTCAAAAGAAGTTGTATGGTTCAGTGTGTAGACCCTCTTGCAAAATACAAAAACGGAGCCGCCTGAAGCGACTCCGTTCCCCATAAACAAAATTGTACTTTTTGATATTACAAGTGAATTATTGCTTTTTCGCTGGCATCTGGTTGAACAGCAGGTTAACCGGCAGGTTACTACCCGGTGCAGCCGTAAACCAGATTTCTACAGCTTCGGTGTCAAGATTGCCAGTACGGTACAGAACAACATTCTCGTTCGCTGTTGTAACTGCCGAATTACGCTTAACTGGCGTGCTTACACCATTTACAAAAATGTAGCCAGTGTAGCGACCGCCACGAGCATTAAAGGAAATGAGCGTGTTCGGTGCAACCATATCGAGCTTGATTCTATACAATACACCAAAGTTACCAGCGTTCGATGCATCTGTGCCAGACAATGGATCTGTACCGACCAGATTAGGGTCACTGTTGTTGTCGCCCATTGGCAAACGAACTCTCGTGTTTCCGATCAGACCTGGGATATGAATCAAACGAGTCGAATTATCATACGTACCACGGTTGTGAATACCATCGCGATCCAGTTTCGGCAATGTGTTCATCGCCTGCAATGGATCTGCATTTTCGTCCACCATCAATACAGTGTACTGAATGTTGGAGTCACTCACCAGATCAGCAAACAGTGAGATAACGGTATCATTTGGCATCGTCGATGCGTTCAACTGATTGAAGATTACCTGACTTTGTCCAGGCTGCAATGTCATGGTCGTTGCATCTTTACCAGATTGCAGCGATTGATAGTAACGATCAACCGATACTTTACCTACGGCTGTAGCGTACTGATTAGGTCCGCCGAAGCCGATAGCGAGCTGGTTAATGTTCGCTGGTGTAGCATTCGGGTTAGTAGCAATAACGTACATTTTCACGCGTTTGCCTGTTTCGTTCAGATGGTGAATCATAAAACGAGTTGGCCCATTTGCAAACTCTTGATACACAATACCTTCCGACATTACGCGTTCTGGACTATTACTGCGAATCAAGCGTACAGGCTCGGAAGAAGCCTCGAACGGAGCCACCTGAAGTCCTGGCACTTCGCCACCATTAAAGTCAAACGAATCACCGATTGGTGTGAACAGCGGGTAAAACTCGTCTGCTGTGTACAAGGTGTCGTTTGTAATATTGATCGTTTTGCTATATGTGCCTGTTGCACCGTGCTTATCGGTTACAATCAGCGTAATCGTTTGTGGTCCTGGCGTGAAGAAAGCAAGTTGATTGTTGGACCATTCTGTTTTTGTAATCGCATTCTCATCATCTGTACTCATGTCCGCATATGTGATCAATTCACCCATACGATAAGAATCGCTGTTTGTTGTAAACATCGCTACAGGCGGTTGGTTCGGTGGAAGCACATTGATCGTCACGCTGTACGGATCGCTCCACTGTCCATTCGCATCCATAACCTGATACGTTACAACATGAGAGCCAGCCTCTGCGAATACATCTTCGCGACCTGTCCAGCGCTCATCAACGATTGGCGTGCCATCTGGAGTGTTGGATTTAGTTGTATACGTTACTGTTGTTTGTGTTGCATAAATATCTTTAGGCGATATGGTGAAGGAAGCCGTTGGCTTCACTTGCAGATCCATAATGACCATTTTACCTTGAACAGTATAAGGAATGTTCAGCGCTGCTGTGATCGAAGTCAGCGGTACCATAAATGTTCCTTTTTGTTGGAACGAAGCACCCTTCATCATCGATTGCACGCCATTAACTGTGTAAATCTTGCTATCAGTTTTAAAACGAAGTTCTTTGCCATCCTTGGACATTACGGTTTCTTTAGTGCTGGAGTCATATGTAAGCGTAAGGCCAACACGTTCCACCAGTGCACGTACAGATACATAAGAGACGCCATTTTTGACAGTCATCGGCTGATTGGAGAAATACAGCTTGCCATCACGATAAATTTGATTGGAATTCATCATGAAGATCAGCTTGTTAGGTCCTGCCGTGTATACATCGGTAACTACAGAAGATGTACCTGTCGTTGGTGGTACGGTTGTAGTTGTTGGTGTAGTCGTTACAGGCGGTGTGGTTGGAGCCGAAGTGCCGCTCGTTCCTGTGTTATCGACACCTGTCTGATCAGTGCCCGTTACACCGGAATCTGTGGATAGTCCATTATCATTTAATGATTGATCACCATACACATCCTTTACAATCCCGTTTGCTGTATCGCCTTCTGCTGCGAACGCCTGACTTGCAGGGAATGTCGCAACTGCCTGGGTAAAGGCAAGCACAGCTATTAACATGCTTTTCTTGAATTTCATTGTTCGACTCCTTCTTATGTCTTTTTTTCTATACATTCAGATGTCAAAATAAAACTCCCCCGAAATGACACGTTATATAAGACGCTGCAATTTTTGAAAAGTTTCTGTCTGATTCGTAAAAGCCACGTTAAAATATCGTTGTTCACATTTCAGCCACAATTACATGATCATGTATACATATTATTATGCAAATAACGTGTAAAAAGCCTGTCCTCCGCAGATGGACAGGCTCAGGAATCCTATATGGATTATGGTGCTCGCTGATTCAGTCTATACCCGTATATCGATAACAGGGCTACAGTTCCACATCTGAGGGAGAGCTGCATCCTCAATCATAGGCTTCACCGTACAAATAAGTCAAATCTGTACGCCATATTGCTCATTCAACGTCACAGGCAATCGACCTGTTGCTGTAGCTGATCCTGCTAGTATGGCTGCAAGTGCTTCCGCTGCATATTTCCGATTTTCGTAAGTACAAATGTACGTTTTCACATCCGGTAATGCGTTCAAATCATACGGATTACGCATCGATACTACGATAAACGGAACATGCAGCTTCTCATGTAGCTCTCTCGTTAGTAATGCCTGTCCCTCCGGCAGCTCACCTGCTGCCGTATACGTAACCATAATAACAAAGCCTGCCTCCAACGCCTGGCTCACCACCTGCTCACGTTCCAATTCATTCGGCTCTACATCAATGATAAGCTGACGTGCGGGCACACCATGCAAAGATAATGCTTCCGCCAGACTCACTTCATGACGTGCAGGCTCGTCCACCTCAGTGCGGCGAATGACCTGCGGCCAGATGACAAGCCCTTCTACAGCCGATGCCGGACGTCGCAGTGGAAGCTGTCCCTCATCCTTCACCACTGTAATGCTATGCGCGGCAATCCGCCGTAGTACGGTTTCCGTATCACGCGCGCCGAGCAGTGCAGCTAGCTGCGCTTCACTTACAGGTGGTGCATCCATCTGACGACGTGCCTTCAGCTCCAAAATCCGTCTCAATGCCGCATCAATCTGCTGCTCCGATAACCGTCCCTCATGTACAGCAGCTCGAACCGCCTCAATCGCTGCAATCTGATCTTCCAGTGTATGGCTGACCAGTAACAGGTCTGCTCCCGCCTGCACTGCCTGCACAGCAGCTTCGGGGATGGAGAAATGCTTCGCAATCGCATGCATTTCCAGACAATCCGTAACAATTACACCCTCATAGCTCATCTGTTCACGCAGCAAACCCGTTAGCACGGAGCGAGAAAGCGTGGCAGGGACTGGCCCTGGTTCAAATGCGGGAAAGATAACATGAGCCGTCATGATCAGATCGGCTCCTGCCTCAATCGCATGACGAAAAGGTTGCAGCTCCACCTGCTCCAGACGCTGACGATCATGCGGTACGGAAGCAAGCCCGTAATGCGAATCTACATCTGTATCACCATGCCCTGGAAAATGCTTCGCTGTCGCTGCAACGCCCTGTGCCTGCATCGCTCGAATTGCAGCCGCACCATGCAGTCCAACCGTCTCCGGCTTTTCTGAATACGAGCGTACGCCAATGACCGGATTACGCGGATTATTATTCACATCCACACACGGGGCAAAATTTACATTAATACCGAGTGCATGCAGCTCGCGCGCACTGATCGTTGCAGCCGCTGCCGTAAGCTCCAGATCATCCGCCGCACCGAGCGACATATTGCCCGGGATCAGACTCAGCTCTTCCTGATCGATACGGCTAACCATCCCGCCCTCCTGATCAATCGCAATCAATAACGGTGGTAAACCTTGCTGCCGCGCCATAGCCTGCAGGCTGGCGGATAGACTATGAATCTGAGTAGCTGTACCGATATTACGTCGAAAATAAATCACGCCACCGATATGATAATGCTGTATCAATTGTTTGATCTGCTCATCAGGTACAATATCGTGAAATCCGCATACAAAGAGCTGTCCGATTTTCTGTTCCAACGTCCAGCTCGCTATCTCTGTACTCATGCTACTCATCCTCCTTTATTTCCGTAGACCTGTTAGCTGTATTTTCACTTATTATACGAAGCAGCACGGGCAATAAACAAGTTTAACTACATACAAAAAAGCACCTTATCGCATCGTGTAATCCTTCCTCCATAGAGGATACACGTTACGATAAGGTGCAATAGGAGCGAAATGCTTAGTTCAAGCACATATTCAGCAAAGCATATCGATAATATATTAAGAACATATAAAGCTGCAAAGTGGCAAGGAAGGAACAACCTTTTCGCCTAGGCTGAGCCTGTCATTTTATTGCACAACGTCAGTACTCGTACAATGTGTACCATAATTCCTTACAGTTCCCATTTATCATTCGCCTATAACGTTGTCTTTTAATATTCTTCTTTGACGTTCTTCTTTAAATTTCTTGTTTAAAGTTCTTGTTTAACCAACACAGGCAGTTTGGCGTCGTCCCTGCTCAATCAGACGATACGCCCGCTCCACCTCGGCTTCGGTCGGCGAAGGCACGCCATCCAGCGGATAGATGCGGCCCAGCGACTGCCATTTGTAAATACCCATCTGGTGGTAGGGTAAAATTTCAAATTTCTCCACACCGTCTAATGTACCGATAAATTCACCCAGTGCGATCAGGTCTTCCTCTGCATCATGGATGCCCGGTACAAATACATGTCGTATCCACATTTTGCGGCCATGATCCGATAACCACCGTGCCAGCTTCAGTGTGCGCTCATTGGATACACCTGTTAGCTTTTTATGCTTTTCATCATTGATGTGCTTCAAATCGAGCATGACCAGATCGGTCACTTCTAGCAGCTCATGAATCTTTTCACCATCATTATATCCGTTGCTATCAAGCGTGGTGTGCAGATTCCAGCGTTCCTTCACTTCATGGAATAATGCTTTAACAAAAGGGGCTTGCAGTGTTGGCTCGCCGCCCGAAACGGTAAGTCCACCACCGGAGCTACGGTAATAGTTCAAGTAAGGCTCGATCTCAGCCAGCACTTCGTCTAACTGCATGACCTTACCTCCATCCAGATTCCAGGTATCGGGATTGTGACAGTACTGGCACTTCATCAGACACCCCTGCATAAATAATACGAAACGAATACCTGGACCATCGACGGTACCAAATGTCTCCAGCGAGTGAACACGGCCTGTTACCATGATCATTCAGCCCCTTTCTTATAAGTAGTATAACCGAACAGATGTGGATGATTTTGTATCCAATAGCGACGGTAGCGACCGTTCGGCTCGCAATATATTGAGAATGATATGCACCCTGATCCACCACAATGTGAAGAAACAGATCATCCCATTTACAATGTATCGATCATGTTGCGAACCGATCCAGGTCTGCTAGCTGTAGCCTTCTGTCCGGCAGCCATTGGTTGTGTGGAGCCTTACTCTCAGGCATCCGTGGTAGCACGTTCTGCTACTGTTGATGCACTCTACTCAGTATTTACAGTCAAGCACATTACATCGCGCTGTGGAACGTACGGTTGATCACATCGAGCTGTTGCTCACGAGTCAGTTTAATAAAGTTAACCGCATAACCAGATACACGGATGGTCAATTGTGGATAGTTTTCCGGGTGATCCATCGCATCCATCAGTTGTTCACGGTCAAACACGTTTACATTAAGATGATGCGCATCACTACCAAAGTAGCCATCCAGCATCGCTACCAGATTCGATTTGCGTGTTTCTTCTTCTTTGCCCAGTGCTTTTGGTACGATCGAGAAGGTGTTGGAGATACCATCCAGGCTATGCTCGTATGGCAGCTTCGCTACCGAGCTAAGCGATGCGAGCGCGCCTTTTTTATCGCGTCCGTGCATTGGGTTTGCACCCGGTGCAAATGGTTCGCCTGCTTTACGTCCATCCGGTGTTGTGCCTGTTTTCTTACCGTATACAACGTTAGATGTGATGGTCAGCACGGATTGTGTAGGTACAGCTTCACGATACGTTTTGTGCTGACGAATCATGCTCATAAAGCTTTCAACCAGCTCCACCGCAATCGCATCAACACGATCATCATTGTTACCGTAGCAAGGATATTCGCCTTCAATTTCAAAATCGATCGCGATGCCCTGTTCATTACGAATTGGTTTAACTTTTGCGTATTTGATCGCGCTCAGGGAGTCGGCAGCTACCGACAGTCCGGCAATACCGCATGCCATCGTACGCAGAATATCACGGTCATGCAGTGCCATCTCGATACGCTCGTAGCTGTATTTATCATGCATATAGTGAATGATGTTCAGTGCATCCATATACACTTTGGACAGCCATTGCATCATCGGTTTGTAGCGTTTCATCACTTCGTCGTATTCCAGATATTCCGATGTGATCGCTGGATATTCAGGACCAACCTGTGCACCGGATTTCTCGTCTTTACCACCATTGATCGCATACAGTAATGTTTTCGCAAGGTTGGCACGAGCGCCGAAGAATTGCATTTGTTTACCGATACGCATAGCGGATACACAACAAGCGATACCATAGTCATCGCCATAGATTGGACGCATCAGATCATCATTTTCGTACTGAATGGAGCTGGTTTCGATCGATACTTTAGCACAGTATTTTTTGAAGCCTTCTGGAAGCTGTTCCGACCACAGTACAGTCAGGTTTGGCTCTGGTGCTGGGCCGAGGTTGTACAGGGTATGCAGGAAACGGAAGCTGTTTTTCGTAACACGAGTTGTACCGTCTACCGCCATACCGCCGATCGATTCAGTTACCCATGTAGGGTCACCGCTGAACAGTTCGTTATAATCCGGTGTGCGCAGGAATTTGACGATACGCAGCTTCATTACGAAATGGTCAACCAGCTCCTGTGCTTGCTCTTCGGTCAGTGTGCCTTCTTTGATATCACGTTCAATATAAATATCGAGGAAGGAAGATACACGTCCGAGCGACATTGCCGCACCGTTTTGTTCTTTTACTGCTGCCAGGTAACCGAAGTACAGCCACTGGAATGCTTCTTTTGCATTTTGTGCTGGTTTGGAAATGTCAAAGCCATGATCAGCAGCCATTTGCTTGAGCTCGTTCAGCGCTCTGTACTGCTCGCTAATCTCTTCACGCTGGCGAATCGTTGTTTCGTCCATGTACTCGCCCAGTGTCTCGTCATGCTCCTGTTGCTTTTGCTTCATTAAGAAGTCTACGCCGTACAATGCGACCCGACGATAGTCACCGATGATACGACCGCGACCATAAGCATCCGGCAAACCTGTTACGATACCGGATTTGCGAGCTGCGCGAATCTCAGCGGTATAAGCATCAAATACACCCTGATTATGCGTTTTGCGGATGTTGGTGAAAATGTCGATGACGGATTGCGGAACTTCGAAGCCATATGCTTTACAAGCGTCGATAACCATCCGAATACCACCGTAAGGCTGAATAGCACGTTTGAACGGTTCATCCGTTTGTACGCCGACGACCTGCTCTTTATCCTTGTCCAGATAACCCGGGCCGTGAGATACGATCGAAGCTGGTGTGTTCACATCCACATCCCATACGCCACCGCGTTCACGTTCTTCACGGGATAGACGGGATACAATTTCCCAAAGATCATTTGTATTTTGAGTAGGACCAGCCAGAAAAGCTTCGTTACCAACATAAGGATTAATATTTTCATCAATGAAGTTTTTGGTGTCTACGTGGTTTGTCCATTTACCTTGCTTGAATCCTCTCCAGGCTTGCTGGATGTGTTCCTGTACGTTTCGTTCGATTACGGACATTGATAATCCCTCCATGATTTGTGAATTAAATCACAAATATTGTTGTGCGCTGACTTGTAACCTTGCGCCAGTGGGTTGTGCTCTGGCTATGTCTTTATTATGGAGGATTGGCGGTTATAAATATGTGATAAAAGTCACAATGCGTGTGGATTATTATGATTTTTATCACGTTCTGTAGTGGATACAGATGAACTGAATATGTAGTACAGTTGGTTGAAATTGCAGGTAATGTGCTGCTTTGCTGGCTTGAAATGGGGGTTAGGCTGCTGGAGCATATGTCATTTGTTTATACAGGGGTGGAGGGAATTTAGATACAGTTGGTGGGGATTTGAAATGGTGCAAATGTGGTGGTTGAAATTTGAATCAACCTTGTTTGGTGTGATGTGATGTGGTGCAGTGTGGTGTGGTGGATGAGCGTACACCACTCCGTCAAGGAATAAGGGGACGGACTCGGGTGGAACATGGGGAATCTACGGATTAGGAGTAAAGGTAGATTCCCCACGTTCCAAAGTCGTCCTTTCCCCTTATTTCCTTGCCTCCGTTCTGCAATGATCGCATCCGGAAGGCTCAGGTAATACATTAAAACCGAAAGTACAAACTTAGATGTTTAAAGTCACTCTCGTACGGAGAGTGACTACTATACGCCTAGCAACCCTGATCGCTAATAACCTTTCAATCCACACTCTCGCACGGAGAGTGACTGCATGCCTTTCTAACCCTTTCGTAGCAAGGGAAAAACAGGTCAAAATCGCGAACCTCCTTTTTAGCCTACTTGAAACTGGTGAAAAAGACAACAAAAAACCTCAAATCCCTTACGTAGCAAGGAGCGCGAACCTCCTAGGGATTTTATGTGAGCTTGGGGTTCGCGCTTGCAAAGGCTATTTTGAATTATTATTTGGATCATATAGATATGTAAATGTTTTACTGCTAGCTTTGGGCTGATGGCGAATATGCTGCATATACAGATAGGCTGGAATATGCTTAGATTGCTTTTGTCATTAGAACGAATACAGCTTTTATGAAATAACTCTGATTCTGAGAATGAAGTATGAATAATATAGCGCTATATTTTCATTGATCTTAGTAAACGCATACGTATGCGCCAGCTACAGAACGGAGGCAAGGAAATAAGGGAAAAGGACGACTTTGGAGGGGCGGGAATCTTCATTCCTTCCTAATCCGGAAGATTCCCGCGGCTCCACCCGAGTCCGTTCCCTTATTCCTTGTCGGAGTGGTGTAGGCTCGATCTCTATAAAGATGTCCCCGCACAAGTCAAGTAACGCCCACATCATGTACAAACTATAATACTCCACACGAATAATCTACGCAGCTACATGATCAGCCCCACTCTACCCTACAGCATAAAAAAGACTCCTGCCATCCCAACGGGACAAGCAGGAGCAAAAGATCTATATAATAGGAGGAGAAACAGATTTCATAAGCAACATCGGCTACATATTCAGTTCAAACGATAGCGGGTAAAAGCTAGCTAGAATCTTCAAAATCACCATTTACTATTTAATTGTTGCTCGTATTACTCTAATCCATGTTACTCAAATCGACCATAGAATGCGTTGCGATACACATCCGCCAGTTCAGTCACCAGCGGCATTTTAGGGTTCGCTGTTGTACACTGGTCCTCAAATGCACGGTCAGCCAGGTAGTCTACACGCGATTCGAAGTCTTTGGCATCGAAGCCGAGTTCCTGGAATGTCTCAGGGATGCCCAGTTTGCGGTTCAGGTCACGGATGGCGTTGACCAGACTGTTTACGCCTTCTTCGGTTGTACGAGCAGGCAGTCCCAGAATACGGGCGATCTCAGCGTAGCGTTCATCAGCGATGAAGTGCGAATATTTCGGGAACGACGCGAACTTGGTTGGTTTTTTCGCATTGTAGCGGATAACGTGTGGCATCAGGATCGCATTGGTACGACCGTGTGCAGTGTGGTATTGTCCGCCCCATTTGTGCGCCAGACTGTGATTGATACCCAGGAATGCATTGGCAAATGCCATACCTGCAATTGTCGATGCATTGTGCATTTTTTCGCGTGCCAGCTTATCGCCGGTCAGTGCCGATTGCTCCAGGTATTGGAAGACGAGCTGGATCGCTTTGATCGCCAGACCATCGGTGTAATCATTCGCCATATTCGATACATAGGCTTCGATGGCGTGAGTCAGTACGTCCATACCGGTATCCGCTACAGCTACGCGTGGCAGGCTGTACACAAATTCAGGGTCTACGATAGCTACGTCTGGAGTAAGCTCATAGTCAGCCAGCGGGTATTTGGTATTGCCTTTTTCCTTGTCGGTAATAACCGCGAACGAAGTCACTTCCGAACCTGTACCCGATGTGGTTGGGATGGCAACAAATTGTGCTTTTTGACCAAGATGCGGGTATTTGTAGATCCGTTTGCGGATATCCATAAATTTCTGTTTCAGATTGTCAAAGCTTACATCTGGATATTCGTAGAACAGCCACATGCCTTTGGCAGCATCCATTGGCGAACCACCACCAAGTGCGATAATGCAGTCTGGCTGGAAGCGTTCCATCATTTGACGACCGCGTTCCACGGTTGCAGTCGATGGGTCTGGTTCGACTTCAGAGAATACTTCGATAGCTACTGGTGTCTGACGCTGACGCAGATAGTGTTCGACTTTTTCCACATAACCGAGCTGTACCATCATCGGGTCCGTTACGATTGCAACGCGGCTAATGTTCGGCATTTTTGCAAGGTATTGCGTCGAGCCCTTTTCAAAATATACTTTCGATGGGATTTTGAACCATTGCATATTCACGGTACGGCGAGCCACCCTTTTAATGTTAATCAGATTGACAGCAGTGACGTTCGACGAAGTGGAGTTGCGTCCATACGAACCGCAGCCCAGTGTCAGCGATGGCAGGTTCGTATTATAAATGTCCCCGATTGCGCCGTGTGTCGATGGCGAATTGACGATAATCCGTCCAGTTTGCAGTCGATCCGCGAATTTTTGAATCACTTCTTCATTGTTCGAGTGAATCGCCGAGGAGTGACCCATACCGCCAAATTCAACGATCTGAGCAGCACGTTCAATCCCTTGATCGGCAGTTTTTACTTTATAGCAAGCGAGTACCGGGCTCAGCTTTTCAGCAGACAGCGGATATTTAGTGCCCACGCCTTCCAGCTCAGCTACGAGAATCTTCGTATCTGCCGGTACAGTGATTCCGCTCATTTCAGCAATTTTGGTTGCAGGTTGTCCGACAATCGCCGGATTGACTGCACATTTTTCTACATTCATCGCGCCAGCAGTCAGCTTGGCTACTTCTTCTTTATTAAGGAAATAACAGCCGTTGTCGCTCATCAGCTTTTTCACCTGATCGAATACAGGCTCTTCAATAATAACCGCCTGCTCGGACGCACAGATCATACCATTATCAAACGATTTGGATAGGATCAGGTCAGTTACGGCCTGTTTGAGATCCGCGCTTTTCTCGATAAAAGCAGGCACGTTACCAGGACCTACGCCGAGTGCTGGTTTACCACAGCTATACGCTGCTTTAACCATCGCGCCACCACCGGTAGCAAGAATGAGTGCCACATCGGGGTGATTCATCAGCGCATTCGTTTTGTCCATCGATGGATTCTCGATCCACTGGATACAGTCGGCTGGTGCACCATGCTTCACTGCTGCTTCAAGCAACGTTTTTGCAGCTTCGCGGCTACATTGCTGTGCAGATGGGTGGAAACCGAAGATGATCGGGTTACGTGTTTTGATCGCGATCAATGCTTTGAACATCGTGGTGGAGGTCGGATTCGTTACGGGTGTAATCCCCATAATGATGCCGACCGGCTCAGCGATTTTTTGGAAGCTATCATACGCGTTATCCTCAATCACGCCAACTGTTTTTTCGTTTTTAATACTATGGTAGATATATTCTGTCGCAAAGATGTTTTTCGTAATTTTGTCTTCGTATACGCCACGGCCGGTTTCTTCAACAGCCATTTTAGCAAGCTGCATATGCTTGTCGAGTCCGGCAAGCGCCATCGCCTGTACGATACGATCGATCTGTTCTTGATCCATTTTCATAAATGCGGAGTAGGCTTTGTTCGCCTTATCAATCTGCTTTTGAATCTCTTCCTGTGCAGTCAACTCTACAGTACGGGCGGCATCATTTTTAATAGCCATTTCTCTCATCCTCCTCAGAATATGTGTTGCTCTTGTCTACGCACTGATCATAGCATAGAGACAAAAATCATAATGTGATATTTTTCACAATCAATTTTGATTTTTAAAAATTTTCTTTTCTTGTTTTTTGCTTTTGCATTTTGAACGATATAGAGCTATACTATAAGTGAAAATAATCACAAACTTTTAAAATTTAAAGTTTCTTTTCCTCTTACCGATAACATATAGAGGTTAAGTGACATATATCAATTAATTTTACTAATTTTTCCTTTAATTTGATGCAATCTGGTTATTTTCACGTATAATGGGGACATAAAGGAGAGGAACAATGATGAACAAACCAATGGAATTGACGAAGCAATGGGAAAATAGCAATACCAGCAGCTTCTCGCCTGCTAATCTGGAGCGCATGCTTGCTTATGCGACAGATCGCAGTATAGCAGCAGGATCGCACCTGTTCTGGGAAGGCGATATCTCGGACAAGCTATTCTATATTAAAAGTGGACGCGTCAAATTAACCAAATCGACAGATGAAGGCAAAGAGCTCATCCTGTATATGTATCAAGCTGGCGATATTATCGGTCAGGCTGATCTGTTCTCGGGTACGCGACTCGGCTTTACTGCTGAAGCGCTGGAGGATACCGAGGTTTCTGTCATTGATCATAAAGATCTGGAGCTGATCATTTGCCAGCACTGTGACTTTGCGATTGATTTTATGAAATGGATGGGTACGCATCACCGTCTGACTCAAACGAAAGTTCGTGACTTGATGCTGTACGGTAAACCTGGTGCGCTCTGCTCGACCCTGATTCGTCTGAGCAACACGTACGGTGAGCCTCACAATGAAGACGGCTCGATTCTAATTAACAAAAAAATCACTCATACCGATCTGTCGAACATGATCGGCGCTACACGCGAGAGCGTCAACCGTATGCTGAGCGATCTGCGTAAAAAGGATACGATCGAATATGAGCACGGTATGATTATTATTCATGATCTGGAGGCACTGCAAGAGGTCTGTCACTGCGAGCTGTGTCCAAAAGAAATCTGTCGTATCTGATCGACCACTCTCCTCCCCATTGTACCGGAATGTACGTGAACCCCTTGCTGAATATGCGAAAAAAGCTTTCCACCGGAGTGATCCCGGGGAAAGCTTTTTTATGTTCGGATACCGCCGTCCAGCAGGCAGCCCCTATACATCAGTCTACCCAGTGCTCTGCCCAGCTCTGAATTTGCTCCATTACTGGCTTAAGGGCATGACCTTTCTCTGTCAATTCATACTCAATCCGTACTGGAGTCTCCGGGTATACCTGTCGTACCAGGATGCCACTGGCTTCCAGATCTTTCATACGCTCTGAGAGCATTTTATCGCTCATCATCGGAATGAGGTTCGATATGTCTTTGAACCGTTTCGGTCCGCTCATCAAGGATTGAATGATGAGGCCGTTCCAGCGTTTACCCAGGAACGAAAAGGCTGTCTCAAAGCGCGGACACAATCCCAATTGATGCTGTTCCATCATTTCACCTCTTTACTGGTCCATTGCCAAATCACATATGGATACGAATTCAAGTCGCTACTCACAGACTCGAGCTTACAATAAGTTAGCACAAATATCTTACCATATTTCCTATCATAAGAAAACGAAAACATGCCAATTTGTGCGCTTTGTTATGCGGTTTTGCAGGATTCAAAGCAAAAAATCATCCACTATAATAATAGTTTGCTCTTTCTTATATTTTAAAGGATTATTCTCATTACATGCACTCTTTCCAAGTATCACTTCACCGGGATTAGTCGGATTTCCATTGTTGTTCCTGCAAAAAATCGCGCAATCGATGCAAATCCTGCTCAATAACAGACTCCAGCGAACGATTATACAATATGGCGGCTGGATGATATAGCGGGAAAACCCAGTATAGCTCTGTTCCTTCGATATAGCCTCGCTCTGGATGCTCTCGATCTACATGGCGAATCGTACTCTGCCGGGCTTGCCCATGAATATCCGATACGCGGACACCATTACCCAGCAGGCGCTGTAGCCCGATATTGCCTACAGTCAGCAATAGACGCGGCTTTACCATGGACAGCTCATAGTCCAGAATCGGCGCATGGGCGAGTATTTCACTGGCAGTCGGCGTACGATTGGAACGGCTCATACGCTGTGGATTGCCTTTAACAGGACGATCTCGATACGGGCGACTGCGAACGGCACTGGTCATATACAGATCATCGCGCGTTAGCCCTGCAATCTGCAAATATTCATCCAGCACTTTACCTGCCTGCCCACAAAAAGGGCGTCCCTGTATAATTTCATTACCACCGGGTGCCTCTCCTACGAGCATTATATCGCCCGGCCATTTACCAAATCCCGCTAAAAAGCCTTCCAGTTGCTTCCCTTCTACACGCCGCATACAAGCCTCTACCAGCTCTGGCGGTAAAGGTACATGACCGATATGAAAAGCTGGCTGACTGGAATGATCGGAGTGCGCAGCTTGCTGTGCATTCTGTTCGAAATGAGAGGTATGGTTATGGTGAGAAATCATCTGCATCGCTCCTTTGCCTGAATAAGGTCTATCGCTGTTCGTTTGCATACAAAAAGGCGTCTGCCGCTATATTACCCGGCAGACGCCTTTCAAACACGCCATACAATTATTATGCAGCAGATTGCTATCACATAAAAGTCAGGCTTACCGGCAATCGATACAATACCAACGGTTGCTTTCAGTATGATTAACAGGGGCTTGCTGCGCTCTGATCAAAGCGGACAGCAAGGTAACAGCCCTTCTCTTATGCTGGTGTACATCTGTACATTTACATTGTTCGGTCTACAGCGCAATGTCATCATAAGCTTGCTACACTACTACAAGTACAGCTACTACGCATTGGCTCTATTACACCATACTATAAAATCAGATGGTTACATGACCTGCAAGTGCACGCTGCGGCTCGGTGCGACCAAATTGTGGACGCGCATTCGTAGCTGGATAGGCCCAGCGTACGGCGTTAGCGATGATGTGCATAATGTCTTCATTATGGTACGTCGGATACGTTTCATGACCCGGACGGAAGTAGAAGATTTTGCCATGACCGCGACGGTAGGTACAGCCACTGCGGAATACTTCTCCGCCCTCAAAGTTGCTCAGGTACACCAGTTCATCTGGAGCAGGAACATCAAAGAATTCGCCGTACATTTCTTCTTTATCGAGCGTGATGGAAGGGTTAACGCCTTGAGCGATTGGATGCGTCGGATTGACACACCACAGAATTTCCTGCTCATCTGCTACACGCCATTTCAAATCGCAGCTAGTGCCCATCAGTTGCTTGAACGGTTTCGAGAAATGTCCGGAGTGAAGAACGATGAGTCCCATTCCTTCGTGAACCCGACGTACCACTGCTTCTGCAATGTCATCGTCAACCAGATCGTGGGCAGTGTGGCCCCACCACAACATGACATCGGTCGAGTTCAGAACAGATTCGGTAAGACCGTGTTCTTCCTGGTCCAGTGTAGCTGTGCGGCAGGCAAAGCCTTCCTTGGACAGCCCATCTGCCAGTACCTTGTGGATTCCTTCTGGATATATAGCCTTCACGTCGTCACGGATTTGCTCATGTACAAATTCATTCCAGACTGTTACGTTAATCATACTGTTACTGCCTCCCTGTTGTTAAACCCACCACATCTCACCGAGTTCTTCCTCGATCATCACCTGTTGCAAGTTGTGGACGGCTTTAGTAAAACCTTCATTGACGGACATCAATCCGTCTTCGTGTTCAATGCTGACAACATAGTCATAGCCTACAAGACGAAGCGCACTAATAATATCAGCCCAGGTTTTCAGATCGTGACCATAGCCTACAGTGCGGAACTGCCATGCGCGGTCTTGCATCTCCGCGTAGGAGTGCATGTCCGTGACGCCGTTCATATTCATATTATCGGTGTCTGTAAGCGTATCTTTAGCATGAAAATGATGAATTGCGCCATGTTTCCCTAAAATTTTTATCGCAGCGACCGGATCGATGCCCTGCCACCACATATGACTCGGGTCCAAATTGGCTCCAATCGCTTCGCCAGCCGCTTCACGCAGACGCAGCATCGTGCCCGGTGTGTGGACGGAGAAGCCGCCATGCAGCTCAATACCAACCTTTACATTATGGTCAGAAGCGAATTTCCCGCTTTCCGTCCAGTACGGAATAATCTTTTGATTCCACTGCCAGTCGAGCAGCTCCGTGTAATCATTTGGCCACGGTGCTACCGGCCAGTTTGGATATTTTGCATTATCGCTATCACCCGGACAACCGGAAAATGTATTAACGACCGGTACATCGAGCTTTTGTGCGAGTTGAACTGATTTTACGAAATCATCATGGGATTCCTGTGCAATCGCTTTTTGCGGGTGCAGCGGGTTACCGTGACAGCTCAGTGCACTGATCGTCAGACCACGGGATTCCACTGCTTTTTTAAACTCGCGCAGCTTGCCCGCATCTGCCAGCAATTCGTCCGGCTTACAGTGTACAGCACCGGGATTACCACCCGAACCGATCTCTACTGCCTTGACTCCCTTTTCGGCTACATAGTCAAGCGCCTCCTCAAAGCTTTTGTTGTTCAGCAATACCATAAATACGCCCAATTTCATTCGTTTTTCCTCCTGGCTCATCCATTTTTTTAGGTAAAGGAGTGGTCGCTGTCGTGTCCGATTGTGTCGAATAGTCTTCTACTTATTACTACGAACCGAGCGCCGATAAAGTTTGAAATTTCCAGTAATTTATTAATAAAATTTTATTTATATCTGATATCAATAGCTTCTATAGCGCGGAGCATGATCTGAAACGCTGTACATCAAGTCCGCGTCAGTGCGCCATATCTATTAAACCGTGATCGCTTCGGTTTGCAGCTCAATCGCTTTGCCAGTACGTGCGGATTCATAGATCGCTTCCAGAATCTGCGTGACAACCAGTGCCTGTTCAGGTTTTACCAGTGGTTCGGTATCGTTTACGATCGCTTCCAGCCACATTCTCGCTTCACGCGCGCCCGCATCCTCCGCTTCGCCGGAATAAAAAGCAACCCCGCCAGAGCCCAGATCCACCTGACTGTCAATTAGACGACCATTTTTCTCGCCATTGATATGCAGTCCGTCACTCATATCCGCGCCGCCTTCGGTACCGCATAGTAACGCCTGCGCTTCACCAAATTTACGCACATTCAGCGCCCAGCTTGATTCGAGCGCGATCACAGCCCCATTTTCCATCGTGATAAATCCAAAAGCAGAATCCTCCACTTTGAACTTCTCCGGGTCCCACGGTCCAAAAGCATTCGCAGAATTCGGACGAGGACCGAGCTTGTGGAATGTAGAACCAAGCACCGTTTTCGGCTTGTAGTTATCCATCAGCCACAGCGTCAGATCAAGCGCGTGCGTACCGATATCGATCAACGGCCCGCCGCCTTGCTTCTCTTCATCCAGAAATACACCCCATGTCGGTACAGCACGGCGACGCAGTGCAATCGCTTTGCCATAGTACACATCACCCAGATCGCCTTCTTCGACCATCTGCTTCAAGTACAGACTGTCATCGCGGAAACGATTCTGATAAGCGATCGACAGCTTTTTACCGGTGCGCTTGGCAGCCTCCACCATCGCGCGCGCTTCTTCTGTCGTCTTCGCCATCGGCTTCTCACACAGTACATGCTTTCCAGCTTCGAGTGCATCGATGCTGATCACGGCATGAGAATCATTTGGCGTACATACATGAATGACATCGATGCTGCTATCCTGCAATAGCTGCTTGTAATCCGTGTATACTTTTGCGCCTTCAGCGCCGTATTGCTCGGCTGCCTCTGTAGCGCGTTCTTCCACGATATCGCAAAAAGCGACGATACGTGCAAGGGACTGCTTGGCTAGACTTGGCAAATGCTTACCTTGCGCAATGCCACCGCAGCCGATGATGCCGATATTCAGAACTTGCTTAGACATTCACAAGTCCTCCCTTAGCACCGTAGCTTTTCACCCAGTTGATGCTTTGCTCGATACTTTGCATTGGCGCTTGCAGGCTGTTATCCTGCTCCACAATGATCCACTCTGCACCCGCTTTAGCAGCCGCATCACCTACACGAGCCACGGCAACTTCACCTTCGCCCAGCTCCATCATTTGAATGCCATTGTCTGTACGTTTGAAATCCTTCCAGTGTACGAGTGGCAAACGTCCTGCATATTTCTCAATATATTCAACTGCATCATAGCCACTGTACTGCACCCATGCGGTATCCAGCTCTACCTGAATCAGGTCAGCAGGCAATTCGGCGTAGAGCGCGTCCAGCACCGTATGCTCACCGATTTTCTCCGTCAGTTCAAAATCGTGGTTGTGATACAGCAACACGACGCCATTTTGATTGCAAACTTCTGCAATTTCACGCAGATTAGCGAAGATTTCTGGCCAGTTACCGCGTTGCTCCTCGGACAGATAAGGAACGATAATATATTTATTGCCAATCGCTTTGTTGTAATCAATCAGCGATTGCGCATCATTGACAAGATCAGCGTACTGGGTATGCGAACCCACCACTTCAAGATTATGCTTTTTCAACAGATCGTTAATCTGATCTGCGCTACGACCGTAAAAACCAGCAAATTCTACACCTTGATATCCAAGCTCAGCAATCTTAGCGATTGTACCCTCGAAATCACGTTCCAGATCCTCACGAACGGTAAACAGTTGCAATCCTACTTTTAACATAGTGTTGTTCACTCCTGTATCATATATTGGTGGATCGATATCATGATGCCTGTACCGGGTGCTATACGTTTGCATGACTTCTGAAATGATGGTTCGGAATCAGCTTAAACTCCAATGCTTCGTTAAAAGGAAATGTTGCTCTTCGTGCTCGTTATGAGACAGTGTTCTTTTTACTGATATACGCTACCCTGACGGTAGCCTGCACGGCTTTCGATAATTACATGCTTGCCTTCAAGCGAAGAGCGCTGGAATGCGTGCATGACTTCAAGCACATGATAGGCGAGTTCACCACTTGCGCGATGCGGACGATTCTCACGGATCGCCTGTACCATCTCACTAACGCCTTTGCCGCGATCATTGCTGATCGGTTCGAATACAGGTGGTAGCTCTTCAAAGCTTTCCGAGCCTGCACGTCTCAAACGAACCGTACCATCGAAAAAGTTCGGGTCTGGCAAATCAAGCGTTCCCTCCGTGCCATAAATCTCGATCCGCGGCAATTGAGAACCGCCCGGGATATCGAAGCTAGTTACCATTGTAGCGATTACGCCATTTTCAAAGTTGATCGTGCCCGCAAGATGGGTCGGCGTTTCCACACGAATCGGTGTGCCTGCTTTTGGACCGCTATGAATTTTACGATCCGGCATCTGAATGCCTGCTGACGAACTCACCCGTGTCATAGAACCAAGCAAGCTTGTAAGCGCAGTCAAATAATACGGTCCCATATCGAACATCGGGCCACCACCCGGTGCGTAGAAAAATTCAGGATCTGGATGCCAGCTTTCCGGCCCTGCTCCCATCATAAATGCAGAAGCAGCAATCGGACGACCAATCAGACCATCATCAATCGCTTTACGTGCCGTTTCCAGACCTGCACCGAGGAATGTATCCGGCGCACTGCCTACACGTTTACCGACTTCCTTCGCCTTCTCCAGCGTACGTCGGCCATCGTCGAGCGATACCGCCAGCGGCTTTTCGGCATACACATGCTTGCCTGCTGCTAAAGCTGCCAGATCGACGCCTGTATGAGCAGCGGGGATGGTCAGATTGATAATGAGTTCAATATCATCCTGCTGTAGCATTTCTTCCGGTGTGAAGACGTTTTCAATACCAAATTCTTTTGCCCGTTCCTCTGCACGTTCTTTCACCATGTCGGCACAGGCTACAATTTCGATCACCGGACTCGATTTCAGGTTGGTAAAATAAATAGCGCTGATGTTGCCACATCCGATTAATCCGGCTTTCATTCGCTGCACGGGTAATCCTCCTTTGGTGCTTACCAAGCGCATGATAACCCCTATGTACAATGGACTTATCGATACGATTGTCCGCGAGTTTCAGGTCCAGCCTGCTGTTCGATTTCTATCTGCACGATATGTGCAAATCAGAAGCTGTCCTTTTATGTTGTTTTTGGCTCGTAACCATAGTATTACGAAACCGTTTCAATTAAAATGAATAATATGATTAAAACATGAACAATTTGGTCAAAATTTAAATTTGTTGCTGAAATGAGGAACGTTTAATGGAAGGACACGGAGAAGATTGTAAAGTATTTACAGCAGGGTACTCCTTTCATAGGAAGCCTTTTTATATGCATGAGCCAGATGGTATTCAAAATTATTTATTTCGTTTACAAACGGAAGGCAACTGTCAGCTTCGCTCAGACGGCAAGCTTGTCGATGTAGAAGTGGGCGACCTTCATATGTATGGACCGGATGAGCCTTATGAGCTGCGAATCGATTATACAGAAGGCATGACGGGCAAGCAGGCTGTGGAAAGCGGCGATTATCATATCTTTTTCGGCGGAGAATGGGTAGATCGCTGGTGGCAGGAGCAGGGGCGTCCGAGCAAGATCAAAATCCCACTAACCGACAATATTACCGATCTGATGCGTCAGATTGCGATGGAAAAGCGGCGCATCGATAATCCTTACCCGGAAATTTGCAGTCATTATATGAAGATACTGTGCCTGTCAGTGGATCGGTATTTGTCCGAGCAACCGACCGGTGGTCCTCGCACTTATCTGGCTTATCAAATCAAAAGCTATATTGAAGAAAATGCTTCTTCCGCCTTTAAATTAGAGGATGTTGCGCTACATATCGGCATCAGTATTTCCAGAGCCGTCCACCTGTTCAAAGAGGCGTTCGACACCACGATTATGCAATATGCCCTTGATGTGCGTCTCAATATGGCGCAGGAGCGAATTATGTTTAGTCCGATGCCACTGGAGGAAGTTGCTGAATCGTCAGGCTTTGCTAACTACACGTACTTTCACCGCGTTTTCCGCTCACGCTTCGGTATGTCTCCCAAGGAATTCCGTCTCACCAAACGAGAGCAGCAGCATATTACGTGACCGTACCGGACACAGATTCCCACACGATAACCAGAAAAGGCATATTGGCAGCGAATGCTGTACCAATATGCCTGTTTGCTTATATGCATAATTTGTATGAAAAAAATAACCCTGTAGACGATTGCGATGAAGCTGCGATAAGGAATGAAATTATTATTTCTGTGTGCTATGCAGGCGGTTTAACTCTTCGATTACACTGCGGCTGATCAGCTTGCCTTTGAAATATACCAGGTCTTCTGTATCGCCTGTGAAGATGCAGGAAGGCTCATATTTTTTCAGAATGATGCGATCGCTATCTACGAAAATCTCCAGACCGTCTTTAACATCAATATTCATGATACGGCGAAGCTCAATCGGAATTACGACACGTCCAAGCTCATCTACTTTTCTCACAATACCAGTTGCTTTCATCATTGTGGTTCTCCTCCAATATCATCATTCTACATTTATCTACAAAATTTTCAAATCGTAATTGTTATTATTAAACCATATCAACTCTTGAATGCCAAGTTAATATTTATAAAATTATGAAAAAATCAACTATTTTTTAGGAGCAAATCCGATTTACAAGAAGTTTAGGATCGAAAATATTCATTTTAGGTGAATAAAGAGTAATATAAAACTTTAAACTAACTAGCTGCTCTTCAAACACTATTCGTCATTTTTCTCCCATCTCCTGCATGCAATTGTCGATTTTCTTATTTTCTATCTACATTTTTCGTCAACACGTAAAAAAGGCAGAGCGTGTATTTCCAAATGGAATGCACGCCCTGCCCTGGCAATGATATAGCTTGATTGTATAGTTAGCTACTGCTATCGATTCTATTTACTCGGAACAAACTGTCGAATCCAGTTACCAAAACCGGATGGATTACGAGTCTGGATCAAGATGACCCCTTCGCCGCGGAAGCGGCAAACAATGCCTTCACCGCTGGTCACCGTGGATAGCCAGCCTTTCGATGCCTTCTCGATCTGATAATTCATATACCCCGGCCATGCAACCAGATGAGCGTTATCGACAATGACCTCTTCACCCTGCGCCAGATTGATCGCGTGAATCGAACCATACGAGGATAAGAACACCGTACCTCTACCCCGGATTTCGATAATAAAGAAGCCTTCCCCTGAAAATAATCCCTTTTTCAGATTTTGCATCTGTGTGCCGACTTCAATGCCTGCCGTACCCGCCAAAAATCCATCCTTCTGCACATACAAGCTATACGATCCGTCCAACTCTACAGCGGTCACATCGCCAATACTCGATGGTGCCAGTAGCACTTCCGCAGGGCCGTGGTTAGAACGCAGCTCCTGGAAAAAGAATTTTTCTCCCGTTAGCATACGTCCCAGACCACCCATCAGCCCGCCATCCATTGTACCTTTAATTTCTACATTCGGAGACATTGAGACCATCGCGCCAGACTCGGCTTTGATCGTTTCTCCTTGTTCTATATGTACCTTTAGCATTGCAAACGCGCCTTCATACAAAATGTCATATTTCATCCTCATTCACCTATCCTTTCAGCATATGAAGCTTATTGCTATTATGACACTTCACTTTGATCGTTGTATACATTTGCTTCGTGTTACTGTGCTGATCTTGTCTGTTACATGTTACATATAACAAGCCGCATCCTCATGACACCTGTTCACAGGGATACGGCTTGTTATCATTCGTCGATTACTCTTTATCCATCTGCTGACGCTGCTGCAGCTTCTGACGTGCATCCAGCGCTTCGCTTACGGCAAAAGCCAGATCGTCATTGCCATACATCGACAATACGCCAAACAGTGTATCATCCGGAATATCGCCAGCTTCCTCCTTCGGCACAGTCAAACGAATGCCCTGCTCCAGACGTGGATTGTCGAGCTGATCTGGATAAGCACTATAATACAGCTCGCGCGCATCCAACCCCCGATTCACACACCATTGCGTAAAGACCAGAATCATCATATCCTCGTCCTTGCGGTAGCTTTCTACAATCTGTTCCTCGCGCTTCTTGATCATCTCCGCGCGCGTCATCTCCATATCGTCAAAATCACTCATCATGCTATCTCCTTTGTGTCGGTTTGCCCGTTCATCATTATACATCGGTAATCAATTGCTCAACCAGTCGGTGCGTATCCAGCACCAGATCAGCACGAATACTACACTGCTCCGGCGCGTCCAGACGATCCAGAAAATGCTCCACCACACCTGTAAATCCACGACGCTGTAAAATATCTTCCCAGCTACCCGGGCTTTGCTGCTGGGGCAGCGCATCCTTTTCATACAAATACAATTGCTCCATATTCACCACTTCTGCTGAACGTCCGCCGCCATGCAAAATGAGCTTTTCCAGATCGGCCCCTGCACTTCGCACCATACTGTATTGCCCATAACGTCCTCTGCCAAGCGACAACATACCGGATGCATGTAGCATCGGCCCGTTCCCTTGCTTTTGTAGCTGACGTGCCATCACGTCGTATCCTTCATTACCCAACCATAGCAGCAGATCGAGCATATGAATCAGATCATCATATACTGTTTCGCGTGCCGGCAGGCTTTGCAGTCTGGTTCGGTGCTTACTCACTTCGCACAGCTCAAAGCCTCCTGCTTCTGCCAGCCATGCATAGGCATTCATATATAAAGGAGCAAAACGACGATTAAATCCAACAGCGAGCAGCAGCCCCTTGTCCTCCGCTAGCGCTGCCATCCGCTTCGCCTCCTCCAAATCATACGAGAGCGGCTTATCCACATATACAGGCAATCCCATCTGTAAACAGGAGCTAACAATATCAAAATGCGTCGGTGTCGGACTATGTACAAATACAGCATCCACATCCCATTTTGCCAGATCAACAAGTTGTGTACTGCCGCTTGCTATGCGATAATCTTGCATCGTGCGCTGCACGGTAGCTTCGGTGCGGCTAACGACACCAACCAGTTCAAGATCGGGGCGACCGGAGAGTAAGGGCACATATACCTTTTGAGCAATACCTCCAAGTCCGACTATAGCTATTCGTTTTCGTTTCAACGATCGTTCTGACGCGCTCATCGTTTAGTCTCCTCTTCTGCCACGTATGGTCTCTGCGATCTATATCGCATATCTGCTGTCCTACATCGTCTTTGTATAATTATACTAGCGCTACCGCACCCATTCACAGCCATGTTCACTTCACGATATAGCCAGATATACTTCATTACACAGTTAGCCTGAATTATAGCATATGCACGCTTTCCCGCACATAATGAAACAGCGACACCGCCTGTGTTAAGGCAAGTGTCGCTGTTACTATTACTAATTGAAATATGAACTGCTTGTCATGCTGTAGCGGTTACATTGCAGGCTCTTCTGCTGTGCGTGCGCGCTCTTTCTTTTTCTTCTGACGCAGACCGATCAGTACGACTACAATCACGACTACCAGCTCAAAGCCATATTTGATCGCCCAGTTTGCAAAATAACCGGACAGGAAGCTTTCTTCCATAATCATACGCGCTGCTGTCCATGCAAGGATGGCAGAACCAAGCGCCACGATCCACGGAAAACGTTCCATCAGCTTCATAATTAATGTACTGCACCATACCATAACTGGAATCGAGATGGCCAGACCGACGATCACGAGCAGGGTGTCGCCATGTGCAGCACCGGCAACAGCCAATACGTTATCCAATCCCATCATCGCATCCGCAATAATAATCGTACGAATCGCTGCCCAGATTCGGTTACTTGAGGATACATCATTTTCCTCCGGCTCCTCGATCAATAGCTTGTACGCAATATACACAAGGGCAAGTCCACCGATTAAATGTAGACCCGGTAGCATAAGTAAGTAGACGACGAGCAATGTAGCAATCGCGCGAATAATAACCGCCCCGACTGTACCCCAGATAATAACCTTCTTCTGATTCTCTTTCGGAATATTACGCGCTGCCATACCGATGACAATCGCATTATCCCCTGCCAGCACCAGGTCAATCATAATAATTGAAGCAAGTGCCAGCCAAAATTCAACTGTAAACAATTCCATGCGACGACTCCTTTACTTGTTTGGCTTCAGCCAGAAATGTACTGCTATAGCTTCCAGACATAAAAAAATCACCATTAACCGGAATCGGATAATGGTGATCTTCAAAAATAAAAGAGACCTCACCCAATTCACAAATCAGGCAAAGGTCTCGCTAACAACGTAGTCATGCGTTGCCGGTAAAGCCGGGGATGAAATCCCGTAATGACGACTTTACTGTAGAAGCTACTCCCCTTTGGAAGCTATATTAAAGCAATATCACTATTATACACTAATTTTTCCATAATATCTATATCCATATGTAATAGATTTTCTGTGTCATATGCGGCTGGCAATTTATCCACTTCGGCCAAGTCATCTTTATTGGTTTCCAATGCGTATATTAGATACGTATATTATATGTAAATAAAATAGAAACTATTAAGTAGAGGTATGAGCATGGAATCATAGAACGTGTTTTGTGAAAAGGATTGATTAAAGATTTATTTTAACGCCAGCTTCATTTAGGAATAATTCCCAGCTTCACTGTATTTTTTACATTGTATGTGATATAATAGTATTCCAGTATCTTGTATGTAAGCAAATTAAGATACGGATGCCGCGTGCTGTCCAGTTATGTTATGATGGTTGCTGCAAGGCTGAACTGAATACAGACGAGCAGCTACGGGTATATGATAATGACTGGCTTGTCCAGCATTTCAAATTTGAACGACTCTGATGAAATGGAGTGACTTATACATGACTGAAGCTCAATATGAAAAAGCAACGTTTGCCGGAGGATGTTTCTGGTGTATGGTAACACCTTTTGAAGAACTCCCTGGCATCATTAGTATCCGCTCTGGCTACACTGGCGGACATACCGAAAATCCAACGTATGAGGAAGTCTGCACGGAAACAACCGGACACGCAGAAGCCGTACAGATCGTATTCGATCCAGCCATCTTCCCATACAGCAAACTGCTGGAGCTGTTCTGGCAGCAAATTGACCCAACCGATGCAGGCGGACAATTTTATGATCGTGGATCTTCGTATCGTACAGCGATCTTCTATCATAACGAGCAGCAACGCGAGCTGGCTGAGCAAACAAAACAAGAGCTGCAAGCAAGCGGCCGCTTTGATAAACCGATTGCTACAACGATTGAACCTGCACAAACCTTTTACGAAGCAGAGACCTATCATCAGGATTATCATAAAAAGAATCCAGGTCATTACAAACGCTATCGCAAAGGCTCCGGACGCGATGCCTTTATCGAAAAACACTGGTCTAACCCGGTGGACAAACAGGAGCTTAAGCAGCGCCTGAGCGAGATGCAATTTAAAGTGACCCAGCAAAATGGTACGGAGCCTGCCTTCCAGAATGAATTCTGGGATCATCATGGTGACGGCATTTACGTGGATATCGTATCCGGCGAACCGCTGTTCAGCTCGACCGATAAATACGATTCCGGCTGCGGCTGGCCTAGCTTTACACGTCCAATCCGCGATTACCATGTGAAGGAACATATGGACCTGAGCCACTTTATGGTGCGCACCGAGGTTCGTAGCCGCGCGGCAGATTCTCACCTTGGACACGTCTTCGACGATGGCCCGGGTCCGAACGGCTTGCGCTATTGCATCAACTCTGCTGCCTTGCGTTTTGTACCAAAAGAGCAGCTAGATGAAGAAGGCTATGGTGAGTATAAAGTATTGTTTCAATAAGCGTTGAAATCGAATAAGTGAATGTGGAAGACGACAGAGATGATTCTGTCGTCTTTTATTTTATTGTGCTTCGGTAATGCATGGGTATGGTACACATCGGCTTCTACGATGCACGTTAAATTGGTTGTAGCTATCTTTGATCTATCTTTGATCTATCTTTGATCTATTTTTGATCTCTGCTATGGGTTACTTCGCTGTAGCTGCCTGTTCATTCGATGTATTTCAGTACGTTTGACTCGTTGTACGATAGCGAATTTATATTGTACAGAAACCTGCTGCTTATGCATATAAGACGTATAACAGTTTTCACACGCACCTTGCCGTTTCGGTGAAGTGACATCGGGTAAAACATCCGTATAGGAACTTTATTCGATCCATCCCTATCGTCATTTGCAAGCGATATGGATATACAACTGAAAAGGAGCGATCACTATGCCATGGAGCAAAAATGATTACCCAACATCGATGAAAAATCTGGATGAACGTGTACGTAATAAAGCGGTGGAGATTGCCAACGCGTTGCTGGATGAAGGTTATGATGAAGGCAGAGCCATCGCAATTGCCACCTCCAAAGCAGAAGAATGGGATGAGAATCATCCTGAGGGTAAGAGTAAGGATTGAATTAGCGTGAAGTTGAATTGATCGGTAGGTTGGTAAAATAAAAGACGCCCGTTTGCATCATATACAGCTATGTGAGACATATAGTCGTATAATGCAAACGGGCTTTTCTTTTACGATCCCCAGGTTCTAATGATTACATAAACGATGTTGCTGTTCACAATTGCTCCAACTGCTTTACCTCTCTACCGAATTCCCACAATTGCTGCTGTGCTTTGTCATATAAGCCCTGTTCGATGAATTGCTTGATCTCATAATTGAAGCGCTGATGATTATTTTGTAAGGTTGTTCGTGTTATAAACTTGAGCTTGGATATGTTTAGCGCATGAGCCGCCTCATATCTTGCATTAAGCTGTTCCAGTTGCTGTTGCTGCTCCAGACGAGGAAGTGTTTGGATATTGTGTTCAGTATCCAGCAATACCTTCTCACACGTCTCCAATACACGCGTAATGCTTTTTAATTGTTGTAGTGCTTCTTGATCGTTCTCTGCCAGGCTCAATCGACGAGCTTGATCCAATCCATCGATCTGACCGGATAGCTCAGACTCGATATCTACGTAGGCCTCAGCTATATCTTTACCATAGATGGCTGTATAACGCTCAGCACACTCTGCCCATTTGGAATACAGGCGACGATACTCTTGTTTAATGCGTTCCATCTGCTTTCGGACTGAAGTCAGATGGCGTTCATATTGCTTTCTCAATTCAAGCTGGCGAGCTGGTAATTCAGCTAATGTATTCAAACGCTGATTCATGTCATGCCAGAGGTGTCGAGCCTTCATGGCATTACCTTCTAACAAATAGTGATGCAGTTGCGGCAATAAGCTGCGAATATGCTGAAACTCTTCTTCAGGATGATGTTTGGCTAAATGAAGACTGTACTGTTCCATATCTTGCTTGATTTGCTGAGCAGTTCTCTCCAGACGCTCAGGCAGTTGTGTAGCAAATTCATTAAATGTATTCAGATCATATACATCCTGTAAAAGCTGTTTACTCTTTTTCGATGCATAATCCGCCAGTTCTTCGGCACGCAATGGATCCTGATAACGAATCTCTCTGGCCTGTGCAAGCCATTCTCGTGCCGTTTCAAAATCAGATTGCATCATTGAAAGTGAGCTACCCCATTCGTTTTGTAACGATACAAAAGCTTGCTCTGCTTCCACAATAATCTGTTCGGCTATACGTAAATTCTCCAGCACCTGACGCTCAGTTTCAGCGATATGTTCAAATTTCTTTTGCTGGTCGTTAAGCTGCTCACTGTAGTCCTGCACTTGCTGATCCGCAGTTTTCAGTAACTCGGCAAGCTCGGATTGGTGAAATTTCCACTGCTTGGTTTGTTTTAATTCATCTTCTAAAAAACGATTTAACTCCACCAGCATTCGTGTTAATTGACGATCAATCTCTTTGATTTGCTTGCCGCTCTCACCCAGCGTCATTTCTTCAAACGGCTTCATCTCATCTAATAAACGAACAATATTCACAATCAATCCGCTTATTTGATCCTGTCTTGATAAAATTGCCTCCTCTATGTCGGATAACCATTTTCGATGTTTACGTTCTACACGCCAAATCATAGAGACGATCCATACTACAAAAAGGCAGCCTATGCTTACCCAACCTGTGGTTCCGATACTACTAATAAATTCAAATATCCAGTTTAACACAGCAAAAAATAAAATAATCCCAATGATCCAGGGCATCTCTCTTTCCCCCTTGTAGCTTGCATCGCTTTTTGATTTTGCCAATGTTTACATCGGCTTCATTGAACGGTACTCATTAACTGTTTAACAGTGAATATAACGGTCATTTTTAATCCCTAATTCATACGTTTACTTTATCCTGCTGGAGGATCATATGTAAGCTTAATCTGTTATCTATCCCTTTCTGCAAGCATATAACTTCTATTATATCTGTCTGTCTCTTCCATACGTACCATATCGGCAAAAAGCGCCAAAAAATAAATCCGTAGTGATGCAGATGAGCTGCATCACTACGGATTATTTAATCTAACAACGTATTGCCACATGATTCGATACGTAAAACTATATTATACCGTACGTATTATTAAAAAGCTCATCGCATTCATAGTTACCTATGATGCTTGTCCTTGCAGCATTACAATCCCTTCAACGCTTCCTCTACTGGCTGATCGCCAGAAATGACATCATAGCCTTTACGATACGTATTTGAATTATCGATCAGATGTGCGATCACTTTCGCTACATCGGCGCGGGTAATACTTCCGCTGTCAGATAGCTTTTCAGCAATTTGAATATTGCCGGTGCCTGGATCGTTTTTCAAACCGCCCGGACGGACGATTGTATAATCGAGCGAGCTTGCTTCCAGCATGCGGTCTGCATAATGCTTCGCCACATAGTAAGGCTTGATCTCTTCCGACCACTTCTCACGATCATAGGCAAACAATGCGCTGACGAGTACAAAGCGTGATACGCCTGCCTGCTCTGCCGCCTCCATACATTTGACCGCGCCATCCAGATCGATCAGCAGCGTCTTATCATCGCCTGTACTTCCGCCAGAACCGGCTGTGAATACAACAGCGTCTGAGCCTGTAATGACTTTAGATAGCTCTTCGACCGTACCCTCCAGATCGCCGATAGCTGTCTTTGCGCCCAGCTTCTCCAATGCGTCTGCCTGCTCCGGCTTACGAATGACCGCTGTTACGTCGTGATCCGTTTCCTGTGCAAGATATTGTGTGAGTAGCTTGCCAATTTGTCCATTGGCGCCAATAACGGTAATATTCATCATCGATTCCTCCTCTAAACAAACGAATAAGCAAATGTAGCCTCATCCATCGTATATCGGCCTGTCATTTCAGGCTCCCTTACATGTATACCCGGAAATGTAAGCCCACTACCACCTACTGCTTGTTAGACGACTGAATCTCAGTTCCACATGGCTGGCTTGATCTCGACCGGCTCGATCTCTGCGACTTTCATATAATTTTGTCCCCAGTTATACATCGCATCCAAAATCGGCATCAAGCTCTCGCCAATTTCAGTGAGTGAATATTCCACTTTGGGCGGTACGACCGGATACACCTCGCGGTGCACGATCAGATCCTCCTCCAGCTCACGAAGCTGACTTACCAGCATGCGCTGTGTAATGCCTGGAATGAGTGACTTCAGCTCACCAAAGCGTTTAGTGCCCGTTTTGCCCAGATGCCACAGGATAAGCATCTTCCATTTGCCACCGATTACGGATAGCGTTAATTCCTTTTCGCAGTTAAAAATACGTTCACGCATCTATTCATTCCTCCATTACTATTATCCCCATCGCTCAAAACCCTTGTCATAGCCCATAGTATACTTTTAGGCACTAGGTAAAAAAAAAGTGCGTACTTACTTAAACTAACGTCTCTACTTTATACTAGCACTACAGCGAACGCAACTGTAATGGTGACTTCTACAATACGACTTTGCCATTAAAACCGATTGTTCGCATGAATTTACTATATTATATGCCGAATGTGGCGATTACAGGAGGAATTACGAATATGGAACTACAACTCGCACTTGATCTGGTGAATATTCCGGAAGGCATCGCACTTGTAAAAGAAGTCGAGCCATTTATCGATATCGTAGAAATTGGTACACCGATCGTGATCAACGAAGGACTGCACGCTGTGAAAGCGATGAAAGAAGCTTTCCCTAATCTGAAAGTTCTGGCTGACCTGAAAATTATGGATGCAGGCGGTTACGAGATCATGAAGGCTTCTGAAGCTGGAGCAGATATCATTACCGTACTGGGCGCTAGTAACGACCTGACGATCAAAGGCTGTGTTGACGAAGCGAAAAAGCAAGGTCGCAAAGTACTTGTCGATATGATCAACGTACAGGATATCGCTACACGCGCAAAAGAATTGGATGAGCTTGGCGTAGACTACATTTGCGTACACACTGGCTATGACGGTCAAGCAGCAGGCCAAAGCCCATTCACTGATCTGGCGACAATTAAAAGTGTTGTAAAAAATGCTAAAACAGCGGTTGCAGGCGGCATCAAGCTGGCAACTATGCCAGAAGTCATTCAAGCGAACCCTGATCTGGTTATCGTTGGCGGCGGTATCACAAGCCAGGATGACAAAGCAGCAACAGCATCGCAATTCCGCGAGCTGATTGCACAGGCGTAAGACGATGAGCCAGTTTCCTTCTTCCTCGAAGGTTTCGGTCTCACAGCATTTTGAACGCATTTTGCAGGAGCTACAGGGTACATTGTCCGGTATTTCCAGCGAACAGGTGGAGCAGCTAGCAGAACGCATATTGCAGGCTCGCTATATTTTTACCGCGGGTGCTGGACGCTCCGGGCTCATGTCGCGTGCCCTGGCAATGCGCTTAATGCAGCTTGGGCTGAATGCATACGTCGTCGGCGAAACGGTAACACCAAAAGCAGGCAATGGCGATCTGCTCATTATCGTATCCGGATCGGGTGAAACCAAAGGATTGGACATTATGGCAGACAAGGCGCTTGGAGCTGAAGTCGAGCTTGCCGCTGTAACGATCTTTCCCGAATCCTCGATTGGACGTAAAGCGGATCTGGTCGTGCAAGTGCCTGGCGCCCCCAAAGATCGTGCTCAAAAAGGCAATACGAGCACCGTTCAACCGATGGGCTCGCTATTTGAGCAGACGGTACTGCTGCTATTTGATGGTCTGATGCTGCATTTGATGGAGCAACGTGGTGGCGATACCGAAGCCATGTTCAGTAATCACGCGAATCTGGAGTAGTCATTAATGGCTGTATTTTAGACGAATGATGGTTATGTCGATGCACTGCATCTGCATCTATGCATAATGATGGTCTGGATGCTGTTCATTTAACGGCTTATCCAATGATATACGATACGTAATATGCATTTTGTTTTCGTTAATACGCATTTCGTTTCTAAGCGATACTGCTATGTCTCTATAAGGACGCAGCAGTATCGCTTATTTTTATAAATCATTTTGCATAATACGGTGATGGAAAAATACATAGCGGCATAACAAATAGAATATGTTGTGATTCCCTTTGTCATTTGGAACGTTTTGTAATATAATATTAGTAACAACACACAAGTAACATAGTATCTAAAAGTAACAAATACAATAATCTATCGGATAGCAGCTTGCAGCAGCTATCCATTTTATTTGAGGTGATGATGATGTTAAAGCTGGGGATTCTTGACCAGTCACATATTAATGAAGGACAGAACGCGATCGATGCACTGAACAATACATTGGAGCTTGCACAGGCAGCAGATCGTCTTGGTTATTCACGTTATTGGATGTCTGAGCATCATGACTTTCCAAGTCTGGCTCATTCCAGCCCGGAAATTATGATCTCTCATGTCGCTGCTCATACGTCACGTATTCGTGTCGGCTCTGGCGGTATTATGCTTCCCCATTACAGTGCTTATAAAGTAGCAGAAACTTTCCGTTTGCTGGAAGCCCTGTATCCTAACCGTATCGATCTCGGTGTAGGACGCGCACCTGGTGGTACGCCGCTGGTAAATCGTGCGATGCAGGAGGGTAAATTCCCATCGATGCATGCAGCGGATCGTTATCCACAGCAGATTGTTGATCTGATCGGCTATCTGAATGAGGCTACACCTGCTGATCATCGTTATGCTGGTCTGACAGCTCAGCCAAGCATCGATACGATGCCTGAACTGTGGCTGCTTGGTTCCAGTGGCGGTACAGCAGAGCTGGCTGCGATGACAGGAGCATCGTATGCATTTGCCCAATTTTTCGGAACGACGGGTGGCGAGGATGCGGTAGCGCATTACAAGGAAAACTTCAGACCGTCCGTTCTATCGCCTACACCGAAGTCACTGGCTGCAATCACGGTAGCCTGCGCCGAGACAGAGGAAGAAGCGGAATATTTGATGCGCAGTAATGATCTGTACTTCCTGACGCTGCGTCAGAACCGTCCACTCCCTTATTTGCCATCTGCGAAAACCGCTTCCCAGTATCATTACAATGAGATGGAACTGGCTAATATTCGCGATAGCCGCCGCTTCCGTGTTGTCGGTACACCGGATCAGGTCAAAGAACGCCTGCTGCAATTTGCAGCGGATTATCAGACAGATGAGCTGCTTATCGTATCAGCAATTCATGATAATAAAGCACGTATTCGTTCCTATGAGTTGCTTGCAGAAGTGTTCAAGCTTAACGATGCTGCACCTGCACACGTAGGATAATCTATGTATTCTAAATAAAAGCAGCGGTTTCGGACGGTGTTCCTACCGCTGCTTTTATTTACATCATGTCTGGTAGATCAGGCTCTGCACTTCCTGCATCGTATCTCAGTTTTAATGGAATCAGGAAATTCAATTAAAACGGTAGACGTCATATCAATATCGCCAGCACGACATGAACGAGCGATAACTGTTCGCGGCTCAGGCTATATATTTGCTAAGTAGACGCTCTTCTCTATCGGGTTAAGTTCTACTTATGCGACCTGGCTTTATACTATTCAGACCAGTTCGTCTTGCACAATATAGGCTGCCGGCACATGATGCGCCAGCCATACATCATGACCTGCATCATAAAATAAAATCCCATCCCGGGCAGCCGCTGCGGCATCGATTCGCAGCATCAACAGCTTCCCCTTGCGTCTTCCTGCCAGTGCAGCAAATGCTGTGCTTGCTGATAGATGTACATACTGTCTTCCCATCGGCTTTAAGCCTTCCTGCTGAAGGATATGCCAGATCGCCTCTGCCGTCCCATGATATAGCACGGCAGGTGGGGTCGCAGCAGCATATTGCACTTCCGGACTACTGTGTCCATACCTTGCTCTGATGCGATCTTCGTTAATTTCAAAACGCTGCTTGTCTGATTGTGCGACAACCTCGCGTACTTCATCCTCTGTAACTGTGCCTGTATCACCATGTACAGATAAAGCTTCAACAAGCTCTTGCAGTAAACACGAGCCATCTTCAGGATCAAGCACGATTCCATACACTTCTGGTCGATGTCTGAGTACAAAGCTCATTTACTTGCTGAGCTGTTTTTCACGTTTGGCATTCATAATGGATAGATTCCTTTCTCCGTTAACAGAGAGCAACCACTTGAATGTGGTCGTCTGCACGGAATGACGTGATTGAAATGATGTTCATTTACAATTTGAAATGTTAGTATGAATATATTATACCTAGAGAAATAATAAGAAATGGAGAGAAACGATGCAAAACAAAGAAATATCCGAAGCCGGAGCAACCGCTAATGGTCGCTTTCCGGTCGCTCTGTTCTGCCTGACCGCAGGTGCGTTTGCGATTGGTATGACCGAATTTGTTATTATGGGTCTGCTGCCTAATGTCGCAAATGATCTGCAGGTCACGATTCCACAAGCTGGACAGCTTATTACTGGCTACGCACTTGGCGTCGCTGTCGGCGCACCGCTGCTAACGATTGCAACGAATCGGGTAGCGCAAAAGCAATTGCTTTGTCTGTTGATGGTAATCTTTATTATCGGTAATCTGGTCGCTGCGATTGCTCCCAATTACAATGTACTGATGATCTCAAGGCTTGTCACTGCTCTGGCTCATGGTACGTTCCTCGGTACAGGCTCACTCATTGCCGCACGGCTCGTACGTCCGGATAAGCGTGCAGGCGCCGTATCGCTCGTGCTTGCTGGCTTGACGATCGCTAACATCATCGGTGTTCCTTTTGGTACATTGATCGGACAACAATTAGGCTGGCGTTCATCGTTCGGTGCGATTACAGTTATGGGTGTGATCTCGCTGATCGGTATTATCTGGCTGATCCCTAAAATTCATCAAACCGAGCAACCGAGTCTGGCCAAAGAGGTGCGCAGTCTTTTCCATCCGCAGGTATTGCTTATTCTCGCAACAGGCGCATTTGGCTGCTGTAGTCTGTTTACCGTATTTACGTATATTACCCCGATGCTAACCGATGTGACCGGGTTTCAGGAAAGCAATGTCACCTGGATTCTAGTCATGTATGGCATTGGCGTTACACTCGGTAACCTGATCGGCGGACGTCTGGCAGACTGGAAGCTGATGCCGTCGGTCATTACGATTTTCGGATTATTATCTGTACTGCTGTTCATTCTGTCCGGTGTCTTGCACTGGCCTGTCGTCACACTAATCGTTATTTTCCTGTGGGGCATGGCTGCATTCGGCATTATGCCGGGCATCCAGCTTCGCATTATGAATCTGGCTCATGAAGCGCCGCGGCTTGCTGCGACGTCCAGCCATTCTGCACTCAATCTCGGTAACGCAGCGGGCGCCTTTATCGGTGGTGTTGTCATTACCCATGCTGGACTTGTATATGTACCGCTCTTTGGGGGGATACTGGCTGCTATCGGCACAGGCGGTGCTGTGCTCAGCTACTATATGGTCGAAAAGCGTAAACAGCATGCTGCCTGAGTAGATGATATTGCGTATCAATTTGCAACAAATAAAGGAGCATGCATAAAATAAGGGCGCGCTGTACGGAGGAATCCGATACAGCACGCCCTTATTTGTAATTCCGTGTATTCGATACATCGCTCATTCATCTGAGTCGATGTGGATCGTGTCCATCTGGTCAGAACAATCAAATCAATCAAATGTTCAACACATCCATCTTATAAATTTAGTATCCTGCACGCACAACTGCATATCAGGACGAACGAGGCAGCGTTGAGGCTGCTGGTACTTTTACAGATGTCGCTGCATCCTTTACTTTACGAACGGCAAATGGCATTCTCAGCTCGACGGTTACCGTCCAGGTGATCATTTTACCCGCCAACCATACGGCCAGCATCGTAAACATCGTTTCCTTGAATGGCATAATCAGCAGACACAGACCGAGTACAATAACATCTCCAGCGAAGAAGACGTTACCGATCTTCCAGCCTTTCCAGTCACTGATCAAGCGGGATAATACATCGTCGCCTCCCGTGGCCCCTCCATAACGGAGAACAATTCCAGCGCCAAGTCCGGTCAGAACACCAGACAACACAGCGGCTGCTAACAGACTTCCGTGCAAGTCCACGACAAACGGCGATAATTGCTCAAATCCTGCATAGAACAGTGAGAACGCACCCGCTCCGATCATGGTCATAATCATGAAGCGGTGTCCTTTCAGCCACCAGGCAATTGCAATTACTGGAATGTCGAGCACAAGTGTACTCCACGCTGGCGACCAGCCGAATAAATATTTGCCCAGCAATGCCAGACCCACAAATCCGCCTTCCGACAGATTATTGTGAAAATTAATGTGATAATAAGCAAACGCAAGAATAAACGTACCGATCAATATTGCAGCAACTTGCTTTGCCGCAACCTTCCAATTGTCATTTGTTCTCTTCCTCATACAGGTTCCCTCTTTTTCTCGTAAGTGTGGTCTTGAATGACCTGTTCTTACGGGAGGTGCACCTGGAGGACTTCATCCTTCGCATACGTGCTGCTCCTTTTCCGTAAGATATAGGCCAATAGGTTGGGCACTACACTACGGAGGAGCTAAGTATAGGAGAGATCATAACGTTTCCAAATCGTCCTTTGGGAAATCATCCTTCGGGGACACATGGTATCCTGATCCTTTCTGGTGTTAGAATTTAAATCTGTATCTATTATACCACGGCGATGTCATTGCTAAACAACTTGCCGAATCGTCGTATTCTGCAATAAGTCGCAATGGTTTGCAATAAACTGTCGTTATCCCGCTCTATTCACGTATAGGTTCACTATCCTACCGCTTTTGCTTCCATATGCACCGTTTCTCATCGATCTCATTTCAAAAGCGGATCAGCCGCGAAAATACGCCATTTCCGGCGATAATATTACGTTAAAACAGGGATAACATAACGTTTACATTTAGCAGCTATGGTCGTGATGTAACATGCAAGGATGCATATATTCCGCCGATTCATTTCCCCAATTCTTTGCCAATTCAATGAATAGAAGCGATGATAAACAAAAATGCTCACGATTTGGCACGGTCAAGATTATCCAGTAAACGCTTGACGATATAAAAGGAGTTCCCTGCCGATTCTAGCTGCTGACTGATCTCCGACTCGGGCATCGGACGATTCACGTAATAGCCTTGAATTTCATCGCAGCCTGTCTCCTTCAAAAATTGTAGCTGTGCTTCAGTCTCCACCCCTTCGGCAAGTACATGAATATGCAGCGCTTTGCCAAGCGCAACGATCGCTCCCGCCATACGGCAATCCTCGTCCATATCATCGATACAGCTAACAAAGCTACGATCAATTTTTAATATAGATGGACGTAATTGCTTCAAGTACGCAAGCGATGCATAGCCGCTACCAAAATCATCAATCGCTAGCTGGACTCCACATGCACGCAGCTTATCGAGCTGCATAATAACACGCTCTACATTGTGAATAGCCAGTGATTCCGTAATTTCCAGCACGAGTCGTCCTGGCTCGATCCCCGTCTCTGCGATAATCTCCAGAAAACGTTCTGCAAGCTGCTCATCATGAAATTGATACGGCGATACGTTCACACTCATACGAAAATCACCATACCCCTGTTCCTTCCAGACACGCTGCTGCTCGCATGCTGTTCGCAGCACCCAGTCTCCGATTGGAATGATCATGCCTGTCTCTTCGGCAATCGGAATAAAATCAAGCGGTGAAATAAATCCGAGCTCCGGATGCTTCCAGCGCAGTAATGCTTCCATTCCTTCAATCTGCCCGTTATCCAGTCCCACCTGATACTGGTAATACAGCTCTAATTCCTGACGACACAGCACACCACGCAAAGAGCTTTCCAAACCAAGTCGGTTCTCATAGTGAATCCCGATCGCATTGGTGAAAAAGACAGCCTCCTGCTGTGCGTTCTTTTTCGCTTCGTACATGGCTGCATCTGCATTTTTTACCAGCTCATCCGGTGTTCGTCCATCCTGTGGATAGATTGCAATACCGATGCTGACCGAAATATACAGCGGATGCCCATTCATATCAAGCGGCTCCTGCAAGCATTGACCAATCCTACTCACCACATGCTCCACATGGGCATGATCCTGCATCGGATCCAGCAGTAAAACGAACTCATCTCCACCGAGACGGGCAAGCATAATATTGTCGGAGATATGACTGCGAAAACGCTCTGCCGCCATTTGCAGCACACAATCTCCAGCCGCATGTCCGAGGCTATCGTTAATGTACTTGAAGCGATCAAAATCGAAAAATAGTACAGCCAGCTCATGCTCTCCCTCTGCCGCCTCCATGCGCTGCTGCAATTGCTCATAAAATTGGCGCCGATTCGGCAAGCCTGTTAATTCATCATGCCGGGCAGCATGATCGCTAAGCCGCAAATGCTGACGCAAACGGAGCAGTAGTGTATCATTTTCAGACAGAGATAGTAGCTGACGGATCGACAGCAGTAATATGCCCAGCATACAGCTAAGCAGTAACATATCAAATGAAGCAAATTGTCTCGGAATCACGATAAATAACAATACCGTTACGCTGGCATACGGAAGAAAACGTTTGATCCATCCTTTTGCATTGAAGGCATACGCCACTGGCAATATCTCTTGCGCAGGCGGTTGTTTTAAAAATTGAATACCCGCCAGTGCAGACAATAGTAAAGAAGCGCTCCATAATGGATCGATCAAGCTACCGATACGATACAAACCATGCTCCAGCATATAAAAATAGATCATATCCGCCGCTGCAAAAACGAGTAAAGACCACATCAACAGCCAGCCTACATGATTGTGCTGGCGATCCACTCTAATGAATAATAGCAGTACGAGCATAAAGATCAGCACAAGCTCAACCAACGGATAACTCAAATTTACCAGCAGATACGCCCAATTGCCTCCATTTTCATGAATATTGCGCCACATCATCGGTTCTACAATGAGCGCCCAGCTAATCGCCACTACGGTGATCATGAAAATAGACGTATCCAGCAAAAATTGAATTTTACCGACTCCACGCAAGCTGCGTTGTCCTAACAGCAGTAAAGCAACGAAAATAAAAAGATTGTGAAGCATCCAGAAGAAATCGGAAGTACCGAATATAGAAGGGATAAGAGAAGAATTAGTATGGAGAATAGAAGAAGAGAAAATAGAAGCGCTGTAGCAAAGATGACTGGCAGTAAGTAAGCCCCAAAATATTCGATTATGTCCTTTACATTGATAGGTCACCGTAAACAGAATCACTGTCGTCAGCAATGGTGGAATAATATTTAATAGCGGTACAATCCATGCGAGTACATTTTCGTTCTGTCGGAAGATGAACAGTATGACATAGTTAACCATAAGCGCTGCTGCTGCAATATAAGCAAAATGGCGATAACGATACACAATAACTCCCCCTCGGTCGAACAATTGAAGCATGATTCAATCACGAACTTCATTGCATTGGTAACTATATCGGAATAAATATGGTATTTTTTAACTATAAATTTAAAAATTAGGTAGTACTATTTTTATGATGAATGAGTATGGTCGTACTAAAGGGGGAGG
>JBCNLJ010000012.1:0-93975 GCA_039595515.1 Paenibacillus sp. | reverse complement strand
TGCGCCGCAGGCCCATCCTTCAGTGACAGATTGCTCCGTCTTTCGTTCTCTTTCCATGCGGAAAAAGAAAGTATCCGGTATTAGCTACCGTTTCCGGTAGTTATCCCAGGCTAAAGGGCAGGTTGCCTACGTGTTACTCACCCGTCCGCCGCTAAGTCAAAGAAGAAGCAAGCTTCTCATTAACTCCGCTCGACTTGCATGTATTAGGCACGCCGCCAGCGTTCGTCCTGAGCCAGGATCAAACTCTCCAATAAAGTGTTTGACTTGCTCATTTTGTTGCTGGCGAGAACATTGCTGTTCTCTATATTTTGAAGAACCGAAGTTCTTCACTCACTCGTTGTTCAGTTTTCAAAGATCAAACTCTTTCGTTGCCGCTCAGTGTCTCTCGCAGCAACTCTTATATCTTATCATCTCTTCAACCATCTGTCAACAACTTTTTTTGAAGTTATTTTCAAGCTCATTTTGACGTGAGTTTGAATCAGAATGTGTCTCGAAGACTTATACATAAGACTATATCATACAATAAGATAGATAGTCAACACCTCTTTCAGCAAAACTTTAAAATTATTTTACGAAGCTTGTTGAGTCCCGTTTCTGTGCTACTCTACTGTTCGTTTAGAAGGATGCCTGTTGCAATGTAAGCCTTCTTCAAATCGCTGGCTTTACTATTCACCTTGCTAAGTTAGTATGAGCATAGTCTATATAAAGAATAGCTTGGCTAAACGTATATACACTATGGCGTATCATTTCTTTGTGAGACTTCTCTTCTATAATCGTAGCTTTATAGATTACATCTTCATAGCTTTGTTGCTCTTTCTTATTTGCTAGTTCACCTTCTATATAAGTAGTAAGACCCTAAAGGTAGTTGTAGAGTAAATGCTAGACTTTGTACGTTGGAGCCAAGGGCATATTCTTTGGATAGGCTTCTTAGGCGTATTATTCCACTTTTGAAAATAGCGCCTTTCTATATATGTAGATTCTTAATGTAGGTTCTTACTAACCGATTGCTCCTGCATTAATTACATCATTAACTGTATTTAAATTGATTTACATAGAAGCTCAGCACTTCTTGATGATATATCTATATGGAAAACTAAAGTCGGCTAATCTGGTCTGGTAGGATTTGTAGATGTTTTATGATCATATAGATGATCGTAACGCTCCTGCATTTAATATGTACTTTTAAAATCGTAAAAGAGCATGAGTCTTATACTAAAGCTGCTTGCTGCAGTTGCTTTAGTTGAGAAACATGCTCTTTATTAAGCTGAGCGTAGAGGGATAGTTCAGCTTTATCGGTCTTTATAATTGTTTATTTGAAGAGACTGTTGTAAATTGGTTTTCCTACAATAACTATAGAGTTGTGAAGGAATTCTATGCGTGGCTATTCTACATTAAGCTTAGGCCATCAAGTATCCAACATTCTTCATTCTTCATTCTTCATTCTTCATTCTTCATTCTTCATTCTTCATTCTTCATTCTTCGCAAAGTATGACCGCTATTCTAGCGTTGTACAACAGATTGAATATGAAGTTGCCGATTCTCGATCAAGTTGTAGATTGTTTCTCCTACAGCAACCATAGGGCGTGTTGGATGATCGCGATCTGAAAAGACGATTCGTCCAATGCTACCATTGTTCAGGCGAACTCTGGCGCCATGATGGAATTGAGTTACTTTTCTAATAAAGGTAGTTACTACGGCTGGGTCCAGCTTGCCAAATGATTCAGTTGCTAATTGCTCCAGCACAAGATAAGGGGATTGTGCCTGGCGATAGTTTTTGGATAAGGTCATCGCGTGAAAAATATCAGCGACTGCTACGATTTTGGCATAGATATGAATTTGTGGCTGTTCCAGACGCAGTGGGTAGCCTGAACCGTCTACCTTTTCATGATGCTGCAGGGCTGCCAGCTTCACACCCTCATTGATTCCCTTTACATTTTTGAGCAGATCGTAGCCATACAGGGTATGCCTGCGCATCTCTTCAATCTCGCCCACATCCAGTTGAGAAGGCTTATACAAAATTTCCGGGTCCACCCGAACATTGCCGATATCATGCAGCAAGCCTGCCAGAGCGACCTGCATGCCCTCATTAGCCGGCAGATGCATCCATTTTGCAATACGATAGGATGTCATACCGGATAGCAGCGCATTGTGATATATGTATTCTTCCTTTTTCAGACGCTGCGGGGTATAAGTAAGTATATTGTATTGTTTGGAATGATGGATCAATTGCTCCAGGCCTGTACGAAGCTGGTAGATTGGAATTTCTTCTACCAGAGCAGACTGGAAGCTTTGCTTGAGTGTACGAATCATTTCCTCGTACGTTTGTTCAAAGGCAATTTTATCGGGATGATTCACGGAGGGCGCTTCTAAAATGATCGGTACCTCAGCTACAAGCGGTGGTGATGGACGCTCGTTATCGATCTGGGTAATCAAGAACGCTTTCAGGATCGCCAGATCGCGTGGCATTAAAACTCGACCTTTCGGAAACAGCAATTGTCCCCTTTCCGTAAATACATCCTTATATAACTGGATACCGGGCTTTAATTCATGTACAGGTGTCATTGCCATCACATTTCAACCTCGCTTTTTAGTAGTATTGAAATCATGCAATGACGCTCCCGACTGACAGCTTGTAGTCTTAATGTTACGGCTCCCGACTGTCTGTTTAGGTATGTCCTGCATCTTGAATCAACATCTGCTTTTGTCCATTTTGTTCTATACGTATGTAGTTCTAGCTGTCATTCATTATATGGACTGGGTATATTTTCTTATAATATTGTACATATAGTAGCATCTAAAGTCCTAGAAAACAATCTGTTATTAATTTAGATACTATTTTATTAAATAGATTTGGAAAAGCTGGAGCAGGTTTTGAGTTACTACTTTCTAGGAATACTACGTAAACTCTATTAGATGACCGGGATTATATTCGATAAGTAAGGAACGAATTGTAGATTCGGCGTTAAAATATATAAAAAAAGCTCTACAGCGTTCCATCCAATTAAGGACTTATGGACACACTGTAGAGCTTCTTTAATTATTCAATATTTGTTGAGTACTATTCAATCCGTACTTATTCAGTCGTTTCGCTATCGGAAGATTCGGATGGTGTCTCCGCAGTTGCAGCAGATTCTGTTGCTTCTCCCTCTGTACCTGCTTCTGCTGATTCCAGCTCATCCTCGCTATCTTCGCTCTTCGCCGTAACACATACGGTTGCTACGGCATCTTCATCACGGATATGGATCAGACGTACACCCTGTGTGTTACGTCCCATCGTAGAAATCGTCTCGATGCCCATACGGATGAGCGTACCGCTGGTCGTAATAATCATCAGATCGTCTGTATCGCCAACGACCTTCAGACCAGACAGCTCACCATTTTTATCCGTTACATTCATCGTTTTGATCCCTTTACCACCGCGACTTTGGATACGATACTCGTCGCCAGGCGTACGTTTACCATAGCCTTTTGCTGTAACGATCAGTACTTTCATGTCGTCGCTAATGATATCCATGCCGACTACACGATCGCCCTCATCCAGCGTTACGCCTTTTACGCCTGTAGCACTACGACCCATGGCGCGAACATCTGACTCATTGAAGCGAATCGACATTCCATAGGCAGTACCCATGATCATGTCTTGCTTACCATCTGTCAGTTTCACTTCCATCAGCTCGTCATCCTCACGCATATTGATCGCGATCAGACCGCCTTTACGGATATTCACATAATCATCCAGACGTGTCTTCTTCACAACCCCCTGGCGCGTACCAAAGAACAGATACTGATCGCCTTCGAAATCCTGTACCGGAATGACCGCATTGACCGATTCACCCTGTTCGATCTGAATCAGGTTGATGACCGGCGTTCCGCGTGCCGTACGTCCCAGCTCCGGAATTTCGTAAGCTTTGATCCGATATACTTTACCTTTGTCAGTAAAGAACAGCAGGTGATGGTGAGAGTTCGTTACGAACAGATGCTGGACAAAGTCCTGATCCTTCATATCGACACCCATTACCCCTTTACCACCACGGCGCTGGCTGCGGTATGTGGTTACCGGGGAACGCTTAATATAACCGGTATGCGTAACGGTAACGACAACCTCTTCCTGCGGGATCAGATCCTCGTCCAGAATGCTTTCTTCGCCTACTGTGATCTCTGTACGACGCTCATCACTAAAGCGTTGTCTGAGCTCATTCAGCTCTTCGCTAATAATCTCAAGTACACGCGCTTCATTCGCCAGAATTTCACGATATTCTGCGATCAGACGCTGCAGCTCGTTATATTCATTCTCGATCTTATCGCGTTCCAGACCTGTCAGGCGTTGCAGACGCATATCCAGAATCGCCTGTGCTTGCTCTTGACTCAGGGAGAAGCGTTCCATCAATGATTCGCGTGCTACATCTGTTGTCTGAGAAGCACGAATAAGTGCGATCATCGCATCTACATTATCCAGTGCAATACGCAAGCCTTCCAGAATATGCGCACGAGCTTCGGCCTTTTTGAGGTCAAACTCTGTACGACGACGAATGACTTCGATCTGATGCTGGATGTAATGGTGAATGACTTCACGCAAGCCCAGCAGCTTAGGCTCGTTATTCACGATCGCCAGCATATTCACACCGAACGTAGACTGCATAGCTGTATGCTTGTACAGGTTATTCAATACAACGTTCGGATTCACATCACGACGCAGCTCTACTACGATGCGCATACCATTACGGTCGGATTCATCGCGAAGATCCGTAATGCCCTCAATACGCTTCTCGCGTACAAGCTCAGCGATTTTCTCAACCAGGCGTGCTTTGTTCACCTGATAGGGAATCTCGTTCACTACGATACGTGCTTTGTTGTTGTTTTCTTCGATTGTTGCTTTTGCGCGCATGGTGATCGAACCACGGCCCGTCTGGTACGCCTGACGAATGCCTGAACGTCCCAAAATATAACCAGCGGTCGGGAAATCCGGTCCGTGGATATAATCCATCAATTCCATTGAAGTAATGTCCGGGTTCTCAATCATCGCTTGAACGCCGTCAATGACTTCTCCGAGATTATGAGGTGGGATGTTAGTCGCCATACCTACAGCGATACCGGATACCCCGTTAACGAGCAGGTTAGGATAACGAGCCGGCAATACGACCGGTTCGCGTTCTTCACCATCATAGTTAGGAATAAAATCAACGGTATCCTTGTTCAGGTCACGCAGCATTTCTAGTGCCATTTTGGACATACGTGCTTCGGTATAACGCATAGCTGCTGCCATATCGCCATCAACCGAACCAAAGTTACCATGTCCATCAATGAGCATATAACGCATGGAGAAGTCCTGTGCCATACGAACCATCGTATCGTAAACGGCTGTGTCTCCGTGCGGGTGGTATTTACCGATAACTTCGCCGACGATTCTCGCCGACTTTTTGTAAGGCTTATCCGGTGCCATGCCGAGCTCCGACATTGCATATAAAATACGCCGGTGTACAGGCTTGAGTCCGTCACGTACGTCAGGCAAAGCCCGGCTGACGATAATACTCATCGCATAGTCCATAAAGGACTCGCGCATCTCTGTTCCGATATCCCGGTCTTTAATCTGCGAAAATTTCTCTTCCGCCATGCTAAGCTTAGCCTCCTTATTGCAGCCTTCGTTTGCACAAATGGATGCTCTCTGGTTCTGCTATGAATGATGGTGATCAGTCAGCAGCAGAACCTGTATAAAAATAAGTTTCCTCTTGCCAGAATGATAGGAAAATGGTTCGCCGTAAAGGCGAATTCGTAATGATGCTATGCCCGGTGCTACATCACTTTATTATACCATTTTTTTCGTGTTATGTCCTGTGTTTTCGCGCTATTTGCAGTACTTTTCATGCGGTTTTGACATAAAATCTTGCAAGCTGCATTATGTCCGCATTTTCTGCATCTGCTCAGGCGGTTATACATACAAAAAGGGCATCCACCATGTGGCAGATACCCCTTTTGCATGTGCATAATTACACCGATTTGTTTGTGCTCCATCCAGATGTGTATCCAGAAAGAAGTAAATATCACTTAGAAATCGAGGTTTTTTACGTACTTCGCATTTTCCTGAATAAAATCGCGACGTGGCTCTACATTGTCGCCCATCAGCGTATCAAAGATCGCATCCGCCAAAATCGCATCCTGAATGCTAACCTGTAGCATGATACGACTTTCCGGGTCCATGGTTGTTTCCCATAGCTGAGAAGCGTTCATCTCACCCAGACCTTTGTAGCGCTGTACGTTGAATTTGGCATTTTCGCCAAAAGCAGCAATGATCTCGTCACGCTCGCGCTCAGAGTTAGCATAGACCGCTGTTTTGTTGCGCTCGATCTTGAACAGTGGCGGCTGTGCGATGTAGACGTAGCCTGCCTCAATGATCTGGCGCATGTAACGGTAGAAGAAGGTGAGCAGCAGCGTACGAATATGCGCGCCGTCGACATCCGCATCCGTCATGATGATCACTTTATGATAGCGTGCCTTGGACAGATCGAATTCGTCGCCGATGCCTGTACCAAGTGCCGTAATGATCGCACGAATCTCGGCATTACCGAGGATACGATCCAGACGTGCTTTTTCAACGTTCAAAATCTTGCCTCGCAGCGGCAGAATCGCCTGGAAGTGACGATCACGTCCCTGTTTAGCAGAACCGCCTGCAGAGTCACCCTCAACGATGTACAGCTCACTGATCGAAGCATCCTTAGACGAGCAGTCTGCCAGCTTACCAGGCAGCGCACTCACTTCCAGTACACTTTTACGGCGAGTCAGCTCCCGTGCCTTACGAGCCGCTTCACGCGCGCGAGAAGCTTGTAGTGCTTTGTCCAGTACACGACGGGCAACCGAAGGGTTCTCATTCAGGAACTCCTGCAGCTTCTCCGAGAACAGCGATTCCACGATACCGCGTGCTTCACTGTTACCAAGCTTCGTCTTCGTCTGACCTTCAAACTGAGGCTCTGGAATTTTGACGGAAATGATCGCCGTCAAACCTTCACGTACGTCCTCACCCGTCAGGTTACCGGTGTTTTCCTTGAGCAGACCGTTACGACGCGCATAATCGTTAATAATGCGTGTCAGTGCACTCTTGAAGCCGGATTCGTGCGTACCACCTTCATGCGTATTGATATTGTTCGCAAAGGAGTAAATATTCTCGGTATAGCCCTCGTTGTATTGCAGTGCAATCTCAACCTGGATCTGTTCACGTACGCCCTCTACATAGATCGGCTGCTCGTTGATCACTTCGCGGTTCTGATTCAGATACTGCACATACTCGATAATACCGCCTTCGTATCGAAAATGATTCGATACCTCGGTACGCTCATCCGTCAGCGTCAGAGCAATGCCCTTGTTCAGGAACGCCAGCTCGCGAATACGTCCAAGCAATGTATCGTAATCATATACAGTCGTTTCTGTAAAAATCTCCTTGTCCGGTCTGAACGTTACCGTTGTACCGGTGCCTTCATCTTCGGTCATATCACGTAATACTTTGATATCCTCGACCGGTGCACCGCGTGTGTACTCCTGCTGATACACTTTGCCTTCGCGTTTAACAACAACGCGTACATGCTCAGACAATGCGTTCACAACCGATACACCAACACCGTGCAAACCGCCGGACACTTTGTATCCGCCACCACCGAATTTACCGCCGGCATGGAGTACGGTCATAACGACTTCAAGCGCAGAGCGCTGTGTTTTCGCTTCTACGCCTACAGGAATACCACGTCCGTTATCGACAACGGTTACGCTATTATCCTCATGGATGGTTACTTCAATATGATCACAGTATCCGGCAAGCGCCTCGTCAATACTGTTATCTACAATTTCCCAGACCAGGTGATGCAAGCCTTTGGAGCTGGTCGATCCGATATACATACCCGGACGTTTACGTACGGCTTCTAAACCTTCAAGCACCTGTATCTGACTGGCATCATAAGCCGGTTGATTCGTCGACATGCTATTTTCACCTACTTCTGTATTTTAGACAGCCTTCTCTGGCTGTGCCTAAGCGTTCATCAAAAAGCTGTTGGTCCGCTTTTTCAGCGTGGCGGAGGAAATGGGGGAATAATACACTTTATTTTTGGTCACAACGATCGATTTCGGTTCCTCCTCACCGATCGATTCAACCTTTTTGTCTTCGTGGGCAAAGCTGACGAATTGTTTGGAGATTTTGGATGACTTTTCAATCGATATATCGAAAATGGCAACAAGCTCCGAAAAACGGATGATCTTCTCGCCACCCAAATGTATATACATGGAACGGACCTCCCTTACTTCTCAATATGCCCTTGATGGACATGGAAAATCTGGGCTTCCTTCAGACGACCGGCATTGAGGCTCTCGATTCCGGTAGCCGTGATGAAAGTCTGTACTTTGTCCTGAAATGTCTCAATCAACTGAGTTTGACGGTAAGGATCCAGTTCGGATAAAACGTCATCCAGCAAAAGAATCGGGTATTCCCCGATCTCTTCGTGAATTAATTCGATTTCAGCAAGTTTCAGCGATAAAGCGGTCGTGCGTTGTTGACCCTGTGAGCCAAACACCGCTGCTTCATTGCCGTTAATGTGAAAGGCAAGATCGTCTCGATGTGGACCTGCCAGAGTCGCACCACGGCGATATTCCTGTTCTTTCACCTGTGATAATTTTACCATAAATTGCTCAAATAAGACAGCTTCATCTTCTTCTTCGGCCGCACCAAATGAGGGTACATACGACAAAACGAGCTGTTCCTTGCCACCGGTTATCCCCATGTGGATATTTTCCGCCCAGCCTTGTAGCTTGTGGATAAAACGTTTGCGCTTCTGGACGATCTTCACGCCATGCTCCACCAGTTGCTGATTCCAAATATCGAGCATCGTATTGTCCTTATTGCCAGCGCCCCATGCTTGCTTGAGATAATTGTTACGCTGCTGTAGCACCTTCTGGTATTGCTGCAAATGATGCAGATAGCTTGGCTGCACCTGACCGATCTCCATATCGAGAAAACGGCGACGTATGCCGGGTGAGCCCTTAACGATCTCCAGATCCTCCGGCGCAAACATGACCGCATTGATCGTACCGACAAAATCACTTAGCTTACGCTGCTCCAGTCCGTTGATCTTGGCCTTTTTGCCGCGTGCGGAAAAGTTAAGCTCCAGCTTGACCTTGCCATACCGCTTGTCCGCCTCACATGTAATACGCGCATGATCGGCACCAAACGAGATGAGCTCCTTATCCTTGCTCGTCCGATGTGACTTGGACAATGCCAGCACAAATAATGCCTCAATCAGATTCGTTTTGCCCTGTGCATTTTGTCCGATGAACAAATTAACCGGGCCAAAGGAGTCGAGTTGCAGGCTTTCATAGTTGCGATAGTTTTGTAGGCTGATTTGGTTGATGAACATGGATAAGCTCCTCCGGTCTATTGCCCGCTCTGAACCTTAAAGCTACCTTCGCCCTGTACTTCAACTTCATCGCCAGGATAAAGTTTGCGACCACGACGCTCTTCAAGTTCTCCGTTCACTTTGATCATCTGCTCCTGCAGAAGTGCTTTGGCGCTGCCTCCTGTCGAGACGCAATCTGCCAGCTTCAAAAATTGATCCAGTTTAATATATTCCGTGGAAATGGAAATGTTTTTCATAATATTCATAAACCGTCCTTTCGACGATGGGTTATTGGGCCGATCCAAATGAATAGCCAGGTCTTAGCATCATACCATAGTCAAAGTTGCACTACTACGGTTATGGACAAAGTACCTGGCTCTTTTTTGATATATAATGACGATCAAAGCTAGAAATAGGTGGGTGATAGCAATGAGCGATTCGCTACAACGATTAATATATGAGTTGAGCATCGGCAAAATGAGAGGTTATTCATATTACACCAGCTCCGAACAAGCTGCTGGTGAGAATACCACTATGTCCAATCAATTGATCCAGTATGCTATCCAGAAACGTGATCATCAGTACATCGCTTATTATTTTCAGATTGATGTGCAGCATATGGATAGTCATGAGGATGCAGCAATTGAACAATACTGTGAATATAGCGAGGTGGAGCAGGCATTAGCATGTCTGATTGAGAAAGGTGCTGATCTGTCGCGATTTGCCCCGTTCAAAGGACAGACTCCTTTTTAAGCAAATTCGATCAGGCGAGAATTCGAAGAACAGGAAGTCGTTAGGAGCTCAGCGCGCAACACTATAAGCGACACAATAAAAGGCAGGTACCGCACCAGGGGTACCTGCCTTTTGTGCTAAATGATTATCCGCTACGCGCATATCACAGCTATACAGCTTTATTTTTGCTAATCCAAACAGATAGGACATCGTCACATGTGGAAAAACGATTCCTATTTCCCTGAAAAGTTATACACATGTGCATAACATTTACGAAAATAATCTATTCACAGGTATTGGCTCGGCACGTATTTTCCAAGCTTACTTGAGGTCGATACAAGTGAGCAGAATGGTGTTGCGCCAGAGCCTGACTTATCTGTTATTCAACAACAGGCTATTCAGCATAGCATGAATGACTGAAAATTTGAATATGAAGATTAGTTCGTCGTCCGATAAGGCAGGATGATGTACAGGCTACGGCTTTCATCCAGCGGCTTGATGATGATCGGGCTCATAATGCCAGTAAACTGGATCGACAATTGCTCACTTTCGATAACTTTGAGCACATCCAGCATGTATTTGGAGTTGAACGAAATACGCAGTGGCTCGCCTTCAAACTTGGCAATATCGAGCTGCTCGGTTACGCGTCCAAGCTCGGAAGAGCTGGAGGAAATTTCAACTGCGCCATTTTCCAGTGTTTGCATACGAACGATATTCGTTTTTTCCTCACGGGAAAGCAGGTAGGCACGGTCGATCGAATCAGCCAATTTTTTCGTATCCATCACAAGCTCGGTTTTGAAGCTGGTCGGGATAATTTTGGATGTATCCGGGTACGTACCGTCCAGAATTCGTGAGTAGAACAATACGCGATCGATTTTGAACAGCACTTGATTGTCAGCTACGACGATATCAAGTAGCTGATTCTGGTCGGGAATAATTTTGCTCAGCTCGTTCAATGTTTTACCAGCGATAACGACATTGCTGAAACGAACGCCGGTGTCTTCACCAAGATTAACTGTACGGCTAGCGAGACGGTGACGGTCAGTAGCTACAAATTTGAGTTCGCCTTCAACCAGGTTCCAGAGTACACCGGTGAGAATCGGTGTTGTTTCCTGTGTGGAGATGGAGAATGCCGTTTGCTTGATCATATTTTTCAACAGATCGCCAGGAACGGAGATTTGCTGATTTTCTTCGATGTTTGGCAGCACCGGGAATTCTTCAGGATCCAGACCAACGAGCTGGATATCGGTAGCACCTGCACGGATAAATGTTTGGAAGCCTTCTTTCACTTCCATCTCGATTTCCTGTGAAGGCAGTTTTTTGATAATTTCTACGAAAAACTTGGCTGGTAAAACGACGCTGCCGGGGCGTTCGATCTCTACGATCGTTTTACTGTCGTTTTCAGCGGGTATGAAAGATTGAATAGAAATATCCGTATCGCTCGCAGTCAATGTAACACCGGAATAGCTTACATCGAATTTGATTCCGCTCAAAATAGGAATCGTTGTACGACTGGAGATCGCTTTAGATACATGTTGTATCGATTCGTTTAAATAGTTTTTAGAGATTTGGATCTTCATGGTTTCACTCCTAACCAGCATGATTCATGCTTGTACATATCCTTTTTTTCAATCGGCACCGAAAGGTGCGTTTAGCAAGAAGAATGTTTTAAATAATTAATAGTAGTAGCAGTAGGGACACTGAATATGTGGATAAGTGTCATAAAGCCGCATAAAATTAAGCCTATCCACATGTGTATAAAGTGTGTATAGGCTTGCTTGTTGTTCAGGATGGATTTTTGATTTTGTCCATCAGATTGTTAACCACTTTAAACAGATCCTGGTCGGCTTTTAACGACTGGGATATTTTTTCGTGCGCATGAATCACGGTCGTATGATCACGACCACCAAATGCTTCGCCGATCTTCGGCAACGAATAATCGGTCAGCTCACGCGATAAGTACATTGCAATCTGTCGCGGGAACGCTACAGCCTTCGTACGCTTGCGCGCTTTGAAATCTTCAAGCTTCAGGTTGTAATATTCGCCTACACGCTGCTGAATATCCTGAATGGTGATCATTTTGGGACGGCTCGAAGGGATAATGTCCTTCAGCGCTTCTGCTGCCAGATGCGAGGTAACATCCTGATTCGTCAGCGATGAATAGGCAACAACGCGGATTAGCGCGCCCTCCAGCTCACGAATATTCGTATCGATCTGGTTGGCGATATACATCATCGCTTCGTTCGGAATATCCAGATTCTCCGCTCTTGCTTTTTTCCGCAGAATCGCAATCCGTGTCTCCAGATCCGGAGGCTGGATATCGGTAATCAAGCCCCACTCAAACCTTGAACGCAAGCGTTCTTCCAGCGTCGGAATCTCCTTCGGCGGACGGTCACTGGAGATAATAATCTGCTTGCTCTCCTCGTGCAGCGCGTTAAACGTATGGAAAAACTCCTCCTGCGTCGATTCCTTTCCCGCCAGAAATTGAATATCATCGATCAGCAAAATATCGATGTTGCGGTACTTGTTGCGGAAGCTTTCGCCCCGGTTGTCGCGGATCGAGTTGATAAACTCATTGGTGAATTTTTCGGACGAAATGTAGACGACTTTGCTGTTCGGGTTATGCTGCAAAATATAATGCCCGATTGCGTGCATCAAGTGCGTCTTACCCAGTCCTACGCCTCCATACAAAAACAGCGGGTTATAGGCTTTGGCCGGGGCCTCTGCAACTGCCAGTGAGGCCGCATGGGCAAAGCGATTGCCCGCTCCGATTACAAATGTATCGAATGTATATTTGGGATTCAGCATATTCGCCACGGGCTCTTCGATCTGCACCGCTGCCGGCTGCGCCGGGGTCTGTTGCAGGATGAGCGCTTCTTCTGGCACTGCTTCCTCAATCACGAATTTCACATCAACCTGTCTGCCCAACACTTCATACACGGTGGAGCTGACGAGTTTGGTATAGCGGCTTTCCAGCCATTCGACTGCGAAGGTGGTCGGTGCTGAGATAACGATCGAATGTTCCGTAAATGTCAGCGCTTTGGTTGCCTTGAACCAGGTATCAAAGCTCGGCTTACTGAGCTTTGTCTGAATGATTGATAGTATTTGCTGCCATAATTCGGAGGTATGGCTGTCCACAGACTGTCACTCCTTTTAAACTTCCAATTGTGGCTGAAGCCATGCGAGGATATCGAAAATGATAAAACTGTTTATATTCAATGGCGTAGAATTATCCCCAGAATACCAAAGCGGTGGATAAAATAAAAAATGGATAAGAGGAAATTGTTCACAACTTTATCCACAGGCTGTTGATAATTTTTAGATTGTAATGATCTATTCACATCGAAAACAATATCATAATAGCAAAAAGAACCCTTGATTTCAATGAAAACTGACATTTTATCCACAAATTCAATCTGTTGTGTATAAAAGTTATGCACACCACAAGATATTGTTTATAAATTGTTCGGAACCATGAGGAGGGTTGTGGAAAAAGTTTTTTCGCTATTCACAGGAAAATCGGCGGTCGGTGGATAACTGTGTATAAGTTTGGGGGTTTGAATGATTGTGGATAAATGGCTTGTGCTGCTCGCAAACTGAATCTAACAGAACAGCAAAAGACGCTATACTTTGAGAGAGCACGGAATGAAAGCAAGCTACTTCTTCAGACATCGATATACGATGGATGAATTAGCGATCATTAGTACCTATCAAAGCGTTAATTGAAAATGATCTTGTGAGTTGATGAAATTTATACCATCGATCTCAATTGATCTGTTGTTCGTAGCAGGTTATTTCCTGAAAGCTTGTTGAAATGATTAGTTAAGGGCAAATTGTAATGCTTCGTCTATGTAGATGTATTCCGTACTCATCGGAGTCTACTAAATAATATTGGTTTTCTAACGCGAATTTAGAATGAAAATCGGTTTTTGCGAAGGGAAAATATATTACAGTTTTCGATGTGCAAAAATCTATATGTATTTTTAATTCATAGATGCTCGTACTTCACCGGAGTTCTCGTTCCCCTATCCATTTTCGGGCGCTTGTTGCATACCATCCAATCTTCGCTCCATACACATTAGCCAACCCCACCTAAACGTATCCGATCAAATCCAGATCAGATTCCTGTTACACTCACTTCCACTAAAGTTTTTCCTGCATATATAGAAGCAAAATTCTCACCCTGCATCCCAGCCCATATTCAAAAAAAATTATTCCTACGAAATGCGGAAAATCCATTGACGGCATGGTGTTTTCCATGATTAAATATAAATTGGTATTTTTATGTGAACAGACATAGAATCAATATGGGATATAGTTTACCTGCAAGGAGGTGCACAATATGAGACCGACGTTTAAACCAAACGTAAGAAAACGCAGCAAAGTACATGGATTCCGTAAAAGAATGAGTACAAAAAACGGCCGTAAAGTGCTGGCGGCTCGTCGCCTTAAAGGCAGAAAAGTCATCAGTGCCTAATATGTACACAAAGACCACTGCGGTGGTCTTTTTTTCTTAATATTGCCGTTTGTCCTAATAACGTGTGTGAACAGGCGAATGTGTCTGAGCATCGTTATCCGTTCGGTTTGTATCGCGATCGGGGCAGGACAGATGATTGAATTATAGATTGATCTGAAATACAACTGAGAATAACGTTAACGAATTGAGACAAGGAAGCATTTTTGCCAGGCGTCCATCGGTTGGCAAAAATAGAGCGTACCGGCCTGCTGCCAACTTGATCATATGCCGGACGCTACAGCTAAGGAGAATGAAGGGTGCAAAAAAAGCTGCGTTTGCGAAACCGCGCTGATTTCAGTCGCGTATACCGTCATGGACGGTCTTTTGCCAATCACCAGTTTGTTGTGTACTGGTTTCAAAAAAAGGACATTGAGCAATTCCGCATGGGTGTATCGGTCAGCAAAAAGGTCGGCAATGCGGTTGTTCGTAACCGAATGCGCCGGGTCGTGAAGGAAATTGTGCGTCATCATGCGGAGGAGATCGTACCGCATATCGATATGATCTTTATCGTACGCAAGGGAGCGCTCACGCTTTCGTACCAGGAGCTGGAGAAAAGCATTCTGCATGTGCTGCGCAAATCTTCACTGCTGAAACGCTCACGGCGGTAACGCTTTCGGTTTATTTGTGCTGTCAAATATGATATGATTTGCAAGGAAATGCAATGGTCAAGAGAGGGGTTATGAAGTGTCGCAATTGAAGACTCGCGGGGGAAAATGGTTCCTCCTTATCGCTGCTTTCGCAGTGGTAGCCCTGTTGGCTGGTTGTACGCCTAGTACGGTACAGACCCATACAACAGCAGATTTATTAAACCACGGATGGTGGAACCGGTATGTCGTATACTGGTTTGCGTATGCACTGGACACATTTGCCAACTGGTTTAACGGTGAATACGGTCTGGCTGTCCTTGTCCTGGTGTTGATTGTACGTACACTGATTTTGCCGTTAACACTCAAGCAGGTAAAAAGCTCCAAGGCGATGCAAGCGATTCAACCGCAATTGCAAAAGCTGCGTGAGCAATACAAGGATGATCCGCAAAAGCAGCAAGCCGAAACAATGAAGCTGTTCCAGGAAAATCAGGTTAATCCTGCTGCTGGATGTTTCCCGCTGTTGATTCAAATGCCGATTTTTATCGCCTTGTATAATGCGATTATTTATAACAGTGCTCTGCGTGAGCATACGTTCTTATGGCTTCAGCTTGGTGAGCCTGACAAATTTCATATTTTGCCACTCATCGCTGCTGCAACTACATTCCTGCAAACATGGATGATGATGCGTATGAACCCGGCTTCGATGCAGGGTCCAATGCAGATGATGATGTATATTTATCCGGTTATTATCGCAATCATGTCCTGGACCTTCCCGGCTGCATTGCCATTGTACTGGGTATACAGCAACATTTACACAATCGTACAAAACTACTTCCTGTATCGTAACAATCAGCCGATCGTTACCGATCTGGGTGTGGCAGTGGATCCAGGCAAAACGCCATCTGCGAACCGAAACCGTAACAAGAAAAAATCGAAAAAGAAACGTCGCTAAACGCATACCTTTTCATGTAAATCCGGAATGTTCTTAAGTATCCTTACTACAGTTGAGGAGGGCCGAACATCGAGATGACTACAGTCATTGCGTCTGGAAAAACCATTGATGATGCTATTTCGGAAGGGCTTGCCCGTCTGAATACGACCAAAGAATATGTTGACGTGACGATTTTGCAAGCACCGTCCAAAGGATTTCTCGGTCTGATCGGTGTGAAGCAGGCCCAGGTCAAGCTAACGTTGCTGGAAGCCGAAGTTTCGATTCCAACCAGTACGCCAAAGCCTGCGACAACGTTGCCCGAGCGTGAACAACGCTCTACAGAGCCTGTCACAGCGAATACAGCGCCATCGCAGGAAGCGGCTCCGCTAGCGAAGCCCGTTTCAACGACAGATCGTCCGGCTTCGCCGGAAGAGGTCTGTGCGGAAGCGATGCAGCTTGTGCGCGATGTCGGTACAAGCATCGGTCTGGAGCTGCAGGTGGATGTTAAGCGTAACCGTGATGGCTATGTGATGAGCATCTCAGGTAGCGATCTGGGGTTGCTGATCGGAAGACGCGGTCAAACGCTGGATGCGCTTCAGTATCTGGTGAATATCGTTGCTAATCGCTACTCCGACAAATTCGTACGAATCGTGCTGGATGCGGAAAACTTCCGTGACCGCCGTCGTAAGACACTGGAAGAGCTAGCCGATCGGCTGGCGAACAAGGTGGTTCGTTCGGGTAGAGAGGTTGTGCTGGAGCCAATGTCCTCGCAGGAGCGCAAGGTCATCCATGCACGTCTGCAAAATCATAATCGTGTCAAAACCGCCAGTAAAGGGGAAGAGCCGAATCGCCGCGTTGTGATCGCACTGCGTTCAGGCTCTGCTACCGGTAGCGAACGGAATTGACGTGTACAACGTATCGTAATGCAATGATTTTTTACCTTCGGGTAGAAAATCATTGCTTTTTATTTAGGACATAACTTTGCACAGTAGATGATCGAGCCATACGATATATACCCTATGGCTGCTACACATTGCACGTATAGAAGATAAGTAGGATGGAATCAGATATAAAAGCACCATGAGATCGAGTTGAAGGGATGAGTGGAGATGGTTAGCGATACAATTGCAGCGATTGCTACAGCGGTTGGCGAAGCGAGTATTTCGGTTATTCGTGTGAGTGGACCGGAGGCAGTCGCAGAAGTAAGCCGTATATTTAAGGGACGTATTGCACTGGATGAGGCGGATAGCCATACCGTGCATTACGGACATATTATCGATCCAGCGACCGGTGAGCGAGTGGAGGAAGTGCTGGCGACTATTATGCGTGCGCCGCGCTCGTTTACAATGGAGGATGTGATCGAGATCAGCTCGCACGGCGGTGTTGTTGCCGTACGCCGGGTGATGGATATTTTGCTACAGCAACGTATTCGAATTGCGGAGCCGGGTGAGTTTACGAAGCGTGCCTTTTTAAATGGACGTATCGATCTGTCGCAGGCAGAAGGTGTTATCGATCTGATCCGTTCGAAGTCGGATCGTGCCTTCTCGGTTGCCCTCAAGCAGGTGGAAGGTAAGCTTTCTCGCCAGATCAAGCCACTACAGCAGACATTGATCGAAACGCTGGCGCATATCGAGGTCAATATCGATTATCCAGAGCATGATGTGGAGTCCTTTACAGCGGATCTGATCAAAAATAAATCGGCTGAGGTAATGACGGAGATCGATAAGCTGCTGCGTACAGCGAATGAAGGTAAAATTTTGCGTGAAGGCATTACAACGGCGATCGTTGGACGTCCGAATGTGGGTAAGTCGTCTCTGCTTAATGCGCTGGCACACGATAATCGGGCGATCGTGACGGACATTCCGGGCACGACGCGTGACGTGATTGAGGAATATGTGACGATTAACAATATTCCGCTCAAGCTGTTGGATACTGCCGGTATTCGCGAGACGATGGATGTGGTGGAAAAGATCGGTGTAGAGCGCTCGCGTGGGGCGGTTAACGATGCGGATCTGCTGCTGTTTGTACTGAATAATAGTGAGCCGCTGCACGAGGATGAGATCGAGCTGATGGAGCAGATTAGCGGTCGTCAGGTGATCGTTATTTTGAACAAAATCGATCTGCCGCCGCAGTTGGATCGCAATGTGTTGTTGCAGCATTTTAGCGAGCAGCAAATTGTGGAGATGTCAGTAAAGGACGAGCAGGGTGTGGATCGTTTGGAGCAGGCCATCTCGTCGCTGTTCTTCGGCGGGAAGCTGGAAGCGAACGATGTGACCTATGTGAGCAATGTACGTCATATCGGTCTGCTCAAGCAGGCGAAGCGTTCATTGCAGGATGCGTATGAAGCAGCCGATCAGTTGATTCCAATCGATATGATTCAGATTGATGTACGCCTCGCCTGGGAGCAGCTTGGTGAAATTATCGGTGACTCTGCGCCGGATTCGCTAATCGATCAGATCTTCTCACAGTTCTGCCTCGGTAAATAAAACGTATCCACAGGGACAGGATGCTTAAATACAGGTGAAAGATGCTTAAATTTTGATATTTTGCCGATTTTATTGTGGAAAACGGCTATAAAATCGTAAATTATACGTTATACTACTGGAGTAGCCCTTTTCGATACGGTTGAGGGCTACTCTGACGTGTCTATGAAACGGAACTGGAAGCAGATCAGTTACTACTCCTATGGTGAATATGGAGAAAAGTAACCATTGTAAAGTAGCCATTAGTAGTCATTGTTGGATACGATAGCTATTCGGTCTTTTGGTAACGTGTCTGGATCGTGCAATCGATGTGATCCAGCTTGAAAATGTATAGTAACGCAATAGGTAAAGTAGGATATAGGCTATAGAGCCTGTTGCCCCTATGACGATTCGATTCTGCGTAAGCGGATCGCATGTAATCGTCATCAACCCATCGACGATATATCGTAGTGAATATGTAGGAAGCTGTCTTTTTATTCATTTTACTTGCAGTCACGAGTAGCGTGGCTTGAGCAATAGAGGAGGAATACCCATGAGCTATGTGGGTGGAGAATACGACGTTATCGTCATCGGTGCCGGTCATGCAGGTGCTGAAGCAGCACTGGCTGCGGCACGTATGGGCTGTAGTACGCTGATGGTAACGATCAATCTGGACATGATCGCATTTATGCCATGTAACCCGTCAATCGGTGGCCCGGCAAAAGGTCATGTTGTACGTGAGATCGATGCATTGGGCGGCGAAATGGGCCGCAATATCGATAAAACGTTTATTCAAATGCGTATGCTGAACACAGGTAAAGGACCTGCAGTTCACGCGCTGCGCGCGCAAGCGGATAAGTTCATGTATCAGCATGCGATGAAAGAAACGATGGAAAATGAACCGAATCTGACGCTGCGTCAAGGGATGGTTGATCGTCTGATCGTAGAGGATGGCGTATGCACAGGTGTGATCACACAAACCGGTACAACGTACAAAGGGAAATCGATCGTTTTGACCACCGGTACGTATCTGCGCGGCAAAATTATTATGGGTGAGCTTGCTTATGAGAGCGGTCCAAACAATCAGCAGCCATCGCTTAAGCTGTCGGATCACCTGCGCGAGCTGGGCTTTGAGCTGGTTCGTTTCAAAACCGGTACACCACCGCGTGTACACCGCGATACGATTGATTTTAGCAAAACGGAAATTCAGCCTGGCGATGACCAGCCGAAATTCTTCTCATACGAAACGAAATCGTCCAGCAACGAGCAAATGCCATGCTGGTTAACGTATACTTCCGAAGAAACGCATCAGATTATTAACGATAACCTGCATCGTGCGCCGATGTTCTCCGGTATTATCGAAGGTACGGGCCCACGTTATTGCCCATCGATTGAGGATAAAGTCGTTCGCTTTAGCGACAAGCCAAAGCACCAGATTTTCCTGGAGCCAGAAGGCAAAAACACATCCGAGTACTATGTACAGGGTCTGTCCACTAGCTTGCCGGAAGATGTGCAGCTACGAGTACTGCGCTCGATTCCAGGTATGGAAAATGTAAAAATGATGCGTAACGGTTATGCGATTGAATACGATGCGATGGTACCAACACAGCTCTGGCCAACACTGGAAACGAAGCGCGTGCCAGGTCTGTTCACAGCCGGTCAAATCAATGGTACATCCGGTTATGAGGAAGCTGCTGGACAGGGTGTGATGGCAGGTATCAATGCTGCACGTCGTGCACAGGGCAAAGAAGGCGTAGTGCTGGATCGTTCACAGGGCTATATCGGCGTACTGATCGACGATCTGGTGACAAAAGGCACAAACGAGCCTTATCGTCTGCTCACCTCGCGCGCGGAATACCGTCTGCTGCTTCGTCATGACAATGCCGATCTGCGTCTGACAGAAATCGGTCACGACATCGGTCTGATTACCGAAGATCGCTATCACCAGTTCCTCGATAAAAAGGCTAAAGTGGAGCGTGAAGTAGAGCGTCTGCGCAAAGTGAAAGTAAAACCGGTTGATGTGAATGATATGCTGGAATCGCTGCAATCCGCACCGCTGCAAAACGGTACAGATCTGCTGACCGTTCTGCGTCGTCCTGAAGTATCGTACGCAGCTATCGAAAGTCTGTCTCCGTCACCGGAAGAACTGACGGACGATATGAAGGAACAGGTAGAAATCCAGACCAAATATGCCGGTTATATCGAAAAGCAGCTTGCTCATGTTGAACGTCTGAAAAAGATGGAGCAAAAGAAGCTACCAGAAGATATCGTTTACGAAGAAGTAAAAGGTCTGGCGATCGAAGCACAGCAAAAGCTGGCGAAAATCCGTCCATTGTCGATTGGACAGGCTTCCCGTATTTCGGGTGTGACACCAGCCGATATTTCGATTCTGCTCGTCTATCTGGAGCACTATAACCGCGTAACAGCATCCCGGGGGTAATGATGGATCCGATACAGCAACAGTTTACCGATATGCTGGCAGCTAAAGGCATCACACTAGATGAACGCCAGCTCCAGCAATTTGAAGCTTATTACGAAGAATTGATCACATGGAATGAAAAAATGAATCTAACTGGCATTACCGAGCGAGATCAGGTGTACACTAAGCATTTTTACGACTCGCTCACACTTGCCTTTTATACCGATATGGGTGCGGTAGCCAGCCTTGCCGATATCGGCTCCGGTGCCGGCTTTCCCGGCATTCCGCTGAAAATTGCCTTCCCACATCTGAAGCTGCGCATTATCGATTCGCTCAACAAGCGCATCAAATTTTTGCAAAGTGTCGTGGATCGTCTCGGTCTGGAACAAGTCGAGCTTATCCACGGTCGCGCAGAGGAATGGGGACGCAAGGAAGGCTATCGCGATGCACATGATCTGGTAACCGCCCGAGCGGTTGCACGTCTGGCAGTGCTGAATGAATTCTGCCTGCCTTTCGTTAAGCCAGGCGGCACATTCGCGGCAATGAAAGGCAGCGATCTCACCGAAGAGATCAAAGAATCCCGTCGCAGCCTCGGTTTGCTCAAAGGTAAACTGGATCAGGTACACCATTTCCAACTACCCGTCGAACAATCCGACCGCCACATCGTCCTGATCGAAAAAGAAGCCGCTACACCAGCTCGCTACCCGCGTAAAGCAGGTACACCGCTAAAAGAGCCGCTGATTTGATGATTTAATTGATGTGTAAGCTGTTCAGTTGAGTGAGTTTATGCAGATCGTTAACATGAAAGTTTGAGGTGCATTTTGCTGAAACAACATGTGAACGTTGTAGACTATGCCAGCCTGATCAGACGATTCAATTGTGAATGATAGCTATAGATATGAGTAAGATTAATAATAATGAATGGAGCCTCTTCATCCGCAGATTAGGATGGAGGGGCTTTTTTTGTAAGAAAGAGAATGCCTATGTGTAGCATGTAGTATAGAGTATGAAGTACGGAGGTCAGGCTATTCCTGCTACAGCAATAGTTGAGGGTCTAAAATGGGATGATTTGAGAAAATGATTTTAGGAATTAAAAAAGATTGTTTGAAAAAATAAGTGAATAGGAGTATTCATAAATGAGCTAATTCTAATGAGATATGGTTCATTTATGAATACTCATACGGATACTTCTATGCATATTCTGTTCTTATTCTATTGATTTTCGTACTCGTATTCATGTTTATTTTTAATTAATAAAAGGTTTGCGCATATACTGAACTCTTACGTATGATTTATATGCTAAATATAAAGCCAAAATGGATAAAGCTGTTGATTAATCGCATTTATCATTTCAAATGATGCAATAAGCACGTAACGGAAGTAAGGAAATAAGGGTAAAGGACGACTTTGGAGCGCGGGAATCTACATTCATTCCTAATCCGTAGATTCCCGCGCTCCACCTGAGGACGCAACCCTTATTCCTTGCTGGAGTGCTGTCTGCACCAACCCCCACATTCACTCAAAAAAACAAAAAGCCCAACCTCAATATTCATTCATGAAAATATAAAGCCCAATCCCGAAAACCATTCACAAAACACAAAGCTAATTCCCAAATCAAGCCAGCTTCATTCTGCAATAAAACCCCTTCTAAATTTAAAAATCATCTCCAACCGTACCCTGATCCATTGTTTCACGTGGAACATTAAACTACGCCCCTGCACCTCATTTTCAACCTGCAAAAACATATACAAATCTCCATTCACCCCCATACGCAATCATTCGCATGAATACGATAATAAGCTAACCATCACAACCATTCCACCGCGAAAATAACTGCAAACAACACAAATGTTCCAAAACATTTCACTACCAAGTTTTCACAGAAATTTATTCAGTTATCGTAGGATTATGTATGGAAAAGTGATAAAATGGGGAGACGAAACATGCCTCAATACAGGGCATACAGGCAGCGAGTCCGCTTGCCGGTTATCGGTATTTTAAGTACGCCTGCCGTGTATGGACAGGTGCTGCTATCATAAGATTAGGTGGTCTCATACGGAATGAAAGAACAAATTTCCAAGTTGTTTGGCTTGTCCGAACGAGTAAATGGGGATGAAGTCAAACAAATCCCGGTTGCGAACATCACGACCAGTCCATATCAGCCCCGCACGATATTTGATGATACGAAGATCGATGAGTTGTGCCAGACGATCAAAACGCATGGTATTATTCAACCGATCGTTGTGCGCGTACGCGATGGAAAATATGAGATTATCGCAGGTGAACGGCGCTGGAGAGCAGTAAGCAAGCTCGGACTGCCTACGATCCCGGCGATTGTGCGTGAATTTAACGACTCTCAAGCCGCTTCGATTGCATTGATTGAGAACCTGCAGCGTGAGGGGTTAACGTCCATAGAGGAAGCGATCGCTTACCAGAAGCTACTGGACTTACACTCGCTCACACAGGAAAGTCTGGCTCAACGATTAGGCAAAAGCCAGTCGACGATTGCCAACAAGATTCGTCTGCTTCAGCTTCCGGAAGAGATCAAGCAGGCGCTGATGGCTCGCCAATTAACCGAGCGCCATGCGCGTGCACTGTTATCGCTGGGTAGCGAGGAATTGCAGTTGCGACTGATGAAGGAAGTTATTGAAAAAGAACTGAATGTAAAGCAGACCGAAGCGCGGGTTGCTTTTTACAAAGAGAAAAGTCAGGCGAAGAAAAAGTCCAAACGTGTCTCATACAGTAAGGATGTTCGTCTGGCACTGAATACGATTCGTCAGTCGATCGATATGGTATCTGGCTCCGGTCTTGCGATTGATACATCGGAGCAGGATCATGATGATCATTACGAGATCGTGATTAAAATACCAAAGCGCTGACAGAGGGGCGGCATGTTGCCGCTTTTTCTGTCTTCACAAGACGCACATCAAGTGACTTTCTAACATTGGGGTGAAGTAGTTGTCCAAAGTGATTGCTATAGCGAATCAAAAGGGTGGAGTCGGTAAAACGACAACCTCTGTAAATCTGGGCGCTTGTCTGGCTACGCTGGGCAAACGTGTGTTGTTGATTGATATCGACCCGCAGGGCAATACGACTAGCGGTGTTGGTATTAATAAAGCCGATGTGGAAAATTGTATTTACGATGTTATCATTAATGATATAGCACCGAGAGACGCGATACAGTCGACAGCGATTGAAGGCCTTGATATTATTCCGGCTACGATTCAGCTAGCCGGAGCAGAGGTGGAGCTGGTGCCTGCCATCTCGCGTGAACTGCGCTTGAAAAATGCGATTGAGCAGGTCAAGCAGGGGTACGATTACATACTGATTGATTGTCCGCCTTCGCTTGGTATTTTGACAATTAATTCGTTGACTGCTGCCAATTCGGTCATTATTCCAATCCAGTGTGAGTATTATGCGCTGGAGGGGCTGAGTCAGTTGCTCAATACAGTGAGACTTGTGCAAAAGCACCTGAATACGAGTCTGCAAATTGAAGGCGTTCTGCTCACGATGCTGGATGCGCGTACGAATCTCGGCTTGCAGGTTATTGAAGAAGTGAAAAAGTATTTTCAGGATAAGGTCTACCGGACGATTATTCCGCGCAATGTACGACTGGGCGAAGCGCCTTCCCACGGCAAAGCGATCATTACGTATGATCCGCGTTCCAAGGGCGCAGAGGTGTATTTAGAGCTGGCAAAGGAAGTGGTATCGTATGAGTAAACGTCTCGGTAAGGGACTGGATGCGCTGATTCCTTCCCTGTCTGTAAGCGAGGATGATAAAGTGATCGAAATTCCAATTAAAGAGCTGCGTCCAAATCCGTACCAGCCACGTAAAACATTTGATGATGAAGGCATGCAGGAGCTGGCAGATTCGATTGCTCAGCATGGTGTCATTCAGCCAATTATTGTACGCAAGGTTCTGAAAGGCTATGAAATTATCGCCGGTGAGCGTCGCTTCCGCGCTTCGCAAACCGCAGGTAAAACAACCATTCCGGCTGTCGTGCGTACGTTTAGCGATCAGCAGGTGATGGAGATTGCACTGATCGAGAATTTGCAGCGTGAGAACCTGAATGCGATGGAGCTTGCGACGGCTTATCAGGGCTTGATGGATGAATTTAAGCTGACGCAAGAGGATTTGTCTGTTCGTGTGGGTAAGTCTCGCTCGCATATTGCCAACTTCCTGCGTTTGCTTTCATTACCAGAAGAAATCAAGGACTATGTTTCACGTGGAACATTATCGATGGGACATGCTCGTGCACTGGCCAGCATCAAAAAAGAGGACCTTCTGCTTGCAATTGCTCATAAAGCGATTGAAGGTGAGTGGAGTGTTCGTCAGCTTGAAGAAGCGGTGCAAAACCTTGAGAACAAGCGTAAAAGCAATGAGGCAGATGTGGAGAAGAAAGCCGACCCTTATCTGGCTGATCTGGAGCATTCCTTGCGTGATCGTTTCCAGACGACTGTGAAGATTCGTCATAGCAGCAAGGATAAAGGAAAGATTGAGCTTAGTTATCACAATCGTCAGGAGCTGGAACGACTGCTGGAGCTATTTAATAAGCTGTAATGATGGTGAACCTGGCCAACCATATAAAAGCAAAACCGCAATAAGGCTGATCAGGCGCCCGTCTTTATCATGTCGGGCGTCTTTTTTATGAATAAACAGGCAAGATGCAGGGATAACAATACAGCTACCTATGGCGATGTCTGATCAGTAGATAGCTGGTGGAGGGTACACATTGAACGTTAAGAAATCGGTCAAAGGTACATCGGAAGATATCGTCTATTTGGATCATGCGGCGACATCATGGCCTAAGCCACCTGCTGTGCTGGAGGCGGTTCATCATGCGCTGGAGCATGAATCGGCTAATCCGGGGAGAGGCAGTCACCGTATGGCAGTACAGGCAAGCCGCACTTTACTCAACGGACGGCAGCAGCTTGCCCGGCTACTGGATGTGCGTAACCCGATTGATATCGCTTTTACTGCGAATACGACAGTTGCACTTAATATGGCGATTTTCGGCTATGTACGTCCTGGAGATCATGTTATTGCTACCATGACCGAGCATAATTCGGTCTGGCGCCCCTTAGAGGCACTAAAACGCTCCATCGGTGTAACGGTGACCTATGTGCCAGTAAACGAATATGGGCAGCTAGAGCTACATGAGGTGGAGCAGGCATTTACCGCTCAGACCCGTTTGTTAATCTGTAATCATAGCTCCAATCTGCTCGGTAGTATTTTGCCTGTTGCAGAGCTGGCACAGCTTGCACATCGACATGGTGCCCGTATTCTGGTTGATATTGCGCAAAGTGCCGGACATATTCCGGTCAAGCTACAGGAATGGGAGATCGATATGGCGGCGTTTCCGGGGCATAAGGGATTACTGGGTCCGCAGGGAACAGGTGGCTTGTACATTATGCCTGATCTGGATCTGTCTCCATGGTTGTATGGAGGAACAGGTAGCCAATCGGAGGAAGCGGATCAGCCATCCGTTCGACCGGATCGTTATGAGCCAGGTACGCCCAATACGCCCGGTATTGCAGGTCTGGCAGCAGGCGTGCAGTATGTGCTTCATCAGGGAATAGAGACAATCGCTGCCCATGAGCAGAAGCTGGTCACGCGTCTGATGGATGGTTTGTCTGGCGTACAGGGATTGCGGATACTGGGTCCGGCAGCAGGAGAGCCGCGTACAGGCATCGTATCCTTTGTGATGGAGCAGCAGGACCCGGCGCAAATTGCCTTTCTGCTGGATCGAAAGTATGGTATTGCTGTACGTGCGGGTATGCATTGTACGCCGCTTGCGCACCGGATTGCTGGAACGCTGGCGACAGGTTCAGTACGCGCAAGTGTCGGTTACGGTACAACCGAGCAGCATATTGATCATCTACTGGAGGCCGTACACTTCATTCAGCGTACCGCAAATGTGTAAGTCTAGGATGGATGCACAGTTTGCTTGCCGGCTCTTATAATGAGCAACTTCATTAAAAGTGATGGACACGAATAAAACAAATTACAAATTTGTAACGATAATGGAACAAAGTCGTTCATCCAAGTATAATTCTATAGGATTCACAATCGAGATGAAGCCGAAATGAATGGTAAAGCGAAACGAAATGATCATGATGGATGGCGGACAGACAGAGTACAGGAGCTATTCACATACTGCGTAGCATCCTGGTAAGGCAAAGAAACAAGAGGAGAGCGGACAACGATGGCGGAATTGAACAGTCTGGTTGCGGAGCAACTATTTTTGATTTTGGGTGTAATCGCATTTCTGATCCTGCTGCTACTGATTATTGTAATCGTGCAGGGTGCCAAGCTTCGTAAAATGCGCAAGCGTTACGAGCTGATGATGGCAGGCAGTGGAGTAGAGGATCTGGAATCTCTATTGCTCGATCTGAAGCTGCAAATGGATTCACTGGAAGATGGAGAAAAGCAGAAGACCGCACGCTTTGCAGCGATTGAAGCTAAGCTGCGTACTGTACAGGCGTATACAGGCATCAAGCGTTACAATGCATTCTCCGAACATGGCAGTGATCTTAGCTTCTCCGTTGCGTTGTTGAATGACAATATGGACGGACTCGTATTAACCGGCTTGCACAATCGTGATAGCTCCTATGTATATGCAAAGCCGATTGCAGCAGGTCAGTCCACATACAATCTGTCCCCAGAAGAGCAGGAAGCGATTAGCCTGGCACGCTCCTCAGCTAAAAGCTGATTAAACGACCAAGCTCGGAAAATAGTCTCAAATAGATATCCTCATAATGAACCGTCAACGCAAAGCTACAGCAACAGTAGCACTGCGATTGGCGGTTTTTTCATATGTCGATGGATTAGGCATTATGGATATAAGATTGAACAAGCAGGCTAATTTTGCGTACAATAGGGATACGATGTGGAGCTGCATAATGTCATACCCGGCTACTTGCCTGCTCATCTGAATGGATAGCACACCGATCCATGAACAGGTACAAATATAGCTTGGACGTGACAGTGGAGGCCAGGAGGGGTAAAAGGAAAGATGGATAATAATCTGGTTATGGCTTTTGACTCGACCCAGCAGGCGCTGCGTGCAGAAATGCTACTGGAATATGCAGACATTGAAAATGATATGTTCCCCACACCGAAGCAGATTACAGCAGGTTGTGCACTATCTTTACAGTTTCCCGGTGATGCGCTGGAGCAGGTGCAGCATATTATCGTAGAGGAGCAGGTTGAGATCAGAGGGATATTTCGTCAGCAAGGCGAGACATATATTGAAATCGAGTCTAATGCATAGCGAGTCAGCATGACAAACAGCAGGGAGGATAACGTATGAAATTGTATGACACAGCTAATCAGTGGACAACCCATCTGCTGAGTGGCGGAATAGCGGACAGTGCATCAGGAGAAATTAATCGTTTTACCGATAGCTTATGGTCATGGTTAACGGATGTACCGATGTGGACCAATGTCGCTTTTTCACTGATTCGTATTATTATTATTTTTATACTCACACGAGTAGCGATCAAGCTGATCAATAAGGTGATTGAACGTTCATTATCAGGACGCGATAAGAGCCGAATTGCTACCAATCCACGTCGTTTTGTGACGATCGGTGAGCTGTGTAAAAATGTCGTTTCGAGCGTGTTTAACTTTATTATGATTATGCTCGTATTAAATGAGTTTGGTTTTAATCTAGGGCCGCTCCTGGCAGGTGCAGGAGTAGCGGGTCTGGCAATCAGTTTTGGTGCACAAAGTATTGTAAAGGATATTATTACCGGCTTTTTCATTATTTTTGAGGATCAATTCGCGGTAGGCGATGTGATTCAGACCGGTACATACAAGGGCACTGTGCAAATGGTGGGTTTGCGTACGACAAGACTGGTGAGCTGGAATGGTGAAGTTAATATCATTCCGAATGGTTCGATCATTAGCGTGACGAACTTCTCGCTTTCCAATTCGCTCGCTGTAGTGGATATTCCGATGAGTATGGAGCGTTCACTGGAGGATGCAAGAGATCTGGTTACGCGTGCTACAGAAAGTATGAAGACCGATAAGCTTGAAGTGCTCGATGTACCTGAGGTGCTTGGTATTCAAACGCTGACTACGGGTGAATATTCACTGCGTATTATTGCGAAATGCCAGCCGAACTCACGCGCCGATGTAGAGCGTGCAATCCATACGGTGGTGAAGCAGGAGCTGGATCGGGAAAAGGAACGCCAGCGCAAGGACGAGGAACAAAAGGCTGCTGAAGAAGCAGAGCGAGCAGCAGCACAACAAGCAGCGGCTGGTGAGCAGTTACGCACAGAGGTAAATGACAAACGCGATCCGGATATTTCTAATGACTAGCATTAGCAAATACAGGGCAGAAACAAAAGTATGATGTTGGACATCCAGGCGGACATTTAAACGCGTTAAATGAACTCACGGCATAGATGTTGAGTAGGCAATACGAAATATATGAATAAATAAAACGACCTGTTGCGAACGAGTGACAGGTCGTTTTGCTGCGTATAATTTTATCCACAGTCACCTAAAACACACAAAATCTGCTAAAATGGTTGTGGATAAGAGCATGATGCGCTACATCGAAACCATTCACATGGTTATCCACAGGTTGATGAGGATGGTATAATGAAGACATACATCGTGCAGATGAGCGGAGGGAGTGAACCGAATGGAGCGTAAGCAGTTCGAGCTGGGGGATATCGTACAGATGAAAAAACCGCATCCGTGCGGCAGCAATGAGATGGAGATTATACGAATGGGAATGGATATCCGGATCAAGTGTGTGGGCTGTAAACACAGTGTACTCGTGCCACGAGCGAAGTTTGAGAAAAATATGAAAAAGGTACTTCGTTCTGTAAATGATGCCAGTGCATCGGCATCGACAACGGAGTAGGATGTAAGAAATAAGCGTACAAATGAGCTGGAGCAGACCGTTCAAACCTAATCGCTGAGCATTAGCCCAAATGTGCTAACGGATCAAAGCGAAAAAAGTAATGAACAGTTTATCCACAGCCTGAATGAGAGCGCTTTTCTAGTTATTTTAAGCAAAATAGGACGAAAAAACGTAGAAAAAGAAGTTATCCACTGTGGATAACTTCTTTTTTATTGGGTAGAGGTGCTTACTTTATCCATTTTGAAATAGAAACAATGGATAGAGCATCACTTTAAAAATAATAAGCATAAAGAAGCTGTACGTAGTTGATCCGTAGTGAGGATTGTATGAGATAGTTATACCGATTGTATGCAGTTCCGTTTTATCATATGGTTCTGGCGTCTGTCTGATCCGGCACTATATGCCCAAATGTATGATCATGCAGTTCTGTATCCAATAGAACCTATACAAGTTAACATCAAGCAGTAGCATCAGTCAATCATCTCTATTGCCAAAAGACAACATCCCCAAATGGTAATAACGTTTTTGCGCCCTGTATAAAACTTACTGCTCAATCACTATGAAAATGGCTGGATAAGCTCTATAACCTGCTAAAAGACTAAACTTTCTGATGATCAAACTTCCTGCAAAATACCTTTAATCAGATCGACAAAGGTCGTTCTTACTTTAGCGGCAACCTCGATCACTTCATCATGACTGAGGGGCTGATCCAGAATACCACAGGCCATATTGGTCAAACAGGAAATACCAAGCACCTTGATTCCACCGTGTACCGCTACAATCGCTTCCGGTACGGTAGACATACCGACTGCGTCTGCACCCAGTGTGCGGATCATACGAATTTCGGCAGGCGTTTCGTAAGCAGGGCCTGTCCACCATGCATATACACCCTGTTGCAGTGAGGTGCCTTGCTTAGCCGCAACACGAAGGGCGATTTCGCGCATTTCTGGATGATAGGTTTGTGATAGATCAGGGAAGCGGGTGCCTAGCTCTGGATTGTTCGGTCCGATCAGCGGATTGTTCATGACCAGATTGATATGATCGGTAATCAGCATCAGCTCGCCTGGCGCAAAGCTTGTATTTACAGCGCCACAGGCATTGGTGACAATCAGCTTGTCTACGCCGAGCGCCTTCATAATGCGAACGGGGAACGTAACCTCATCCAGCGTAAAGCCTTCATAGTAATGCAGGCGGCCTTTCATCGCAACGACCGTTTGCCCCATGAGCTGACCGATGACCAGCTCATTCGCATGGCCTACAGCAGCCGATGTAGCAAAATGAGGAATTTCTGCGTAAGGAATAACGGTAGGCTGCTCGATCTCGTCTGCAAGTCCGCCAAGACCGGAGCCAAGAATCAAACCGATGACCGGTGTGATCGCGCCCGTACGGCTCAAAATATAATCTTTTGCTTCCTGAATATGTTGTGATTGATGCATAGTGAACATTCCCCCTGCTTTTATTTAAGTAAAGATCGATGTCGGTACTCTGCGGGTCATATGCGATGATGCTTCTTCAGTGTAAAAGATGCCGGGGAACGTGTAAATAAAGGCTACAGCCACATCGTTCATAAAAATGGTAATGTGTCTATTGCCAATCAGGAAAGGATGAAGTATAATCAATTTTGTTGTAAATTGATCGCTTTGTTCGGCGCTATTGAACAGCGATATGGTTATGGAGAGGTACCCAAGCGGTTATAAGGGGACTGACTCGAAATCAGTTAGGCGTCTTAGGGCGTGCGAGGGTTCGAATCCCTCTCTCTCCGCCATCCCATTATTGATTTGTTACATATATGATTCGTGACTAAGCTCTGTTGCAGTGTTCTGCGGCGGAGCTTTTTTATATTTTGTTTTTGCTGTAGCGTGTTTCGAGCGCTATGGTTTTTCGCTGTATATTCAAATTTCATTGAAAAACATAGTAAATATCCATAATAAATTGTTGTATATGGTCGCTATATATGATACGATATTACAGTTCGAGTTTGTGCTCGTTCCTTGCTCCTGGCATTGATCAGGGGCCTTAGTCCAAGAGGAGGTGAAAACTATGCGCAACTATGAAGTAATGTACATTCTGCGTCCAGAACTGGAACAGGAGGCTGTTGAAGCGTTGACTGAACGTTTCAAAGGCATCATTACGGCTGATGGCGAAGTAACTGCCCATGATGTTCAAGGCAAGCGCCGTCTTGCGTATGAGATCAACAAAATTCGTGACGGTATCTTTGTTCTGGTTAACTTTACAGCAACTCCTGCTGTTGTAGCCGAGCTTGAGCGTATCATGAAGATCTCTGATGACGTTATTCGTTATCTGATTACTGTAGACGTAACGAAGTAATTTTTAAGTATTGAATTGTAAACTCGTTTGAGGAGGGGATTGGATTGTTAAACCGTGTCATTTTGATCGGACGGTTGACCAAAGACCCGGAACTTCGCTATACACCTGCAGGTGTGGCTGTGACGCAGTTTACGCTGGCAGTGGATCGTCCTTTTACGAGCCAGGGTGGAGAGCGCGAAGCGGACTTTATTCCGGTCGTAACATGGAGACAACTGGCAGAAACCTGCGCCAACTACTTGCGCAAAGGCCGCTTAACAGCGGTTGAAGGTCGCATTCAGGTGCGTAACTATGAGAATAATGAAGGTAAACGTGTATACGTGACTGAAGTTATTGCTGATAATGTACGTTTCCTTGAATCGAATCGCGAGGGTGGTAACAGCAATAGTGGAGGCTATCGTGAGGAAGCACCTTACGGCGGCGGTAACAACAATAGTAGTAACCGCAGCAGCAATGGAAACAGCTCTTCTCGCGACAATCACGATCCATTTTCCGATGACGGTAAACCGATAGATATTTCCGATGATGATTTGCCATTTTAATGTAAGAAAGGAATGAATCAGATGAGCTTTAATAGACGTGAAAGCGGAGATGGCGAAGGCAGACGTCCAGGTGGACGCCGCGGTCGCAACAAACGCCGTAAAGTATGTTACTTCACTGTAAACAAAATCACTCACATCGACTATAAAGATACGGACCTGCTTCGTAAATTTATCAGCGAGCGTGGCAAAATCTTGCCGCGTCGTGTGACTGGTACAAGTGCAAAATATCAGCGTATGCTGACTACTGCGATTAAACGTTCCCGTCAAATCGCACTGCTGCCATACACTACTGAATAGTATCTGACTTTGCAGCCTGTCTGCAGATCAGACCGAGCGTACAGCGCCGTATTTCTTCGTGAAATCGGTCGTCTGTACGCTTTTTTATATGTGTTTGAGTCTGTAAAATACTAGAGAAGAGCAAAGAGCGAATGTACAATAAAGAGCGACTATAACAACTACTTCATGAAATAAAAGCGATAGCTATAGAACAAATAGAACGAATAGAATGGATAGACATCAACATAATGAAACGGAATATACTCCAATAGGTGACTTTGATAAACATAGAATGGGCATCGATTCCGCAAAACACTTGCAATGAAGCCCATCATCCTCCACACTGGAGATGGTGGTGTAAAATAATGTAATTTGTGTCATTCCGCGCATCTTACGTTTAATGAACTTAAAACATAGGCCTGCCTGAAATGAGGAATGGGACAATGACAAGAAAGCAAAAAATAGGGACTGGTATTGCGACTGCTTGCTTGCTGCTGCTTGCGAGCCTGTGGATATGGTGGAAGCCAATCTCAGCGACGATGTTTGACTGGTTTGTTGCCGATTCACTGGAAACTCAGCTTCAGCAGACGTATCAGCCTGTGCGTCAGGTTGGTGGCGAGCAGGAGGAAACCGAACCGGCTGTTGTGATGACAGAACCATTCTCGATTTTGCTCGTCGGCAGTGACCAGCGTGAGAACGAGAAGGCGCGTTCAGACACGCTTATTTATGCTGTTGTACGTCCGATCGAAAATCGAATTTTGCTCATTTCGATTCCGCGCGATACGTATACCGAGATTGTCGGACGTGATCGGATGGATAAGATCAATCATGCTTACGCATTTGGCGGCATTACCATGACGATGGATACGGTTGAGCATTTTTTGGATGAAAAGCTGAATTATTATGCTTCGATTAATTTTCATGGATTGGTCGATGCGGTAGACGCTCTGGGTGGGGTAAAGCTACCGATCGAGAAGGATATCGTTAATCGTGATCCGAATCATGAGCAGTTCACCATCAAGGCAAATAAGCCGATATATTCAGGACAGGAAGCGCTTTATTATGTACGCTACCGCGAGGATAGCGATTTTAATCGAACGAAGCGTCAGCAGATCTTTTTGCAGGCGATGGCTGATCAGGCATTTCAATTGAAGCAGCTTGATCGTGTGCCTGAGCTGCTTACGATTATGGGCGATAATTTTAAAACGGATATGCGTCCAGAGCTGTTGACTGGCATTGTGAGTCAATTGCTGCGTACGGGTGAGCCGCAGGTCGAGGCATTTACGATTGCAGGTGAAGGGGAAAAGATCGACGGCGTCTATTACGATATCCCGCACGAGGATGAGCTGAAAGAGGCCAAGCAGTTGATCGATGACTGGATGAGCAAGGAAGGACCGGATGCGAAGCCGTCGGAGCCGGCTAAGGATGCCGCTGAAGGCAGCGCAAAAACAGTCACATCAGAGTCCGAAGTACGCTAACTTGGGCAACTCGCTTTATTGTGATCCCTTTATCGCTTAAAATAGAAGAGAAGCATCGTCACCATGCCATACGGTACGATATCAATCTACTGCGACGGAATGAGTGAGCTGGTCTATTCTGTAGTTCTGTCGCGACATCGAGTCATTCTTTGCTGCACCAGGCTGCCCTCTGGCACCTGAAGGCCGTAATACGACGAGGAGGAAGTTTGTTCATGAATATTGCGTTTTTTCTGCTGCCGAAGCAGGAGGTCGTTTGCGTCACCCTTAATTCGACGCTGCGCCAGACGCTGGAACGGATGGAGTACCACCGCTATACATCAATTCCGATGCTGGATAAGAACGGAAAGTACGTCGGTACAATTACCGAAGGAGACCTGCTCTGGTTTATGAAAAATTCCGGTGGTAAGGTTACGTTTGAAAATGCTTCAAAATTTTTGCTGTCTGAAATTCCGCTCAAACGGGATGATAAGCCGGTATCGATTGATGCCAATATGGAAGACCTGATCAATCTCGCCAAAGTACAGAACTTTGTGCCGGTAGTCGACGATATGAACCGATTTATCGGGATCGTGCGCCGGAGTCAGATTATTGAATATTGTGAGCAATTTGTACGTGGCGGCGAGTATGTCGCTGAGAAAAACCGGATCTCCGGCAACTAATGCAGGAGGCTGTGCCCGCTGTATAAATCCGTGCGTCCGTGCCTTCATCTATGCTATAATTATGAGTAAATCTTTTTTAGCGAGGCCGAACAACTTGTGCGTAAGAGGTGAATCGTTTGAAACTGCGCTGGACATCCATAGCCTGGAGCGCTGCATATCTGCTCCTGCTGCTATCTTTAATAACATCTGTCAGAGTTATCGGTATGCTATTTCTCATCGTACCCATCGTCGTGCTGTATTCAACATTAACCCTGCGCCAATTCATTATGCATATGATTCCGGTGTGGCTCATTGCCTTGATTTTTGCCGGACAGGAGGGTTTGTTTTTACCAGTGCTCGGATTGTTTTTTATGATTCCGGGTATCGTCATGGGCAGGATGTACAAGAAATTCACGCCTGCATTACGAATTATTTTTGCAGGTGGATTAACAGCTCTGGTCGAGCTGCTGGTGTTGCTGCTCATTGCAACAGCGGTGTTCCATTTCAGTCTTGGTCAGTATGTGCGTGATGTGATCGAAATTGCGATCACGCCACTGCGTGCGATGGCGGATGTGAACAACGATCTGAGCGATGTGCTAACACCGGAGTATATTATCGGGCTGAGCAATTATACGCTCACGCTCATTCCGAGTGGACTGATTATTGCCTCCTTTACGATGGCAATCATTACGCATGCGATCTCGCGTCCGCTGCTTGAAAGTATGGGCTATTCGGTGCCACGCCTCAAGCCTGCACGCGACTGGCGTCTGCCGCGTTCACTGATCTGGTACTATCTGATCGCTGTATTTCTGGAGATCATTGCGCGGGCCAATATCACAGGCGTACTTGCCGCGATTGTATTAAACTTTATGCCACTGGTGCATCTGGCGTTTACGATTCAGACGATCGGCTTTGTGTTTTTCTGGGCGAATCATCGGAAATGGGGCTCATTCCTGCCCTTTGTGCTATCGATCGTTGTCGTGCTGATTCCGCCGTTGCGCATTATCGGTATTCTGGATCTAGCATTTCCGCTCCGCGAGTATATTACGAGACCGAAACGGTAAGGGTGATGAATGATGCCTAATTTTTTGCTAAACCGCTGGCACGGATACCGGTCAGTATGGGCATCACTGCTCATGCTGGTGCTTGTGATCGTGCTCTCCTGGTTCAACTGGGTCGTCGGACTGGTGGCTTTATGTGCAGTCGCCGTGTTCGCTGCGATTCTGGTTCGTTCAGAGCTTGCCTTTCGTCGTGAGCTGGATGAATACATTGCTGGTCTGTCGTTTCGCATCCGGCGCGTCGAAGAGGAAGCGGTTAGTACGCTGCCTTTCGGTCTTGTTTTGTATGACAACAAGTTTTCGATTGAATGGCATAACCGCTATATCGCGGGTCTGTTTGGACGTAAGACGCTGGTCGGTTCGCCGCTGGATGAATGCTTTAACGATTTTCAGGAGCAGTATAAGAAGGCGCTGGACGCCCGTAAGGAAGCGTCCCGTGATAAAAGTGCGATCAAGGAAGTTCGTTTTGAGCTACAGCATGATGCGCGTACATTGGAATGTATTGTGCTGCCGGACGAGCGTCTGATTTATGTGCAGGACGTAACCGAGTTTGCGGGTCTGCGTGATCGGTATGAGGATGAGCGTCTGGCCATCGGTGTGGTGCTGCTCGATAACTTTGATGAAGCATCGCAAGGGATGGACGATCAGCTTCGCGCCAGTCTGATTGCCCGGGTAGCGACTCGTATTACCGATTGGGCGAAAACATACCGAATCTATGTACGTCGTCTGTCGTCTGAACGCTATCTGCTGCTGCTGAATCGCAAATCGCTGCGTGAGCTGGAGCAGAGCCGATTCGTTATTTTGGATGAGGTGCGTGAGATGACAGCGGATCTGAAGGTTCCGCTCACGCTTAGTATCGGGGTTGGTTTCGGTACCGAGACGATCAGCGAGCTGGGTGAGCTGGCACAATCCAGTCTGGATATGGCGCTTGGACGCGGTGGCGATCAGGCAGCGGTTCGTGCCGAGCAGCGATTGTCCTTTTATGGGGGCAAATCGAATGCGATCGAGAAGCGTACCCGTGTGCGTGCACGCGTGATCTCGCATGCGCTACGCGATCTGATGCTGGATAGCGATCAGGTGCTGGTGATGGGGCATAAAATCCCGGATATGGACGTGATCGGTGCTTGCATTGGTATACTTAAAGCAGCCGATATGTACGAGGTAGAGGCTTATATCGTGCTGGACGGTGTGAATCCGTCGATCGAACGTATGATGGAGCGCATCAATAATGATGAGCGTCTGTCCGTACGGTTCATTACGCCGGAGGAAGCGCTCAGCATTATAACCGAGCGTACGCTGATGGTTGTCGTGGATACGCATAAGGCGTCGATGACGATTGAGCCCAAATTGGTTGAGCGTGCACGTCGCGTTGTGGTCATTGACCATCATCGTCGCGGCGAGGAGTTCATCAATGATGCGGTGCTCGTCTATCTGGAGCCGTATGCTTCATCTGCCTGTGAGCTGGTCACTGAATTGCTACAATATATTCATGACAAAGTGCAGTTCACTACGCTGGAGGCTACATCTCTGCTAGCAGGGATTACGCTCGATACGAAGCATTTTGCTCTGCATACCGGCTCGCGTACGTTCGAGGCGGCAGGCTTCCTGCGTCGTAACGGTGCGGATACGGTGATGGTGCAGCAGATGATGAAGGAGGACCTGTCTGAATTTATCGCCAAATCGGAGATTATGAAGCAGGCTCGGATCATTCATGATCATATTGCTCTTGCTGTTACCGCAGCCGGACAACAAGAATCACAGATGCTAATTGCGCAGGTAGCGGATGCACTGCTTAATATGAACAATGTGTACGCTTCGTTTGTTATTAGCGAGCGTATGGACGGCCTGATCGGTATCAGCGCCCGCTCGATGGGCAAGATGAACGTTCAGGTTGTGATGGAGCGTCTGGGCGGTGGCGGGCATTTAACGAACGCTGCTGTGCAGCTTGAAGGCAATATCGCAGATGCGGAAGCGCGTCTGCTCGATGTACTGAATCAAATGAATGAGGAAGAGGGGTTATTTGAATGAAGGTCATTTTGCTGAAAGATGTTAAAGGAACAGGTAAAAAAGGCGAGGTTAAAGAAGTATCGGACGGTTACGCACAAAACTTCCTGATCAAAAACGGTCATGCGAAGCCAGCAACTGGCGGTAACATCAAAATTCTTGAAACGCAGCATGCTGCGGTAGAGCGTCACAAGCAAGAGGAGAAAGAAGCCGCTCAGGAGCTGGGCAAAACGCTGGAGGAGCTTACCGTACAACTGAAAGCGAAATCCGGTGAAGGCGGTCGCCTGTTCGGTGCGATTACAAGCAAGCAAATTGCTGAAGCATTGTCCAAACAGGGCCACAAAATCGATAAGCGTAAAATTGATCTGGACGAGCCAATCCGCACGCTGGGTGTTACTCAGGTAACGGTAAAACTGCATCCAGAAGTGAAGGCTACGCTTAAAGTCCAGGTTACAGAGGAATAAGCATGGGCGGCGAAATATTTTACGACCGGGTTCCTCCACAGAATCTGGAAGCTGAACAGGCGGTTCTGGGCGCAGTTTTGTTGCAATCCGAAGCGCTAATCAGCGTCATGGAGCGTATTGACACCGAAGACTTTTACGACAAATCCCACCAGCTCATCTATGAAGCGATGGTTAATCTGGGGGAAGAGAATCAGCCGATTGACCTGATTACACTAACATCCCTGCTGCAGGATCGTGCGCAGCTAGAGGATGTGGGCGGTGTTAGCTATCTGGCGAAGCTCGCCAATGCGGTGCCGACCGCAGCCAACGTAGATTATTACGCACAGATTATTGAAGAGAAATCGATGCTGCGTCGTCTTATTCGTACAGCAACGCAGATTGTGAGCGAAGGCTATACAGGCGGCGAGGACGTCGGCAGCATGCTGGGTGATGCCGAGCGCAAAATTCTCGAAATTTCCAACCGACGCAGCGGCAGCGGCTTTATCGCTATTCGCGATGTGTTGATGGAAGTATTCGAGCGGGTTGAAATGCTGAGTGAGAATAGCGGTAATACGACCGGTATTCCAACCGGCTTTATCGATCTGGACAAAATGACGGCTGGCTTCCAGCGCAGTGACCTGATTATCGTAGCGGCGCGTCCATCGGTAGGTAAAACGGCGTTTGCTCTGAATATTGCGCAAAACGTCGCGGTACGTGCCAAGGAAACGGTAGCGATTTTCAGTCTGGAGATGTCGGCTGCACAGCTCGTACAGCGTATGATCTGTGCGGAAGCCAATCTGGATGCCAGCGTTATGCGTACCGGTGAGTTCAAAGAAGAAGACTGGATGAAGCTGACGATGGGCATTGCATCCCTATCTGAATCGGATATTTATATCGATGATACACCGGGTATTACCGTATCGGAGATTCGTGCCAAATGCCGTCGTCTAAAAAAGGAAAAGGGTCTCGGTATGATCGTGATCGACTATCTGCAGCTCATTTCCGGACGAGGCAAAGCCGGCGAGAACCGTCAGCAGGAAGTATCCGAAATCTCGCGTACACTGAAACAGATCGCCCGTGAGCTGCATGTGCCGGTTATCGCACTGTCTCAGCTCAGCCGTGGTGTCGAGCAGCGTCAGGACAAGCGTCCGATGATGTCTGACCTTCGGGAATCGGGATCGATTGAGCAGGATGCTGATATCGTATCCTTCCTGTATCGGGATGATTACTACAACCAGGAAACCGAGAAGAAAAATATCATCGAGATCATTATCGCTAAACAGCGTAACGGTCCGGTAGGTACGGTCGAGCTGGTGTTTTTGAAAAACTTCAATAAATTCGTCAATTACGAGCGTGTCCAATCGGATATGTTCACCGGATAGATGGAAATGATATGTTCATGATTTCCAGATCAACAAAAGCCACTTTCTCTGCGACAATCGTCCGGGGAAAGTGGCTTTTTCTTATGGGAATAAAGCACAACTGAATAGGATTCTACTCTTTCGGTTAAGCACGTCCTTCCATATCCGTACGGCTCATTCTGCCAGGGATGCCATCGCGCAGCAACCAGATATGAAAGATATATTCCACCACGCCAAGAATAACAACCGGTACGAGCAGATCTACATACGACATCGTCCAGCCAGCCATTGCGGAAGCTGCCCATAGGACGATATACGCGAGCACCGCATCTGCTAAGGTAGCCACAATATTGCTAGTAGCCGGTAAAATAAACATATCCCCAACCACATACGCGATCACGCCAAGCACGAGCGCAGTCAGGATGGAGCCCCATAGCCCTGCATTACTGAGCATCATGAGTGAAGCGACAACAATGATCGTGTTGACTACAACTTTTGCTGCAATCTTATCCATTCTCCATTCCTCCTTTTGATTTGCTGAATAATTATCTTGTATAAAAGGTATTATTAACTATTAATAAACGTCAGCGGTGTTATTAAACAATAAAATTCAAATTTGTGAGTAAAAGAGCACCTGTAGCAGAACAGCACCTTTGAAAATAAAGAACCCATTTTCGAAAACAATTCGAATTTGCAAGGGATAATGTTTTATTTCCGAACGATGATAATTTTATATCATGTTATCGTTCGCTTTTCATTTGACTTTAAAAAATTGTCCTGTTACACTGTAAATGCTGCGGTAAAGCGCAATAGTGCTTTTGGATGTCAATATCCTGTCAGATCAGAAGGTGTTCTGATCCTTTACCGCAATGGGACGAACTTCCGCCCGCGAAAACGGTTTGTATGCTTGCATTTGCCCAGCCGTTCCTCGCAAGGAGGTTTCATGCTGTGCTTTTTCTGTCGCTGGTGAACCGGCTGTGGCGTGTATGCCCGGCTATTTGCCTCAAGGTACAGAAGGCGACAGCGCAAATATACGGTGTACATACACCTACGGAGGAATGAATATGTCAACTGTAGTCGTTGTGGGAACACAATGGGGAGACGAAGGCAAAGGTAAAATTACCGACTATCTTTCGGAGAGTGCGGACGTTGTTGCACGTTATCAAGGCGGTAACAATGCTGGACATACGATTTTGATTAATGAGAAAAAATATAAATTGACGATGGTACCTTCCGGTATTTTCTATGAAGATAAAGCATGTGTAATCGGTAATGGTATGGTTATCAACCCGGCTGCCCTGATCGACGAGATCAGCTATGTACACGAAAATGGATTTTCCACAAAAAACCTGACGATCAGCGATCGCGCGCACGTTATTTTGCCGTATCATATGGTACTGGATCTGCTGGAGGAAGAGCGTAAAGGCCCGAACAAGATCGGTACAACCGGTAAAGGGATCGGCCCTTGTTACATGGATAAAGCGTCCCGCGTTGGTATTCGTATCGCTGACCTGATGGATGCAGAGGAATTCGAGCAAAAGCTGCGCCATCTCGTGAAAGAGAAAAATCAGGTGATCACACAGGTATACGGCGGCGAGCCAGTCGATGTAGAGCAGATTCTGTCCGACTACCTCGGTTATGCTGAAAAGCTGCGTCCGTACGTACGTGATACCTCCGTTGTACTGAATGATGCGATCGATGAAGGCAAAAAAGTACTGTTCGAGGGCGCGCAGGGTGTAATGCTCGATATCGACCAGGGTACGTATCCGTTCGTTACCTCCTCTAACCCGTCTGCAGGCGGCGTGTGCATCGGTTCCGGTGTAGGCCCGGCTCGCATTCAGCAGGTTATCGGCGTAGCGAAGGCATACACGACTCGTGTTGGTGATGGTCCATTCCCAACCGAGCTGCACGATGAGATCGGTCATACAATTCGTGAAAAAGGTCATGAGTACGGTACGGTAACCGGTCGTCCACGCCGTGTAGGCTGGTTCGATACGGTCGTTGTACGTCATGCACGTCGCGTGAGTGGCATTACGGGCTTGTCCCTGAACTCTCTGGATGTACTGACAGGTCTGGAAACAGTGAAAATCTGCACAGGCTACAAATACAAAGGTGAGTTCATCACGCACTATCCAGCAAGCCTGAAGCATCTGGCTGACTGTGAAGCGGTATATGAAGAAATGCCGGGCTGGAGCGAGGATATTACTGGCGTGAAGACGCTGGAGGAACTGCCTGAAACGACTCGCAATTATGTGAACCGTGTATCCGAGCTGACAGGTATTCCGATCGCGATCTTCTCGGTTGGACGTAACCGTGAGCAGACGAATCAAGTGGCTCCAATTTACGTGTAAAAGAAATGACGGCTAGACCGATTGAATTGGCGATATGGATGTGGCTGTTACAGTATTTTCCGGTTACTGTGCGATCATAGGGAACAGACCGACGATTGTTCCTGTATTCCATGCTCTATTCAAGGTGGTTGTTACGAAAAATACGGGCAATTGCCTGTTCTTATCTTTATTTTATAGCGAAGGCATCCTTACGGGGATGCCTTTTTTGTATGTATAATACGGCTCGATGTGACCACAGGGTAGGTTCTGTTATATGAATTGTAAAGTTGAAACTACGGCAGAGATTATGGTAAAGTAAACGGGGAGTCAAAAAGGTTAATTTTTTGACACTTTTATATGACAGATTTTAATAATTATGGCTGTATTGGATGATACTACTTATCACACAAGCGCATCGTCTGTCCGCCTGACCTACGCCTATCCTCCCTGCACATGACACGATAGCTTCTCCTCTTGCAAAATGTTCTCTTAAGATCATTGAAGTTTACATCAGGATGAGGCTGCACATTGCAGACGATACAGAGCATACACAGAAATGATGGCAACGTAGCAGGACGGATTACTTACACAGACGAATTGGGAATGTAATGGACATGAAACGGGATATACGCATCGAATTTTAGCATGAAAAGCAAAAGGAGACGGTCATGAAAAGTTTGAAAGGAAAAGAGGAAGCAGAGCTGGCACAACAGCATGCTTCCAAGGCTGAGCCGGGAAAACAAGCACAGTCACCTGCAGGGGAGCAGGATACACAGGGAAGTAAGTGGTACACGCTCACAGTTGATCAGCTTCGTCAGGGGAAAAACAAAGTTCGCAATCGCCTTATGATCGTTATTGGCAGCGTTGCCGTAGCAGGCGGACTTGTTTTGGCGGGCAATCATTATGTGACAGCAAACACGGTTCCATATTATGTCGTTTCGGTTAAAGGTCAGGCGATCGGTAGTATTTTAAACAAAACCGAGCTGGATCAACTGTTCCAGCAAAAGCGTGCTGCCTACCAGAAGAAGTATCCAGATGCCAATATGGTGCTGAATACCAACGGCATTACGACAACCGAGGAAAAGGCGTTCAAGGCACAGATCGATTCACAGAGCACGCTCAAGCAGCTCGATAAAATGCTGACTGCTTATGCAAAAGGTGTAGAGGTGACGGTAGGCGATACAAATATCGGTGTCGTGAAGGATCAGGCAACGATTGATTCTGCACTGAAAATCGTCCAAAAAACATACACGCAAAAGGCCGAGGCTGCTGCTACCAATATGAACAAAACCTCAGTTAAAAAGCTGGCACAAAGCTATGCGTATAGCAAAAAGGTGAATAAGCTGGAATCGGTGAAAATTAACCAGAAGGTTACAGCTAACCAGATTAAAGCGAATCCGCAAAAGCTACTGAGCAGCAAACAGCTCGCTAAAGTGATGCTGACCGGTGTAGAAGCACCGCTGAAATATACCGTGCGTGAGGGCGATACGATTAGCTCGATCGCTTCCAGCTATGATATTTCGCAAAAGGAAATATTCGCTCACAATCCGGGCATCAAGGAAACATCGATGCAAATCGGTGACGAGCTGACGTTGACCGTACCACAGCCACCGATCACCGTAACGACGGTGGAGGATTATTCAGAGCAGGTTGTGACCGAGCCAGATGTAGAAATCCGTAAAAGCGACAATATGCGTGCAGGCGAGAGCAAAGTGATCTCTGGCGGTTCGCAGGGTCTGAAACGGATCGACTATCGCGTTATCAAGGAAAATGGTCAGGTGCTGCGTGAAGAATGGGTCGGTCAGGAAGTAGTAAAGGAATCATCGCCTAAAATCATCGTCAAAGGGACAAAGGTTGTTGTCGGTGAAGGTAGCGGTAACTTTATCTGGCCGGTTAGCGGCGCGACTGTGACCAGTCCATTCGGACAACGCTGGGGTCGTATGCACAAAGGGATCGATATGGTCGGCAGTTCCTCGGTAATGGCAGCCGATGATGGTGTCGTAACCTTTGCAGGTACGATGACAGGCTACGGCAATGCGATCATTATCGATCATCGCAATGGCTATCAGACACTGTACGGTCACCTGAGCCAGATTGATGTGAGTACAGGTACAATAGTGGAGAAGGGTCAGCATATCGGTGTGATGGGCAATACAGGCCATTCCTTCGGTACGCACCTGCATTTTGAAGTGCATAGCGGTGGAGCATTGCAAAATCCGCTGTCCTATTTGCGTTAAGATAACATCATTTATATTATACTCGGCAGCCCTGAATTGCCGGAGCGCTATCGTTTGATTGGAAGATGACTGGAGAACAGGTTACTTTCAGATCAAGCCATCGCCTTGCTCCGACAGGCCAGGGCTGCTTTTGTTATTTAAAACGTTCTGCATGGGAAGAGAAGCGTGCAGAATCGTTATAGTCAGCGTCGCCCCGTCCTGTTATGATTGGCACGATATGCTACGTCTATTGCTGGCTCATACAAGAATGAGCACCGGGAATATGGTAGAATAAAAAAATCAAAGCCGTTATGAGGTGAAGCACCATGCAGGGGAAAATCCTGGTCGTTGACGATGAACAACCGATTGCAGATATTTTAAAATTCAATCTTGAAAAAGAAGGCTATGAGGTCATCTGTGCATTTGATGGTATTAGTGCAGTGGAGCAGGCATTCGCAGAGGAGCCTGATCTGATGCTGCTGGATCTGATGCTGCCCGGCAAGGATGGCATGGATGTATGCCGTGAGGTACGAACACGGCTCGATATGCCGATTATTATGCTAACGGCAAAGGATGCCGAGATCGATAAGGTGCTCGGTCTGGAGCTTGGTGCAGACGATTATGTGACCAAGCCGTTCAGCACGCGTGAGCTGCTGGCACGGGTAAAGGCACATATGCGGCGCCGGCAGAAGCAGCAAACACCTGTCGCAGCAGCGGCTGCGGTGCCAGAAGTGGATGAAGCGAAAAATGGACTGGCGTTGTTCGGTCTATTTATCGATACAGATATGTATATGGTGTACAAAGATGGAGAACCGCTTGATCTGACCCATCGTGAGTATGAGCTGGTCTATTATATGGCGAAAAATGCAGGTCGGGTGATGACCCGTGAGCATTTGCTACAGGCGGTATGGGGATTTGAATATTTTGGAGATGTGCGGACTGTCGATGTGACGATTCGCCGTTTGCGTGAGAAGATCGAGGATGATCCAAGCAAGCCGGAGTATATTTTGACCCGGCGTGGACTCGGCTATATGATGCGCAGTCCAAAAGTGGGAGGCATGTAAGGTGAAGCGCAAGCTGCGTCTGTTACCCGGCTTCAGCCGCACAATTCAGGCGCGGCTGATTATTATTTATGTGCTGCTTATTTTGATTGCGATGCAGCTCATTGGTGTGTATTTTGTCAGTGCGATGAAGAACTCGCTGACGAGCAATTTTACTCAGGATTTGCAGGAGCGTGCGCAGCTATTGTCTGTGCTGGCTGCGGATAAATGGTCTGGTAGCGGAGAAAATGTGTCCAGCTCGGTGAACGATCTGAAGCTGATGGTGGACAATCTGTACAATATGAGCGGGACGCAAATTCAGGAGATTCAGGTGCTCGATGTGAGCGGACGGATTCTGATCTCCTCGCTCAAGACGGATTCCGGTACAGAGGCAAGGCGCAATACACAGACGGTTGTGAGCCGTGCGCTCCAGGGCATTAGTGATAATGAGGAATACATTATCGATGATACAGGCGAGCGTAAGCGTGTGGTCGCCGAGCCGATCATTAGCGGCAATCGTACGGTTGGTGCTGTCTATATCGTCGCCTCGATGGCAGAGCTGTATGACACGATGAAGCGCATCAATGGCATTTTCCTGTCCGGTATTCTGATCGCACTGGGGATGACGGCTGTGCTTGGCGTAATTCTGGCTCATACGATTACACAGCCGATCAAGGAAATGACCAGGCGAGCGAAGCAGGTGGCGGAGGGTGAATTCGACCATCATATGACCGTGTATAGCAATGATGAGATCGGTCAGCTAAGTGAGGCATTTAACTATATGACGAGTCGTTTGCGTGATGCGCTTGCTCAGAATGAGGAGGAGAAGGAGAAGCTCGCCTCTATTTTGAAAAATATGAGCGATGGCGTGATTGCGACCGATGAGCATGGCTGTATTATTCTGGTCAATCGTGTAGCAGCGGCGATGCTCGGCGATATGGAGTCACATCTGTCTGGTAAAGAGCTGCTTGGTCTGCTGCCACTATCCGAACAGGATCAAGCCAAGCTGCAACATGGCACGCTGCGTCAGACGATTGTGAATCTCGGTTCGCAGGAGGAAGGCAGCAACTCGGTGGTGCGTGTGACGTTCAGTCCGGTGCATCGACGCAAGGAAAGCAGCAATGCCGGTGTGATCGCTGTATTGCAGGATGTGACCGAGCAGGAGAAGCTGGAGGCGGCACGGCGCGAGTTTGTCGCCAATGTATCGCATGAGCTACGTACACCGCTGACGACGATTAAGAGCTATACGGAAGCACTGGAGGATGGCGCGCTGGATGAACGTGCGCTTGCCGAGCGATTTATCGGCGTGATCCGCAATGAGACGCAGCGTATGATCCGACTTGTCAGCGATCTGCTGCATTTATCGCGTCTTGATTCCAGTGAAGCCACATTACGCAAGCAGCGTACTGATGTGCTGGAGCTGCTGGAGGATACAGCAGACCGTTTCTATGTACAGATGAAGCAAAAGCATATCGAATGTAAGATTGACCTGCAACCGGGTGTGGGTAGCGTCTGGATTGATCGCGATCAGATCGATCAGGTGCTGGATAATCTCGTATCTAATGCACTCAAATATACGATGGATGGCGGCAGTATTACACTTGGTGCTTATAGTGCAATCGATGAGGATCTGCTGGCGATTCGTATTCAGGATACGGGAATCGGGATTCCGAAGCAGGATCTGCATCGCATCTTCGAACGGTTTTATCGCGTTGACAAAGCACGCTCACGCAATATGGGTGGAACAGGGCTTGGACTATCTATTGCCCAGGAAATAGTGCTCGCCCACAACGGTACAATCGAGCTGGATTCGGAGCTGGATCAAGGAACGACAGTGACCGTATGGCTACCGCTGCATGAGGAAGGGAGTGTGGACGCATGAAGGAGAAGGTGAAATCCGGCTTGCTTGCCGCGCTCATTCTGGTCAGTCTCGTCCAGAGTTATTTCCTTATTTATCGTATGCCGGGTGCGAATTCGGTGGTGAATTCTGAAGCGGGTTATGTGCAGGCTGAGGATATCGGGCCACGCTCCAGCATCGAAAGCTTAATATTTCCTGATAAAATGATCGTGCATCTGGCGAATAGTCGGCATACGGTGTTCTATCCATCGTCCAGCGAATATACAAGCATCTACGACAGCATTCGTAAAGCCAGCTTCGGACAATTCCGTCGTCTGTCTGTACAAAGCATGGACTGGAATCAGATTCGCAACGATGAGGGCGTCGAGCTGATGTTCAGCAGTGGCATTCCGGTCAGTCTGCTGGAGCGTAGTCTGAAGATTAATCCGGATTCGCTGTTTGAAGGCGATGCGGTTAATCGGATCTGGCTCTACACATCACCGGATGATCGCACAACACGGGCGTTCTTTTTCAGTGCAAGCGGCGATGTGGTGTATCAAGCAACCGATATGGATCTGCGAACAGAGGATATTAGTCGCAGTATGTTACTTGGTGCCAATGGAATCAGCTATCAATACACGTCAGCAGGCTATTATCTGCCGCGTACAGCGATTGCTGCACCGAATGTGACGTTAAAGCTGGATAGCCTGACGACCGAGCAAATGCAGCGCAATCTGTTCTTCGATCCCGGTGCGACACGTAATATTAATGAGGAAAATGGGACAGAGATTTACACGGATAGCAAGCGCAGCTTACAGGTGGACACGCGTCAGCGCTGGATGACCTATACCGATCCAACTGCTCCTACATCCGGTACAAACAATGTGAGCGACAATGTGCTATCTGCGGTCGATTTTGTCAATCAGCATGGTGGCTGGCCAGGCATGTATACGCTCAGTATGGGTACAGGCAGCAGCGATAAGAATGGCTTTATTTTCCGACAGTATTATCGCTCATATCCGATTATGGAGACCGATACATTCAAATTTGGCTATATGCGTCTGGCGGTAGAGCGTAATACGGTATCCACGTATGAACGTTCGATGCTCTATCTGGCAGCGAATCCAACAGAATCGGAGACACTAGCTACCAGACAGTCCAACAATTCCGCTGCGACAGCTACCAATGGGGCAGGTTCTGGCAATAAGGGCGCGACACAGGGACAACAGCTTCCTGCCGGACAGCAGCTACTACAGATGATCAAAACGCAGATTCCGGTCGGCAAGCAGATTGTTGATCTATCGCCTGTCTATCGTCCGTCGCTCAATAATGGGGTGGTTGTACTGACTCCGGTCTGGATGGCGAAGCTACAGGATGGCAGCACGCAATTTCTAAGCGTTAACAAATCTTAAGTATCTATGGACAGGCAGGAGGAAGACGATGGATTGGGGACGAGCCAAAAGTGTACTGATCAGTGCCTTTTTATTACTCAATATCGTACTGGGATACCAGCTCTGGATAGATATTCGCGATCAGGCTCAGTCCAATCTGGATATCGCTTCGCTCAGTGAAAGTGCACAGCGTGCACTGGAGAACAAGCGAATTCAGGTGACGGCTCAGATTCCACGCGAAACACCGATGCTGGCACCAATCCCATATCAAACGAAAATATCCTCTGGCACTCAGCCTGTCCCGCTGCAGCGTCCGGTGGATAGTCAGCTCATTTTTAATGAGGATGAGCTTGCTGTGCAGCTTGCATCACAGATTCCAAATATCGGACAATATCAATATGATGCTTTAATTACGAAACAGGGTATTTTTGTTCTGCATCCGTTGATAAATAATGATTTACCCCTGTTTAATATGAATCTGGAGCTGTATTATAGTAATCAGAAGATTATTTCTTACACTGCCCCGCGCTTTACGCTGGAGCAGGATCGTGCAAGCAAACCGAATCAGGAAATTTTATCGGCTTCGACGGCACTTGGCACTGTGATTGAAAACGATCTGCCGGAAGGCGCAGTCGTTAAAGATATTACGCTTGGTTATTATGGACAAAAGATCGGTGACAACATTCAGCTTGCGGTGCCGGTATGGCGTATCGCACTGGAGAGTGGAGCCTTTTACTATGTACAGGGTATTACCGGGGAAGTTACGACAACCCCAGCGGCAGAAAATGAGGAGTAGACACGCATGATAGGCACTGGCATACAATTTACAGTATTATCGAGCGGTTCGACAGGCAATGCCACAATCGTTCGCAACAAGGATGCAGCCCTGCTGATTGATGCAGGGCTGAGTGCAAAACGGATCGATGAATTAATGAAGGAACGCGATTTTAGCGGCGATCAGCTAGAAGGTATTCTGATCACGCACGAGCATTCCGATCATATTCGTGGTCTGGGCGCCGTTGCACGCAAATACAATTTGCCGATCTACGCCAACGAGAAAACATGGCTGGCGATGGAGAAGGCTGTCGGTAAAATCACGCCGGAGCAAAAGCAAGTGATGCAGACGGGTGATTTTTTAAGTTTTGGTTCACTGCGAATTGAGTCCTTCGGGATCTCGCATGATGCAGCAGAGCCGGTCGGGTACTTTTTCCGCGATGGGGAGCAGAAGCTCAGTCTCGCTACCGACCTCGGTTATGTGAGCGATAAGGTGATGCAGAGCATTACCGATTCGGATGTGCTCGTATTAGAGGCAAATCACGATATTGAGATGCTACGTATGGGGCGTTATCCGTGGAATACGAAGCGGCGTATTTTGAGCGATATCGGTCACCTGTCCAACGATACAGCGGGCGAGGTGCTGAGCGAGCTGCTTAGTAAAAAGCTGAAGCGCACGTATCTGGCGCATTTGAGCCGTGATCATAATATGATGGAGCTTGCCAAAATGACCGTTCGCGATGCGATGGAAAGTCGGGGCTGCTTCTATAAGGATCATGAATTCAAGCTATGTGACACGTACTATGATCGTCCTACACCGTGGGATGCGCTGAGTGAAGCTTGAACGAAGACAGTGGATGGTATAAAGTGGTAACGTGCCTTGTGCCGCATTGTTCGTATGTGTATTTGTATTCATATGACGATGTGGATTCATACAGGTGCACTGATCCATTTCCTAATGAATATAAAGGATGCCCATTATAAATAGGTGATCCTATCATAAATAGCAAGGCAGGCAGGCGATTTTACGATAAAGAGCAAAAGGGTCTGCTGCACATAAATAAGAAGTAAGCACCAGGGCTGAACGCGGGTAAGGAGCATAAATGAGCGCGACTTACCGTGCGTCCATGATCAAGAGTGCGATCATGATAGAACGTTTCATCCTATGACACTTGAAGGAACCCTAACAGAGGAGCGATGAGCATGGCGCTATTTGATGACGAATTCTACTCCACCCGGGTATCGCGGAGATCGAAACGCCACGCCATGTCGGGTGGACGCGATGCATCGTTTCGCTCTTTTCGGGAACCGGTAAATCGTGGTCTGTCTACGGTTCGAGTCGTCGTGATCAGCGCGGTAACGAGTGCGGTGACGATCGGTGCGATTATGGGCGGACTGTTTCTGTATCATGATCACTATTCCGGTGCGGCTACAGCAAGCAGCCTGCTCCCAACACAGCAAACGTCTGGCAATCCGTATGATAGCATCGTACAGGTTGCTCAGCAGGTACGGCCTGCTGTGGTGAGCATTGTGAACTATCAGGATGGCAAGGAACCGGATATGTCCACACTGGATGAATCGGCGCTCGGTTCAGGTGTGATTTTCCGTAAGGATGGTGGCAAGGCGTATATTGTCACGAACAATCATGTGATCTCTGGTGCAGATGAGGTGGATGCGGTACTGATCGATGGCACGATGCTGAAGGCAACTGTAGTCGGAGCAGACTTTATTAGTGATATCGCTGTGCTGTCTGTCGATGGCAAAGATATCGATAAAGTCGTCGCAGTCGGCAACTCCGATCAGCTTCGTCCAGGGGAGTCGGTGCTCGCTATTGGCAATCCACTCGGGTTTAATGGTACGATGACATCAGGCATTGTTAGCTATGATAAACGTCTGATTCCGGTATCGCTGAACCAGGATGGCAATTACGACTGGGAGCAAAACGTCATTCAGACGGATGCCGCAATTAATGAAGGCAATAGCGGCGGCGCGCTGGTCAATATGCGCGGACAGCTCATCGGTATCAATACGATGAAAATTTCCGATACAGGCGTAGAAGGCCTGGGCTTCGCTATTCCGATCAATGAAGTGATGGACAATGTTCAGCAACTGCTGGATCATGGCAAAATCAGTCGTCCTTACCTGGGCGTGTACAGCGTGGATCTGGACAACGAATCCGCTTACCGCTCCTATGATGATGAGGAAAAAAGCGATGCACCCCAGCTTCGTTTACCGGATGACGTGACCAGGGGCACAGTCGTGCTTGAGGTGAGCGGCCCTGCAAAGGATGCAGGCTTGAAGGTGAACGATGTGATCGTCCAGCTCGATGGGCAAAAGATCGGCTCGACACTGGAGCTTCGTAAATATCTGTATAACAAAAAACAAATCGGCAACTCGATTAAAATAACGTATTATCGCGATGGTCAAAAGGAGACGGCTACGGCTACCCTCCAGGATGCACCGGAGCGCAAGTAATGGAGTACGATGGGTGCATTCATCTATCGTGGAGCAATAGAGCAAGCGATGCCAGAGAGGCGATCGTTTGCTAGCTGAAACGACGGAACAGTCATAGTTACAGCGCTGTGACTGCGGGAAAAGGGAGCATGAATATTAATGTATGTAGTATGTAAAGAACACGTAGAAGATGCGCTTGAGGCGTTTGTTGATGAATATGAGGATGCACCTGATGTGGTTGACCTGAAAGAAACGGAATTTTCCGATTGGGACCCGCCGGCGAAGTGTGTCTACTGTGATCAGCATGGTGAATTTCTCGTTGTCTGACCCCCTGCCAGTCCGAAATGCTCATGAATCTAGCTATACGATACCGACTGTCTGCTGAACCATCGTTCCGCTTGCAGTCGATTGAATACGAATGCGATACATCACACTCTATACTAGCTACACATTCTCAATAGCGCGTACAGATCATGACGCAATACCAGGGCAGGGACCGGAATTTCCGGGTCCTTGTTTTCCTGTGCCTGCGTGCGGAAGAAGGAATGATGATGCTGGAAGCGTCACTCCGGTAAATGACAAAATACAACGTTGCTGTAAACCAATTTTAACTGGTTTGAGACGATTCACTCCGAATACTTGGATATAATGGGTCATGTCGGTTCCTGCAAGCGAAGCTGTGCATGGAATGAGAGTGACCACTGGAAAGGATAAAAGAATATGAAAGACATCAAGGATCTGACGCTACGAACGGAACACTTGACGCTGGAACAGAATTATTTTCGCAAGCTCGCCGTAGACAACGGCTTGACTATACATAGAGGGCGGTGGACGGATTATGTCTAAGCCGCTCCAGCAGCATCGTTATATGCCGGGTCTGGATGGATTACGCGCATTCGCGGTGCTGGCGGTTATTTTATACCATTTGAATACGGACTGGGCACCTGGCGGGTTGCTCGGTGTTGGCATCTTCTTCGTATTATCCGGCTATCTAATCACAGACATACTGGCAGGTCAGTGGGAACGGAACCACCGATTTGACATGGTCGACTTCTGGAAAAGGCGTGCGCGCCGCTTGCTACCAGCGATGTACGCGATGATCGCGGTCGTTGGACTGTGGTGCCTGATCGGAGATCATGGGCGTCTGTCCGCACTACAGGGAGATATTCCGGCTGCACTGCTTTACATTAGCAACTGGTGGTTTATTTTCCATAAAGTATCGTATTTTGAAAGCTTCGGACCGGCTTCACCGCTCGGTCATCTATGGTCGCTGGCAGTGGAGGAGCAGTTCTACTTAATCTGGCCATTTGTACTTATGCTCGGTCTGAAATTCCTGCCCAAACGCGGTAATCTGGCAGGCTGGATTCTAAGCCTGTCGCTGATCTCTGCACTGCTGATGGCAGTTTTGTACGTACCGGGCTCTGACCCGAGCCGTGTGTACTACGGTACGGATACACGCATCTTCGCCCTGCTGATCGGTTCGGCACTGGCGATCGTATGGCCAAGCATAAAGCTAAAAGCGAATGTATCCGCTCCAGCGCAAACGCTACTGGATGGCGTAGGCCTGGCTGCGCTGCTTGTGCTGCTGTGGTCGATCTGGCACACCAACGAATATGAGCCATTCCTGTATCGTGGTGGACTGGTGCTGATCTCCATCGTGACCGCGATCCTGATCGCTGTCCTGGCGCATCCGGCAAGCCGTCTGGCTGTACTGGTCGGCAGTAAGCCACTACGCTGGCTCGGACAGCGTTCATATGGATTGTACCTGTGGCATTTCCCAGTTATTACGCTGAGCACACCACAGGTCGATACCGGTGAGCCATCGATTCTGCGCGCTGTATTGCAGGTGCTGGTCAGCCTTGCGCTTGCCGAACTGTCCTGGCGCTTCGTCGAGCAGCCGATTCGTCGCAAAGGCTTCCGCTATGCATTCGGTCGAGTAGGCAGCTCCAACTGGCGTAGTCGCCGTGGCTGGATCATCGGCGGCTCGTCTGCCGCTGTATTCATCCTGTCCGCAGCCGTACTCGGTCATCTGCTGACCAAGGGTACTGCCTCGGAAACGGCAGAAGCAGAACAACAGCCACAGTCGGTATTTATTACCGGCTCGTCCTCGGCGTCACTAACGAATGTATCGCATACAACCGGGGATGGTAAAAAAGGCGATGCAGCAGGCGGTAAAAATGCTTCCGGTGCAGGCGAAACAAAACCGGAAGATGGCAAAACAAAAGATTCGGATGGAAAAACATCCTCAGATAGCAAAGATACGAATAAAGACGATGCATCCAGTACGACAGATAGTGGCAAGGATGCTTCTGCCACAGACGGCAGCGATTCATCAGACGATTCCAAGTCTGGTGACGATGCGAATATGGGTAATGCAGATAATACAGACAATACCGATTCCGGCTCCACCAGCGGTGATGGACAAAAGCTGGATTCCCCGGCTCCTGCATTACCAGCCGCTGCAACGAAGAAAAATCTGGATGCGATCGTATCCGGTAATGGTGTGACCGCGATCGGCGACTCCGTTATGCTGGATGTCGCGCATTACCTGACCCAGACGATGCCCGGCATCACGATCGACGGACGTGTCGGTCGCCAGATGACCGAAGCACCGGACGTGATCCGTCAGCTTCGCCGCGGTGGTCACCTCGGCTCGACGGTCATTCTGGAGCTGGGTACGAATGGTTCCTTTACCCGTGAACAGCTTGAGGATCTACTGGACGAGCTGAGCAGTGCGCGTAAAATCATACTCGTGAATACGCGTGTACCGCGTGCATGGGAAAGCCTGGTGAACGATACGATCAATGCTGTCGCTGCGGAGGACAATCGGATTAAAGTGGTCGATTGGTACTCGGCAAGTAAAGGGCAGGATAGCTTCTTCGCAACAGATGGCGTGCATGTGAATCCGGCAGGTGCGAGAGTGTACGCAACGATTGTGGCTCAAGCGGTCAAAGGAAGATAATTTTACACAATATTCCAATAATGTATTAAATATTGAAAACATATTGCCGATAGTATTAAAGGATTGTGATATGCGTGGCAAGTGCTCCCTTTGCGCTAACCTGTTGTGGTTGGTGTGGAGGGAGTTTTCAATTTGTGGGGGGGAGTGGTGGGGTTTCCTTTAGAGTGACTTGGGATGATAGGGAGCTGGAACACTTCGGGAAGGAATAAGGGGACGCACTCAGTGGAGCCGCGGGAATCTACGGATGAGGGATAGAATGTAGATTCCCGCCCCTCGGAAGATGTAAGATATTTTGCTTTGCAAAAATCACCCTTGATTGAACAACATGTTAGGAGATCGCTAACATGGTAAGTCATGCTTTCCCCTTATTTCCTTCCCTGCGTTCCGAGCGTGTGCATCATTGAACAAGTGCTAAGTGCTAAGTGCTAAAGTCTAAAGTTTAAGGTCTAAGTGGTGCGTGGAGTTTCTGTAGTGCCGGGAACCTCATCACTTCAGGGCGGGGACGGCAGTGTACGCTGTTCCAGCGTATAGATTCAGATTCAGGTGCAATCTAGTGCATAGTGAACTGGTGCTAAGAGCTAAAGTCTAAGGTCTAAGTCGTGCGTGGAGTTTCTATAGTGCCGGGAGCCTTATCACTTCAGGGTAGGGGCGGCAGTGTACGCTGTTCCAGCGTATAGATTCAGATCCAGGCGCAATCTAGTGCATAGTGAACTGGTGAAAATAGCTTATGCGTAAAAATAGCTTGTGAGTGAAAGCAGCTTATGGATCAAGGGATCATAATGCAGATGATTTTAGTATTGAGTTGTTTAGGGTGTATATGTTTGTCATATGTTTACGTTAGCTTTTGATTGTTGCTTTATGCGATATTTTATTTTGTAAGATTAGAAATTTAGGATGCGTTGATTGATGTTGTTATGCTGAATTTATATAACACGCGGGGTATTTTTAGAATAGGAAATTGGCTAAGTGAGTATGATGTCGGGTATTGGTTTGGTGTGTGAGTTTGTACATTTTATGCAGAGAAAGTTTCTGTTGCTTGTTAGGTTTTGATTGATGGATTGATTCCAGTAGGTGAATTATTAGCAATGGAGCAGGTTAGGAGATAATGAGCTGATTAGCTGGTGAGTGAAAGTCATGGATTGGCAGTGAGTGATATACTGGATTGAAGTGAACATTGTTTTGGGATGCGAATGGTCTGGGGACTGTTTTACATAGGGAATGATGGAATGAGGAAAAGGGGAATAGGGATGCATATTCAAATTATTGGTGTAGGAAAGTTGAAGGAGAAGTATCTGGTGCAGGGGATTGCGGAGTATAGTAAGCGATTGACGCCGTATATTAAGTTTCAGATTACGGAAGTGAACGATGAGAAGGCACCGGATACGCTGAGTGATGCGGAAGTGAAGATTGTGAAGGATAAGGAAGGCGAGCGGATTCTGGCGCAAATTAAGCCGGATGCGCATGTGGTGGCGTTGACGTTGGATGGGAAGCTGTGGAGCTCGGAGGAGATGGCGGCGGAGATTGATCGGCTGGGGACGTATGGGAGCAGTCATGTGGTGTTTGTGATTGGTGGGAGTCATGGGATTGGGGATGAGGTGTTGAAGCGGGCGCAGCAGCGGCTTTGTTTTGGACGGATGACGTTGCCGCATCAATTGATGCGGTTGGTTCTGGTGGAGCAGGTGTACCGGGCGGTGAAGATTAATCGGGGGGAGCCGTATCATAAGTAGGGCTAATGTTTTAACCTTTATAAAAGAAAATGGGGCATTAAAATAATATTTAATGCTCCATTGGCGATACGTATTATGTTATTTCTAAGCACAATATTTGTCTAAGCTTTTCAAACCGCCTGAATCTCTTTAACTTTGAGTTTGTTCCCTCTATACTGGCACTTTTATAATCTAATAATGATGAGATATACTTTTCAGACAGATTATTAGCCTCTAAATCATCCTCAGGTAAATTATATAACTTACAGAACTTATTATAAGAGTCCAGCGTATGATCGTTAATTGTTACATTATTTTCAATAAACCAATATGCTATTGTAAATAAAGTATATAAATGTACTTTAGATTTTGCAAAGCTATTATTAACATTTAGAAATTTTTCAACTTCAGATATTAGATTTATAATCATTGAATAATCTTCATGCATTTCTTGATAATTATCATTATATCGATCATAAATAAGATTAATAAGAGCCTGATTCTCAGTTTGAATACCTTGTCTCAAGAATATTAACAAAGAGCTACAGAATTCTATGTCTTTCATTCTACGAGTATCATTTTTGGAGAAAATATTATACTTGTTCCAAAATGGATGGTTAGCTATTTCTTCAGAAAGTTTAAGAAAGTATCCATGAAAGTCTGCATTTCTCAATTCTTGTGGGTTTAAAGAATAACTTGTACTATTGAGTCGAGAAAACAACTCGGATATATCAGATTCATCAATATTTTTAATCACTCTTACAACTAATTGATATGAATATATTTGCTTTTTATAATTATCACTGAGCTGCTTAAAAGACTGATTTGCATACTGGTTCTCAGGAAACTCTAACCATTTGGATGATAATTCAAATGTTGACTCTGATATAAAATCAAATATACTATTTAGCCTTTGCTGACCATCAATAATTTCAAATGTTTCACTTTCTTCGTCTTTTAACCATAGAAATATCTCTGGAATTATACTATTAATTAATAGTGTTTCAATCAATCTTATTTTATCTTTTTTAAGCCATACATCCCTTCTTTGGTAAGAAGAGTTGGTAAAAATCTTGTCTTCTTTATAGAGCTTCCACAAGTCATATATAGACATGTTTTTTAATTCAATATTCATTTATTTTATCTCTCCATTCAAGATTTTGGTCTTAACTTTATTAAGAGATTTTATTTGATAATTTTTCAGACCATCCCACGATTCATATAATCGAAAGTTCACTTCGTGTATTATTTTAAATGTAGTTTGAAAGTCCTTTGTCAACGAATTGATTTTAGAATTCCACTCTTTTATGTAATCATTATGGGATTCTGGTATAACGTCTGTAATCATGAATTTTCTAAATACTGTGCTTGTAACATAGTTGAAATCTTTTAAGTTTTTACCTAACTTACCACCATCAATAGTGATATCTAGCATCATATCCCAAAAAATCTTGAATTTTTTATCGCAAATAATAGCAATATCAATATCCGATGCTTTTATGTTGCCATTATCCTCCATTCTGAATGGTCTAAATTCATCTTCTTTATAACTAAATCCCATTTTTGCACTACCTACAATACAAATATTATTAAAATGTATATCTAATCTCTCAGAAATTATACGTTTGATATCATCGTAGTACAGAGAACTAGATTCAGGTGAAATGTTCAATGTATTCTCAAAATACCATACATTGTTCCCTAAAACTTTGTTGCTATAAATAGTCTCCACATCATTTTTAGTGAAATAATCAAGTGCATCAAAAGACAAAGAGGGACCCTCCAATGACATTCAGATTAACGTCAATTATAGCATTTATAAGAATAGAATATGAAGAATATGTATGAAATTGCTTAAATCTTGGAGCGCTTCTAATCAAGAAGTCTCAGAGCCAAAGATGCAGATACATTATTCGTCTGTATGGTAAACTAATGTCAATATGTTTACATAGAGCATTGATGCAAATCATAGCGGTATAACATTAGAACCGGCTAGCTAATCTGAAAATGGAGGAATTCAAGATGAATCTATTGAACAAAAAGGTAATTGGTGGAACCAGTGTGGTCTTATCCATGCTGCTCCTATCTGCATGTGGATCAGAAGCGACTCCGGCTGCATCTGTAGATACGAGTGCGTTGCAGGACAAAATCGCGGTGCTGGAAAAAAAGCTCAATGAACAGGGTATCAAAAGTGATGAGCAGGCGCAGAAAATTGCTGCATTGGAGAAAAAGATGACAGAACTTGATGCAGCTAGTGGTACTGCTGCTGGACAAGGTGTGAACAGTCAGACATCGAATAGCACGGGCAATAATGGTTCTGCTGGAAAAGGGGACGGGGTGCTGATTACGTTTGCCCAGTATAAGAAGCTGGAGGTGGGCATGTCCGTAGAAGAGGTCATCAACATTCTAGGCGGCGAAGGTGAAGCGCTAAGTGAAACGGAGAACACGGTCGTGTACAGCTATAAAGGTGCGGCTGGCGATGGTTCCAATGCCGTGATTGCTTTTCAAAGTGGGAAGCTGCTCACGAAGGCACAGGCGGGCTTGAAGTAACTTGCTACATACTATTGTTAGAGCGGTAACTATGTTGCTACGCTCTAACAGAAAACTATCATCCCCAAAGGAGAACCTATGAAAAACTTCATCATATTCGGAGCAAGCAAAGGATTAGGCGAGGCATTTGTCAAAGGATTGCCGGAACAAGGAGATCAAGTCTGGGTCGTTTCCAGGACGCGTCCTCACATTTTAGATGTGGAGGATGGTGTGCAGAAATATTGGATCGAGGCAGATCTGGCGAAGTCGGATGCCAGCGATCTGATTGCGAATACACTACATGACGTTCGATTAGACGTATTGATCTACAATGTGGGAATCTGGGAGAGCAAAGGGTTCAGAGATGATTATGATTTTGAGCAGGATGATCCGGCTGAGATCGTTAACATCATTAATATCAATGTCACCTCCGCTATTACCTGCATCCAGAAGCTTTTGCCAAATCTAAAGCAGTCAGATAACGCCAAAATTTTCTTGATTGGTTCTACAGCAGGTTTGGAACATAATGATTTTACGCAGGTTTCATTTGCAGCTTCCAAGTTCGGTTTGCGTGGAATTGGAAATGCGATCAGGGAGCATGTGAAGAAGTATGAGATCGGTGTGACCTGTATCAATCCGGGTGAAATTGCAACTCAGATTCCACTGGAAGATGGAGTGGAGAAAGTTTTGACCGAACACAAAGGCACACAGATTCCGCTTCAAGATATGGTTTCTCTAGTGAAATGCGTCATGAACCTTTCCAAAGCCTCCTGTGTAAAAGAAATCAATATGCCTGCTATGTTGGATACCAATGCGTAGTCGACTGGGCTAAGAGTGATAGTGCAATATAAGCGAAGTTCTTAGAAGCCCCTCCATTATAAGGAGTGGTTTTGACTTTATATATAATTATATATAAACTACTTTCCAATTTCCGCGGGCACACAGCCAGCGGATTTTTCTTTATAAAGCGCCAGCATCTAACTGCAATCTGTTGAATCAGGCAAAAACTCCGACGGAAAAGGCAAAGACCGTTGTATTCCATCCTCTATACTTAGAATCAATAGCCTGCCGATAGGAAAGGAGTTGTTTGAACATATGGCAAGTAAAACGATTCGGACACTCGTGTTCATTTTCGCATTTTTGATTGCCGGATATGCTATTGTGCAGTATGGCATTCTAAATGCAACCAATGCTGGACTTGTCTCATTCAAATTGCAAAAACCGGATTTTGCACTCAAGCCATGGATCTATGTGCTCTACGCCCATATTTTCACCGCGATCTTTGCCTTGATCATAGGCCCCTTTCAGCTATTTATAAAGCCAAACTCTAGCAGAAAACGTTGGCATCGTCGATTGGGGTATGGATATGTTGCTTCGATTACAATTAGTGGGATCGTGAATGTGTATTTATCTCTGTTTGCGACAGGAGGCTGGATTTCCAGTCTTGGGTTCATGTCACTCGATATATTGTGGGTTGCGACTACGCTGACTGCGGTAAGGAAGATTATCGCCAAAGACGTCCAGGCTCACAGGGTATGGATGCTTCGCAGTTATGCGCTTACGTTTTCAGCGGTTACGCTTCGCATCCTATTGGCGCCGCTAGCTATGCTGCTTGGCGATTTTGAGGCGGCGTTTCGGATTGTCGCCTGGGCTTGTTGGATTCCTAATCTGCTCGTTATCGAAGTGGTGATTCGTAGAATGACGTTGCGGCAGCGATATTGATTCATACCATCCACCTCAAAATGATCTGTAAAACTGCGTATTCATGACGCAGTTTTATTTTATATATCAGGTTTTGCTATGAAACGGACATATAATAATGCTAGGAGGTATCCTTTTCCGTTTATCATTTATGCAGATAAGCAGCACCACAATAAAGGTTATAGTCAAAAGCGATGCAAAAGATTGTGGAGTTTATTCGTACATATCCAGCAGATGCTGCGCAATATTGCTAAATTCCCTATAGCCCGGAGAACACTGTTGCGAAAAGCTTTACTAAACGTTTGGGATTCAAAAATAATGGAGAAGTATTCAATGAGGAGTCGATCACAATTGTAGAACTCTAATCATTCAATTATGTAACCGTTAACAAATCGGAGGTGATCTCTCTGTACAAAAAAATAATCCCCTTCATGTTCAGCCTAATTTTCTTATTGGCAGCTACAGCTTGTAGCCCGCCCGGAACGGAATCTTATTATACTTCGCAGTATGAAACCGACTCTGAGCAGTTCGATATTCAGCTACATGTGATCCAATCGAATACGCCTGCTCCCAAAGAATCAACGTTGCTGATCCGAAATAAAGCAAGTCAGGCAACTGGAGACGCCGATATGAAAGTGAAAATTTATTTCCGTATTTACGATGGATCTATCGAAGGTCAGCTCAATCAAACGACAATAATTGATGTTACGACTATTCCAGCCCCTTTGTTAAACGGATTAGATTTTAAAGCGGTGCTCGTCTATGGGGATCAGAAGGAGGAAGTTACGTTTCACCGCGTAAAGGTGGCACGGAAGCATTTTAGACCCTAATGCTATAACTCAAATTGATCATCCCCTATGGAGTAAGCCTTATATGTAGTCTAGAACTATTTTCTCTTTTGACTATCCTATTTAGCTCAACAGCTATAGCCCCACCATATGACCAGACATACCTTTTTCATATGACAGAACTCCGCTGCCCTCATGGTATACTCATGGGAACAACAAGACAGAAGGAGCAAGTGATATGATTCCCTTTCGACATGACCATGTAGGTAGCTTTTTACGTCCTGGCAATTTGAGTCAGGCGCGCGAACAATATAAAGCAGGTAGCATTACACATGAACAATTACGAGCTGTAGAAGATCAAGAAATTATCCGCATCATCGAAAAGCAGAAGGCAAACGGTGTGTTTGCTGTGACGGATGGCGAGCTGCGCAGAAGCTGGTGGCATTTTGATTTCCTCGGTGGTCTGGACGGCGTAGAGCTGTATGAGCAGATCGAAGGACCGAAATTCCACAACATGCAGACGCGCAAAGGCGGGATTCGCGTTGTCGGCAAAGTCGATTTCTCGACGCATCCATTCGTAGAGGATTTCAAGTTCGTCAAGCAGCATGCAGGTGATGCTGTAGCAAAACAAACGATTCCGAGTCCGAACATGCTGCTCTATCGCTTAGAGAATGATGCCAATGTGTATACAGATCGTGAGGCGTTTCTACAGGATACGATCGCAGCGTATCAAAAAGCGATCCAGGCGTTCTATGACGCAGGATGTCGCTATCTGCAACTGGACGATACGGCATGGGCAGACCTTTTCTCCGAAGCAGGGCATGATAAGCTGCGCGCTAAAGGGTTGGAGCCAGCAGAAGAGCTGAAAACGATGCAGCGCATGATTAACGAATCATTGGCTCATAAGCCGGCGGATCTGGTAGTGACGATGCATATTTGCCGTGGTAACTACAAATCGAATTATTTCTCAACAGGTGGCTATGATTATGCTTCTGAGGTGATCTTTGGCGGGCTGGATGTCGACGGATTGTTTTTGGAGTTTGACGATGAGCGCTCCGGTAGCTTCGATTCCTTAAAGCATGTGAACCGTAAAGATCTGAAAATCGTGCTCGGTTTGCTCACATCCAAAACAGGCGAACTGGAAAATAAAGAGCACATCAAAGCTCGGATTGCCGAAGCGGCTACGTATGTGCCGCTGGAACAGCTTTGTTTAAGCCCGCAATGCGGATTTTCATCTACGGAAGAAGGCAATATTTTAACAGAAGACGAGCAGTGGCGTAAGCTGCATTATGTGAAGGAAATTGCAGACGAAGTGTGGGCGTAATCCATTTTAAATAAAGAAGGGGTTATACAATGACAATTCAAGCAGATCAGGATGCTGTTAACGTCGTTACGATTGAAGCATTGATCAATGGACAGCATGTAAAGTCTCTGTCCCAATCCGCGAAAGAGAATCCGGCGAACCCGACCGAGATCGTAGGTTATTTCCCTGTCACAACAAAAGAACAGGCTGTTGAAGCGATCGAAGCTGCCGCAGCCGCTTTTAAAACATGGAAACAAACCGATATCGAGGAACGGATAACGAGCATGCGTAAGGCGATCGAGAAGATCAGAGCAGCCGAGAATGAAATTGTGCATTTGCTATCCAGAGAGCACGGCAAGCCATTGTACGATGCACACGGCGAAATTTACGTTTCGTTGATGTGGATGGAGTTTGTTTGCAATGAAGCGGCAGCGGCGCTCAAGGAAGACATTCAGGAGCATGATCACGGCAAAACGATTGTGTCGTATGACCCGATTGGCGTCGTAGCGGCGATCAGTCCGTGGAATTATCCAATTGCCCTGTCTACGATCAAAATCGCTCCTGCCTTGCTGGCGGGCAATACGATCGTGCTGAAACCAAGTCCATACGCGCCGCTGGCAGCAGCCAAAGTAGCGGACATTATCGCAAGCGAGTTCCCGGCAGGCGTGATCAATGTCGTTCATGGAGCTGCGGATGTGGGCGTTGAACTAACGACGAATCCGCATGTGGCGAAGATTGCTTTTACAGGTGGAACCGAAACTGCCAAGCATATTATCAAAGCAGCTTCAGACACAATTAAACATATGACGCTGGAGCTGGGTGGCAATGATGCGGCGATCTTCCTGGATAGCTTTGATGTTGAGGATGAGCGTGCGATGCGCCGGATTGTTGTTTCTAATTTTCTCACCACCGGGCAGATCTGCATGATCGCCAAGCGCGTGTATGTACATCGTTCGATCTATGATCAATTTGTGGAAAAATATATCGAGGCGGCGAATCGTTGGATTCGCATCGGTGATCCATTTGATGCAGATACAACGGTAGGGCCGGTCAATAACGTGAAGCAGAGGGATTACGTGCTGAGTCTGGTTGAAGACGCGAAGCAGCGTGGGGCGAAGGTTATTCCTCTGGGTCGCATTTTGGATCAGCAGCAGTTTGAGCAGGGGTATTATCTGCAACCTACACTCGTTCTGGATTGCGATGCGCATGATCCGATCGTAGTGGAGGAGCAATTCGGTCCGACGGTTCCGATTCTGCCTTTCGATGATGAAGAGCAGGTGATTCAGCTTCATAATGAAAGCATCTACGGATTAACGAGTTCGGTATGGGGCAAGGAAGAGGATGCGATCTCTGTTGCGCGTCAGCTTGAAGCGGGTACGACGATGATTAATACGGCTGCGGTTCAGGGGCTGGATGTTCGGTTCCCATTTGGCGGCTTCAAGCAATCCGGGATTGGCCGAGAATACGGCACCGAAGGTATCCGCACCTATACAGAACAGCATGTGATCAATGTGCCGAAGATGCTGGATCTTCCGTATATCCCGGAGTAAATTTTATAAAAGCTGTTCAGAAATCTGTTGTTGATAACGAGTGTAGACTTGATGATACACAGGGCTTTGTATACTGTGTAGCCTCACCTGGCGTAAAATGAAGCGCCCTGTTTACTGATTCTTGAGAATCGGCAGACAGGGCGTTTTTCTGCTGGAGGCAGCTTGGTTATTCATCTGGAGCCTCGTCGCGCTTCGACGTTATTATATGAAAATCGTAATATAGAAACCATACAATTCGTTGGAGCGCAGACGACTAGTGGAGCCTATAATTAGTCACAATCACAATCACAATCACAATCACAATCACAATCACAATCACAATCACAATCACAATCACAATCACAATCACAATCACAATCACAATCACAATCACAATCACAATGTGCAGAATTGCGTCAATCGAAGAGGCAAGCTTTACAGGTCAGATCGGTGGATGGCTTCGTTATTGACGAGGAGCGCAGTGAAGGAGGAACGTGCACAGCTTTCGCTCACGACTCACTCCTTACTGGTCAAATCGAGAAAAATCTCAATAAACTCAATCACAGGCGAGGTAACACGATATTGAGCGATGATCGGGAAGTTGATTTCAGGCTCGGGGGTTTGAAGCACCTGAAGCTTTCCGGACTGTACTTCATCAGCCACACTATCGAGCGGAAGAATACATAATCCCAGATCGGCCTCTACCAGCCTTTTTTGCATCGTCAGACTGCCAATTTCAAGATGGTGGCTAGCCGTCTTTTTATACAGTAGCCGGTTATAATGCTGGAACGATGCGATGATCGAGCCGAAAGGATCTTCCTTCGGGAAGGTGATCCATCTGGCATCGGTAAGCTGCTGGATGGAATACGGTTCCTTAATATACTGGCTGTTATACGCCGCGATGATGGCCAGTTGTTCATTACCGATTTTGATTTGCTCTAGATTTTTGACATGGTTATCTTGAAAATATTTAATGCCGAGATCGACCTGTCCATTCGCAACCATTTCAGCGATTTTATCATTCGAAGCGGTGTACAAATGGATATCTACCTCAGGATACATCTGGCAAAAGTCTTTAAACACAAGCGACAGCCGTGTCTCTGCAAGCACATCCACCATGCCGACGGTGAAGGTTTGCAGGTTCTCGGATACGGAGCGCATGGTGTGCTCCATTTCCTTCATATCAGCCATAAAAGAGATGCAATACTTGAGGAAAACCTTCCCTGCTGGAGTCAAGACGAGCTTCGGACCGACTCGTTCGAATAGCTCGTATCCCAGATCCTTCTCCAAAAATCCAATTCTTCGACTAACCGCAGGCTGAGAAAGATGAAGATGTTCTGCTGCCGCTGAGATACTGCCATAGGCATTAACCTGCGCAAAAATCTCCATATCTCTAATATTCAAGTGACATCTCTCCAAACGGTATCAGGCATTTCGGCAAGACGATTGCTTTGAATTTCAAGAAACGCATAGGCCTTCCGCAGCAGCTTATCCTGATCCTTGTCATAAAATGATCTTAAAATTTCATAGGAGCCACTCTGCTTCGATAACCGATTCGTCTGAGCTTTCATAGCGAGCGTGCCACAGAGAACGGCGACCGCAGGGCTATGCTCGATGAGCCATTCTTGAAGCTTCATCCATTCATCGCTGACGTTGCGGCTAAAAATTAGCGCATGACCGTATTTGTCATACGAATAACGCTTGTCTGCAATAATTTTCGCTTTCATATGCGGCAGGCTTAAGACGAGACTTCTGATCAAATCACAGATCTGTTTGGAATCGTCATAATCCAACTGATCGATGACTCGCCAGACCAGCACATTCTTTTCTTGATCCAATTCATATATTAATTTCCCCAAATAGTTATGGAACATGCAATCATTCCTCACGTTAATCTAGTAGATCAATAATAACATATTCTTAAACTGATAAGTAACATTAAATGAGATAAAAACTGCCCTTTTACAATATAAAATTCATTTTTATATCCATTATGTTATAGGGGGTATGTTAAATCTGCATTGGATTCTCGCGTTCAATGAAAATATAATAAAAACACCATCAATCATACATTTAAATGTGATGTTACATTACATTAAAGGGGGGGTGACCAGGTGACAGAGTCCATATTACAGGATCGATTCGGTCGGAGACATGATTACTTGCGAATCTCCGTTACAGACAAATGTAACTTAAGCTGCGTGTATTGTATGCCTGAGGAAGGAATGGAATTTGAGCCGGAAGAGAAATTACTGTCCGATGATGAAATCGTCGAAGTGGTCACCGTCGCTGCCCGAATGGGGATTCGTAAGCTTCGTATAACAGGCGGTGAGCCTCTCGTTCGCAAAAATCTGGATCAACTGATCTCCAGATTAACCGCGATTCCGGGCATTGAAGATACGGCGTTAACGACGAACGGTATGTTCCTTGCTGCAAAAGCCGAGAAGCTAAAGGCAGCCGGATTGACGCGAATCAACATCAGTCTGGATTCCATGCGAGCAGACCGGTTTCGATTCATTACGCGAGGAGGGGATGTGCGCAAGGTGCTGGCGGCTCTTGAGGCGTCCATCCGGGTTGGATTTGATCCGATCAAAATCAACGTCGTGCTGATGAAAGGCATCAACGACGATGAAATAGATGATTTTCTAGCTTTAACGCTAAATAGCAAGCTAACGGTTCGTTTTATCGAGTATATGCCGATCGGTCATGAGAGCAACGATTGGAAAAGTCAGTATTTGCCCTTATCGACCGTATTGGAGCGCTGTGAGGCGCTTGGAATGTCCTACGGGCGAATCAATGAAGTGTATGGTAATGGCCCAAGCGAGAATTACCAGATCGCCGGAGCAAAGGGTTCCTTCGGATTAATTCATCCCGTCAGCGACCATTTCTGCTCCAACTGTAACCGATTGAGGCTAACGGCGGATGGGATGATCAAGCCCTGTCTGTACTGGAATTATGAGACCCATGTTCGCCCGGTAATAGGCCAGCCGGAGATGATCGAACAGCTATTCAAGGAGACACTTGCCCAGAAGCCGGAGACGCATGAGATGGCCAGAGCACTAGCTAATCAGGAGCGCTCGCATCAGCCGACGGTCAGAAGAATGTCTCAAATTGGAGGATAGTTGGCTGCTGTAGCTATTCCGATATGGCTTTACTAGAAACGTATATAAGGAGTTGACGAGAAGCATGAGTACACAACCTGTTGAGTCCAAACGCGTCGTAAAGGCAGCCTGTCCCCTCGATTGTCCGGACACCTGCACCATGCTGGTAACGATTGAGGATGGCGTGGCAACCTCGGTGAAGGGAGACCCGACACATCCGATGACTGCCGGGCATCTCTGCTCCAAAATGAATCATTATCAAGAAAAAGTGTACAATCCTGATCGAATTCTGTATCCGTTAAAGCGTGTCGGTCCGAAGGGTGAAGGCCAATTTGCAAGAATAACATGGGATGAGGCACTGGACGAAATAGCGGACAAGTTCAAATCGATAACGTCTGAATATGGCTCGCAAGCTATTCTTCCTTACAGTTATCTGGGTACTCAGGGTATTCTGAATGGACTCACGGTGGGTGATGCCTTCTTCCATAAGCTGGGCGCTTCGGTATCAGAGCGCACGTTCTGCGATAGCGGCGCGACCTCTGCCTATGATTTTACACTCGGGCCAGCAGTCGGTCTGGACCCGGAAAGCATCGTTCACTCGAAATATATTATCATATGGGGAGCTAACCTACTGAGCAACAATCTTCATCAGTGGAGGTTCATGACAGAAGCGTGCAAACGAGGAGCCAAAATTGTCGTTATCGATCCGATTCAGACGAAAACAGCTGGTCAAGCGGATTGGCATATTGCTCCTCGTCCAGGAACAGATAGTGCACTGGCGCTCGGCATGATGAATGTGATCATCAACGAGAATCTGGTCGATATCGATTACGTGGAGAACTATACGGTCGGTTATCCAGAACTCAAGGAGCGGGCGCAGGAATTCACGCCTTCCCGAGTAGCCGAGATTACAGGCCTGTCTGAAGAGACCATCGTACAGTTGGCACGCGAATATGCGACGACTCCACCTGCGGCAATTCGGGTTGGTGTTGGCATGGAGCGCAACCGCAATGGCGGTCAGTCTATGCGAGCCATCGCAAGCCTTCCGGCTCTCGTTGGAGCGTTCCGCAAACCGGGTGGAGGCATCCTGCAACTGAGCCTGTACAACTTCCCGCTTCGCTGGGATCGTATGCTTCGTCCCGATATGATCAAGCCGGGTACTCGTGTAGTGAACCAGTGGCGTCTTGGCAAGGCGCTTGCCGGAGAAGTGGAAGGCCCACCGGTCAAAGCGCTTGTCGTTTACAACTCCAATCCTGCCGTATCGACGGCTGATCAAGGCGGCGTTCTGCGAGGTCTTGCCCGGGAGGATCTGTTCACAGTTGTTAGTGAGCAATTTATGACGGATACAGCTCGCTATGCTGACTTGATCCTGCCGGCGGCATCTCAGCTTGAACAGCTCGACATTATGTTCTCCTGGGGGCATCACTACCTGACATTGAATCAACCGGCTATTGCTCCGATTGGCGAGGCGGTTCCGAATACAGAGTTGTTCCGTCGCCTTGCCGAGCGGATGGAATTTGACGATGATTGCTTCAAATTGACCGATGAAGAAATGGTCGAGCTATTTTTGGAATGGTCAGCGCCTCAATTGCAAGGAATTACAATCGAGAGCCTGAAGGAAACCGGGTTTGCGCGTTTGAACTTGCCGCACCCAGATGAATATGCTCCGTTCGCCGAAGGCGGCTTCCCGACACCTTCCGGTAAAGTAGAGCTGTATTCTTCTGCGGCAGCCAGAGGAAACATGGTGTCGATCCTGTTCCGCGAAGGCTATAGCGAATTCCAGCCAGGCGAGCCGCTTGATCCGTTACCGAATTATCGGGAGTCTGCGGAGCTGCAATTTAAGGATCAGTATCCACTGAATATGATATCGCCCAAATCGCATGCCTTTATCAATTCAAGCTTTGGCAATCTGGATCGACAGCGCCGAATTGTTGGAGATCCTCACATCGTGCTGCATCCGAACGATGCTGACAAGCGTTCCATTCAAGACGGGCAGAAGGTGAGAATGTTTAATTCTCGCGGTTCGATGGAGGTCGTTGCCAAGGTCAATGAAACCGTGCTTCCAGGCGTTGTCGTGGCTCCAGTAGGCTACTGGACAAGTCTTGCCAACTCATCTACCTCCAATGCGCTTACTGCGCTGGAATATGCCGATTTTGGCCGAGCACCAACCTTTTCGGATACGCAGGTGGAAGTGGAATGCGTGAGATAACGTAATAAATCAACGTTTCTGCTTCGTCGGTCAACAGGCGAAGCAGAAGCGTTATGATTATCCATTATGAGTCTTATCTTCAAACACGGAATGTGGACTGATTATGATATATGTTGATATTTAATTTACATTAAGACTTGGGATCGGATTATAAAAGCGTACTCGATCGGTTTATCCAGAGACGATCCGCGTTGCACGCGTACATAATCGTGGGCTTGTGGTCGACACCGTTTCTATAATCGATAAACTTCTATAATCAACAAACTTCTATAATGAACAAACTTCTTCAATCAACGAGCTTACGCAATTTTAATATTTCATATGACTTCATAAGCCTGATACTACGCAAAGGAAGTATCGGGTGAATAAGAAGTTTATCTGCTCCGCATACACCGACCAAACACCGACAGTAAAATAACAAAATCGCTAAGGAGGATAGCCGATGCAATATCGAATTCAGGTGTTTGCGGGTTTGATTCAGTTGACGGGTAGCGCGATCATCATCCTTGAAGCACCGGAAGATAAGATGACAGCCGCGGAGTTAAAATCACGGGTGATCGATCAATATCCGCAAGCGGCAGCGCTTCTAAAGCAATCCTTTATGGCGGTTAACCATACGTACGCTTTGCTCAGTCAAGCGATCAGCCCTGCTGACGAGCTGGCGATCATTCCACCAGTATCGGGAGGGTGAATGGCGATGTATACTTCGCAACAGTATAAGATTGTATATGATCGAATCGACCCGGAGCTGGTTTTAAATACCGTGCTTGACCCGGATCACGGTGCCTCTATCGTATTTGTAGGCACTACACGCGAGCATACGAACGGACAGCGCACGTTGCTGCTTCAATACGAGGCGTACGAGCCAATGGCACTTCGAACGATGGAGCAGATTGGAGAGGAGATTGCGCAGCGCTGGTCGGGCTCCAGAGCTGCGATTACGCATCGTCTCGGAGTGGTCGGCATCGGAGAAGCGAGTGTCGTTATCGCCGTATCTTCACCGCATCGCGATTGGGCCTATCAAGCGAGCAGATATGCAATTGATCGGTTGAAGCACATCGTTCCGATCTGGAAGAAGGAAGTGTGGGAGGACGGTTCCGAATGGAAGGGACATCAGATGGGACCGTGGAATCCGACTGCGGAGCTTCAAACGATGGAGCTGGAGGTTGTTTATGGATCAGATGGAAGCTGACTCCTACTCAGGACTAACCCATTTCAATGCTGAAGGGCGAGCTCGGATGGTGGATGTGTCCGCTAAGCCGGATACGAAGCGTTCAGCTACTGCTAGCTGCGTCGTCCAGATGAAGCCAGCAACGATGGAGCGGATTAAGCAGGGTAAGATGACCAAGGGAGATGTGCTTGCCGTAGCACAGGTGGCTGGCATTATGGCTGCCAAGCGAACACCGGAATGGATTCCGATGTGTCATCCTATCGCCATCTCCGGCGTAGATATTCGATTTGTCGACGACGGTTTGAGCGATTTAACCATTCTGGCAACCATCACGACGACAGGGCCTACCGGTGTGGAGATGGAAGCCCTGACCGCTGTTTTGGCATCTGCGCTGACGGTATACGATATGTGCAAGGCGGTCGATAAGGAAATGACGATAAGCTCTGCCCATCTGCTGACTAAGACTGGCGGCAAGAGCGGAGATTACAGCAGGTCCATGTAGTCGATACCAGGGATCAGATCGATCCAGCAGGGAGGGAACAACATCGGAAGATACTCCAGACAGGAATTGTTCACAGGAATCGGTCCTGAGGGTCAACGGAAGCTAAGCGGCAAGCATGTTCTGCTCGTAGGAGCGGGAGCGCTTGGTACAGGCAATGCCGAAATACTTGTCAGGGCAGGCGTTGGTAAAATAACGATCATTGACCGGGACTATGTAGAATGGAGCAATCTGCAGCGCCAGCAATTGTATGACGAGGAGGCCGCTCGTGCTCGAACGCCCAAGGCAGTAGCGGCAAAGCAACGGCTCCAGCAGATCAATTCGGAAGTTCACATTGATGCGCTGGTGCTCGATCTCACTTTGGAGGAGCTTGAGGTGGTTATAACGGACGTGGATCTGATCATTGACGCGACCGACAATTTTGACACACGCTTGCTGATCAATGATTATGCGCTTAAACAAAGGATTCCCTGGATATATGGAGCCTGTGTAGGCAGCTATGGGACGACGATGACGATTGTACCCGGCAAAACGCCATGTCTGCATTGCTTGCTGGAAACGATCCCGCTGGCTGGTGCAACCTGCGATACCGCAGGCGTTATTTCATCCGTTGTACAGATGGTCGTTGCCTATCAAACGGCCGAAGCGCTCAAGCTTCTCGTGGGGGATACGGCAGCGCTGCATGGCAAGCTGATTGCCTTCGACCTATGGTCTAACCAGCACACTTCGATTGCCATCAGCAACATGAAGAGCGAGCAATGTCCATCCTGTGGTGCCCAGCCCATCTATCCCTATCTCCAATCGGCACATCAATCCAAAACGGCTGTTCTATGCGGACGGGATACGGTACAGATTCGTCCGTCCAAAACGGAGCAGCGAGATCTAGTTGAGGTCGCCCGAGCATGGTCGAAGCTGGATGGACGCGTGGAATCGAATCCGTATCTGGTTTCGCTCACACTGTCTTCTCATAGACTTGTTTTATTTCAGAATGGACGCGCACTGGTGCATGGCACGAAGGATATTGCCGAGGCACGGTCGCTTTATTATAAGTATTTAGGCTGATTGTTCATGAGATAGGCGAGTGGGAGAGGCTGAATATATAACTTTGTATCGCCCCATTCGTTGATTGTCAGTTAGAGAAGTTGGTAAACGCTCCTTAGCGACCGATTGCAAGGCACGCTTGAGTGAATAATACGACATATGATAGAGAAGGAGATATTGCATAATGGAACAGGCAACAGATTTAATTGTTATCGGAGGTGGGCCTGTCGGTTTGTTCGCCTGCTTCTATAGCGGCATGCGGAAGGCGACGGTAAAAGTTATCGATAGTATGCCGCAGCTAGGCGGGCAGCTAGCAGCTCTGTATCCAGAGAAATACATTTATGATGTGGCTGGATTTCCCAAGATCAGGGCACAGGAGCTGGTGGATCGGCTTGTCGAACAGATGAGACAATTTCCAGTACAAGTTCGGCTGGAGGAAAAGGTGCTCGCTGTCGATAAGCTGGAAGAACGTGTATTTGCGGTAACGACGGACAAAGGAATACATTATGCGAAAGCCGTTATTTTGGCAGGGGGAGCGGGAGCCTTTCAGCCACGCCGATTGGGAATTGCGGACGCGCAACGATTTGAAGGACAGAATCTGCATCACTTCGTAAACGATGTGCAGCGATTTGTAGGCAAACGAGTGCTAATCACTGGAGGCGGAGATTCCGCGGTCGACTGGGCACTTATGCTTGAGCCAGTAGCCGCTCAGGTGACGCTCGTGCATCGGCGCGATAAATTCCGGGCGCATGAGTACAGCATCGACAAGCTAAGAAGTTCGAAGGTAGACGTACAAACGCCGTGGGAGATTGAGGAGCTTCATGGAGAAGAGCTGGTGGAGAAGGTGAAGCTTCGCCATACAGCTTCTGGAGAGGAGCGTCAGATCGAGGTTGACGAGGTCATCGTCAATTACGGCTTTGTTTCTTCCATTGGGCCGATTGCGGAGTGGGGATTGGCAATCGAGAGTGGCTCGGTTGTCGTTGATACGCGTATGGAGACGAACATTTCAGGCTTTTTTGCTGCGGGCGATCTTGTCCATTATCCGGGCAAAGTGAAGCTAATCGCTGCTGGCTTCGGCGAGGCGCCAACGGCGGTCAATAATGCGATGGTGTATATCAATCCGGACGCGAAGCTATCCCCGGGACACAGCAGTAATATGACGTTTGCCTAGCAGGCTGTGGTTTCAGCTTTAATACATTAAAATATGAGAATAGGAGAACTTGTTATGGCTATGTATACCTGGGTGGATCAAGACACATGCATTGCTTGCGGGGCTTGCGGATCAACCGCTCCTGATATTTTTGAATATAACGAGGAAGGACTGGCCGAAGTGATCTATGCCGGAGACGGAAATACCGGCACGACCCCAATTCCTGCCGAGCTAAAGGATGACCTGCATGACGCAATTGACGGATGTCCGACGGATTCGATTAAGCTGGCTGATGTGCCGAAGTGAGTGTTTTGAGCTTTGGAATCCTCGAAACCTTGTGCTTAATTTGCTCAGTTGAGATATGGACGGAGTAGGGAAATCATATGGCCCGGGATACAAAAAGCTAGTATTTGATAATAGTGAATTTGCATACAAAGAAAAGAAACTACTCTATGCACGGAGTGGTTTCTTTTTTATATTGGCAGGACCTTGTAATGAAATTTCACTTTGTGTTTAAGGCTGGTTTAATTATACTTTTACTATTATCGATTTTAAACAAAACGTATATATTTTTCAATAAGTGTATACGATTTGTTTAAAATAACATAAAAATAAGGTATAATATTTAAAAAAAGTCTACATTAAATCATATTTGTATACATATTTTAAAAAGGATAATGGAGGTGATTCATTTGGATGATATCATTATAAAGAAAATAAAAGCAATTTTTGATAAGTCTAGCCTTACGGAAGAAGAATTTTTTGAAATGATACGGCAAAACCCTGATATTAATAATTTGGATGATTTTATTTTAAAAATGAAGCAACAAAACGCTGTCGTTGATTTGAAAAAGGATCATGAAAATCATTTAGATATTTATAAACTATTTAAGGAACACAACGGACTTATGGATTCAGCTTCCCTTCGAAAGAAGGGGATTAGTTACTATCAGTTAAATAAGCTCGAGAAAATGGGTGTAATTACAAAAATAAAACGAGGACTTTATGCGCTAGCGGATGTCAAAAAAGAGCTACATGATATGGTAGAGGCGGCACTCTATGTACCTAGAGGTGTAATATGTCTCTATTCTGCCCTGGCTCATCATGAACTAAGTACATTTACCCCCGATGAATACAACTTTGCAATATCAAGGAAGGAGAGGAAGCCGGCACTTCCAGTTTATCCGCCAATTCGTCTTCACTATTTTGATGATGATACATTTGAAATCGGAATTGAACAATTCGATATAAATGGATATTCAGTAAAAGTCTACGATCTTGAGCGGACTATTTGCGATGTTGTAAAATTCAGAAACAAACTTGATGCCAATGTTGTGAAGGAAAGTTTGAAACAGTATTTCACCAATCGAAAGGTGAATTATAATAGATTAATGCAGTATGCAGAGAAATTGAGAGTGAAGTCCATCCTAAATAGTTACTTTGAGGTGTTGTAATTGGTTACGAATGTGGCTGCTTCCATTATTGATAAACTGAAGAATATTGCCAGAGAGAATAATAAGGCTTTCAACGTAATCTCTATTCTTTATTATCAAGAGCGTTTTCTGAAACGCTTGTCGATATCCAACTACAAGGAAAACTTTATCCTTAAAGGTGGATTGTATTTATATTCAGTTACAAAATTCAAATCCAGACCGACGAGAGATATGGATTTCTCCGGGCGAAAGTTAAGCAATGATGCAGCCGCTTTAGCGAATATTATCAAGGATATTTGCAGTCTCCAGCCTGACGATGTTACGAATGATGGGATTGTTTTTCATACTGAACAGATTCAACACCAGATCATCAAAGAAGATGCTGAGTATGAGGGTGTACGCATTACAATTCCTTGCACACTTGGAAACATGAAAGAAAGGCTTCAGATTGATATTGGTTTTGGTGATGTGATCATCCCAAATCCGCAATCAATCGACTATCCTGTATTGTTACCTGCTATGAGTACTCCGGAATTATTAGTTTACACAAATGAATCGGTCATTGCTGAGAAGTTCGAAGCAATGGTTTCCCTATCCGTTGTGAACAGTCGGATGAAAGATTTCTATGACATTTTCACATTAGCACGAATCAATTCATTTGAAGGACTTCGCTTGTGTGAGGCAGTTTCAGGAACGTTTAGACGCAGGTTAACAAGTATGGATAAGGATCATATTATTTTTTCTGAAGAATTTTATAATGATAAGCGTCGGTTAACAATGTGGAATAACTTTATTAGCAATTTGAAGCTAGATGATTCACCTTCTTTTCAAGAGGTAATGGAATTCATTTATACTTTTCTCAAACCGATTTATGATCATGTACTGGCTGAACGAGAATTTTCTGACAAATGGAATCCTCACAAAATAAGCTGGGAAAATCGGCAGGCTAAAAGTCAATAAACTTCCATACGCATTACCCCACTATCGACTACGATCATGGGTTTTAATGCTTCTTGCATAAAATTCCCTATAAAGTTTAGACGACGAATAACAAGGAAACAATGAGTATTTGTTTCAGGTATAAAAAGTCTGGTCTGCTGTCCGTTACCTGGCTCGCTAGTTAATACAGTGAGCTGTACGATAACGTAGAAAAAATGAAAATTTCTTGGTGGAAAAAGAACTCTCCTAAAGAAAGTGGAGCAATACTGCCCCTTTCAGGCTGCTGAACAGAATAAAGACTCTACATAAAAAAAGATCCAGTCACCTTAAATGACTGGATCTTCCCTCATCAAGCTAAATCTCAAACTCAGCCGTCCCACCTTCAGTCCATTCAAACGGCCCCGGTGTCACAGTCCCATCCACTCTCTTCACTCCCCAAAAGTCAGAATCCAACTGATACGCAGCTCCATCCGGCTCCTCAAAGCCCATATTCGCATGATACGCCTTCCCAAGCAGCTCCGTCGTCACCCGCACAGCCGCAGCATTTCCCCGCAGCCATTCCGGCCTATCCATCTGAATGCGCACCTTACCTGCCGCAGCATCAGCTTCAACATGGATACCTTTCTGCTGATAAACCTTTGCCCCAGACTCCGCTTCATGCCGACTCGGAACTGCCCCGTTCAGAAACACATTCCCACCCATAGCCACCGGCAGAACCGCATTCCCGATAAAGAAGTCCTTCGCAGCATCGCCCAGCTCTATAAGCTCCTCTTTTGTATATTCCCACCATCGTTTATCTTTGAAATGAGGATGCTGATCATAGCCGCCCAGTCCCACCGCATGCAAATAACAAATGGAATCATCCGGCACACCATCCATCACGGTCTTGCCATCCTCTCCCGCTTCATCCCTTGGCTTGAGCGGAAGATGCTCGAAAAAAGTAATCGGTACAGGTTCCTGATCAGCAGCATCACCTACAAACACATTGTTATAATACCGATCATCCCCGCCCGTAATATTGGAGTATCCCGCCATCGCCGTCTCATGCGGAAAGTGATACGGCGTCACACGCGTAACCTCGGAACGCACAACAAACCGCCCTGCAAACAAGTTATGAGCAAATGCCCCGCCCTGTGCCATATTTCTAAAATTCATCGGCGACAAAAACAGATTATGATCGACCATATAGGGCCCGTGGCACACTTCCACGAACAGGTCTTCCGAAAGATTATCAAAAAATACATTGCGGCTAATTCGCGTTCCCTGTGCTTGCCAATCCAGCCAGAGCGCACGATAGCAGCTATACAGGATATTGTCACTAATTTGCGTATCGAGCGCCGCATGCAGCTTAATGCCAGCAACCTCGGCACCATGTCGAAGCCGTTTGTGATGAATATTGTAGATCCGATTCCCGACAATCTGGCTAAACGCTGCACCCATATGACCGACAATTCCCGCCTGCTCGCAATCGTGGATGGTATTGCCACGCACAATATGACTGCCCACCGTATCCTTATGCCAGCCATTGCGTAATGCTCGTAAAATAACCTCCTGCTCGCGCTGCGTGCCGCCTTTACTCTGTTGCTCCAACGACTGGCTATGGCCTGTGCCGATGGCAGTACCAAGACTAATGCCAACACATTTCGATTCACAGATCGTATTATTTTCAATGATCCAGCCCTTACTCCAGTGAGGGCCGATCAAGCCTTCCTGGTAATCGGTCGGTGGTGCCCATTGAGGGGACGCCTGCCGAAGAGTGAAGCCACTGACGGTGATATAGTTAAGTCCTGGCTTTTCAGGCCAGAAGCAGTATGGACGCACGTTGATCTCTACATTTTCCTGACGAGGGTCTTTTCCACCAAAGTTAGCCCAGATCGTAGTGATCGTCGAACCGACCTCGGCATACCATGTTAACAGAGAGTCATCTGGATATTTGGCGTCCGACCAGACTTTTGGATTGCGAACGCTTTCAAAACTATCGCACTCATATAATGATTTGCCATCCAGATACACATCGCCAAGATGAACCGGGAAACGTCCATCAAATAACCAGTCTCCACTCAGCTCGGTCGCAAATGGATTACGTACGGAAAAGATAGAATTCGGCACTTCGGTGCTCCATACATCGTCTCCTTCAGATTGCCAATCGGTAATCCGTTCCGCTCCTGTGATCACAACTTCTCCGTCACCTGCGGAACGATACACGATGCGATGCTCCGCCGTTCCTCCATGAGCCGGATTCACCCATTCTCTGTATACGCCCGTATGAACAATAACGGTATCACCAGCCATCGCATAAGTCGCAGCTTTTGATATCGTACGCAGTGGTTGATCCGCTGTTCCCTTGTTCCGATCATTGCCGTGTATGGATACATGATATTCCATCGTCAATCTCCTTTTTCCTACCTTAAACGGCTGTAAAAAAGGCTTACAAGCTCCAAGGCAGGCTCCTTTTAAAATGACTGCTGTATCGAATTATTATACTAGAAAGTAGATAGAATGAGAGATATAGGAAAGTGGAAGTTAAAATGAGTACGTGCTATAGACGGGTATGGTTGGATTGTCGTGGTTTGCCAAATCTATCAATTTCTATACATAGCATGCCCAAAAGTCACCTGCGCCCATAACTCATCGACTGGCTGGTACAGGTGACTTTTTCTGCATAGCATCTACCAGATATACCCACCCGATCAATCCACATAATACAAATCCAAACGCATGCAGCGCGCCATATATGGGAATGAAATCGAGTATGCTCAGGGCAAACATCCTTTTCAGCAACGGATAAAATATAGAAACGATAATAACCGTATAGAAGGCGAGACAGGAAAGAACTAAGAAAACGGATGCTCTTTTGTATAATGTATTTCGCTTCAAGTACGTAAGCAGATACGTGGTATACACCACAATATTACAGGCAAACAGCGCAACCCCAATGTACTCGATAGGCTTGGAGAAGATCATTCCAATCGCGATCAAGATCGGGCCGATAATATCGATAGCCACAACCCACGGATACCAGCTCTTTTTCGCCATGATTCGTCCCAGCATGCCGATAAAAATCGGAACGATCGCCGAGGAAAAATGAAAGTGGATCGAGCTTAATGCATGAGTTGCAGGCGTCGCCTGAAAGAATGTCCATTGATACTGATATAAGGTGAACCAGATACCCCCGATAAAAAAGTAAACCAGTCCCGCGCCAATCGCAAGGTCTGCTATTTTGCCCTGATGTATGATGATCGTGGTGATTCCATACATACCAAGCAGCAAGGTGAGCACTAGCCAGCCGAGGGAGAGCATTCCCGGTATAGCTGTACCTTCTAACCCCCACGTTGTACTGCTCATCACAGAGGCTAACGCAAGCAGGGCTGCGGGAAATTGAAACCACTTGATCGCCGTGTAGATTGTCCGCTGAACAGTATGCTGTTCATCATATTTCAACAGTACAATGACCAGCGGCACGATCACAAAAGCCGCAAGTAGTAGGAATTTTTCGACGAGTTCGAGTTGAAAATAATTAATGGAGAATATGAGCAGGATGATGATTACACCTGGGATGATTGGCAGCAGTAATGAATTCATCCGTTGTTGCTGGAAATGGTGCATGGTGGCTCCTTTCTAGTACGATGATCGTGCTATAAATGACCATGCTATAAATGATCATGTTATATGTGAAGTTTGATGTTATACAGCAGAAATAGCTTCTCGTGTGATGAAGGTTTATTTTTATTTGAGAAGCTGTAGCTTTAGCTTTGAATTGGAATTTAATTTGGTCGAGGGGCTAACCTAACTATGCTTCGTATACACCTGCTTGTATCCGGCTGTGAAGTCTACGTATAGACAGGTGATAGATAGTGATACTCTTTTAAAAGTGTAACATAGTTATGTGCGGATAGACCTGTGATATCAAGTCATATCTTTACATCGTTATATAGAGGCAAAGCCAGCGTTCATTAGAACATCGCATCACCATGATAATGAAAGTACGAATTCAGCGAAGTTCTAGTTTGAAAAATCACTTCCTGATGATGGCGTGGATGTAGTTGGATATACGGATGTAGGAGTCGTGATCGAATTTTGCTAGTTGCTACATCTATGACGATAAGCGGTTATACCGTTAATAGCGGAAGCCTCCCATCATTTTCTGAATAAGCTGTTACACAATGCGAGGAAGTGGCGTCTTACTTATAGCCAAACTCAGCATCATGTCTACAGCTAAAATGAAGGGAGTCCACATATGGATATTCAAGGGATCATTAGCACGCTATTACCGCTTTTACCGAAGGTGATCATGATAGCGTTAGTATTTTTAGGGATTATCGCCCTGACGTATGTTCTATACCGAAAAAAGGGTGGTAAGCGAAAGTTCACGGTCACACAATTTGCAGCCGCGTATTTGCTTATCATGTGGTTTGGTCTGGTCATGATGTTAACCACATTCAGCAGGGGAGCAAACTTTGAGGGCTGGATAAATTTCCGACTGTTTAGCGGCTACCGGAGTGCCTGGAATCAATGGTCGCTCAGCGAGTTTCAGCTTATTATTTTTAATATGATGATGTTTATGCCGCTTGGGTTTTTGCTACCGCTGCTCGGCATACGATTCCGGCGTTTTACCCCGGTGCTCGTGATTTCTCTCATCGTAACCGTTGGTATTGAGCTGATCCAGATGCTTAGCGGCAGAGGCATTTTTGAGTTAGACGATATTTTCCACAACACACTCGGCAGTGTAGCAGGCTACCTGATCATGCAGGCGATCTTAAATAGCATGACAAAGCGAAAGCTAGACTTCAAATCGGCAGGGCTTGCGCTATGTATTCCAATGGCTTTTGTGCTACTATTCACCAGTGCATTAGCCGTCTATGGGGCAAAGGAGCTCGGTAATCTCTCGGTTCGACCAGCGATCAAGCAAAATATGAACGGGGTTAAGGTGGATCTGGCTGCTAAGCTTCCAGAAAAGGCGGAGCCCGTCTCACTGTATGTCAATCATCGTATTTACAATGTGGAATATGGTGAGCGTATGGCTGCGCTTGTACAGCAGTCCTTTCACCTTCAGCAGAAACAAGGAAAACGAGTCGATGGAATGAACCGAATCTGGTCATTTACCGACAGTAGCGGCAACCTGTACACGTTCAACTATAACCTGCAGGACGGCGGGTGGCAGTTGTATAACGAGAATAGAGAAGAAGTTAAGTTCAGCAAGGAACAACTAACCAGACACAGAGATTTCTATGAAAAATGGATGCAGAACAATGATATTCTGCCTGCTAATACTACATTTAGCGTACAAAACGAAGGTACGACACTCAGATGGGATATCCGCAAAGCAGTGGACGCTATCGCTGAAGGCGAAAAAGACTTTGCCGACGGGATGGTTATGCTGATGCCGGCTACTGTAGATGGGGCAGCACCCGGTGATGTGTTTTATGTGATCAATAAAAATGAGTATGTGCGCAAAGTAGACGTGATTAGTCCGGCACAGGCGTATACGCAAGTGCTTGAAGGGAATTTCTCCGTGTACAATGATCTGAACAAAGGCGATCTACTGCGCGTGGAGCAATATGAGCTTGCCTATAAATATGATTCAAAAGGCTATTACCAGCCCATGTATCGCTTCACTGGATCAGTGAACGGAGAACAGTGGGAAACGCTCATTCCGGCTATGTCGAATTCTTGAGTGAAAGTTGGAGTGAAGTTGCTTTATGCTCGATTTCCATATCTCAACTTTTTTAGTCTTGTGTAATAATAGGATAACGCTCTACGGAGGCTGACTGGTGGCACAGTCGATTGGTCGGAGGGAAACGGTCATATTCAGTACACAAGACTACAAGAGATATGGAGGGCTTACATATGATAACGAAAACAATCGATGGAATCACCTTTGCGCTGCGAGAAGAATTCGATTTTAGCTTCCTGTCACAGTATGGCAACGTGTTTGCTGTATTTGACAGGCAGGATTCTGGATATATCTGTTTTGGTGTCCAAAATGATCAGGGGAAGCTTTTTATAAAAGTGGCAGGTGCGGTAACCTTATTAAGTCAGATCAGTACAGCTACGGCGATTGCTCGACTTCAAGCTACCGTTTCGGTATATGAGGATCTACGTCATCCGACTCTCATTGGCATTATTGAACATAAGGAAATTCAAGGTGGCTATGTAACGGTATTTGAGTGGTTTGCGGGGGAATGTATGGGCAGGCAATATGATTCGTTTGAGAAATTCATGGCGCTGCCATTGGAAAAGAAATTCGATATGTATGATAACATCGTGCACTTTCATATTCATGTCAACGAAAGAGGGTATATTGCGGTAGACTTTTATGACGGTTGTATAATGTATGATTTTGCATCAGGAGAAACAAGAATTTGCGATATTGAATTTTATGCAAACCGACCAGTCATGAACACGATGGGACAGATGTGGGGATCAAGCCGTTATATGTCTCCAGAGGAATATGAGTTAGGGGAAGAGATAGATGAACGCTCCAATGTGTTCCTGATGGGCGCGACAGCCTTTCAGCTATTCGGTGGTGGAAAAGAACGGAATATCGATGCATGGCAAGCGGGTGAGCAGCTATTTCAGATCGCCTTAAAAGCGGTTAGTGTCCGCAAAGAGGATCGTTATCAGTCAATTAGTGAATATTTTGAGGCGTGGAACGAAGTGGTGGAAGGTAGAAGCGATAAAGGTAGCAGTGGATCAAAATGAGACTGGGCAAGAGCATAGCAGAACCGAACAAGATTAAAGCCGATCGTTCAGCAACATCATGCCGCAATTATAAACTTCTTCCTGTATATTTATGTATATCCTAAAGATTTCCTTCGTGTGTTAATATAGGTGAGTCAGTACATATGTTGAGCTTCAACGTTCGATAAAACGTTCCATGTTTAATACGTAATATGCACAGAACCAACTTGAATACAAGCCATTAATGACGGGAGTGGTTTTCAATGAATCAATTTCTTCCAATGGGTGCGAATACCAGCTTAACTTCTGCAAGCGGTCACATTACCATCAGTCACGACATTTCCCCTACGATCGACATCTCGCTAACTGCCTTTCTGCTTACCGATGCCGATAAAGTACAGGGAGATAGCGGCATCATCTTCTATAATCAACCAACCAGCGCTACAGGTGTCGCGACTCTTTTACCATCCGAGCAAACCGGCAATACAAGGGTACATAAGCTTCAATTTGATATGAATAAAGTGCCTGCGGGCATTACGAAAATAGCAGTAACACTGACCGAGGATAACAATACAGGCTTTGCGAATGTCAGCAATCTGACAGCAGAGATCGCCACCGGCAATGAGATTATTCAGCTCACTCCATCCAGCTTTCAGAGTGAGAATGGCATCATCGTTATGGAGCTGTATTTGCGAAACGGTGGGACAAAGGCCAAGTCGATCTGGCGCGGGTTTGATTCCGGATTGGAAGGATTGTGCATCAATTATGGTGTTGAGTTAGAAGCGGATGAATCCCATTCGCCTTCTGCATCGGAGATGAGTTCCAATCCTACCACTTCACCTGCTGAACCTGCTCCACAGTCTACTTTTACTTCTCAGTCGTCCACTTCGCCTGTATCTGTTCCTGCACAGCCAACGGCGCCACCTGCGTCGGCTCCCGCAGCGCTAAATAATCAGTCTTTGCCTTCCTCCATTAACCTGCAAAAGGTCACAGGCAAAGTCAATCTCGAAAAAGGGCAGAAGTCCGTCATTATCGAGAAAACGCCAGAAATTACAGCAACCGTATCATGGAAAACGGGGACGGATTACGATATTTATGCGCTCGTGTACACAAAGTCTGGTGAGCAGGTCGATGTTGCGATGTTCGGCGCGAAGGGCGTTCCTCCGCTGCAAAGCTATGGTAACGGTGCCGTCGAGCATATGGGCGATGTAGGCAGAAGTAATCAGGCAACGAAGACCGAGGTGATTAGATTACGACTACGCGACGATATTCTGGCTGTGGTGCCTGTCGTGTACTCGGCACAATCCAATGGTACAGGTTCATTTTACCGTTATAAAGTGTCGATGAGCATTGATAATCACCGGGGCACGTCGGTTACAATATCGTCCAAGAATGCCAACAATAACGATACGATCTATACGTGCGTACCTGGAATTCTGCAAAATACGGCAGATGGCGTGATCATTAGCCCATTGGAGCTGTATAGCCGACCGAATTCTGAGTATCGTCCGCTGCTTCGCATGGGAGCGTCGGATATGGTCGAGGTTGCTATGGATGAAGGGCCTGTGAATGATTATAAATAGTTGATTCAGAAGCTAGATGAGAAAGCATGAAGCTCAAGTATACAAATTCACGTCCATGCAATACATCATATATTCTGTACAAAAATCAGGGTATAAGGTAATATTTAGAAGAATAAGCAATCTACTTAAGCTATATTATTTTCTAGTTTATTAAAATTCAAAATTAAGTTTCTAAAATTAAATTTATATTATAAGGCCAAAGCATGGCCGCAACAAAACCATTCAGAGGCACATACCCTTCATAGGGAAGTGTCTCTTTTTTGCATATTTTTTATACGATATCGCCCAAAAACGCCTATACTAGCATACCAATCACAGGAGGAATACACATGATCATCTACAGCAGCAGTGCCCTGGCTTTTCGTGAAAAGGTGGATAACAATCAACTGACTTCTGAAATTGAGAATGCATTTATTGACAAAATGGGTATGCGACCAAGTCCGGGAGAGAAAAGGGCCTGGAATAATTCCATGCAATTTATGGAGCGTGTCGTTCGTAATTCGCGGATTGCCGATGACTGCGGTGTGATGATTGAGTATAATATTCCGCCCACCAGCAAACGTGTTGATTTTATCGTTACCGGTAAAGATGACACAGGAAAAAGTAATCTGGTGATCGTAGAGCTGAAGCAATGGGATGCTGCCAGTGCGACGGATCGAGAGGATGTGGTGGTGGCTTTTATCGGAGGGCGTGAAAGGGAGGTGACACATCCTTCTTATCAGGCATGGTCATACCGACAGCATCTGGAAGATATGAATGAAGCGCTCCATTCCAGCGATTTAACCAGTCATTCTTGTGCCTATCTACATAATTATCGTTCGCCTCAACCCGACCCACTCAAAAATGAGCGATACGAAGAGTATATTAGCAAAGCTCCATTATTCATGGCTGAAGATACGCAAAAATTGCAAGAGTTCTTATATAAGCACATCGGCAAGGGAAATGGCATCAATCTGATGTACCTGATTGAAAATGGTAGAATTCGTCCTTCTAAAAAGTTAATCGATCATGTGGATGGTCTGTTTAAAGGCAATTCTGCCTTCGTTTTATTGGATGAACAGAAAGTGGCGTATTCTGCAATCATGGGTATAGCCAGAGATACAAGTCGCAAACGTACGATTCTGGTAAAGGGTGGACCGGGTACAGGCAAATCGGTTATTTCTATGAACGCGCTTGGCGATTTATTGAAGAACAAGTTGAATGTGAAATTTATTGCACCCAATTCATCTTTTCGCAATGTTATGGTAGAGACACTTGTTAAGCAACAGGCTAAAGATAAGGGGCGGGCACGTTCACTGTTTGCTGGATCGGGACAGTTTTGGAATTCGCCAGAAAATTTCTTTGACGTTATGATTGTCGATGAAGCACATCGACTAAAAGGCAAGGGCGCTTACCAGTATCGGGGTGAGAATCAGATCGAAGATATCATTCGAGCGTCGATGGTAAATGTATTTTTCATCGATGATTTCCAGCGTATTCGACCGGATGATATTGGATCAGTAGAAGAAATCATGCGTGTTGCTGAATTGTATGGTTCTGAGGTTCACGAATATACACTTTCTGCACAGTTCCGCTGCTCCGGTGCAGATGGATTCATGAACTGGATTGATCATATTTTACAGATTCGGCAAACAGGGAATTTTGACGGCTGGGATCAAAATGCATTTGAATTTAAATTAATGGATACTCCTCATCAATTACGTGACGCTATTCAACAGAAAGTAAAGGCTGGGTACAAGGCGCGTATGCTGGCTGGATTCGCATGGAATTGGACGAAAGATAGCGATGGCAATCGTAATGGCGAAGTAGCTGATGTTGTTATCAAGGAACATGATTTCAGCATGCCATGGAATGGTCGGGCAATCTCTAGTATGTGGGCGATTCATGATAGTGGATCGGAGCAAATTGGCTGCGTACATACATCGCAAGGGCTGGAGTTTGACTATGTCGGTGTGATTATCGGAAATGATCTAAAGTTTGATGTCCCAAATATGCAGCTCTATGCGGATTATGATGAGTACAAGGATACAATGGGAAAGCGTGGATTGAAAAAGGATAACGAACGTTTAACAGCACTGGTTAAAAATATATACAAAGTATTGATATCACGCGGAATAAAAGGTTGCTATTTGTATTGCCGAAATGATGAGTTAAGAGAATACCTGCGAGATCAATTGGAGCGGGCAATGAAATCGTCATAGGCAGACTTCTTTATTATCATTAGATCATGCAAAAAGGTGGGAGCGTGCTACACATGTTTACCGAATCCAATCAAGAACGACCATTCGCATTCGATATTCGGCGCTCTATTATTCTGGGAGCATTTATCGAGGCGTGGTCGATGCCAGCGTATCGAATTCATTTGAACCAACCGGATCAAGCGATCCATGTGGAGATATATTATTTTCCGGCAGTGACTGAGAATGAGGTGGCTCGCTTTGCGACGGTCGGGTTATCCAATATGCTTCGCTCCAACGGACAACCGATCGGTACGGAATGGATGCTGGCGTTAACGTCAGATCTGGGCGGCGAGTCGGTTGAACGGATATTCACCTATGTATGTGATCTGATTGCGCACCATATTGAAGTGGCGCCAGATTCTCGCATACCGCGCGTGATGGGCGAAAGCGAGCTTGCTCCGGACAACTGGTCAGCCAGAGCGTTTTTGCTTGATGAGCTGAGGGGAGAGATTGAGGAGCTGGAAGCGATTCGGATCGGAGATGAGGTAGTTCAGGTGATCTGGGCGGTGCCGATCACTGCACAGGAATCGAGCTTGATTGTGCAAGAAGGGGTGGAAGCCTTTGACTCGTATATGGAAGAAGCGGAATCGTCCATTGTTGATCCGGGGCGAGCATCATGACGATGGAGAATCCTATGCAGCGACTACAACACGGAACAGATTGCATTGTATATTATGCACGATCGACTATGTCTAACGAACCTACAGCAGGCTGGATCGGTGGCAATGCGCCGGTGTTTTTTGACGAGGGGCAGCATGTTATCGATGGGCATCAGCAGAGCTTAAGCTATCTCTTTTATCTGAGTCTGATTCACCCGTTTAAGCCGGAACGTATGCTATCGATATTCGTCCCTGCGGATTATGAAGAATATCTGGAAAATAACATCTATCCTCACTGCGCGATTCAGGTGCTGGAGCATCCGATTTCAACTGAGAGCAGCAAGGATACGTTTACGAATCCCGGTCTGACCAGGCATTGGATCTCACAAGGAGAAACGATCATGGATGATGAGTCGATGGAATCGCCCTTTCTCATTAAGGTAGGTGGGACTCCAAAGCTGATTCAGCAGGAAGACTATTATACGACAGAGCTACAAGCAGACTCGTTCTCGTTCTTCTTGCAAGTGGATGAAGAAGGTTACCCTGAGACATTACTTGCGGAGGATGGCAGTTACCCGTTTGGTTTTGGTGCGCTGTATGTTTACGCTAAAATAGAGGGAAGCGAGATCGGGCAACCGGTTGCTGGCTTCTGGCAATTTTCGTGAAGGCATGAGTGTTCATGCATAAACGTATCGATATACCGTTGAGCCTTATGTTATGGACAGAATGAAATCGATCCGATTCGGTGATGAAGCTTAATCGAACAGTAACAAAAGAAAGGTAGCGTGATGGTCATGAGCATCCGATACACCGACTATGTACGACTCAAAAAAGGCAGATACCAGTCTGTAGGCAAGTTTGGCGAAGATATATATGCGTATGAAGTGGCTACCGGTGTAGCAGATTCCCCGGAGTATCACCAGATTTCGAAGGAGGAGTTCGATTCGTTTGAAAGCTGGGGGCAGCAGGAGGAGATGGATATGAAGAAATTTTATGAGATCGTAAACCGTCCTGTTCTGTGCAGCGGGTATCTGGGGAGAGAATATTTGGATACGTCGCGCTTGCGGGATATGTAGGGGAGTATGTTTGGAGAGGAGTGAATCGGCTTGCATGTACTGGATATACATGGACTTTCCTCAACACAAATTACAGATCTATTCGATCTAACCGACAAGCTAAAGCAGTCCGGCGGCGAGCGACGATTACAGGGCAAAACGTTCATTCTGTTCTTCCCGGAGAGCAGCTTGAGAACGAGAATTACATTTGAAAAAGGAATCAAAGACCTGGGTGGTGAATCCATACTGTTCCCTCCAGAGGCACTGGATCGCAGAGAAGAGCTGTTGGATACGATCAACTACATACAAAATTGGGCAGACGCCATCGTCGTCCGGCATTCCGACTTTGCGAAAGTGGTGAAGATGTCAGAATATGCCCGTATTCCGGTCATCAATGCGATGACGTCGGTTAATCACCCGTGCGAAATTTTGACGGACCTCTATTCTATTCGTGAGCAGCGAAGTCACTATACGGAGCTTGTGTATACATTTGTCGGGCCGGCCAGTAATATCTCCAGATCATGGGCAGATATCGCCAGAGTGATGAATCTGGACTTCCACCATGTCAGTGCACCGGGGGATGCGTTTGCAGAGACTGCGGATAACTACCATTTTCATACGGAGCTGGACGAAGTGTTGCCGTATAGTAATGTGATCTTAACCGATTCTTTGCCGAATGCGTATCGGACGGAGGCATATATTAGCCGCTATGGAATCACATTGGCACGAATGAAATCAACGAAGCCCGGCTCGATGCTGAATCCGTGTCCACCCTTTTTCCGTAATGAGGAAGTGAGTGCGGATGCGATAGATTCAGAGTATTTTGTAGGTCATGCATTCAAGAAAAATTTGCTCTATGTGCAGCAGGCGATTTTGTTATATTGCCTGTCTCACTGATGCTGGATTAGCCTGATAGCAGTAAGCAGTAAGCAGTAAGCAGTAAGCAGTGAGAAGTAACCAGTGAGAAGTGCGTGTAGATCGATCTAATCTTCCACCCCACCCACCGAAAGGATGCATGATCCCCATGAGTTTCCACTATAAAGAATACGTACGCCTGAAAGATGGCGGATATCATTCTGTTGGCAAATTTGGTGAAGACATTTATGCGTATGAAGTGCTAACCGGCTTTACCGATACACCGGAATATCATCAGATTTCGAAGGAAGAATTCGATTCATTTGAAGTCTGGGGTCGGAACGATGATATGGATATGAAGAAATTTTATGAGATCGCTGAACGACCTGTGCTTTGTAGCGGATATCTGGGCAGAGCGAATTTGGATACGTCGTTACTGCAAGATCTATAAGGACAGAAAATATGCAGGGCATACCCTCTACAAATCCATTGTACTCCCCCATAAACAGTGTTACTCTGAGGAATGGCAAACGCAAATGGGATGTTCTGCAGTACATCCGAGCATCAACCCCTATTTTAGCTGCAAAGAAAGGTAACACAAATGATTAAAGTTGATAACCTGTCCTTCTCGTTCCCGCAGAAGGAATTGTATACGAATGTTTCTTTTACACTGGAAGAAGGGCAGCATTGTGCCTTTATCGGGACAAGCGGCAGTGGTAAAAGTACACTGGTCGATATCCTGCTGGAGCCCAACCGCTATTTGTACGATGGCAAGCTGGAGATCGATCCAGCCTGCACGATTGGATATGTCAGTCAGTTCTCCCAGGTCGACAAGGCAGAAGCGATCACGGTATTTGAATATATCGGCGAAACGTTTATTAACATGCAAAATGAGATTAATGCGATCTACGCTGAGATGGAAACGACTGACGATATGGATGCGCTCATGGAGCGGTGCCAGCTAGCGCTGGACGCATTCGATGCGGTCGACGGGCATAATTTTGAAAATACGATTAACAAGCAGCTCAATCTAGCGAACCTGATGAAGCTCAAAGACACCCCTGTTACCTCCCTGAGCGGCGGCGAATTCAAGCTCGTTCAGGTCATGAAAGAAATGCTGAATCGCCCGGATCTGATGATCATGGACGAGCCGGACGTATTTTTGGACTTTGAAAATCTGAATGCACTCAAACAACTGATCAATTCGCATAAAGGCATGCTACTCGTCGTAACGCATAACCGCTATCTGCTGAATCATTGCTTCAATAAGATCATTCATCTGGAAAACAAAGAGCTACAAGAGTTCGACGGACGCTATATCGACTACAACTTCTCCCTGCTACAGACGAAGATCGAGATGCAGGAGATTGCAGTGGCAGAAGCGGAAGAAGTACAGCGCAACGAGGCACTTATCGATAATCTGCGTACGATCGCGACATACAATTCCGACGAATCCCGCGGTAGAGCGCTTAAAGCGAGAATGAAGCTACAGGAGCGATTAGAAGCGAGCCGTATCAAAGCACCATTCGTAGATGTGAAGCAGCCGACGATTGGTTTTGAGCTGGAGCAGCCATTGGAGCAAGAGACCGTGGTCGTGAGTGTGCAGAACTACGGTGTTACTTTCGATGAGCTGTTGCTGGAAAATGTAAGCTTCGAGATCGGTGCGACGGACAAAGTCGCGATTATCGGCGCTAATGGAACGGGCAAAACGACGTTGCTGCGCGAGATCGCTAAAAATAGTCACGAGTCGATCACGATCAATGCAGATGCGCGGGTATCGTATCTGTCACAGATTCAGGACGAAACGCTGCAAGGCTCCAATACGATGCTGACCGAGTTTATCGAAGCCGGATTCGCCACATATGACGACGTGCGAGCGTACCTGGCTACGTATGGCTTCGAAGGTGAAATTCTGAATCAGAAGATCGAATCGCTATCCGGCGGCGAAAAAAATATGCTGCAACTGGCGAAGGTCGCTGCCAGCGGAGCCAATCTGCTGCTGCTCGACGAGCCGACCAGCCATCTGGATATTTATACGCAGATCGCACTGGAAAAGGCGATTATCGAGTATAAAGGCGCAATTGTGATGATCTCCCATGACTTTTATTCGGTTGTGAATGGCATGGATTATGTGCTGATCATCGACAATAAGACGATTCGGAAGATGAGCATGCGGAAATTTAGACAGATGATCTATGCGAGTCATTTTAGTAAGGATTATTTGCAGGCAGAAGAGAAGAAGAAGGCTGTAGAGATGCAGATTGAGCTGGCGCTGAAGGATACGAATTTTGAGAAGGCGAAGGTGTTGGTTGAGGAGTTGGAGGAATTGATTAAGGCGCTGTAGATGGTTGGAATTAATAACATTTATTTAATCAAACCACTCTGTAATTAAGAGTGGTTTTTTGATATGCCAATATACAATTTGAAATCCAACTTCTAGTGACAACTGGAGAACAAGATAGAGGTGATGTAAATACATGGATTATTAATTCTATTATGTAGAAGGAGAATTGTGGTAAAATTGTGCATAAATAGAGAGGGGTATGTGCCTATATGCTAAATGTAGAAACTGAATATTATACTTTAGAAATGCATTTAAAAACGTTTCAAGAACTTCCTGATTACTCAGCAATTTATAACAACTGGTGTTTAGATAAAAAAGAAATATCTAAGGCACTATCTGCAATTCCCCACTTCTACCCTCACTTTAGCGATCATGATGAAAGTCACTCACAGAAAATTGTTCGTAACATAGAAATGTTATTAGGGACAGAAAGAATAAAAGCACTCGGACCAACGACGACATGGATTATTCTCATGGTATCGTATTTACATGACACTGGAATGATCTTAGTCGATAAGATTCTGAGTCAAGAATGGTCAAAAAAAGAATTTCAAAACTACATATCGGAGCTACGCAATGCTAGCTATGATAAGTATGATGAAGACTATATTCAAGCAGCAAACTATATTTTAGATATGAACTCGGAGCATACTGAAGATCCAACTTGGCCATTAAAAGTGAGACAATCCGTTATATTGCTAGCTAGTGAGTATTTTCGAAGGAGTCATCCTACGTATAGTCGAGATGCATTAGACAAACTCGAAGAATATGGACTATCCATCTCCGCGTTTCGAACTGTACCTGTTCGATTAAAATATATGATTGGACAAATTTCCTATCTTCATGGACAACCATTTGAAGACGTTATGAAGCTAGAGTATGAAGCAAATGGTGTAGGTATAGACAAGATACATCCTAGATTTATAGCGGAGCTTCTGCGGATTGGTGACTTGTTAGATTTAGATGACGGAAGATTCAATCAGGTTTATCAAAAAATGATTAGTAGTATGCCAGTTATGTCTGCTACACATAAGCAAAAACATGCATCTATTAGGCATTTTTTGATCAATCCTAAGGTTATTGAAATTACAGCCGATTGCGAGTCGCCTGGCGTATATAGAGCTACGCAAAGTTGGGTAGACTGGATTGAAGATGAATTGAAGAACTTTTCAATCAATTGGTCTCAAGTTGTACCTCAGAATTTTCCCGGTGGTCCTCCTAGATTAGGAGAAACAAAGTTATTCTTAAAAGGGAAAACTGATCTGAGTCAACAAGCAAACTTGAGATTTGAGATCAAGCAAGAGAATGCCTTTGATATCATTGAAGGTTCTGGCATATACGACTCCAAATTAGTGTTTCTTCGAGAGCTTCTTCAAAATGCAATTGATGCAACAAAGATACAAATATGGATAGATTTAGAGGCGGGAAGATTTGATGCACAGCTTGAAGAGAATGGTTTTAGTAGTTATGCAGAAATAAAGTATATTACTGATGTCCCCCTTGTAGTATGGGATTCATACACCATTGATATTTCAGTAAATCTGATCGAGAAGTACAAGATAAAAATTGTTGTAGCAGATAGGGGATGCGGAATAGGTATTAATGATTTGCAACGGCTTTCTAACGTAGGACAAAGCTGGAGAAGTAGTAAGGCTAAATGGGCTTTAATACAGAGTATGCCTGATTGGTTGAAACCCACAGGAACTTTTGGGATAGGACTTCAATCAGTTTTTTTAGCAACTGAGGAAGCCATAATCTATACCAAAGCAGATGGTGAGACCGGGAAAAAAGCTACACTTGTATCTAGAAAGAAAAATGGATATATAACCGTAGAAGAGGAAGATCATTTGAAGTTACGTGGTACAAAAATTGAATTAGATTTAAATTTAGATTTGATGAAAGATGGTATTTACACAAACAATATTTATACAAATGACTTTTTTACTAAAGATTTAAATTTGCCGCAGAGAATTTTTGATCATTTAAGTGGAATCATGAAGAATTACCTAAGGAACAGTTTTTTTGTTGTGAGAATGATTTTGGATAAAGAATTGATAAATATCGCAAAAAAATATGATTTTATCCAACATAATTTATTAAAAGATTTTAATGATGAAGAAGAATTCATTTATAAAATATCTTTTGATAAAAAGACAGGCAATATATTATTTAATTTATTAGATAAAGTTTCTGGAAGCTGGTTTGAATTATTGGGGAATAGGCGCCTATATGGATCTCCTAGTAGAGGAATTTATAGTATTTTATTTAAAGGTATTGAAGTAAAGGATACTGACAAGATGAGAATAAATTCAAGCTATTTTGAAATAGAAATTGATTTATTGAGTGACCAAACAAAGAAATATTTAAATATCGCTCGATCAACTATAAAAGCTGATTTTAGAAACAATATCAAAGAGACCATCAGTGATTATCAAGATATTGCAACTCGTCTTATTTGTAAATATTTAAATGAAAATCAAGATGAGTATATTAACT
>JBCNLJ010000011.1:0-97183 GCA_039595515.1 Paenibacillus sp. | reverse complement strand
GTTGCAAGATATGATTTTTTTGATAAAGTATGTACAAGAGAACATTGAGAAGATTGGTTCTGATATCGAATTTATCTTGCGTAATCCGGAAGTCACTATCAGAGACGACGTTAAATTATTAAGTTACAGCAACTTCAATAAAAGTGGTAGAATATTTGCAAAGCAAATCCAAAAAGCAATGGATCTTCCAACCAGTGATGTTAAAATAATGCGGAAGAATGGAAAACCAAAGCAGCTCAACACTGTTCTCAAAGACACTCAACAGTATGATATTGCACTTTCATTTGCTGGAGAAGATAGAAGTTATGCTAGTATACTAGCAGAAGAATTGAAAAGCTGTGGAGTATATGTCTTTTATGATGAATATGAGAAAGCCGACCTATGGGGAAAGGATTTATATTCACATTTATCAACAATATATAAGGATAAAGCAAAGTTTTGTGTAGTATTTACGTCTTGGAATTATGCACATAAGGCTTGGACAACACACGAAATTAGGAATGCACAAGCTAGGGCCTTTAAAGAAAAACGTGAGTATATCCTTCCGTTGAGATTAGATGATACTGAAATCCCTGGAATAACAGAAACTGTTGGCTATATTGATTGGAGAAAACATGATACTAAGACAATAGCGCAACTTCTTCAAGATAAATTACTAAAAATAAATAAGCACTTGTAAGAAGTATAATGTAAAGTATATACAGCGCATTAATGTAGAGAATTAACATTTGAGAAAGCAGATTTATATTCGAATGAGTAATTGTGGAAAAGTCCTATTATAGACTTTTGAATTTAAAGAGGTTTACATGAAAAGCTCCCAGTGTAGACAAAACAATAAGTTATAGCTTCAGCATCTATGCTTTATAAAGTATGTATGTCATAAAATATTTTGGAAGTTCGCTTCAAATCAATATTTTTTAGAATAATAAAGACCTTCTTTTTTAATAAACAATTTAAGGCATACGCATGCTTCATTGTTACTGAAAAAATAATAGAATATTCAATCAACAATTTTATCCTAAAACATTGCCTACTTGCTATTTGAAATCAAGCTGAATAGTTACTAACATACTTACGGAATGTATTAGCGAATAATAATACCAATAACTTCTAAAAATAAAAACAACCAAATGCTTTTAAACATCTGGTTGTTTTTATTTTTATTGCGAAAATATACAAGGTAAAACAAATATAATAAAAAAAACCAACAATACCATAGGTACATAAAATATCGTTAAAACACTACATAACAAAACTTTGAAAAAATTTTCTTTTAGTCCTTTTGTATTCATCGAAAAATCAATATCTTCTGTCTTCTTTTTTCTTACCATATCATATAATTGGCGAAATAGTCTTTCTTGACGTACATAATAGCTGTCGATCGTCCAAAAAAAGATTAATGGAATAATCGCTAAAAGTGAATATAAGTTATCTCTTCCCTGTATATTTGCAAAAGCTAGTAATCCTACAACTAAAGTCACAGCCCACCCCTTTAGTAAAAAGGAATTGGAGGCCATTCTTGCAATAACTCCTTGAACCATTTCTAAGTGTTTTAGTTTAGATTCCATGTTTTCTTCCTCACAAAACTTGGAGACTTAGTTCTGATTTGAGTTGATATAAAACATCCAAAGGATGATCATTAGACTTTCTGTCATACTGCTTTGTCCAAGAATCCAATTCGCTCTTAGAAAGTTCAAGTAAATGATTGAGCGGTGCATCATATTTAACATTGACACTTTCCAACACAAATGATTTTCTAATATCTCTCTCGCTGTAAGTACGATGCGCAGGAGCAACCCTTTTTCGTAGTTTTTCTGAAGTCACCAATTCATGGTATATCCAAGGTGAACGTGTTTTATTGATTGATTGCTCTGTAGTGATTGAATTTGGAGTATTTAAAAAGAATAGAGTTTCCGTTTGATCCATCATCGTTGTAAGCGCAGTAGATAACATCATATGAACATGACTAGTAGAGTAATTGCGCAAATTGTAGTCATACATCATATCTTCTTTTCTAAAGCAGTGTTTATCATCAATTTGCTTTAATAAATCATTGCAATATCCCCATACGTAAGAGTCAATAAATGAAATTAATCCGAATGTTTGCTTCAACCAGTTAGCCATTGATAAAGCCATGTTTTCGTCTTGATGAGAATGCGAGATAAATACGTCTGCTTTTATGTGAGGAAACCAGTTATCTTGTAGCGAACTTCCATCAATGCTCCCATCACCTAACAAAAAATCATTAAGAACTCTTTTGGTTTCCTCTTGCACTTCATCATCCTCAATTTTTTCTGAATCTCTAAACTCACTTAACTGATCTTTAGTAAGAGATAGCTTAAACCCTGCAAACATATTCAATCCCCCTCGAATTAACTGGTTTTATTTCAAGCTTTTGGAAGTGAGTAATTATTATATATGATCGGAATGAGTTTTTGCAAAACCATTATAACTTTTTCGTATACTTTTTTTAAAAATAGCGCCGTATTTTAATTCGAAATTTATATTGACGAATGTTTTTAATATGCTATGTGTCCAAAATAAATAAAAGAGTTAAAGTGTGGTGAACTTGTTTCCAACGTTTTTGATTTGTTAGCTATTTGTTGATTTATTTTATAAATCTGCACAGTGCTGTTGATTTTAATACATAACTCTTAAGGTTGAGTTATCTTTTATTATCATTTTACATATCTTGCATACTTTAAAACGTGTATTTTTTGTTACCGGTAGAAAGTATTTTCTCCAGTCCAGTGTTGATCTTTTATTGATCTTAGGCTCATCAGAATACTGCACGTAGCCACCTTGGTCCTCTGCACAGTGTATTTTCCAAACCACTGCAACGCAAAAAAGCCCGCGTCCTTCGCGGGCTTTCCTGCTCTAAACCAATTATTTTTCCTCACCCGTCGCAATCGGATGCTCCTCATAACTCACCCAATCACTCCAACTACCCGGATACAACTTCACATTCTGAAACCCAATCTGCGTCAACGCCACCACATTCGGACACGCCGACACGCCAGACCCGCAATATACGATAATCTCCGCATTCCGATCCAGCCCGGCGAAATGCTCTTCCAGCTGCTCCGCCGATTTCAAAGTCCCAGCCTCGGTCAACACATCCTGCCAGAAGAAATTCACCGCACCCGGAATATGTCCGGCTACTTTGTCCATCGTTTCTTCGAGTCCCAGATAGCGGCTGTGGACGCGCGAGTCGATTAGCACCGTGGAGATGGAAGAAGAAGGGGTTGAGGCAGATGACGACGTACTGGCATCATCAACTGTACCGCCACCAGATGTACTACCGGACAAGCGCTCCGACACCTGTCGTACATAATCCACATCCACGACCATCTGTTGCTGTGGACGGGCTTCAAACGTTTTGGGTACTACAATCGGCTGTTCATCCGTCACCGGGAAGCCTGCCTGTTTCCAGGCGCTGAAATCCTGTTCCAGTATGTACACTTGCGTATGTCCCATATACGTCAGCATCCACCACAGTCTGGATGCATACATGCCTTTATTATCGTCATAGATCACGATACGATCGTCCTGACTGATGCCGGCGCGACCGAATGTTTTGGCGATTTGCTCAGGTTCGGGTAATGGGTGACGACCGCCGTGGGTGCTGATCGGGGAGGACAGATCTTCCTCCAGATCGAGGTAGATGGCACGCGGGATATGGGACTCGTTATATTTTTGGCGACCGGCCTGTGGGTTGTCCAGCCAGAAGCGGCAGTCAGCGACGATGAGATCCGGTTCGTACAGGCGGGCGAGTAGCCATTTGATTGAGACGGTGTTTTGCATAGGATGAATCTCCTTTCAGTATGTAAAATAGGATGGTACAACGCTCTATACAGCATATCCATATATTTACCTTATCTTACACCTGAATCGTCTCAATAATCCAGACAGGAAGTAAGAAGTCCAGCCATGCAGTGTGAAAATCGTTCTCTGTTCCGTTGTGATTCGCAATATCCTCTATTACAATAAATTTAAAGTGGTCATATTGGCATAGTTTGCCGGAGGGCGATCTGTTTTGTACAGGCTACCGGGACTATGAAGCAGGGATGCTACGAGTGAATGCTGCTCTATTTTTCAAACGTACATTAGACATGTATTAAGAATGAGACATGGACTAAGCATGCAGTATTTCGCTAATATGTTGTACATGTGAAATGCATTTTCCCTGCTATAAGAAGCCTGCGATAAGGAACTTTTATAAGCAACTCGCAGACCATTCCTTACATATCCACCGCTCTAATGCAGTTTGATATAGATGCAGCAACAGATGAAGCCGTCATGATCGACGAATTGTACATCTCTGTTCCAATACAAGGAGGCAACTGTGATGAATACGAAACGTTATGAAAAGCTCAAATTAGCCGATATCCAACACAAACTGCCTGCAGATAGTCTGATTGCCGATTGGCTGGAGCGTCAACCGGATGAGTATAACTATGAATGGGTGCTGTATTGCGCGGGTGATCTGGAGCTGGATGTACTGAATCTGGATCACCCGCTGCATGATGACTGGTCAGGAGAAGAAGAGACGGATAAGGACGATGAGATCGATACCATTTTACTCCTTCTGGTGGATGGTCACTTGAAGGTAAATCGTATCATTGCCAGTGAAGAAACGGACGGAGCGACCGGGCTGATTGTACTGGGGGATCTGTCTGCTCCTTACCTACTGCTTGGTGGGCAGGAAGTGTATGTGACGGGTAATCTGCATGCCGAGCATCTACTCTGGGGCGATTACAATCATGGCCTGCTCATCGTACGTGGCGAGCTGTCTGGCGGGCTGCTGCTACAGACGGATCAGTATTCCATCGAGGCGCGGGGTGGGCAACATATGCAGCTACACTGGGAAGGGATGGAGTCTCCCGACGCATGGGCAGGCATGGATCGCTTTGATGCTTTTGATACGGAATGTATTATCGATGATGATAAGCCGTTTCTGTGGCGAAAGCAGATGATGCGGATGATTTTGCAGGGCAAGCCTGTTTTACGCAAGGAGTATTTGCAGCCGCTCCTCGTACCCGAAGTGCCGTTTTTGTTTGAAAACACCGAGATTAATCCGGTCAATATTCGCCGGGCGACAGCGGCTTCCTTGCTCTGTATGCGTCATCCTGAAGATACGGCGCCATGTTATGAATTTTGGATGAATGGGGTGTTTATCCGAGCGGTTGCTTATGGGCAGGAAGAGGAGGAAGGCTGCTTCCAGGGCGTGTATATTCAGAACGATGATCGTCATGCACTACTCATCCGAAGTGAGCCAGTGGAGCAAAGTCGGGATATTTTGCCGGGTGTTTTATCAGGTAACTCTACTTATCTCTGGCAAGTATCGACGAAATTTCGTTATTTGGAGGGCAATGATACGGAATGGCATACGCTGAATCGGCATGCACCGCAAGCATTTGTACAGCTATGTCGGACAGGCTGGCAGGGGCTATTGCAGGCGGCATCCAACTATGAATATGCACGCACGCTAATTGAGCCAAAAGAAATCCGTGAGCTACTAGCATTGCCGCTTGCTCAGCCGTATGATGATTTTTACGATGATGAGCATCAGGGGCTGTGGCTGGGTGATCTATTTATCGCGTTCCGGCAGCACGGCGCTCTGTTTCACGGCGAACCGCAAATGCCACTGATTCGAGTGGGTCGCGAATATGAGGATGAGCATGGCAATACGCTGCATGAAAATTATTTTTATTCCATCTCGATGCATGCCGATGGAACGGAAAGTGTGCTGATCGGCTATAAGGCGAGTGAGGACGATGATTCGCGTATCCATGTAAGCTATACAGGCGATGTGCAGCTACACTATGCGCTGCCGCTATTTCACAAGGCAGTTCAGTTGCTGTATCGCTATAATTCGTACTTGCTTACAGGCGAGGCGCCAGACGGGGCAGAGGAATTTGCATTGGATTACTGGCGTCAACGGGGATGGCTTGATAATATTTCTTCGGGTAGCTATTAAGATGTATATATACACTCAGTGCCTTTATTTCTTGCTCGGTGTTATATGTGCGATAACATCCATTTGCCTATACGTAAGAAGCAGAGCGAGCTAGTTAGTATAGGGATTCAACTATACATGTATGCAATCCAAGAAAGTCATGCCCGCACAACGAACAAGTATACAATGAACAAATACACAACAAACAAGCCAGGACAGACAGAGAGGACACACGCAACATGGAACAGGTGATGGATGGGATGAATCAACAGTGGGCAGCGTGGGGCATCGGGGCGCTGCTCGTTTTGCTCTTTGTATGGCTGGGTATTCGAGCGTTCAAGCGCTATCGGATGAGATTACGACGTGCACGGCTTGATCCGCGTAAAATGACGATTGCCGATATCGACGATATGGAAGGCGCCGAATTCGAGCGCTACTTGCACCGTCTCTTTACCGAGCTTGGCTATGAGGATGCAGAGAAGACAAAGGATAGCAGTGATTTTGGAGCTGATCTCATATTCACCGATCGACTCGGTGCACGCAATGTACTACAAGCGAAGCGTTATGGAGCAAACCAGGCCATCGGACTCGATGCCGTGCAGGAAGTGTACGGATCAATGCGTTATTACGATGCAGAACGTTGCATCGTGCTCACTTCAGCCGCACGATTTACCAGCTCATGTATAACCCTTGCAGGAGTGAATGAAGTAAAGCTCCTGGGACGAGACGACCTCCTATTCATCATCCGCTGCTTCAAGGCAGGCAAATACGATGAGGCAATGGAGCTAATCGAAAGTGAGGCAGACCTGGCGACTTCACCGTGGCAGCAAAACGATTAGCGACAGCAACGATTATAGTCAGACTTAACATGTAACAGTTTTATATTGGATCATAAAAGGACAACGCTGAATGGCAGGCGTTGTCCTTTTGTGTAAACATTCTTATCTGTAGACCTTCTTACTATATCAGCATTCTTTATACGGTTGATAACAGTGCAGTCGTTCATTGTTATCAACCGATATGACATAGTAAGCTTATATGGCGTATTAGGCGCATACGATGTAGCAAGTAAGCGCAGGGTATATAAGCCGCACAGAACGGAGGGAAGGAATAAGGAGGAAGGGCGACTTCTAGTGTTAGCGATTTTCTAACACGGGGTTCAACGAAAAGGAATTTTTGCAAAGCAAAATATCTTACTGCTTTGAGCACGGGAATCTACATTTTCCCCCTATTCGTAGATTCCTGTGCGAGACGGGAGCCCGCCCCCTTATTCCTTCCCGGAGTGGTGTTAGCTTCACCTCATATACCTACTTGCACAATGAATGATGCTTTCTAAAACCCTATTCAAATCCAAATCCAAAAGCCGCCTATTCATCCTCCTAAACGAACAGTCACACAGATTTAATTTTCAAAAATTCATCAATACGTGTTAGTGCTTCAGCAGGCCCGCCAGATTGTTGGAAGCTGGCGTTAATTTTTTTGACATTTTCCTTGTACATTGGGTTCGACAATACTTCGTGAACGCCCATTCGGAGTGATTCGACATTGATCTGATCTCTGGTGATGCGATACCCTGCTTCCAGCTCGACCAATCGCTGTGCAACCATCGGCTGGTCTTTATCCTGGGGCAAAATGACCAGCGGTACATTAAAGTGAATCGCTTCGTTGACGCTGTTCATGCCACCATGAGTGATGGTTACATCCGCATGGTTCAATACTTTTAATTGCGGCACATACGGTGCAATCATAAAGTGATCTGGAGCCGGATTGAGCTTGGACAGATCTGCCTTTTCACCCGCAGCAATAACTACAATCCCATCAAAATCGGCAAATGCTTCGATACAGGTATTGAAGAAATGCTCTACCTGATGCAATACGGTACCCATCGAGATATATAATACCTGCTGGCCTTCCAGTCGCTCCAATGGAAAATCGGAATGACCTGCACGCTCTGGAAAGCTTGGTCCGATAAAGATGCTCGTATCGTCAAACTTTTCGCTGTGCGGCTGAAAGTATTTACTTGTATAAACAATAGTCATCGGTGCGTGATTATTCATAAATTGAAATGGATCGCGAGGTGCGACACCATACTTTTGCTGCATGAGTGCCAGTGAATCCTTCATCTGCTGATTCGGCTCGAATAACGACGGGTCTTTATCCTTAAAAATCTTTTCAGCCATAGCGTTATTCGGAAAGAGGAAGGAAGCAGAGGAGCAGACACCTGGCACATTCAAATATTCACTTACCAGCTCACCTGCTCCAAATTTATCAAAAATGATGGCGTCAAAATGGATCGTGCGCTTCAATTGATCCACAATATCCAGAATGGCGAGCGAAATCTGAGCATGTAAATGTAAAAACTCCATGATGCCTTCAACAGAGCCAACGCTCACCTTGGCCATACGAATCAAATCGTCATGCAGATGGACCGTCGCGCCAACTGCTGCTATACGCTCTTTGTAATGTTCGGTCGTAATATAATGCACCTGATCGCCGCGCTCGGTAAATGCTTGTACTAATCCAAGGGTAGGATTTACATGACCTTCTGCTGGAAAACCGACGAATAGAATCTGAAGCATATCGTACCACTCCCTTTTTCTTTATCGTTCAATCTATATATTTGCGTACTTTCAATCTCATTGAAGACGAGGTTCAATGTACTTTCAGTTATACATGTTAATTGGAAGTAAAATCAACTTCATGCAAAAATAGTCTCTTTTTATTCACATTTGTATCATGGAAAATAGGCGTGTTCTCCGATATGTCATCGTTTGATTTGTCTTTTAATTTGTCTATAGTAATTAACAAATGCTTATCTTTAAGATGGTGAATAAACGTTTCCTGATTTTGCTCAATCGACATGATCCTTTTATGAAAGGTCCTCTTATGAAAATTTTACTTTTAGCAATTGCGATTGACAAAGTAACAAATCAACTTCATAATTCTTTATTGATAATGATTATCATTGTCCGAACAAATTTACATACATAGGGGAGCGTACATATGAAGAAAAGCTGGGGTTATTTCATGCTGCCACTGGCGCTGGTACTCGTACTGGCAGGCTGCGGCGCAAGCAATTCGGCACAGAACGGTTCATCTGCAACCGGGACAACTACTGAAAGTACAGGAGGACCAATTACAGTTACCGATAATCATGGTGAGGTAAAGCTGGATCAGCCTGCCAAGCGTGTGGTTGTGCTGGAATGGACATTTACAGAGGATATGGTCGCGCTGGGGGTACAGCCAATCGGTAATGCAGATAATGCTGGCTACAAGCAGTGGGTGACATCTGAGGCGGCACTGGATGGAAGCGTAACGGATGTGGGGACACGCTCGGAGCCGAATCTGGAAGCGATTGCTGCGCTCAAGCCGGATTTGATTATTAAAACGTCTGATAATGTACCTGAATTGTATGACCAGTTGAAGGCAATCGCGCCAACACTGGAATTTAATATGTATCAGGGCAACGGATATGACTATGATCGTATGGTGGATGTATTTAATGAGATCGGCAAAGCTGTCGGCAAAGAAGATCAGGCGAAGCAGGTACTTGCTGATCTGGATACACACTACGAGCAGGCGAAAGAGAAATTAAAGGCAGCAGGCAAGGAAGGCATGCACTATGCGCTGACGCAAGCGTTCACTTCGCAAAATGCAGCTAGCCTGCGTATGTTTACCGACAATTCGGTAGTTGTTGGTACGCTGGACAAGATCGGCATGGTCAATGACTGGAAATCGGAGCAGACGGATAAATACGGCTTTACTACAGTCGGAATCGAATCCCTGTCTAAGGTGCAGGATAGCAGTCTGATCTATATTGTGCAGCCGGACGATGATGTATTCGGCGCACCGATGAAAAATAATTCTGTCTGGAATCAGTTGAATTTTGTTAAAGAAAAGCGTACGTATCCATTGGATGGCTCCACATGGACATTTGGCGGCCCGCTTTCTTCTAAAGTACTGGTTGATGGGGTCGTTGGAGCGGTTACGAAATGAGTTCCGTTTTACAGGTTAAACCGCTGCCACACTGGCGTATCGTAAGCATCTATGGGGGCGGCCTTGCCGCTCTCATCGTGCTTTTTTTTATAAGCCTGTGTTATGGAGAAGCGGAAATTTCGCTACGTACGGTAATGGCAGCTTTAACGGATCGCAATGGTTCACTGGAGCATAATATGGTATGGGATTTGCGTATGCCGCGTACGATGATTGGCATTCTGTCGGGTGGAGCGCTGGCTGTTGCTGGAGCATTACTGCAAACGATTACTCGTAATCCGCTGGCAGCATCCGATACGCTGGGGATTAATGCCGGAGCGTATTTTGTCGTTGTGCTTGGAACGGTGCTGTTTCCATCGCTATTGCATCAATCGCCTTTTTTATTTGCATCATTAGGCGGTTTGCTGGCGGCTGGTACAGCTTATGTCATGGGTGGCGGACGCACAGCCAGTCCGATTCGGCTGGCATTGTCTGGCATGATCGTATCGATGTTGCTCGGTTCGTTTACGAGTGCATTGCATATCTTTTTTGCTTTTGAAACGCAGGGGTTATTTCTGTGGGGCTCCGGCTCCCTTGCACAAAATGATTGGAGCGGTGTGCACTATGCCTGGCCCTGGATCATCGGACTGGCACTGCTCGCACTGCTCTGCTCACGCCAATGGGATGTGCTTGATCTGGATGAATCGACTGCATCCTCACTGGGTCAAAACGTCGCTATTGCACGCGCTGGCGGTTTGTTGATCGCGGTATTACTGGCAGCGATGATTGTCAGTGTCGTTGGCCCGATCGGCTTTGTCGGTCTTGTCGTACCACATCTTGTACGGCTGAGCGGTCTGCGTTCTCATCGCTGGTTGCTGCCTGCAACCTTCTTATGGGGCGCGGCTCTATTAACGGGCGCAGATGTGCTTGCCAAAATGGTGCGTAATTCCAGTATGGAGCTGCAAACCGGAGCAGTGATGGCGATCATTGGTGCGCCGTGGCTTATCTGGCTCGTTATGACGCGTATGAAAGCAAGCGGAGCTGCCGCTACTTCATCGATGAATACGGGTAGAGCGATGCGCCGCTTACCATTTCCGGTGCTGGCAACGATTTTCATCGTATTGACCTTGCTGATTGTAGTAGGTAGTACGATGTTTGGCGGCATGCGTATACCACCAGCAGAGCTATTATCCTCGTTATTTGGCTCGGACGGATTGTATTCAGCACTCGTCCAGCTCCGTATTCCACGTACACTCGTCGCTGCTGGAGCGGGAGCAGCATTGGCAATTGGCGGTACGCTGATTCAACTGGCAGTTCGCAACCCACTTGCAGACGCATCGATTGTCGGGGTATCATCCGGTGCAGGCTTTGCAGCGATGCTGGTCATTATTGTATTGCCTGGTTTGCCGGTATACTGGATGCCGCTGGCAGCGGTGATCGGAGCAACAGTGGCAGCGGCATTGATCTTTTTCCTGTCATGGAAAAAGGGTCTGAATCCATCGTCTGTTGTGCTGATGGGCATTGCGATCTCGGCAATCGCTGGTGCGGGGATTCAGATTCTGATCGTACGTGGTGCGCTGTGGAACAATATGGGCTATATCTGGCTAACAGGCAGTACGTATGCGCGCACATGGGAGCAGGTATGGACGATTGGCATCTTTTTATTGATTCTGGTGCCGATGGCCTGGTGGCTGGCAAGACGCTTTGAATTACTCGTATTCGATGATCAGAGTGCAGGGGGCTTCGGCCTTTCGGTGCGTCGCACGCGGTTGTTATCGATGACGATCGGCGTCCTGCTTGCGGCTGGGGCGGTTGCCTGTGTTGGAACGGTTGGTTTTATCGGACTGATTGCACCACATATGGTGCGCCTGCTGACCGGGCATCATTTAAGACAGGCGATGTTCCTCTCAGCATTGACCGGTGCGCTTATGCTTGTGCTGGCAGATACGATCGGGCGTACAGTGATAGCACCGGCTGAAGTGCCATCCGGTCTGCTCATCGCATTGATCGGTACGCCGTACTTCCTGTATCTGATGTATCGTTCGAACTGGCATCGGCCGTTGAAATAATATACTTTTTTCAAAGACAATCGTACATGCTGGCATATGGAACATTAAAAAAGCTTCCCTGACCGCGATCATAAGCGGAGAGGGAAGCTTTTTGCTGTGGACGATTAACATGCAGGCTTGCTGTGTAGAGAGGGTGCCGCTTAGCCAGGCAGCTACTTTTTATCAGCTTGTGGTTGCAGCCGTGATGCCGATGATGGGTTCGCTGAAGGCGGCTCATCCCCAATTTCATGCTCAGGTGCCATAATGTCCGGTGGCACAAGCGTTTCTTCTTTTTCATTGCCAAATCGGATAAACACCCACACCCCGATCAGGATCAGTGTACCGGCTCCAAGCTGAATACCGGTGAGCGCTTCCCCAAGCAGCCAGAAGGCGAGCAGGGAGGAGAAAACCGGCTCACCGAGTACAGCCATCGATACGGCACCAGCATTCATATATTTGAGCAGCCAGTTGAACAGATAATGTCCGAATAGCGTAGGAACAAGCGCCAGCAGCCAGAATACGCCCCAGTCACGAGCTTCGTAACCGGTAAATGGAATACCATGAGCGATATTGTACAGCGCCAGCACGGTCGCTGCCATGAAGAACACCCAGAAGTTATACACAAGCGCATCCATATGCGCACGCACCTGCTTGCTGATCAGCATATGCACCGCAACGGCAATCGTACCGAAAAACGACAGCATATCGCCCTGAAAAGCAGTGCCGGATACGGTAAAGTCACCCCAGCCAATCGCGACCGAGCCGATTACCGCAAGCGCCATACCGATAATCATATACCGATTGGTACGGGTCTTAAACAGAAAATACGATCCGATCACGACCATGATCGGTTCCAGTGTCAAAATAACCGTGGAGCTGGCAACGGTCGTTAGACGGAGCGAGCCCATCCAGAACAGAAAATGCAGCGCCAGCATCAAGCCGGATAGCGCCAGCAGCAACCACGCACGCAGCGGAATATTTAGTAAGGCACGATAATGCCGTAATGCCAGCGGCAGTAATAGCAGATCGGTAAAATACAGTCGATACATAGCAATAATGGATACATTCGCATCGGACCAGCGAATAAAGATGGATGAGAAGGAAATGGCGATAATGCCGATCACATAGAGGACTTCCAGTGGAATCCAGTGCTCGCGGGTGTGGATCGTTGTTTTCATTCGTTTGCTCTCCTATGTCTATGTCAGTCTCAGGCATTTCAAAATACGAGGGTGATCATCTTGATCACCCTGCGCTCACAGCTCACTTATTCAGCAACCTGTACATATTTATATCCGGTTCCCCATACAGTCAAAATATGCTCCGGATTTTTTGGATCACGCTCAATTTTTTTACGCAGATTGGAAATATGCACATCGATCGTACGATCCAGATACGCGCGGTCGCCGCCCTTAATCCGATCCATAAGCTCATTACGGGTAAACACCTTGCCTGGTGCATTATGAAGCTCCTTCATAATCGCAAACTCGATCTGGGTCACCTCGACCTCCTGATCATCCACAAACAGACTATGGCGATAATCATTCACTGAAATTCGATTTTGCGTCGTACTTGCCGATAGGCTATAGCCATTCATTCGATGCAGCTCACTGCGGCGTAGCAGTGCTTTGATACGAGCATCCAGCTCTTTCAAACTAAAAGGCTTGCACAGAAAATCATCTGCCCCATTATCAAGCGCTTTTAGCCGTTCATTTAACATCGTATTTGCCGATATCATTAATACCGGTACGGTGGACTGCTTGCGAATCTCCTGCACAAGCTCACTGCCGCTCAGATCAGGCAGCATCAGATCGGTAACGATAATGTCAGGACTGTATTCATCCAGCAGTGCCAGCGCTTCGGCAGAATCGTGGATTAGTTTGGTAGAGTAGCCCTCCTCCTGTAGGAAGAAGGCGATCATATCGGCTAAGCTTTTCTCATCTTCGATCAATAATACTTTCGTAGGCATTGCTGTCACTCTCCTGTTTGGAAATTAGGGCTGCATCAGCTAGTCGCCAACGTCTGACGCTCTGATGCTAAATTACGATACTAAGTAATCTTTTTTGGCCCGGGATGCGAATCTTGGGGTGTCAAAGTGCGACAGGCTCACATGCAACGCAGGAGAATGCTCTTGCGTCTGCGGCAGTCGATACGTAATCAGCTTTTCCTCATTGCCGGGGGCGGCAAGGATATAGACAGGCTTCGCAAACCATGATCGTCTATTCACACATATGTACATACGACTATTGGATGGTTCGATGTCCTTGAGGGAAGCTCTTTATGATTCTCGGATCATGTATTTGCAGGTATAATGAAATTATCGTATTATCTTAATTCCTTAGTCATTTTGGATCTATACGCCTGCCTGCTGGTAAATACGGATATATTGTACCACTGATAGACGATATGGTGGATATGGAATATTTTAAACAACAGATGGGAACAGTCGTTATAGTTGTACGCACTATCAAGAAATAGGATCAAGTATGCTATGAATGCCGGATCGTTTTGAATAGCTGCTGTCCGTGAAGGAAAGGGCCGTTGGTTATGAAACACAAATTACTTCATCTGTTCAAGTCACCGTGGATCGGTACACTCATTCTTACAATCGTGGGAATCATACTTAACGGACTGGTATTAAACCTTTCGTTTGCGCTTGTATTTGTATTTGGGAGCGCAGCTTTTTTGATTATTTTACGACTGTATGGTGTTTATTTTGCATGGCCGGCCATGCTGTTAATCAATTTACCGTTGTTATTGTATCAGGTATATACGCAAGCGGTTGTCGTTCATACGTTTGAAATGATATTTATAGCGATCGGGTTACGCTATTTTCGGAATATTATGCTATTGAAGCTGGATATTTTATTTTGGATCACCATCGCTTTACCGATTTACTATGTGATTAACCTGCTTATGCATCATGTGGAAATCAATTCGAATCTGGTCTGGTTACTGCTCATTAACCGTCTACTTAATGGTATCGTAAACGCACTGATTGCGTCTACTTTTGTAGGCTTTTTACTCAAGCGTGTATCTATCGGTAAGCGGCCAATTTATATTATTTCGATACGAAGTGTTATTTTTAAATATTTGCTCGTGCTGGTGATGGCTAGCTCGATTCTTATTTTATTTGTAAATGGAAGCCAGCAATTTCATGATGTGGTGCTGTGGGGTTCAACGTATATGGAGCGATCTTCGCGCATGTATATTGATCAGATGCAGGAGATCAATCAGAACGATGCCAAAACGCGTAAGCTGATGCAGGAGTATAAGCAGGATTTTACCGTCGATTCCATCCTGCTCAGCCCGCAGGATACCGTCATCGAATCGACCTTTACCGCAGGCGAAGCAGCAAGCTTTGTCAATAATGAAGCGTTATACAAGCAGAAATTACTACTGAATTACTCTGGCGTGCAGGTGTATGAGCAGTACCCTGTTCAAAGCGAGTATTTAGTTGAACGCTGGGAGCACTCCAGCTTTGTCCTGCATACTTCCCTTCAGGATGGAAATAAGCTGATTATGGTGTTGCCTTTCTCGTATTATTTGTATCCGATGTACAATTTTTATTTGCAAACGATGATTCGTATGTTGTTCATCATCTTTATCGCTGCCTTGCTGGCGCAGATTATCAGTCGCACGCTTGCTCGTCCACTGCAAAAGCTGATTGAGGCATCCGATCATATTTCTACTCGACTGGGTGGCAGTGAACGAGTACAGTGGCCGCAAAGCTATATTTTGGAGATTCGTCATCTGATTCGCAATTTCCAGAGCATGGTGGATACGCTGGAAAAGCAATATGTACAGATTAAGAAGGATAAAGAATTTTTGGAAATCCGTGTCGTTGAGCGTACGTTTGATCTGGCGGAGAGCCAGGCGCAGAAAAGAGCGATTTTGCGGCTGGCGGTGGATGGGATTATATCGACAGATAGCAAGCTATGTATAACAGAAATGAATCCGGCGGCTGAGCAGATGCTTCAATGTGAATTGACGGAAGTGACCGGAAAGCCATTATCCCAATTCATCCAGATCGATGGACAATCGACAGGAGGACAGAGCAGCACAGTGCTGGTTACTCGCACCGATGGCAGTACATTTCGTGCTGAGCTGATGCGCAGTGAGATTCTGAATGAAGGTCAGGCGATGCATACGTTTTTCGTCCATGATCTGACCGAGCAGGAGCAGGCGCAGAAAAAGTACAGTGAGCATGAGCGTCAGGTGAAGCAACTGACCGATCGTTTGCTGGAGGAGCAGGTTGCTGTAGAGAAGCAAAAGCAGATCACCGGCAATTTGTTGCAAAATGTGCAGGAAGGCATCGTGATTGGAGATGTACAGGGCAGCACATTGTTTATCAATCCGACGATGCAGGTTATGTTCAAATTAGAAGATTATACCGGGCGTCCGGTATCGGAGCTGTTGGAGCAGGTGCAAGCGCAGCTCGAGCCAGAGGCATCTTCATTATATGATCGCTTGCAGCGTTATTTTGAAGGGCAGGAGGATTGGGAGCAGGATCTGACGATTCGGAGCAGAAGAGGTCTGTTATTATGTGTCCGTATGACACCGCTGGATGATCTGCAAACGAATGTTAGTCAGGGCTTCCTGCTCACGTTCCGCGATTGTACAGAGGAGCGCCGTATGAAGCAACTGCAAAATGAGCTTATTGCTGTCGTATCCCATGAGCTTCGTACGCCATTGTCTGCAATTATGGGGTATATTGAAATGCTGTCGATGTACGAGGATATACCAGCAGACAAGCGGCGCGAGTTTATGAATACGATTCAGTTTGAAGGGACGCGTCTGTCCAGATTGCTGGATGATTTCCTCGATAGCCAGCGGATCGATGCCGGACGTGTGGATTATATGATGGGACGTATTCGTTTGAATGAGCTATTACAGGTCATTTGCTTCCAGTGGGATATTCAGCAGCGGGATCGCTTACGCTTATCGACACCGGATCATGAGCTGTATATTGTAGGTGATCATAACCGGATGATTCAGGTGGTCAGTAATTTAATTGGTAATGCGCTCAAATATTCACCCGCTGAATTGCCGATAGATATTCGTTTGCTCGACCAGGAAGGAAGCGTCATGATCGAGATTGAGGATTATGGTATCGGGATTGCGGAACCGGATCAGCCGCGTGTTTTCCAGAAGTTCTTCCGTTCGGGTGTGGCAGAGGCGAGACGAATTGGCGGTACCGGTCTGGGGCTATATATTGCACAGCGTATTATTGATGCGCATCATGGGAAATTGAGCTTTGTATCAGAGATCGGTAAAGGGTCCATCTTCACGATCGAGTTGCCTGCGGCAGATGAACCAGATGCGCCGGAAGCGCATGATATGATTCGTCTGTGAGTAAGCATTGACAGCTTTCAGTCGCTGCATTAAGCTAGGAGTGATTGGAAACATGTTCGGGAAACGGCAATGCTCCCGCGCATCATACGACGCGGATGAATATAGCGGGAGAGTCTGCGGACGAATGTGGTCCGCCACCGAAGGAGCAAGCTGCCGGTTGCCAAGCCGTCAGTTAATCTCTCAGGTAACAGGAACCGCTTTGGGACGCAACTCTGGAGAGAGCATAACAGCCACCCAAGGGGTATGACGGAATTCCTTTCCGTCCAAACTCTCAGGTAACGAGGACAGAGCATACAGGCCATGCAGGCTGTATTCTGTCCTTTTTTGGCGCGTGCTTTTGGCAGCATTGCCGCAGGATAGAACAGCAGCACCTGCTCATACTATGCAGCAGCGGAAAAGGGGAAGCGTATGCGTTTTAAAAATGTATTTAACATTATCGGTCCATCGATGGTTGGTCCATCCAGCTCCCATACGGCAGGAGCGGCAAGACTGGGGCGAGCGGCTCGTCAGTTGCTTGGTCAGCTACCAGAGCACGCGGACATTATATTATATGGTTCTTTTGCCGAAACGTACTGGGGTCATGGAACGGATCTGGCGCTTGTAGGCGGATTGCTCGATTACAGCACCGATGATCCGCGTTTACCGGAAGCAGCGGAGATTGCCGATGAGTTGGGTATGACGATTCAGTTTGATAAGGGGTCAGGTAATTACCCGCATCCGAACTTTGTACGCTTGCGTCTTCGATGCGGTGATCAGCAGGCGGAGCTTGCGGGAGCATCGATTGGCGGAGGCAATATTGAGATTCATGAGCTGAACGGTTTTGATGTCAAAGGCTCCGGTCAATATCCGACACTCGTTGTAGAGCATATGGACAGTAAAGGTGTGCTGGCAGATATCACTCGCACATTAAGTGAAGGTGAGCTAAATATCGGCTTTATGGACGTGGATCGCAAATCGCGTAGCGGCGAGGCGATGACATTGATCGAGCTGGATGGGGCGCCGTCTGCGTCCGTGTTGAAACAGATTGAAGCATTAACGCATGTCACACGCGCAGTGGTAATTGATCTGGATTAGAGAGGAGGGAATAACATGCAATTCCGTACATTACAGGATATTGTGCGCTTATGTGAGGAAAGACAATGCTCGATTGCTGAGCTGATGATCGTCGAGCAGGTGAAAGAAACAGGTGTATCGCGTGAGCAGGTCGTTGAGCAGATGACTTCCTATTATGGAGTGATGAAGGAAGCGGTACATCGCGGTATTCATGAGGATACTGTATCGCGCAGTGGCTTAACAGGTGGCGATGCACGCCGGGTGTATGACTATTTGAACGGAGGCGAGACAGCCGCAGGCAGTCATTCGACGCGTGCGATGTCTTATGCACTGGCAGTGTCCGAGGTGAACGCATCGATGGGACGTATTATTGCGACACCTACCGCAGGCTCATGTGGGATTATTCCGGGGGTATTTGTGAGTACACAGGAGCGATTTGGCTGGAGTGACGAGCAGATGGTGCTTGGTCTATTCGCAGCCGGAGCAATCGGCTATGTGATTGCGAACAATTCCTCGATTTCCGGAGCGGAAGGCGGCTGTCAGGCAGAGGTTGGTTCCGCAATCGGTATGGCGGCAGGCGCTGTTGTCGAGCTGCAAGACGGTACACCGCAGCAGGCGATGCATGCGGTCGGGCTGGCTCTCAAAAATACACTCGGTCTGATCTGTGATCCGGTGGCAGGACTGGTAGAGATTCCGTGTATCGTTCGTAATGGATTAGGTGCGGTCAATGCACTGGCAGCGGCAGATATGGCGCTGGCTGGAGTACGCAGCGCTATTCCATCCGATGAGGTTGTGGATGTGATGCTACAGGTCGGTCGCTCGATGCCGAGCGAGCACCGCGAAACCGCACGTGGCGGTCTGGCACAGACACCAACCGGACGTAAAATTACAGAGGAGCTACGCCGTCGCCGGGAAAATCAGGGTGGCTAAGCGGATTTAGATAAAATGGTTTAGCACAAAAAAGGGACTGTCCGTGGACAGTCCCTTTTTTGTGCTGTTTGCATATAATCTACATGTGATTGAGCGACTGAGTGATATATCGTCTAGCTTGATCCATACGCAAGCGCCGCATTTTATTATAAAACAATGATAAAAATGATTCGCTAGCCCATTCATATGGCGGATTGTATTCATCGAATCGTCCCCTTATTCAGCTCCAGCTTCATCTATGAAACGAATAATAGCGTCACGCAGAAATAAAGCAAATCCCGCTGCATAGCCATCAAAATAGTTCACAAAACGCACATCGTCCGCATACGTTTGAGCAATACAGATTAGCAATTCTGAATCGCAGGGTATCTGCATCTCAATGGCTGCTGTATCATAATCAACGTTCGTTACAAATCTCAGTATGCGCTATAACGTAACGTGACAGTCAACCGTAGCGCATACACAGCAGATAGCAGGCGATACGAAACGCAAAAAATCCCCTTCACTCCGCAGAATGAAGGGGATTGGAATATGAAAAATTAATCGTTCAGCACCAGCGGACGAAGCTTAGCTTCAATATCCGCACGGCGTCCTTCCAAAAATGGTGGCAGTGACAGTGTTTCGCCGAGTGAATCCATCGATTCATCCACATCGAACCCTGGTGTGTCTGTCGACAGCTCGAACAGAATACCGTTTGGTTCACGGAAATACAGAGCGCGGAAGTAGTGACGATCGACTTTGCCGGAGTTTGGAATGCCAAGCCCAGTCAGGCGATTGGCCCATACGTCGTATTCGGCTTCATTTGGAACACGGAATGCGACATGGTGCACACCGCCACGACCAAGACGTGCGACTGGCAGATCCGGACGAGTTTCAATATGAACTTCAGCACCTGCGCCGCCTTCACCGGTTGCATATACTTCGATATCCGCATGCTGCTCACCGACCAGCGATGGATAAGAACCAACACGACGGAAGCCGAGCACCTCTGTCAAAATCATAACCGTAGCATCAGGCTTTGCCACAGTCAGTGTAACAGGACCGAGTCCAAGAATACCGTATTGTACAGGCACTTCCGAGCCGTTCCATGCGCTACCAGGTGCGACACCTTGCTCGTTATTGTCTGCCACAAGAATAATACGTGTACCTTCAAAATCCTGAAAAGCGAGCGTATCACGTCCAGCGCGCTGCTTGATCTCCTCATGGCTGACATTCAAATTATCAAAGCGATCGGACCAGTATTGCAGTGCCTCTGTAGTAGCGACACGCAGCGAGGAAGCGGAAATGCTCGATACACCCGGATAGCTTGGGCCGATATGCGGGATATCGAAGAAGGTCAGCTCTGTACCTGGTGAAGCTACTGCATCACCATAGAACAGGTGATAGGAGGTCGTATCATCCTGATTGACGCCCTTTTTCACGAGACGCATGCCAAGCACTTTTGTATAAAATTCAAAATTTTTCTCTGCTTTACCAGTCATAATCGATACATGGTGAATACCTTTGAGTTCCATCATAATCATCCTTTCGGGAATAAAATTATTCATATCGTTAATGGACATACATCGTGTTAGTTCATTGTGTTAATTCATTTGTAAATCACGAATGATATTTCGAAGTATTAAATCTCTAATTTAAGATAATTATAGCATAGCTATTATAAAATGCAATAGCAATCGTTTAATGACTATAAGAAGACGATCGCTTTGCATAGTTCTGGAGGATGGTGGCGAGGGAACATGGAGTATATTTACACCGTTATACCGTTTAATAATTGCAGGGTTGTAAGCTGTTAGGTGAACTATTTTATGGGCTACGTTAATAAATAATAGGAGGGAGGGGAAGGAGGTAGCATGAAAAGCCCCTGTCTGTGAATTAGAGTGTATCCCTAACTGCTCATTAGTTTTACCCGAGGGTTTGTCTAATGTTCATATTAAAGGAATGTACTCTAAAGCCAAACAGGGGCAGGTTCAATCTATATCGTGAAACAAAACTTTTAGAGTGCAACAGAACTTTTCAGCGAAAATTTTTTATACAGCATACAGCATACAGCATACAGCATACAGCATACAGCATACAGCATACAGCATACAGCATAAGCGAGAAATTACTGCGTAGTACCAAAATGATTGCGTACCCTCAAAATTATTATTCACAACGAAAATTCATGTCGCGTAACGAAGATACATTCATCGTTGTATAAAGCCAAGCATGCTATCGATGAACACTTTTGCTTCGTATCAGTCATCGATGGCTGAAGCAAACGCTCATGATGAAGTAGCTAAACGTTCATTGTGAAGCACCCAAGCCATCATTAATGGTTAGATAAGCCGCGTGTTTCTTCGCGTGTGAGCACGCGGGTGCGGAACTCGTCCTTTTCCAGACCGATTTTTGGGAAGACTTCATTTAGATCCGGGAACTTGGCGAGAATCTTGGCATTGTCGGTGCGCAGATCCATTTTGTTATAGTCGTAGAAGCCCGCATCGCTCACATTGTTGATCGAATCGTTACCAGCTACCTTCACATCACCAACCTTCGGTACAACGACATCCGGTGTGTTCACCAGCATATTATCCGTCATTTTCGTACCGTTCGGATATTCAGGGTGCCAGCTTGGATCAAGAATGCTGCTCCATAGCTCGTGATCATAGCCATACGTATCCTGTAGCACCTTACCGTAATTTGCCCACGGATTGCTGTTTGGATTCATCTCGCGTAGCTGATCTGCGAAAATACTGTTTACCCCATGGCTCTTGCTGTCTCCACGTTGATCGACTTGAATCATGTTAGAATCGATCACCAGATTGTTGGTCGCAATATTGTCATGACCATTCAGCAAAATCCCTTTGGTTGAGCCCTGAATAATATTGTAGTGATAGTTGTCACCACTGTCTGCACCGTCGGAGTAGAAGCCATTGGAGCGCTTATTGTGGTGGATGAAATTGTAGCGAAGCACGTTTCCATACGATGCCCAGTCTTGAGCGGTATAGAAGGCTCCCGTATCGCCCTCGATTAGAGACGTATTATGCACTTCATTATATTCAAAGGTCAGATTGTTACTGTACACGTAGCGTACCGCATCTTTAGGCACGTCATGCAGCAGGTTGTGGTCAAACAGAATGCCGACCGAATCGCGTACAAGAATCGGTTCCAGATGCGTCAGCTCGCCCACATTATGGATGTGGTTGTTGGTCACACGGCTGTTCGCTGGAGTCAGCTTTTTACGATCACCAGCGCTGTTCATACTAATACCGAAGCCGCCGGTTTCGTAAATATCATTACTCTGGAACAGATTGTTTTTGCCGCCTACATCGAGTACGCCACCGTTGCCCAGATTGCGCAGGGTATTACCAGCGAGTGTAATATGGTCTGTGTTCTTCAGCTCAATGCCGTTACCCATACTACCCTCGATCGTAAAGCCAATTAGTTGCACATTGGATGCGTTGTTAAGGGAAACGACGGGATTCTCATTATCCGCGATAATCAGATTCAAATCTTTGAGATTGCCCTTCGGATAGTAGTACAGCTTTTTATCTTTAAAATCGAGTGCCCATTCACCAGGCTGATCGATCTCATCCAGATAGTTGAGCGCCTGCCATTCCTCGGTGCCTGTACCGACGCGATACGGAGCACGGATTTTGGCAAGATAGCCAGAATCGTACACATCGTCGCTTACGGAGGTTGAGCCGTATACATCATCCTGTACGGAGCCATAGGCATCTGTAGTGACCGATTTGCTATCTGTCGCCTCTGCTTCAGCGGACTGTAGACTGGACACCTCAGCACCTTTATCTGTTAATTTGACAGGTGTATTTTCCTCGGCATCTTTTTCTGGAGAAGAAGGCTTTGTTTCCAGCAGCGAATCATCGCTCTGTTCTTCCTTGAGCGTCATCGTCTGGGCTGCGCCGCCATCCTTGTACACCAGATACGATTTGCTGGATGTATCGTTATCATGCAGTGCATCGTCCTCAGACGGTGGTGTCGTTTGCGCTGCTAACGATGAATCAGTTTGACCCGACTTGGATGCGCTGGTGCTGGAACGATAATCCTCGACTGCTTTGCTCCATTTAGAGCCCATGCCGCCGTCTGGAATATCCTTAAGTGTGATCACATGATGCCTGGTGTCGATATCCTGCACCGAGCTGGTGATCGGACTCCACACGGTACGCCAGAAGCCTTTTAAGTACAGCGGATGACCGGATTCCAATGACTTTTTCCAGCGTTCGGCGCGATTGGTGCCGTCCAGATCAAGCGTATCGGTCGTATCTCCATTTTCCGGAATGCCGCCTTCGCCATAATAGAACGACTTGGCATCAGCAGAGCCATTCGCTGTCGTCCAGCCTTTACGGTGCTTGTTCACGGATTCGCCCGGATTTGGCCATTGGGAGACCGGCTGACGTACCCCATCTGCTATCAGATCGATAATGCCCCATTGCTCCGTAAATGACGTTCCTCCTGAAAAGTGATGAATATGCTGTAAGCCGAGCTTTTGCACATCCAGCTCGTACAGATCGTCAGCATATACATCCGGGTGAACGCGTGCAGCCGCATCCTTACTCAGCGGCTTCCAATCGGATGTATCAATATGCACCCCATTGGTCAGTGTGACCTGTTCACCGGAATACGTTCGATAAATGATCGGCTTGTCTGCAGTACCAGAATCCTCTGCTGTCAGCTCGAAGTTAGACAGCTCATATTCGCCGCCTTTCACCCAGACCGTTACACCACCTGCAGGCAAGTCACCATGCAAGGCACGGATTGCATCACGCGCAGCGGTTAGTGTAGCGAATGGTTTGCTTTTGCTGCCATCACCACTGCTATCGCTACCCGTGGAATCTACATACAGATTCAATCCCGTTTTGACGGTTTCCCCACTATCCAGTGTAACCACTTCGCGGTTGTTCACCTGATCGGCAGCCGCATATTCGCTCGGATGAACCAGTGTGGTGCCGAGTGCTACGATGGCAGTCAGTGATATCATTTTTTGCAGCTTGTTCATACGTATGATTTCCCTCCATTCTCTGTACATGCAAGTTGCCAGGCTCGTATTGCCCGGTCATTTTACAAGATCATGTCATCCTATGGTGAAACGAAACGTAAGCTCACCCCCTTTATAAAGTGATCCGGCAAGCAGGCGTTTACACCTGCTGCGATATAAAGCAACACCTCGACACGCTTTACCGACTCGCCGGTAAGGCGTATATGCCGTATCATAAATTATTTTCAAAAAATTAGCAAAAGTAAACTTAATTAAATAATATTTGTAAATTTTATTTCATAATGTTAACGTATTGGTTGCTTTTTTGTAACTATTTCAGCATAGCCTGCAAAAGTTTGTCAAGTTTGGGTGAAAAAAGGGCTATCTAGCTACTGCAAAAGTTACACGTTGCAGTACGCAGCAGATAGCCCTTTTTTGCCAGATTAATGATTATACATCGTCTAACAGACCTTTACTTGCTCGCATGATTACGAAGTGCATCATACTCGTTACGCTTTAGCGGCTGTACGCGATAGGAATCTTTGTACAGACCGATTTCGGTAATGACGCGATTGAGTGAAGGGAATTTCTTGAGAATCGCGCTATTGTTAGTGCGCAGATCCAGATTGCTGTAATTATAAAAGCCTGCGGCTTGAACCGTTTTGATCGTCACATTGCCTGTAGCGGACACATCGCCTTTTTTCGGTAAAGCAATGGTCGCCTGTCCGACGATTGCATTGTTATTTAGCTTACTGCCATTAGGATACTGCGGCTTCCACGCTGCACTGAGCACATGACTCCATAGATTGCCGGTCAAGCCATATTGCTTGGCAAGCTGCTCGCCATACGTTTTCCAGGCGCCTGCCATTGGATTCAGGCTGCGTAGACGCTGGGCGTATTCACTGTTCAGCCCATAGTTGAGCGAGCTGGAGCGATCATTGATTTCCATCGTGCCAATTTGAATGAGCAGGTTGCCTGTAGCGACATTATGATGCCCGTTTTCGATAATAAAGGCGCGTTTTGTATCCTGAATAATATTGTTCTGATACGTGTTACCGCTACTACCGCCATCGGCATAGAAGCCATTGGAGCGCTGATTATGGTGAATCAGATTGTAACGCAGCACATTGCCATACGAGCCCCAATCCTGTGCGGTATAAAAGGCACCGGTATCGCCTTCGACCAGTCCCGTATTGTGCACTTCATTGTATTCAAACAGTAGCTTGTTGCTAAACGTATACCGGACTGCGTCCTTCGGTACATCATGCAATAGATTATGATCGATACGCATCCCGACGGATTCGCGAATGATCAATGGCTCCAGATGCACGAGTATACCTGTGTTATAGATATGATTGTTCGTAATTCGCGTATTGGACGATAGAAGCTTCGCCCGATTGCCCGCATTGCTCACACTGATGCCAAAGCTGCCGGTATCATAAATATCATTGCTCTGGATCATATTTTGTGAGCCGCCGATATCGGTAATTCCACCATTGCTCACATTGCGTATCGTCAGCCCGGCAAGCGTAATATGATTGGTGTTTTGCATCGTAATGCCGTTGCCCATGCCGTTTTTTAATTCAAAGCCGATCAGCTTCATATAAGAGGCACCATTGATGCGTACAATGGGATCGGTATTGTCGGCGATCACAGTTTGCGACTCATTTAATGGGCGGGCAGGGTAGTAATAGAGCTTACCATCCTTGAAGTCGAGCGCCCATTCACCAGGCTGATCGATCTCCTCCAGCAGATTGAGCAGTCTCCATTCCTCACTGCCATCTCCTACACGATATGGATTATGATTGGTCGAATCTTCAGCAAAGGCACTGAATTTGGAGCCGATGCCGCCCTTAGGCGTTTTGGATAGCTCGATAGAGCGTGAAGCTGCCTGAATTTGCTGAATGCGAATCGTGACCGGACTCCAGACCGTGCGCCAGAAGCCTTGCAGGTATACATCATGACCGCCTTGAATCGCCTTTTCCCAGCGCATCATACGACTGGCGGCACCTGTATTCTGATTTTGCTTCGGATCGTAAAAGAAGGAGCGTGCATTCAATATACCGGATGCGACCGCCCAGCCTGGACGTGTACCCTGACTGGCATCATCCCGATTGGGCCACTGGGAGATTGGCTGCATCGCATCATTCACGATCAACTGTAAAATGCCCCATTGCTCGGTAAACGAATCACCGCCAGCAAAGCCGTTAATATTGCGGAAGCCCAGCTTACGAACATCCAGCTCAACGAGCTGATCGGGCTTGATCGCCGGGTTCACGCGGCTACGTGCTTCCGCATCCAGTGGCTGCCAATCCGACGGATTGACCGTTTTACCATTCGTTAGACTGACCTTTTCTCCCGAAACAGAGCGATAAATGATAGGAGAGGTCGCTGTACCGGAATCGGCTGCTGTCCATTCCAGGGTAGAGGCAAGAGTGTATTCGCCGCCTTTGACCCAGACCGTGATCCCGCCTTGAGGCAGCGGACGTTGTAGCTCACGAATATAATCGCGTGCGGTTTCAAGTGTCGTAAACGGATGCTGCTTGCTGCCATTTTGCCCGCTTGCATTAGCAGAACCATCTACATATACATTCACTGGCGTTTGCGGATCAGGGCCGCTATCGAGCGCACCAAGACGACTATCCGACCATCCAAAACGCCAGAGTGGAAATGTCAGCAACAGAACCAGACCGGTTGCGAGTAGGATATAGCGAATATTTTTCACCTCTAATGCCGGACCTCCCTATATTGTTATGTACACTCAGTATAGGAAGGAGGAAGTGGAAGTGTCAATTTTCTGGAAATGAAAAGGAAGAGAAATGGTAAATAAAAAGCAGCACGATTCGGCAGAAGCTTGCCTGAATCATGCTGCTAAGTTGCGGTAATAAAGGTGAAAAGGAGAAATTCATGTGCTGCGAGGCTATAGTACAGGCTAAAACCGTAAACCCGAGTAGCAAACGAATACCGTGCTGCGCTAACTTTAATACACAAGCAGCACGGAGCATTCCGATGTTGCCGCTACAGGAGCAATGCTGAATAGGCAAGCAATACGATTAGTGGTTGGTCAGACCGCCTGTTTCAGCGCGAGTGACGACACGAATACGATACGCGTCCTGCTGCAAACCAATTTGCGGGAAGATACTGTTCAGATTCGGGAATTGAGCCAGAATTTCAGCGTTATTGGTACGCATATCCATTTTGTTGTAGTTGTAAAAGCTAGCTGCTGCGACTGTGTCCAGCACAGTATTATTGCTCACGCTATAGTTACCGTATTTAGGCTTAATGATGCTGCCTACTTGAACGAGCGCATTATTGTTAATCGCAGAGCCATTGGAGTACTCAGGGCGCCAGTTCGGGTCCAGAATATCCGACCACAGATTATCGGTATAGCCGTATTTGGTTTTCAGCTTGGCTGCATAATCAAGCCATGCACCGGACGTCAGGTTTTTGGAGCGCAGTGTATCGGCAAAGGTGCTGTCTACGCCATAGCTTTTGGAAACGGCGAGCGATTGATCCTTGGTGTCACTACGATTTTCGATTCGTACACTGTTGGAAGCGACGACCACGTTATTTTTGGCAATATTATGGTGTCCATTGAGTTGAAGAGCGCGATCGGAGCCTTGAATGATGTTGTTGTAATAGTTATCGCCTGCATCACTGCCGTCGGCATAGAAGCCATTGGAACGACGGTTATGGTGAATAAAGTTGTAACGCAGATCATTGCCGTAAGAAGACCAGTCCTGTGCAGTGTAGAACGCACCTGTATCGGTTTCTTCCAGAGCGGTATTATGCACCTCGTTAAATTCAAAGGTGAGATTGTTATTGCGTTCATAACGGATCGCGTCACGCGGTACATCGTGGATCAGATTATGATCGACCCAGATACCAACCGAATCGCGAATAACGATTCCTGCCAGATGGGCGTGCTCGCCGATATTGTGAATATGGTTGTTCGTGATACGTGTGTTAGCGCCTGTCAGTGTATTACGGTCGCCTTCATTGCCGACACTGATTCCGAAGCCGCCTGTATCATAGATGTCATTGCTTTTAATTACATTGGAGTAGCCGCCTGTATCGATAATACCGCCGTTACCTACATTCAGTATCGTATTGCCTGCAATCGTAATATGGTGACTGTTTTGCATATCGATTCCGTTCCCCATGCTGTCTTCCACATTAAAGCCGAAGAAGGAGATATACGAAGCGTTTGTAAGTTTGACTACCGCGCTAGTTTTGTCGGCAATCTCGACATCTTTATCCATCATACCTGTGCCATTTTTAGGATAGTAATAGATTTTGCCATCTTTAAAATCAAGTGCCCATTCACCAGGCTGATCGATCTCATCCAGCAGGTTCAGTGCACGCCATTCTTCCTTACCACTACCTACGCGATAAACAGGATTGGAGCCGATGATCTGCTTGCTGAATTTATCGCCCATACCGCCAGATGGCATATCCAGCAGTGTGATACTGTTGCTACCAGGATTGATGCTCTGTACTTTGCTCATTACAGGGGCCCATGCTGTTCTCCAGAACCCTTGCAGATACAGGTCATGACCGTCAGCAATACTTTTTTGCCAGCGTTGTGCGCGATTGGTGCCGTCTGCGTTCAGCGCGTCTACGCTATCACCATCAGCCGGTGTACCGCCTGTACCATAATAGAAGGAACTAGCATCAGCCGAGCCGTTAGCCGTTGTCCAGCCTGTGCGAGTATTACCTGCTGTCTCGTCCGCATTAGGCCATTGAGAGATCGGTTGACGTTCATGATCAACGATCAGATCGACGATGCCCCATTTATCTGAAAAGGAAGTACCACCCGGATATTCGTTAATATTGCTCAAGCCAAGTGCTTTGGCATCCAGCTCAACCAGATTCGAAGCACTGATCTTAGGATTAACGCGCTTTTGAGCATCCGCGTTCAGCGGCTGCCACAGTGATGGATCAACGCCTACGCCATTGGACAAAATAACCTTTTCGCCCGGATAGGTGCGGTAGACGATCGTTTTGCCGGCAGAACCAGAATCAGAAGCATTCAATTCAAAGGTATACGGGAACTTGTACGTTCCGCCTTTGACCCAGACGGTAATTCCGCCTGCTGGCAATGCTCCATTTTTAGCGCGAATCGCATCGCGTACTTGAGTCATTGTTTTGTAAGGTGCGCCTTTGGAACCATCGCCGCCCGTGGCGACAGAACCGTCAACATACAGATCCAGTCCTGTATTCGTAGTGGGACCGCTGCTAAGTGTAGTCACGATACTGCCATCGGCAAGCTTATCCGCCTTTGCAGGAGCCGGTGACCAGATGCCTCCGGTTACAAGCAAGCTTGCCACAGCGAGCGCCATGACTGATTTTTTTACGAACATTATAAATACTCCCTTTCTGATGGTCATTTCTTTCACACTGTATGGGTTAGTTCGATGCATCTCCGTTTGCTATTAAAATGAGTAGTCTTTACGTGCTAGTTATTTTGTCGGATAATTCGATCTAATTATTAATATTTATAGATAAAAATGGGTAATTAAAAACAAAAAACGACGATTTTCGCACGATTTTGCATGAAAGGCTGGAAAGTAGTCAGGAATGAGCAATAGAGCGCAGTTTAAAAAAGGAAAAGCGAGGATAAAGGAACAAATACTGCGGATATGAGTATAAAGGTATAGGTCTTATGATAATTACGTGTGGACAGCCTACCATCTGCTGTGATTGAAAAAAGTAACAACTGCCCGCGTTGAGACGGATACGGGCAGCCTGAGATGGAAGACTTACAGAGCTGCGTTATAAAGGTGAAGCGGAGTAGGTAGGAGCAAGCTGTTCATGAATAACGGCTCACGGAGGTGGTTGCACCCGGATGTATATAGTAATGGATTAGTTATGATAGTGGAGGGATGAAGTCAAGAGCGATGCTTATAGTAATAAGCTTAATGAATCATTTTCTCTGGGGACATGATTCAGTATAATACAGCCACAAGTAGGATGTAATCGCCAAAAATTCTTATTTGCATCGACAATATTAGAGTTAATTAATGGAAAAATAGGCAACGTTATAGCCCCTACTTCCTATTGCTACGATTCCTGTATATTATCCATTAGTAAAGATGATATTGTGCATCGGTTATGATAAAATGAACCACTCTGTATGCTAGCTGATCCATCTATTGAGCAAAGTACGGAGAAAAGGTTACAATTTTTTAAAAAAATGTTCCGTTTGCCCCGCTATGACGGGATTGAAGCAGGCAACTCACGGGTTATACATTAATAACACACTGCTCGCGAGTAACATTTGCAGTGGACAGAATACGGTGTACCGGCTGCTTATATAGTAAGACAGGAAGCAAGCGGCACCGCCGCTCCCCGTATGAATATACAGGGAGTGACATGGTCCGCAGGTCGTGCTACTCAAGCACGTTCGACAAGTGTGCGATAGGTGGAGGCATTCATGCCTTTAACGAGTTCGATCAGCAGTTGTTTGGCTGCATCGTAGTCGTCGGTATGAATGATCGAAGAGGAGGTATGGATGTATCTGGCGCAAATGCCGATAACACTGGAAGGAATCCCGATTCCACTCTGATGTACTGCACCAGCATCTGTGCCACCTTGAGAGATATAATATTGTACCGGAATATGGTTGGTGCTTGCGGTATCCTGAATATATTCAATCATCCCGCGATGGGTAAACATCGTTGGATCATAGATACGCAGCAGAGCGCCTTTTCCGATATGACCAAAAGCATTACGATCACCTGTCATATCATTGGCAGCACTACAATCCAGGCCGAAGAAAATATCTGGCTGAATCAGTTGCGTTGCCGTACGTGCTCCGCGCAAGCCTAGCTCTTCTTGAACGGTAGCGCCTGTATAGAGCGTGCCGCCCAGCGGCTGCTTGTGCATCGCTTCCAGCAGCTCGATAGCAAGGCCTACACCGTAGCGATTGTCCCAGGCTTTAGCCATGATCTTTTTCGGATTCGCCATCGGCGTGAATTCGCATACCGGTACGATCTGAAGACCCGGGCGAATGCCCATCGCTTCTGCTTCCGCGCGATCATCGGCGCCAATATCAATGTACATGCTACGAATATCGATCGCCTTGTTACGATCTTCCTGACTTAGCAAATGAACCGGCGTTGAGCCGACCACCCCTGTAATTGTTCCTTGATCAGTAACAATATGGAGCCGCTGTGCCAGAACAACCTGGTTGGACCAGCCACCGAGTGGCTGAAAGCGCACAAGCCCCTGATCCGTAATACCAGATACCATAAAGCCAACTTCATCAAAGTGTCCGGCAACCATCATTTTCGGACCGGATTCATCACCACGAAGAACACCGAACAGACTTCCAAGTCGATCCTGTACAAACTCGCTCGTATACGCCGACATTTTCTCCTTAACTAGCTGGCGTAGCTCACGCTCAAATCCAGATACAGCAGGGAATTCCGTTAATTGCTTAAAAAGCTCAAGAGTTTGCTCATTCATAACAAAGTATGCTCCTTTATTGTAAAATGACTTATCATAGTATGCCCCGACTTATAGCAAAAGTCCACTATTTGACCACTGTTCAGATCAAAGAGTGCCCTATCCCGATACGATGAAAGTCAGCTTGTTGTGTAACTTTGCTAGTTTCATGTAAAAGTGACTCTGTTGTGCGGTTCATGTACAATAGCAAAAGTGGATAGCGTGATGGTATCCATAATAGAAGCAATAGATCGAAGCAAGTAGTACCGTGCTTCAGTCCAAATTGCACAACAGGGGGTATTGGAACAATAAATGATAGGCTGTACAGTGATCCGTGATGAAGCAATCATCCGTATCCTGTGTTAAAATCAGCACACGCTATGCAAGCGGAACCTCCAGATGGCTGTGAACCGCAAGCCGCTATAGCGGCACTAACTACAATGGAACGACGAACCCGAGGTAGGAGGTTTTTAATATATGCCAGTACGTAAAGAATCGATGCAAATTATTGCAGATATCCGGTCCAATCTGGAATCCTGCATTCTTGGAAAATCCTTTGAAATTGAGCTGCTGCTCACCGCGCTGCTTGCTGGTGGCCACGTCCTGATCGAGGATGTACCCGGAACAGGCAAAACGCAAATGATCAAAGCGCTCGCCAAATCAATGAGCGGTCAATATCGCCGGATTCAATGTAATCCCGATTTGCTGCCAAGTGATATTACCGGTGTATCGATCTTTCACCCGAAAGATGAGCAGTTTTATTTCCGTCCAGGTCCAGTGATGACGAATATTTTGCTGGCGGATGAGATCAACCGTGCGACAACGAAGACGCAATCTGCGCTGCTGGAAGTGATGGAGGAGCGCAATGTAACGGTCGATGGCGAGACGCATCCGTTGCCACATCCGTTTATGCTCTGTGCCACACAGAACCCGATTGATTTTGAAGGCACGTATATGCTGCCGGAGGCACAATTGGATCGTTTTATGATGAAGATTACGATCGGCTACCCGGATGAGCAGACCGAGAAGAATTTGCTGCGTCAGCAGGGTGTAGCCGGACAGCCGGTTGAGCGCCTGACGCCGGTAACCGATATGCAAAGTATTGCCGACATTCAGCAGGAGATTCGCTCCGTGCATATGGATGATTCGGTCAGCGATTATCTGGTCAGCATTATCCGAGCTACGCGTGATCATCGCTCTGTGCTGCTGGGAGCAAGTCCGCGTGCTACGCTTTCGTTTATGATGGCAGTGAAGGCGTATGCGCTTATTCATGAACGTGATTATGTGCTGCCTGATGATGTAAAACGTCTGGCTCCGTATACGATTGCTCACCGCATCCTGGCACGTCCAGAAGCGCGGATGGAGCGAATGAGTGCAGAACGGATTATGCAGCAAATTCTGGAGCAGGTTACCGCACCGGTATCCATAGGACAATAATCGTATGAGAGCCTTATTTTCGTACTTGCGGCTGAATATGAAGTTGCAGCGCCAGCCATCCAAGCTGTGGCTCGTTATGATTGTCTGGTTAGGTTGCTTATTTTATGTACTATTTCAAGGTGGCAAAACATCGGTTATGCTGTTCTCGATGGTAACGCTGCTGGCTATTTACCTGATCGTTGGCGGTTTCCGCGGTGTTGGACGTGCGCGTGGAAGCCGCAAGCTGTCCATTGAGGGTGATGAAGGCAGTGCCATTCATGCAGGTGACCAGGTGCAGGTGAAGCTGAATGTAACGATTCCGGGCTTTTTACCGCTGCCGTATGTAATTGTACGGGAGACGCTGAAGCGACATAATGGCGAATCGTGGTCATTTGAAGAAAGTCTGATGCCAAGCATGCGCGGACGTGGCGAGCTGTTATTTCAGACACCACCGCTGGAGCGCGGACGGTACCGCTTTTACAGCACCGAATGTATTAGTGAGGATATTTTTGGCCTGTTAGAAAATCGCGGTACGTTTAGTGCACCCGGTGAGTTTATGGTGCTGCCGCGTACGATATTTGTTCCATACTGGGAAATGGGCTCGCGTCATTCCCGATTAGGTGGACAGCAAACGTCACAGATGCTGTCCCGTCCGGAGACGAACCAGATTAACGGTGTGCGTGATTATGTGTATGGGGATCGTATCTCGCGTATTCACTGGAATGCGACTGCACGCACAGGCGTCTGGAAATCGAAGGAATTCGAGCATGAATCATTACCGAAAACGGTCCTCGTGCTGGATGCGACGGCTGACCATTACGAATCGATGGAGCATTTTGAGCTGGCCGTATCGGTCGCTGCCTCAATGCTGGAATACGGCATTCGGGAGCGTATGGGGATGGGGCTGTTCACGATCGGTGCGCGCACTGAAGCATTTATGCCATCTGATCTGTCAAGTGAATGGCATCGCATGCAGCTACACCTGGTTGATATTATGGCAGACGGGCAAAATGGGCTGTTAAAAAGCTTGGAGCAAGGGGCACGAAGTTTCCCTTCAGGCTCGTTATTTGTGCTGATCAGTCCACTCCGTGGAGAAAAGGCATGGGAAGTGTTCCAATTCGCACGGATGCGTCAAATGCTACCAGTTCAGCTTTTGATTGAAGGCCAGCAGCAGGAGCATCGTACGTATGATTGGAATATGGATGCCAGCGCACGAGGTGCAGTCTGTTATCCGATCAGTCAACTGGATCAGTTGCCGACTGTATTAGGGGGGAGAGCCCAATGAAGAAATGGTGGAGCGAAATTTGCGGCTCCTGGTACTACTCATTATGTCTGCTATGGGTTCTAATTATTTCCTATCAATGGATTCAATATGCAGACGGTATCTGGTATAAAGAGACCACGATGTTTGTGCTCGGTACGATGCTGGCTGTTGCTGTGATCGATATTATATTGCCTTTTAATGCCTGGTACAGGCTGCTGATTAAGCTGGTAGCGGTCATTGCCGTTGTATATTACACGATGCATACGCACGGGCTGTTCACATGGAGTCTATCCACGTCACTATCTGACAACCTGGAAGAATTCATCGGCACATTGCGTACGTATATCTGGTTTATCGTGTCTGCATGGATGCTGCTGGAAGTGTCGGCGCGCATCGGTACTTCGCGGCGGGCGATCATTATGTTTGTCGGGACGAATATTGTGGCGCTGGCGATTCTGGATTCTTTTACAAAAACAGCGCTCTGGGAAGAGGTTGCCTGGGTGGTTTTTGCCGGAATGGGCTGGCTGGTCAGCAATCATTTTCGTTATTTTCAGGAGCGTTTCCCGCGAGGCTGGAAGCATCTGCGTCGCTATCCGCTCAAAATTATGTTTAATATCGCTGTGATCTTTTCGATCATATTGCTGGCAGGCATCAATATGCCAGAAGTGCAGCCAACATTAAAAGATCCGTATACCGCCTGGAAAAACTGGCATGGCGAATCGGTCATTACGGTGAACGGCTCAAATGGTATGGATGGTCAGGGCGCGTCGTCTGGCTATAGCCGTGAGGATTCCAATCTGGGCGGCGGCTTTAACTTTGACTATACACCGGTGATGTCAGTTAGCACGACGAGCCGTAGTTACTGGCGTGGAGAGACAAGGCTTGCTTACTCCGGCAAAGGCTGGATCGATCGCTCCAGCAATAGCTGGCGTGATCTGGAGCCGATTGAGGCAGATGAGAAGCTGTCGATGGACGAGCAGCCTTCCAGCATTAAGACACGCACTGTGAAGCAGCAGGTGAAAATGCTGAGCGATAAGGATGTGAATTATCCTGTATTGTTCGGTGCGTATACGATCTCACGTATTGAAAGTGTAAATGGGAAAAATGATACCGATCAGCTCGACTGGCGCAGCAATTCCGGTGAGGTTCACTGGAGTCAGACGCGGCAAAATCGCAATTTCCCCGAATCCTACTCGCTTATTTCCAGCGTGCCTGTCGTTCCGGTTGCTGAACTGGAGAAAAAGACGTACAGCGAGCTGTATGATGGCAAATCGCTGGAGCCTTATTTGCAAATGCCGGCTGACTTTCCGCAGCGCGTGAAAAATCTAGCTCGTGAGGTGACCGCTTCCGCGACGACACCTTACCGCAAGATTGAGCTGCTGCAATCGTATTTGAAAAATAATTACACCTACACGAATAACCCTGATCTGTCCCGCAAAAAGAGCAGTGACTTTGTCGACAGCTTCCTGTTTGAGATCAAGGAAGGCTATTGTGACTATTATTCAACTGCAATGGTCATGATGGCACGTTCGCTGGATATTCCGGCACGCTGGGTCAAAGGCTATGCGCCTGGACAGGCGTCCGGTTATGTAACAAGTGATTATTTCCCGGATGGGGCGACAGAATATACGGTTACAAATGCAGATGCGCATTCGTGGGCTGAGATTTATTTTGCAGGCTATGGCTGGGTTCCGATTGAAGCAACACCGGGCTTCGATATGCCGCTGCTGACCGAAACGGTTCAAACTCCAGCTCAAACAGAGCAAACGCCAGAGCCGGAGCAACCACAGCAACAACCGGAGCAGGAAGAAGCAGAAACACCTGTACAAGCTACAGAGAACGGTGCACCACCGGCTGTCATCTGGACAGCAAGCTTACTCGTTGCAGCATGGGTCGGCTTCCTGGCTTTCCGCTATCGTCGCAAGCTGCATGCTGCCTATGTACGCATGCGCTATGGAGAAGCCCATACACCGCAGCAGAAAATGATGATTGAGTCGAAGCGCTGGCTGTCATGGATGAAGCGGCACGGGTTGAATCGCGAATCGCATGAGACGCTAAGGGAGTCAGTAGAACGCTGGCAGGCGCTCAAGCCAGAGCTGCGGCCTGCACTTGGTCCGCTGCTGCAATTGTTTGAGCGGGCGAAGTACAGTCCGAACGTGGTGACCGAAGAAGAATATGTAACGATGAAACAGTATGTGCAGGATTTACGAAAATTGTGGCGCAATACGTCCACAAAGTAGTATAATGATTCAGGTATGCACAGACTGGAAAAATAAAGCTTTAATCGTTTGCAAATAAAGCTTCATAAGCTCGTAAATAGCGCCGCTTTTGCGGCGTTTCTTTTTGTCAGAGTGGTTAAATTTATGGTATAGTTTGTCGTATGAAATCGAGGTGAATATAGCTTGTTTGAAATGCTCATTCCGAAATTGCGTGTAAACACGGTCTACGATATCGACCTGGAAAAGCTGTATGCAGAAGGGTACAGAGGGATTATTACCGATCTGGATAACACACTGGTAGGCGCGAAGGCGCCGGATGCTACACCGGAATTAATCGAATGGTTCGCCAGAGTCAAGAAGTATGGCTTCGAGCTGATTATCGTTTCCAATAATAATATGAACAGGGTATCCCTGTTTGCGACTCCGCTGGATATCAAGTTTGTGCATGCTGCACGCAAGCCTTCCAATGCACCATTTCGCAAGGCGATGAAGCTGATGAACTGTCGTGACGACCAGACGATCGTTGTGGGCGATCAGTTGCTGACCGATGTATACGGCGGTAACCGTCTCGGCCTGTTCACCGTGCTTGTACTTCCGATTGCGCTGGATGATGAAGGCTGGCGGACCCGATTTAACCGTCAGGTGGAACGGCTGGCAAGGCTAAGACTTCGTAAAAAGGGCCTATGGGCCGAGGAGGAACGCAATAAATGACAGAACAAAGCGGCTTGACCGCTGGTACAAAATGCAGCGGCTGTGGTATCGTGCTGCAAACCGAATCAACAGATCTGCCGGGCTATATTCCGGCGCAGGCGCTGGAACGTGCTCCACTGCTTTGCCAGCGCTGCTTCCGTATACGGAATTACAATGAATCGTCGACAGTAACGGTTGACCAGAGCGAATTCCTGCGCCTGCTGAGTCAGGTGGGAGACAAGGATGCGCTGGTGATCCATATTGTCGACCTGTTCGATTTTCACGGCAGTGTGATCTCGGGACTGCAACGTTTTGTGGGCAATAACCCGGTTATTCTTGCTGTGAACAAGACCGATTTGCTGCCTAAAGTAACCAACTGGAACAAAATTCGCAACTGGGTTCAAAAGGAAGCGAAGGAGCTTGGGCTGAAGGTTGAAGATATTATTCTGTGCAGCGCGAAGCAAAATCAAGGCTTTGATCGTCTGCTGGAAGTAGTCGGCTTTATGCGCGGCAAGCGTGACGTCTATGTCGTGGGTGCAACGAATGTTGGTAAGTCAACGCTGATCAATCGCTTGATTACGGATTATAGCGACCTGGAGGAAGAACTAACGGTATCTCGTTATCCAGGTACGACGCTGGATACGGTTAGCATTCCGCTGGACGATGGTCACTCCATCATCGATACACCGGGTATTGTGTACGAATCCCGTTATACCGAGCTGGTGAACAAGCAGGATCTGGCGGCATTGATGCCGGATAAGCCACTCAAGCCGGCGGTATATCAATTGAATGCGGGTCAGACGCTGTTTTTCGGAGCGATGGCGCGATTTGACTTTATTGAAGGCGAACGTCAATCGTTCACCTGCTATATGAACAATCGCTTGAATATTCACCGTACGAAGCTGGATCGCGCAGATGAATTGTTCGAGCAGCATGGCGGCGAGATGCTCGCTCCACCAACGAAGGAGCATCTGGCTGATCTGCCAGCATGGACACGTCATGAGCTGCGAGTGCCTAAGGGCAAATCGCTGGATGTGTTTATCTCCGGTCTCGGCTGGATCAAAGTCAATAGCGATCAGGGTGCGCTCGTCGCTGTTCACCTGCCTAAAGGTGTTAAAGTGATGCTGCGTCCATCGCTGATCTAAGCGGAATATCGGGATGCGATACCGGTTCGATAAGTCTGGCTATCGACATCCCGTTACTCCATTTTGATAGCGCAATTCTATATCGTTATTACAGGTCAGGAGGCGATGATGATGACGAATCATCCGCATATTCATGCCCCGTTGCTGCTGGGCGTTATGGGCGATCCGATTGCTCATTCCAAATCACCTGCCATGCACAATATTGCACTGGAAGCTGCGTTTTTACCGGGGATGTATGTACCGCTGCATGTGAAGCCAGACCATCTGGCAGAGGCGGTTACCGGTGCGCGTGCGCTTGGTTTTAGTGGCTTCAATGTCACGATTCCGCACAAGGTTGCGATTATGGAGCTGCTGGACGAGCTGGACGAATCCGCTGTGCAATGCGGCGCTGTGAATACGGTTGTCATCCGCGATGGACGTACAAAAGGCTACAATACCGACGGAATCGGTTATGTACGCTCGCTCAAGGAAGAGACAGGCGAGCTATCCGGTAAACGAGTGACTGTACTCGGTGCAGGTGGCGCAGCACGCGGAATCATTTATGCGCTGCTCAAAGAAGGCGTTGCGGCTGTAACGGTCGTCAATCGGACCTTGAGCAAAGCAGACGAGCTATTGAATCTATTACATGACGGTCAGACTACGCTGAAGTCGGCTACGTATGATGAGCTTCAAGCCAGTCTGCCCGAAACCGATATACTCATTAACACAACCTCTGTCGGAATGCACCCGGACGTGGATGCGACGCCTGTCGAAGCATCGCTTATTCCGGAAGGCATTATCGTCAGTGATCTAATCTATAATCCGCTGGAGACGCGGCTGCTCCGCGAAGCGAAGGCACGCGGCTGTAAAGTTGTCGGTGGTCTGGGGATGTTCGTCTACCAGGGCGCTTACGCTTTTGAATATTGGACTGGAATCGATGCTCCGGTATCACTGATGCATAGTGCGGTGCTGGAAGCGTTCAATCATGAACAACATTAATTACGAATATTAAGGGGATACCTATGTTAACTGGAAAACAAAAACGTTACCTGCGTAGTCAGGCACATCATCTGGACCCGATTTTCCAAATCGGTAAAGGCGGCATGAACGAAGGCATTATTCGCCATGTAGTGGATGCGATCGAGACGCGCGAGCTGATGAAAATCTCGGTACTGAATAACTGTCTGGAAGAGCCGAAGGAACTGGCGCAAGAGCTGGCAGAAGGTGCAGGCGCAGAGCTTGTACAAGTCATCGGCCGTACAATCGTACTGTACAAGGAATCGAAGGATCACAAGCAAATCGAGCTGCCACGCGGGTAAGCTTACGGTCTGCTACAACAATGGATGCCGTAGTCCACAGCAAGGCTACGAAGAGCTGGACTGCGGCAATATGATTACAAATGATGCGGTGGTGGATTCATGAAAGTCGGTATTATGGGAGGCACCTTTGATCCGGTGCATATCGGTCATATGCTGGCAGCGGAGGCTGCGCTGGAAGGATGTGCGTTGGATGAGGTGTGGTTTATGCCATCTCATATTCCTCCACACAAGCATGCGGCCGGAGCTTCCGGTGAACAACGCCTGCAAATGGTAGAGCGTGCGATCGGCACGAATCCGGCGTTTCGTACGCTGGATATCGAGCTGGAGCGCGGCGGAGTATCGTACACGATTGAGACGATTCGTGCACTACAGGAGCGATACGGAGAGCATGAATTCTTTTTCATTATCGGAGCCGATATGGTGAATTCGCTGACCGAATGGCATGGGATTGAGGAGCTGGCACAGCGCCTTACGTTTGTTGGTGTAGGACGTCCAGGCTCGGTCATTGACAAGTCGAAAATGCCTGCCTATTTGCAGCCGCGCGTGGAGCTCGTCAATATGCCTCAGGTCGATATCTCATCCACCGATATTCGTGAACGATTGCAAAACGGTAAAACAATCCGTTATATGGTTCACGATCATGTGTATGAATATATTAAGGGGAGCGGAATCTATGAAGCTGACACGCGATGAACTGATTCAATCGGTATCCGCCCAAATGCCAGAAAAGCGCTGGCGTCATACCGAGGGTGTAATGCAATCGGCAGTGCTGCTGGCAAAGCGCTATGGAGCTGATCCGGTCAAAGCAGAGCTGGCGGCGATCCTGCACGATGTAGCCAAGTACTGGCCAAGTGAGCGTCAGGAGCAACTGCTGCGTGACAAAGGGCTGAATGATGAGCTGCTGCTGTATGATAAGCCGCTCTGGCATGCCGAGATTGGTGCCTATGTAGCCGAAGCCGAGTATGGCATTGATGATGAAGAAATACTGAACGCGATTCGTTACCATACATCCGGCAGAGTCGGTATGACCTTGCTGGAGAAAATTATTTGTCTGGCGGATTATATTGAACCGGGACGCGATTTCCCTGGTGTTGATCATATTCGCCGCCTGGCAGAGACGAGTGTCGAAGCAGCGCTGGTCGCGGGCTTTGACTCGACGATCAATCTGCTTGTTGCTCGTAGACAGGTCATTTATCCGTTAACGGTATTATCCAGAAATGATCTGGTCAAACAACTTGAATTGGAGGGTGAACTTTAAATGTCATTAAATCCGGAACAATTGATGCATATGGCTGTGGATGCAGCCGAAAGTATAAAGGCACACGATCTGGTGGTACTGGATCTGAAAGGAATCTCGCTGGTGGCAGACTATTTTGTCATCTGTCATGGTAATTCCGATACACAGGTACAATCGATCGCTAGCGAAGTGCGCAAGCGTGCTCACGAAGAAAATGTAACAATCCGTGGCATAGAGGGTGTAAACGCTGCACGCTGGGTACTGATTGACCTCGGAGATGTTGTAGTACACATCTTCCATCGCGATGAGCGCGAATACTACAACATTGAGCGTCTCTGGTCTGACGCCAAAGTGGTGGAAAACGTATGAGTTTTGAAGCAGGTACGATTCTCACGCTGAAGATCGGACGCGAGGTATCGCCGTACGGCTTCTTCCTGACAGATGGAGAGCAGGAAGTGCTGATGCATTACAGCGAGATCGTTAGTAAGATCAAGGTCGGCGAAACGGTGGAGGCTTTTATTTTCCACGATACCGAAGACCGCCTTGCCGCAACGATGAAAAAGCCCCTGCTGACGCTCGGTGAGCTGGCTAAACTAAAAATTGCTGATCTGCATCCGCGTCTGGGTGCTTTTCTGGAAATGGGTCTTGGTCGTCAGCTTCTGCTGCCGATGAGCGAACTGCCGGAAAAGCCAGAGCTGCGCCCGCAAATCGGTGATGATGTATATGTCGTGCTGCAGCATGACCGTCAGGGACGTTTACTGGCGAAGCTGGCAGGCGAAGAAGAGCTGGCAGAGCATGTCTTTCATGCGCCATCTAGCTGGATGAACGAATGGGTCGATGCGCTTGTGTACAAGCCGCTGCAAATGGGTAGCTTTGTGCTGATCGAAGGCGGCGTACTTGGCTTTGGTGCCATCGGTCTAATTCATCAGAATGAGCGTAGCCGCATGCTGCGTCTCGGTGAAAAGGTAAGTGTGCGTGTAACTCAGGTGCGTGAGGATGGACGGGTTAATCTGTCTATGCTGCAACGTAAAGAAGTCGGTCGCGATCAGGATGCAGAGCGTTTGCTCGCATTTATTAATGAGCGTGAAGATAAGGCAATGCCGTATTCGGATCGCACACCACCGGATGTGATCAAGCAGCGCTTTGGCATTAGTAAAGCTGCATTCAAACGTGCGCTTGGCAAGCTGCTGAAGGAAGGCGTAGTCGTACAGGATCAGAACTGGACGCGTCTTGCTGCAGGCAGCAGTGCAACAGCATCCGATGCAAAGCCACAGAGTGATGAAATGAATCGTGACGGTCAAGCCTGATTATTCATTGCATTGTATCATAGTCAAGTCAAACGGAAAGGCAAGAACGGCTTAGGTTGCGTTCTTGCCTTTCTGTTTTTATATGCAGCGCTGTTTGTCTAGGTAAAGCGCCTACATTGGTAATAGGAAAGGACGGTTGAAGCAGTGTCATATCGCAAGTTTGCTTATGTATACGATGAATTAATGGACGATATGCCCTATCCGGATTGGCTGCGCTTTGTGCGTGAGGTGTGGGATAAATATGGGATGCCGCGTCAGGTGGCCGAGCTTGGCTGTGGTACAGGAAGTATTACGATTCCGCTGGTCAATGCGGGCTTTCGTATGACCGGAATCGATCTATCCTCGGATATGCTATCTATTGCACGCGACAAAATGGAGTCGACGCCACAGGGGCATCGCTTATTTCAGGATGGACAGGTACAGTGGATCTGTCAAAATATGACCGATTGGGAGCTGGCAGAGCAGGTCGATAGCGTCATCTCTTTCTGCGATTGCGTGAACTATCTAACCGAGCCGGAGGATGTCATCCGTACATTTCAAGCGACTCATCGCGGCTTGAAGGCAGGTGGCACCTTTATTTTCGATGTGCATCATCCGAACACGCTGCGCCGTTATGATGAGGAACAACCGTTCATGCTGGATGACCGCTCGGTATCGTATTTGTGGACATGCGAATATGATGCAGTTCGCACGGAGATTGAGCACCATCTGACGATATTTGCCCGTGCTGGTGAGGAGCAAAATTCACTGTACGAACGGTTTGAAGAAGTTCATGTACAGCGTTCGTATGAACAGGAATGGCTAAGTACAGAGCTATATAAGGCAGGCTTTCGCGATGTGAAATGTTATGCTGATTTTACATGGAATGAACCGGGGGAAGAAGCAGCACGGCTGTTTTTTGTTGCGGTAAAATGAGTTGTGTTTTGTTGTGAGCTTCCGGTGATTGTTGTGGGTACAGTTTTTGAAGTGAATGTACAAAGGTGAGAGTGTTCATTATCACAACAGGCACGGAACGGAAAACCGGGAACGATGCCAAAAGACCGACCTTTAAGCCGGGATACGCCATCTTTCTCCACATTCGAGGTATCCCGGCTTAACCGGAGGTCGCCCTTATGTTGCTGGGCTGGAGTGGTTGTACTTATCCCCACCTCAACCCAATCCATCCCAGCGATAAATGTAGCTCCAGGCTCTTAAAGGAGTTTTTTTTCACATGTCAATCTTTAATTTTAAACATATTTACCGATATATTGGAGTATACATACCTTATATTTAGATGATGAATTAAAATCAACATCAAGGTAACTCACAGGCTAGTTTGCAATTCATGATAGTTCAGAGATTGCACTCTACTATAACGAATAGGGTGGACATTCATGCATACGATTATCCAAACGCTGTTTAACAATTTAACTTTTTTAACCACCGCTCTGTTTTTCGGCAATTTGATCTTAAAGCTGGTGGATCGAAAGCTGGGGAAAACCAGATGGGGTACGCCTTTGATTAGCGGTGTGTTTAGTGGATTGATCGGGGCTGCGATGATGACTTATTTTTCGATCAATATTCATAGCGCAGGTAACTCACTGATTGTTGATTTCAGGCAGCTTGCTATATTGTTCTCTGTTTATTATGGTGGGGGCTGGGCAGGCTTGATTGCAGCGATCATTATGGGCGTGTATCGACTGTTTATCGGGTCCTTTCAGTTTAGCTCGTGGATCGGTTTCTCGAATATTATATGTACGTATATACTTGCTGCTACAATGATGCGCTATGGTAAACGTGTATCGCTATGGGTATGGGTGCGTGCGCTGATTGGAGCCTTATTGATCTATCTGATTGCGGTCACGATTGTTGGCGCTCTGCTTCGCGCGTATACACTGCACGCTATGTTTGGTTTATTTTTCATGCTTGCAGGGCTGTTTGCGTATTATATTATCTGGTATTTACGGCGTGCGGATGACAATCTGATGGTGATGCGAGATGCGGCTAATCACGATTTTCTAACAAAGCTGTACAATCCACGTTCGTTTGACCGAATGTTTCGTCTAACTACCGAGCAGGCAGAAGAGAAGAAGGAATCCTTTGCTCTGCTTGTCGTCGATATCGATCATTTTAAGCATGTGAATGATCAATATGGTCACTTGAATGGTGATATTGTGCTTGTGCAGGTGGCACAACTGCTCAATGATACAGTAAGGCAGCATGGCTATTGTGCACGTAAAGGCGGCGAGGAATTTGCAGCTATTTTGAATCTCAGTACACAATACGATGTGATTCATATGGCAGAGCAAGTACGCGAACGAATAGCACAGCATGTATTCCGATTGGATGGCGGAGATCAGCTACAATTGACGGTGTCGATTGGAGTGAGTCTGTATCCACAACAATCGCCAAAGCAGATGTTTCAGGAAGCTGACCGGGCGCTCTACTATGCCAAAGAGCATGGGCGTAACCGGGTATGTCTATCAACCGATTTGAAGGCAGTGTAATAAGCGGAATAGAGTATTGTTCGTTCAGCACAGGCACACCGAATAGAATTATCATTTATCAAAATAGCCCTCCTTCGATGATGAACAGAAGGAGGGCTATTTTTATTGATCTACTTCCATTGATGCACTCTCATTAATGGATCAATGGCGTTTAAATGTATTTTGATTATCGTGATGCAGACACTTCAATGGCTGCTGCACTGCTCACATCGCTGCGCTTCTCTACCTGCACACGGCTGGAGAAGAAGGTAGCACCTCCGCCCATATCGGACAGACGATCCGGGGTGAGTGCATTCACCAGATGGGCAGGCTTGTTATCGCTTGTATCCGCCCATAATCCCTGACTAACGACCACACCCGGCAACACGGTTTCCCCAACAGATGCCATCAGCTCACAGGAGCCATTGCTATTCGAAATGGTCACCCAGTCCCCATCGATGATCCCTTGCTGCTGGGCATCCGCTGTATTCATATACAGACGTGGTGCTTTTTCCATACCAGCATGCTTAGCATTGTTAGAGAAGGTGGAATTCAGATAGTTATGCGCCGGTCCCGGAATGTACAAATAACCTTCGTCGTCCTGCTCTTTTAGCGGCACATAGGTAGGCAGCGGAGGCAGACCCATGCGTTCCAGTGTGCTGGAATACAGCTCGACCTTGCCGCTTGGTGTTTCCAGGCGGTCCGGGTAAATGTATGGACGATGTGCCTTAATATATTTGTGCTCCAGCAGGGCTTCATAGCTAATATTTTGCAAGCCCGGATTAGTCGGGTGATCCAGCGCCTGCCGAATCAGCTCTTCATCGCTATCCTGCAACGCTTGCTCTTCATAGCCCATAGCCGCCGCAAGCAGACGGAAGACCTCGGTATTGGATTTACTCTCCCCATATGTCTCAATCACAGGCTCGGCAATCTGCATGTACAGATGCCAGTACGAGGTGTAAAAATCATGATTTTCAAACGCTGAGGTAGCTGGCAATACGATATCTGCATAGGCAGCCGTTTCCGTTAGGAACAGATCGTGAACGACCGTAAACAGATCTTCACGGGCGAGCCCTTCGCGTACTTGACCCGCCTTTGGTGTGACGACGGCAGGATTACTGCTGTACACATATAGCGAATGCACAGGCTGCTCTTTCATCGCCAGCACACGTCCAAGCTGATTCATATTAAAGGAGCGTGTATTGCGCTTGGAGAGCAGATCAGGACGCTGTAATGCTTCACTGTTAAAGGACAGGTAGGCAGAATTAGAGCGGATTGCACCGCCGCCAGCAACGAGCCATTGTCCGGTCAGTACTGACAGACAGGTGATCGCGCGTGTATTCATCCCGCCATTATCATGGTGCTGTAGACCATTACCGATACGGATAAGTGCAGGCGTCGTTTCATGATACATCCGAGCAAGCTTGTACAGATCGTCCACCGGTACACCTGTAATGGCAGATACCATAGCCGGATCATAGGCCTTCACATGCTGGCGCAGCTCCTCATGACCAACGGTATGCTGTTGTAAAAAGCTTTCGTCTACGCGCTGTTCAGCGAACAAAATATGCATAAGTCCCAGTGCCAGCGCTGTATCCGTACCAGGTAATACCGGAATAAACCAGTCTGCCAGACGCCCGGTTTGATTTTTATGTGCATCGATAACGACGATTTTGGCACCCTGCTTACGTGCCTGCTGGGCAAGTGTAATCTGGTGCATATTCGTGCTTACCGCATTAATGCCCCAGAAAATAAACAGCTTCGTATGCACGGTATCCTCAGGGTCAGCGCCAATACTACCACCAACGGTATGCTTAAAGCCAGCGCCGCCTGCGGCTGTACAGATCGTACGCTCTAGCTGGCTGGAGCCCATACGATGAAAGAAGCGACGATCCATCCCTTCTGCATTAATATTGCCCATATTGCCATAAAAGCTATATGGCAATATGCTCTCCGGTCCATGCTCAGCAATGAGCGCTTTCCAGCGGGTCGTAATCGTTTCAATCGCTTCTTCCCAGCTAATACGCTCGAACTGGCGACTGCCTTTCGGACCGACTCGTTTGAGTGGGTGAGTGAGCCTTTTCTCGTCATAAATGCGTTCTGCCATATGGCGAACCTTATTGCATATATTGCCGCGTGTGACCGGATGCTCCGGATCACCAGCGATTTTGACAATTTTACCATTTTCCTTATGAACCAGTAGACCACACTGATCCGGGCAGTCCAATGAGCAGACTGTTTTAAATGTACCGTCCGTCTGTTCTGTATACGTCGACATCGCCGTCACTCCTTTCGTTCGTGCCATCCTGCATTGTTACATAATGATAGACTGTTCCTGTTCATTGTACAACGGACTTACAGTAATTTTTCATAAATTATTGAGCAAAATGAGGCTAATCGGCGCATGCGCATAACTGTATGTTGGGTAGGAATAAACTGTAAAATTGCTCCACACTCATGTAAACTGATATAGAATCAAACTATAAATTGGAAATCAATAGATCGGCTGGATCACCTGGCAACAGTACATAATAAAAAGGGGATGACTAACGTTGAAGCTCAATAAATATGCAGCGCTTACGATTATGATCGCTGTGATGGTCGTTATCGCTGTTCTGGCCTACAATCGCCTATCCGGGTCTCATCAAGCTGAAGCACAGGTCGAGAGGCAAAAGACATTATCCGCTTCTGGCATTACGAATCTGGACATTGAGACGACGGCAGACGATATTGAAGTTATACCCGGTGGACAGGATGATATTGTAGCTGTATTGGCTGGAAATGGCTCCACAAACGGCTATCAGTTTAATGTTATGCAGGAGGGACAGACTGCCCGGATTCAATTGAATGCAGCGAGTAGTATGCTTGATTTGCAAATGTGGGATGAAGGCACCACGTTAAAAGTGACGGTTCCGCAGAAGGATTGGGATCAAATGACCGTCAAAACATCCTCCGGTGATATTACGCTCAGTGATATTAAAGCGCGTACATTGAATGTACAATCCAGCTCTGGTGATCAGCATCTGAATGGATTGCAGATTTCTGATCAAGCAACAGTCACGACGAGCAGCGGTGATATTACTGCTCGTACGAATACAATGAATCACGCCAAATGGCAAACAACAAGCGGCGATATCGATTCTGAGCAGTTACATGGACAGCAATCTCAGTTGGAAACATCCTCCGGTGATATTGATTATGTTCAAAATGAGCTGACTACGAATGTTCAATTGACCACATCGAGTGGTGACGTCGAGGCGAAGCTGACAGGCAACACCGATTCCTTACAGATTCAATCCAACAGCAGCTCAGGAACGCCAGACATCGATATTGATGGGATGCAGTTTCAGGATCGTTCTGATCACAGCACACTTGGTACAAAGGGACAGGGCGAGCCGAAGTATCATTTGACGATCAATACAAGCTCTGGTGATGTGGATGTATCGGAGTAAGCAAGCCATCCAGTCACATTTCTTCCATTGACTTTACCCGTTAACTTTTTTACAATAAAAACATTGTTACAACCGGGCAAGCAATGTCTGGACATACGTAATACTCAGTGAAAAGGAATAGTAGTACCGGTAAGCATTCATAGAGAGTCGGCGGTTGGTGGAAGCCGATATGATACGGGTATGAACTCGCCTTGGAGATATGCGGCAAGAAAGGGTATAGCATACTGTATGAGCATACAGCAGTGCAGTCTATCCAAACCGCATCGGCTTCCTGCCGTTATCAGGCAACTAAGTGAGTGAATGGTGAAGCATACCTGTTCGCTAACTAGGGTGGTACCGCGAGAACAGCCTCTCGTCCCTAGCGATTATTACGCTGGGGATGAGGGGCTTTTTTATGGCTTACGCACCGTGCACGTACGGTATACAGGGTCGCCGCAACGACCATACTTACATTATTTTGAAGGAGGAACATGTATGACGACAGATAATCATGCAGCTCCACAGGGTTACCGCCCGCAGGAGATTGAACCGAAGTGGCAAGGCTACTGGGAAGAAAACAAAACTTTTAAAACCGAGGATGAGACGAGTAAGCCGAAGTTTTATGCACTCGACATGTTTCCTTATCCGTCGGGAGCAGGTCTGCACGTAGGTCACCCTGAGGGCTACACAGCGACCGATATCGTTTCCCGTTACAAACGAATGAAAGGCTTTAACGTACTGCATCCAATGGGTTGGGATGCATTCGGTCTGCCAGCAGAGCAATATGCGATTGACAAGGGCGGTCATCCGCGTGACTTTACCCAGCAAAACGTGAACAACTTCCGCCGTCAGATCAAATCTCTCGGTTTCTCCTACGATTGGGAGCGCGAGATTAGTACGACAGACCCGGATTATTATAAATGGACACAGTGGATTTTCCTGCAATTGTACAAAAAAGGCCTGGCTTACATCGCTGAAATTCCGGTGAACTGGTGTCCTGCACTCGGTACAGTGCTTGCAAACGAAGAAGTAATCGATGGCAAAAGTGAACGTGGTGGACATCCGGTTATTCGCCGTCCGATGCGTCAATGGATGCTGAAAATTACCGAATATGCGGATCGCCTGCTGGATGATCTGGAAGAATTGGATTGGGCGGAAAGCATCAAGGATATGCAGCGTAACTGGATCGGCAAATCGACTGGTGCTGAAGTAACGTTCGATATCGAAGGCAGTGACGAGCAGATTCGCGTGTTCACCACTCGCCCGGATACATTGTTCGGTGCGACTTACTGCGTACTTGCACCAGAGCATGCACTGGTGGAGAAAATCGTTACAGCAGATCAACAAGAAGCGATCAAAGCGTATCAGGAGAAGGCTTCGCACAAAAGCGATCTGGAGCGTACTGACCTGAACAAGGATAAAACAGGCGTATTCACTGGCGCTTATGCGATCAATCCGGTCAATGGGGAGAAGCTGCCAATCTGGATCGCTGACTATGTACTGGCTGCTTATGGTACAGGAGCAATTATGGCGGTTCCTGGTCATGATACACGCGACTGGGAGTTTGCACAGAAATTCGAGCTGCCGATCATCGAAGTGGTTGAAGGCGGCGATGTGACGAAAGAAGCTTACACTGGCGAAGGGAAGCATGTGAACTCCGGTATGCTGGATGGCATGACAACTGAGCAAGCGATCCCGGCCATGATCGAATGGCTGGAGCAACACGGTAAAGGCGAAGGCAAAACGACCTACCGTCTGCGCGACTGGCTGTTCAGCCGTCAACGCTACTGGGGCGAGCCCATTCCAATTCTGCATCTGGAAGATGGTACAATCAAGCCAGTTCCAGAAGAAAGCTTGCCGCTGTTGTTGCCTGATCTGGACGAAATCAAGCCTTCCGGTACAGGTGAGTCGCCGCTGGCGAACGCAACGGACTGGGTAAACACGATCGATCCAGAAACCGGTATGAAAGCACGTCGCGAGACGAACACGATGCCACAATGGGCGGGTAGCTGCTGGTATTACCTGCGTTATATCGATCCGAAGAACGATCAGGAGCTGTGCTCCAAGGAGAAGCTGGACTACTGGTTGCCAGTAGATCTGTATATCGGCGGTGCAGAGCACGCTGTACTTCACTTGCTGTATGCACGCTTCTGGCATAAAGTGCTGTACGATATCGGTGTGGTTCATACGAAGGAGCCATTCCACAAGCTGGTCAACCAGGGCATGATTCTCGGTACGAACAATGAGAAAATGAGTAAATCACGCGGTAACGTCATCAATCCAGATGATATCGTAAACGAGTACGGTGCAGATACACTGCGTCTGTATGAAATGTTTATGGGGCCACTGGAAGCAACGAAGCCGTGGAACGAAAATGGCGTTGAAGGGATGTATCGCTTCCTCGGACGTGTATGGCGTCTGTTCATCAGCGAAGACGGTAGCTTGAATCCGAAAATCGTCGATAACGGTGGCGACGATGCGTTCAAGCGTACATGGCACAAAACGATCAAAAAAGTCAGCGAAGATATGGAAGCATTGCGCTTTAACACAGCGATCAGTCAACTGATGATCTTCACTAATGAGGCTTATAAAGTAGAAGAGCTGCCGCGTCAAGCGATGGAAAACTTTGTTCAGTTGTTGTCCCCGCTGGCACCGCATATTGCCGAAGAGCTGTGGACACGTCTCGGTCATGAAGGAAGTATTACGTATCAAGAGTGGCCTGCACACGACGAAGCATGGACAACAGAATCCGAAGTGGAGATCGTTATCCAGATTACAGGTAAAATCGTACAGCGTGCCAATGTGGCGAAGGATATGGATGCCAAAGCATTGGAACAATTCGCGCTGTCGCTGGAAACGGTGCAAAAAGCAATCGAAGGCAAAACCGTACGTAAAGTGGTGGCTGTACCAGGCAAGCTCGTAAACATCGTTGCGAACTAAAGCTTAAACCTGAATTTGATGTAAAGGCGCAGTTGCATTCATTTGTTTATTGCTTCCTTTCATAATCGCATAAATAGAGCACTCCAAAGTGAAAGCAGCACTTGACGCTCCGACTATCTGATGATGGTCGGAGCGTTGTTTTATATACATAAGCATTCGCGTAGCGCTCCATTGGAATGTTTGAATCCATGCAATCCGTTAAGTGGGTGTAGAGCCATTCACTGTGCTGTAGAACAATAAGTTTGGAACATAAGCATACAAATAAATTTGGCGTAGAAAGGGTAAGCCTTTCTCCATACATAGGAGGTTATACGATGAAACGAGGCATACTAGCAAGTATGGCAGTACTGGCAACGTTAGGAGCGGGATTGATCGTTGCCGGACTGGTGAGTTCACCGGAAAAGGAAGCACAGTGGCAGTCATGGAATGATCGTGCTGCAGTATCGGTGCAGGAAAATGTAGCGACAACGGAGAACAATCAACATAGCAAGCAAATGAATGTGTCTGGTGTTACTACCGAGTCTACATCCGGCAGCGACCCGACACCCGCTAACGAGAAGCAAGCAACAAATAGTGCTATGATAGAACGTAATGAACATTCAACAGACACGAAGGCGACAAGCAACCCGGCGAATGCGACGACGGTCACCGATGAAACGCATACTTCTCCAGCTCCAGTGCAAGATGGTAAAATCAGCATTAATGATGCCGGACTGACTGAGCTTACTGAGCTACCGGGCATTGGAGAGAAAAAGGCACAGGCGATCATCGATTATCGCCGTACACATGGTCCATTTCGTCATGTGAATGAACTGGATCGTGTAAAGGGGATTGGCAGTAAAATGCTGGCCAAAATGCTGCCGTATGTAAAGCTGTAATGATAGAGGGGGAAGCATAAATGCGCAAAGATTGGGACACTTATTTTATGGATATCGCTCATATGGTATCTACTCGTTCACGTTGCCCAAGAAGGCATGTAGGAGCTGTACTCGTACAGGGAAAAAAGCTGCTTGGTACCGCCTATAACGGTGCACCGATGGGTGTACCGGACTGTTCGGAAGCAGGCTGTATGATCTCAGAAGCCGTAGAAATCGTACGGGTAGATGGTGTAGAAACGATGGTCAAAAAGCAGCGCTGTATCCGTACTATTCATGCGGAGCAAAATCTGCTGCTGTTCACCGATCGCGCTGATCGCGAAGGCTCCACGGTGTATGTTACAGATGAGCCATGCTGGACTTGTGCAAATATGCTCGCGAATAGCGGTGTCATCGAAATTGTGTACCACCGCAGCTATCCGAAGGATAGCGACAAAGTGCATGAGATGATGGGACAAAAGGGAATCGTTTTCCGCCAGATCCAGGCGTATGAACCCCCGCGTGAGACAGTGGCTTATGAGATTCCGTAAAATGCATTTGATAACATGTGAATGCTCAGCCTTCAAATCATCTAATTCAAATCATGTCATTCCAATGTTATCTACGTGTTTAGAACATAATTGCAATCGATAGGTATAATGGAAGAACCGTTATTTCATACAGCGATTTGCGTGCTTTGCCGCACCGATCGCTGAGAGATAACGGTTTTTTGTGGTTTATTTTCTTCAAAATAGCAAATTCATGATGAGCATACATACATCGGTGTGGAGTAGACCAAGCCTGGCTTTATGGTCAGATCGAAGCATCTCTAATCAGACCCAGGTGTCCATAGTTAGACCAGAGCATCACAGTCAGACCGAGGCATATCAGCTAAATAACAAAACCCAGGAGGCATGAAGTAACAATGAGCAGGATGAATACGATAGAAAAGGATAACCCCATCAGACAAATACATCGTAAAACAGTGAATCAAAATACAGCGTTTATGAGCACAGAACGATGATGCAAACACGTCCACTCGTCGTTCTCAGCGTGACATGGATGGCAGGTAACGCATGTGCAGCTTTGTTACCGGGTAGCTCGTTCTGGTTTTTATGGTGGGGGCTTGTCAGTTTAACCGGACTAGGTGGTGTGATTTTATATTTGTTAGCGCGTCATTCGTTTCATTTACCTGCTATGCAAGTTTCGGTGCAGATGCCTTTGACCATGATGCGATCTATACTGCTTATCATGATCGTGTTTATTGTAGCGGCAGCTTACTGGCATTGGAATGATGCACGTAACACAAGTCAGATCCCCGATATCATGCATCAATCTGAGGCGAGCCTTATTGCAGTACAGACGGAAGTAACAGGCGTAATTGCAGGCAGTATAACTATCGATGGAGATCGAGTCCGTTTTCCATTGGAAGGATATCGATTGCAGTCCTTTGATCCAGCAGCTACACAAGCTGCTTCGCTGGAGTCGCCAGATCATAGCAAGCAACCTGTCCTTTTACAAAAGCATGAACGGATTATGGTTCAACTGAAGCTTGCTCATGAGCAGGAGCTTGAGCTTGCTGAAAGCTGGCAACGCGGGGATCGAATTACGGTGACGGGAAGCTGGAAAGAGCCGGGAGTGGCGCGTAATTTTGGTGCATTTGATTATCGGGACTATTTGCGTAAGCAGCGTATCCACTGGATGCTGGAAGCGGCTGGAGCCGATTCGTTGCGTCCGGCAGAGCTGCCTTTATCGATATGGTCGGCACAAAAGTTTTCGATGCTACGCTGGAATGATCATGTGCGAGCGCAGCTAGGAGCACAGATTGCGCACATCTTCTGGGCAGCAGATCAAGGCTATATGAAAGGTCTGTTAATCGGCGATGCATCTGATATCGATCCAGAATCATTTGCTGCCTTTTCAAGGTTGGGCTTAACCCATATTCTGGCGATTTCTGGCTTGCATATTGCGATCTATGTCGGTCTACTATTATGGCTATTACGAAAAATAGGACTTACCAAAGAAAGCGCATGTCTGATCGTGATGATACTATTACCATTGTATGTCCTGTTAACTGGCGCTTCTCCATCTGCGATTCGAGCAGGGCTAATGGGGATGATTGGCTTGTATCTGGCAAGTCGCGGTTTGCTTAAAGATGGACTGCATATCCTATGTCTGGTTGGCTGGATGATGCTTCTATATGAGCCTTATTATTTGCTGGATGTGAGCTTCCAGTTATCTTTTGCTGTAACGGCTGGACTTATTATTTACGTGCCTCTAATACATGCACTACTGGTGCGGCTTCCGGTTCGTATCCGTTCGGCTATAGCTGTCACACTGGTAGCGCAATTGCTCTCATTTCCATTGACGATTTATTATTTTAATCAGTTTTCCTTACTTTCCTTTATAGCTAATTTGCTACTTGTTCCCGTCTCGGGTCTGCTCGTATTGCCAGTGGGCACCATTGCGCTTGTCTGTAGTTATATATGGATGCCTGCGGGGATATGGCTGGGTAGCTGTGTGTCCTGGGTGAATCGGTGGTGCTTCTGGTTTGTCGATAGGTTGGACGCGATGCCAGGCATGCTAACGATCTGGGCATCACCGGCGTTATGGTTCATCCTTGGCTATTATGGCTTGTTGTATGTCGTTTTGCGATGGATGCGTGATATACAGCAATGGATAGAGCAGCATCGAGATGATCCGTTATACTCATCCAGTAATAAGAATACCCTTGCTCATACTCATACTCATACTCATACTCATACTCATACTCATACTCATACTCATACTCATGCTCATGCTCATGCTCATATGCATACTGCACCTCTAATAGAAATGAAGACTGGCTTCATAAAAGGGCATGCCCAACAACGTTCAATCTCATTTTGGAAGCTATATGCACGACGCGGATTACACTGGCGTCTCCGTTGGACGCGGCGTCGATTAAGGTCGATCCCCCTGCTACTGCTGGGCTTGCTGCTATTGCTCAATTACTGGTATCATTCACCGCATTATGGTAGGGATGGTATAGTGCAGTTTCTGGATATCGGTCAGGGAGATAGCATTCTGATCACAACGCCGACGGGTAAGCATATTTTGGTCGATGGTGGGGGTACAGTGAATTTTCAGCAACCGGGTCAGGAATGGCGGCAGCGTAAGCAGCCGTATGAAGTGGGAAATAAACTACTCGTACCGTTGCTGAAAAAACGAGGTGTGCATGAGCTTGATGCGGTGATTGCTACACACTGGGATCAGGATCATGTAGGTGGACTGCAAGCAGTAATCGAATCTATACCGGTGCGTCAATTCCTGTTTAATGGCACGATGCCGGATAACCATCAGCGCGATGATATGATCCGACTTCTGCTGGATAAAAGGATTCCGATGTATGCTCCAACTGCTGGTATGACTATGCAGCCGGATTGGGCGACAAGGCTTGACTTTTTGGCGCCGGCTTCTTCATCTTCGCAATCGGCAGTAGCGCACTCTACAGCGATAACAGAGAGCCAAGCGACTATACAGCAACAAACGCTAACGCCAGCACCATTGCCCATACGTGAAGATCAAAATCTATACTCACTGGTGTTCATGTTAACGTTGAATGGCAGACATATTCTATTCACTGGAGACGCAGACACTACAGAGGAGCAATCGATATTAAATGAATTACAGGAGCAGCAGGCAAACGGAACTGCTGATGGAAAGGATAAGCAAGCAGTAAATAGTAGCTCTGTACATACGGATCATATCGACACCGTTCAGCATACACCTTCTTCCAATGCGACTGAACAGGCTATTGCGATGCTGGATCTATCTCTATGGTCTACACCTATTGATGTGTTAAAAGTAGGTCATCACGGCAGCAAAACCTCTACCTCAGCCGCATGGCTTGCTTACTGGCAACCCCGATTATCGGTTATCTCAGCCGGTGTGAACAATCGCTATGGTCATCCTAAAGAAGAAGTGCTGGATCGTCTTGCTGCTATACAATCTGCTATCGCACGCACCGATCGGCAAGGTGAAATTCAACTTCGCATTGATTCGGCGGGTCAGATGAGGATGCGATCTATGTTTGAAGGGTCCAAGCCTATACAATAATATCTAATTCTCATTGCAGCGCTTGTATTAACTATATCTGCATTACATCCTGCACCACATCATACTGGTCGTTCAATAATGTATAAGTGACTGCTGCCTATTGTGTTGCTCTATTTTCAGACAGAGGCACTTCGCTCAAGCATAAGCTTTCCTATGCTCCGGTATGATAAATAGCCGTGCCTCTTAAAGGAAAACAAAGTCACATATATCCATAGATACGTATTGTTTGCACAAGCTTTTATTACCGCTTCATAGCATACTGTCGATATAGAAGATGAAGCGTAATGTACAAAACACCTGCATAACGCGAACTCAGCCAGACAAGCAAGCGAGCCAGAAGATGACGGATACAGCGGTTTTTGGTATCCTAAGTACAGCTATGATTTGTTTTCGCATATGACCCGGCTCGATGTCGCCCGCATAGTAGTCCAAAAGCATCCCGGATTCGTATGATTTCTACATAGGGTAAGTGTTTGTAAAGCGATTTACAGCACTTTCCGAGTTTAAACAATAATAATGAAATTAATTTAACAAAGACTGCAACAATCCGGACGCGTCTTGCGTCTAGAAGTTGTAAGGAGAGGGGGATCCTCCGTGGTGGAGCAGGGACTCATCAAGGCCGCCCAAGAGGGAGACCGGGATGCTCTAATCACCCTATTAAGAGAGATAGAACATCATGTGTACAAAACAGCTTACTACATTTTGAACAATGAACAAGATGCTCTGGATGCAGCTCAGGAAGCGTTAATTCGCATCTATACCAAAATTGGTTCCTACGAAGAAAAAGCTCAATTTAAAACCTGGGTGCAGCGGATCGTTACGAATATCTGTATTGATAAATTCCGTCGCAACAAACCGACGGTTTCAATTGAGGAGCACGAGATGGTGTTTGAAGGTCACGATGATGTGGAGCATGAGGTTATGCGGGCGTATACCTCCAGCGATGTAAGGGAGGCTATTAACCAGCTACCGGAGCACCACCGCACCGTGATTGTACTGCGCTATATTCAGGATCTTTCCTACAATGAAATCGCGGACTGCCTGGATTTACCTTTGAACACAGTTAAATCGTATTTATTTCGCGCCCGCCAACAACTACAAAGTCTGCTAGCGGACTATGAGAAAGGAGGATTGATTGGATGAAACGTGAAGTAGCGGAAGAATGGATGAGCCGCTATTTGGACGGGGACTTGAATGGAGAAGATACCAAGGAGTTGTTCCGCTATATGGATGAGCACCCGGATGCAGCCGAAACTTTTCGCATCATGACTGCATTATCGCTGCGTCTGGAAAAGCTGCCGGATGTGAAACCGAGATACAGTCTTGTGGATGCGATATTGCCTCAGTTGGATGAGCTTGATGCTCAGCGCCGTACGGATAGTGCAGCCGAGATCGGCATCATGGAACGGCAAAAGCCAGAGGTTGATGAAGTGTCTGAACGTCGTCGTCAGCGTGGCAACTGGCGTGATCGATTGCCTGTGCGCACGATCGGGGGGATCGTCGCAGCAGGCGTTGTGCTCGGTATTTCCATCGCCAGCTATGAGCCTAAGACGCTTACTGACGCAGGACCGGAAGCATCGCCTTATCGTTATAGCGAGACAGGCAGCATCGGTCAAAAGGATAGCCCAACTACAAATCCTGAACAAAGTTCTTCACCTGAAGCTTCGGACTCTACCGATAAGTCGCAGGATACCAAAAAGGACCCGTCCAATGCAACGGACGCAGAAAGTTCATCCAATGAGCCTTCTGACGGAAACAAATCGACAGATACTCCTAGCACTGATAGCACCAAATCGGATCAGCAGCAGGAGAACAGTACGAAGACGACTCCTCCGCAAAGTGAGTCGAACAGCAGTGATAATCAGCAGCAAGCACCAGCTTCGGGTAACCGTGGCGGGGTTCCATCAACGACTGATAGCGGCAATTCGTCTTCTAAGGACAAGGGCGGCACAGCGGGCACTACATCGGACAAGCAGACAGATAAAGGATCTTCTACTGCTAACTCGGGTAATGATGGTTCAGACAAAGCGCGCTCGTTGACTACACAGCCATCGGAACCGGATACAACGAACCCTGAATCTACGAACAATTCAGGCGAGGCGACTGGCTCTACCGATTCTTCAACACTGACACCGTCAGATGGTCAACCGAATCAGATTGCACCGGAAAGTACACCGTCGACTTCTGGAACGAACACACCATCGACAGATGCACCATCCACTCCAGGTTCGGCTGGAACGAACAGTGCGGGCTCGAGTTCAGCAAGTGTGAACTCGATCAAAACGGAGCAGGAATGGAAATCACCGTCGCAGGACTATACTGTAGTTCTGACAACGAACAACACGCTTCGCCTGGATAGTATCGCTGCCGATAACGTTAACGGCCGCAGTGTCGTATCCTCGATCCCATTAAAAGGAACGTGGATCGCCGGCAAATGGTCTGACGACGGCAAAGAATTTACGTACCAGGTGAACGAAAATGGCATTAACAAGACGTACAAGATTACAGTGGGCAACTAAGTTTCGCAGTGCTTAGAAGTTCCAGGGAACCTGTAACGGTATGGAAACGAATGAACGCGTCGAAGCCGAGCAGCACCAGTAACTGTGTGTTTCTGGCATCCGTTCATCAAAAATACAGCATATTGCTGAAGTAGAGGACTTCCTGAGTGAATATACTTGGGAAGTCCTTTGCTGTTATGTGAGCTACTTTCCGGCTTCTCTATTTTCCGTTACAATAAATGTATTGAAGTCAGGGGGCACACGGTATGGATTTGAAAACAGCAAGTAAGGATATTCAAAATAATAATCCTGCGTCAATCTATGTATGTTATGGCGCAGAAAAATACAGAATTAATGAATTTGTAGACTTTGCCATTCAAAAGCTGATCGAACCGGAGCATCGTGACTTTGCACTTGCTCGCTATGATCTGTCAGAGACGCCGCTGGAAACGGTGCTGGAGGATGCAGAGGAGATTCCGTTTATGGTGCCGCGCAAGCTTATCATTATCCGTGATTCGTCTGTGCTGGCGGCTGGGAAGGATAACGGTAAAATCGAGCACCGGGCAGAGGCGCTGCTGCGTTATATCGAGGAGCCGGTTGATTATTCAATCCTGCTGTTCTGGGTGAACGCAGAAAAGCTGGACGAACGGAAAAAGGTCGTAAAGGCGCTCAAAAACAAAGCCTGTCTGCTTCCATTCCAGCCGATGAATGCAGATGAGCTATTAACGTGGCTCATTCGCCATGCCAAAAAGCAGGAATGCGAATGCTCCAAATCCGCCGCAGAGGCGCTTGTGCAGGCGGCAGGGACGACGCTTGGCATTTTATCAACAGAGATGGATAAGCTCTGTCTGCATGCCGGACGCGGCGGTACGATCACCGAGCAGGATGTCGAAAAGCTTGTGGCGCGTAGCACCGAGCAAAATGTGTTCATTCTGGTGGAGCAGATTGCCGCTGTACGTCTGGAAAAAGCGCTCACGATCTTTTATGATCTGCTCAAGCAGCGGGAGGAGCCGATTAAAATTGCCGCGCTCATCGCTCGCCAATTTCGTATTATGCTACAGGTAAAAGAGCTGGCAGGGCAAAACTATTCGCAGCAGCAGATCGCTTCGCAGCTAGGCCTGCATCCATATGCAGTCAAAATTGCAGGCGAGCAGGCACGTCGATTCGAGGCAACCAAGCTACGTTCGATTCTGTCGCATCTGGCACGACTTGATTACCAGATGAAAACAGGAGCGATCGACAAGGTGCTGGGACTGGAAATGTTTTTGCTCCGTCTGGGTGCTTGAACGGATAGAGGGATAGAGTGTGTGGTATAAATATATGGTATAGAATAGAAGCAGGTTGGCAGCAATGCAGGAAAGTTTGTATGGGCTGATGACCTCAGTGGATATTAATGTATACCATAGTACTGGATTATATAAATCTTTATATAAATCTAAAAGCCTGCAAGGTAGAGAACGGCGTGAAAGTCATCGTCCGTTGTCTACTTTGCAGGCTTTTTGTTCGGTGTGCTCTACCTGGTGCTGGTAGACGATTAAAAATAAACAAAATAAACCCCTCACCGGCAAGCCGATCAGGGGTTTACGGAAAAAGCAGCATTACGCTTGGCTGGAAAGTGCGTTCAGTTTCTTAGCCAGGCGGGATTTTTTACGGGATGCTGCGTTTTTGTGGATGTGACCTTTAGTTACAGCTTTATCCAAGCTTTTGGAAGCAGCAGCAACTGCTGTTTTAGCAGCATCAACATCGTTATTCACGAGTGCAGAATCAGCAGCTTTTACGCTAGTACGCAGAGCGGACTTTTGAGCTGCGTTCAGTGCACGACGCTTTTCGCTAGTTTTCACACGTTTTACCGCGGATTTAATGTTAGGCATTACATTCACCTCCTGTAAAGCATATACGAATCATCGTTAAGACTCACAACTCTAAATATATTATCATGTTATATTCAGTTTTGCAATATAAATTGCTGCTCGTTTGTATTCAGAATCGTTGAATGCTTTAATTCCACACCGTTACGCACCCGAGTATCCGATTTTGTTATACTTTATGTTGTATTTGCAACAAAAATAGCGTAGGATAAAATCATTTCTATACCATGGCGTTTACGCAAACTGTTTTTGTTAGGGCATCAACTACTCTGGGAAGGAAGAACATAATGAATCCAACAACTGAATTAAAGCATGTGACCACAATGGAACAGCTAGAGCTGGCAAAGCATATCCGGCAGCAAGTGTTTGTAGAGAAACAGGGTGTGCCGCTAGAAGATGAGTTTGATGACTATGATCGTTTGGATGCGGCCTGCACGCATATGCTTGTTTATTACAACGGACAACTGGCAGGCACAGGACGGTGGCGACTGGTAGACGGTACAGCCAAGCTGGAACGAATCTGCCTGCTGCCAGAGTTCCGTCAGTATGGTCTGGGAAGATTTTTGATTGATGGTCTGGAGCAACAGGCACAGAAGCAAGGGCTACGTCACTTTCAGCTACACGGGCAAAGTCAGGCAGCACCATTTTATGAAAAGCTCGGTTATCGTATCTTTTCTGTACCTTTTATGGAGGACGGAATTGAGCATGTATGGATGATTCGTGAGGTGTAATTTGGATTTCTATTGTATGGAGAATGTGAACGACTTTATTTCCTTCTTCCAATGGGATTGCTGGGTCAACGACCAACTGCTATAATGAATTGATTAATGGGAATGGTTAACCTTTCATACAGGACCGGACCATCAGCATTATATTTCAGGCTTATGTTGGGGGTAAGGCATGACTGATATTTCAGCAAGACAGAAGAAGATTCGCAATTTCTCGATTATTGCGCATATTGACCACGGAAAGTCCACACTGGCTGACCGCATTTTAGAGTACACAGGTGCACTCACATCGCGTGAGATGCAAGAGCAGGTACTCGATCAGATGGATCTCGAACGTGAACGCGGAATTACAATTAAACTGCAAGCGGTTCGTTTGACATACAAGGCCGATGATGGTGAGGAGTATCTGCTCAATCTGATCGATACACCAGGGCACGTCGACTTTACGTATGAAGTATCCCGAAGTCTGGCAGCCTGCGAAGGCGCACTGCTCGTTGTCGATGCAGCGCAAGGTATCGAGGCACAGACACTCGCTAACGTGTATCTGGCACTGGATAACAATCTGGAGATTTTGCCAGTCATTAACAAAATTGACCTGCCAAGTGCTGATCCTGAACGGGTAAAGCAAGAGGTTGAAGATGTTATCGGTCTGGATGCAAGTGAAGCGGTACTGGCATCTGCAAAAGCAGGGATCGGTATTAAGGAGATTCTGGAGCAGGTCGTACAAAAAGTTCCTGCACCAACAGGTGATCCTTCCAATCCGCTGAAAGCGCTCATCTTTGACTCGCACTACGATCCGTACAAGGGCGTCATCATTTATTCCCGTATCGTAGATGGCAAGATCAAAGCAGGCTCCAAAATCAAAATGATGGCAACAGGCAAAGAATTCGAAGTTATCGAAGTCGGCGCATTTATGCCACGCATGACCATTGTCGATGAGCTTAATGTCGGCGATGTTGGCTTTATCGTTGCTGGTATCAAAACCGTTGGCGATACGCGTGTCGGTGATACGATTACCGATGCGAAAAACCCGACAGCCGAGCCATTGCCAGGTTATCGTAAAATTAACCCGATGGTATACTGCGGTCTGTATCCGATCGAATCGTCCGACTATATCGATCTGCGTGAAGCGCTGGAAAAGCTACAGTTGAACGATGCTTCGCTCAGCTTTGAGCCGGAATCATCGAGCGCGCTCGGCTTTGGCTTCCGTTGTGGCTTCCTCGGTCTGCTTCATATGGACGTTATCCAGGAGCGTATCGAGCGTGAGTTCAACATTCCGCTGATCACGACAGCACCAAGCGTTATTTACCATGTTACACTCACGAACGGCGATGTGGTTGTAATCGATAACCCGTCGAACTATCCGGAAGTCGGTCGCATCGAGTATGTGGAGGAGCCTTATGTAAAAGCTTCGATCATCGTGCCAAACGACTACGTCGGAACCGTAATGGAGCTGTGCCAGGGTAAACGCGGCGAGTTCATCAATATGGAATACCTCGATACAACGCGTGTAACGATCACGTATCAGGTTCCATTGTCGGAGATCGTCTACGACTTCTTTGATCAGCTCAAATCGAGCACGAAGGGTTATGCTTCATTTGACTATGAGCTGTCCGGTTATCGCCGTTCGAATCTGGCGAAAATGGATATTTTGCTTAACGGTGAACAGGTCGATGCACTGTCCTTTATCGTTCACCGTGATCGTGCGTACCAACGCGGACGCATTATCTGTGAGAAGCTGCGCGAGCTGATTCCACGTCAAATGTTTGAAATTCCGATCCAGGCCTCGGTAGGTACGAAAGTAGTTGCGCGTGAGACGGTTAAAGCGATGCGTAAAAACGTCCTTGCCAAGTGTTACGGCGGTGACATTTCCCGTAAGCGTAAGCTGCTGGAAAAACAAAAAGAAGGTAAAAAGCGCATGAAGCAAGTCGGTAACGTTGAGGTTCCGCAGGAAGCGTTTATGGCGGTACTGCGTATCGACGATTAGAGTCGTTTAGCTTTATGTACAATGCTGCTGGCTTGAACGTGACCATGATGTGTATGATCGGGCGCGTGCAAGCGGGCATGATGATGGATGATGCAGGGAAGGCTCGGCTACGAGCTTTCCCTTTTGTCCATTTGTCGTTGGTAGATTGCCCAGCGTGCAGGTTGAATAGCGGGTTGGCATCACCTGTGCGGATTAAACGTTAAATCGATATCACATTATATTTTGACGGATTGATATACTGATCCACTCGTATAGATGTATCTCGTATAGGTGTATGAAGTAAGGTAATCATCATAAGAATGAACAGTCCCCGGTAAGAGCCGGGTTTATAATAGACTGACGGGGAGGACACCGGTCATGAATCAACTGATAAATACAGACGCGCCCCGTGCAATATATGTACACATTCCGTTTTGCACGAACAAGTGCTTTTACTGTGACTTTAATTCTTACGTTCTAAAGGATCAGCCGGTAATGGACTATTTGCGGGCGCTGGATCGTGAGATGGAATATACGGTGGCACAGAAGCCATCGGGCGTGATTGATACAATCTTTGTAGGTGGAGGTACGCCAACCGTATTGAAGCATGACGAGATGGAATACTTCCTGCAAAGCCTGCGTCGTCATTTCCCACACTGGGCTGACGATATTGAGTTTACGATGGAGGCGAATCCAGGAACGACGGATGCAGACAAGCTTGCTATTATGAAGGCAGGCGGTGTGAACCGTGTTAGCTTCGGCGTACAGGCATTTCAAAATGAGCTGCTGACAGGCATCGGACGTATTCACAATACAGACGATGTATACCGCAGCCTTGAAAATGCACGCAAAGTCGGCCTGACCAATCTATCGATCGACCTGATGTTTGGATTGCCTAATCAGACGCTTGATATGCTCTCTTACAGTGTAGACCGTGCCTTGGAGCTGGATCTGCCACACTATTCGATCTATAGCCTGAAGGTAGAGGAAAACACATTGTTCCATACCATGTTCCAGAAAAACCAGCTACCGCTACCCGATGAAGAAGTGGAGCTGAACATGTACCTGCTGCTGATGGACAAGATGAAGGCAGCCGGCTACGAGCAGTATGAGATCAGTAATTTTGCCAAACCAGGCTTCGGCAGCCGCCACAATATGACGTACTGGCGCAATGAGGACTATTACGGTCTGGGCGCTGGCGCACATGGCTACGTAGATGGCAAACGCCATATTAACATCAAAGGCGTAAATCCCTACAACGAGGCCGCAGCAAACGGCTTACCAAGACTGGACGCATCCGATATCGATCGCGATGAAGCGATGGAGGACTTCATGATGGTCGGCTTGCGTATGCTAGAGGGCGTATCCAAATCACGTTTTGCCCAACAATTCGGCGGACAACAACTGGACGACGTATTCCACAAACAAATCACCCGTTTACTGGGCGACGGATTACTCGAACCAACCGAAGCAGGCTACCGTCTGAGCGAAAAAGGCCTATTATTCGGCAACGACGTATTCGGCGAATTCGTAGGTAGTCTCGTACAGGAGCACGCTTAAACCGCTCATGCTTTCATGGTGAGACAAAGCATATCCAGTTGCTTCTATAGGTGTAGTTAAGGATGATCCAAATATGAAGTCCAAGATTATCGAACAGACATCACTGAATATTGAAAAACAAGATCGACTATTTTTAGTAGAAATCATTTTATAGAAAACTACTTTATGACAAACTACGAAAACAATGACGTACAGGCGCTGTTCTTTATATAGGAGCAGCGCTTTTTTATGTTTAGTTAACTATATTTCTAATATAATGGCGTTGATATAAAACGATCGATTAGAGCTAATCTGTTTGTAAAAGATAATGGATAGGAGTTCAATTACTCGAATAAGACATGAGACAGCAGACAGGAGCAGAACCGTTAAAATCTAAGCGCTACAAGTAGAATTATTAGAATCTACATATTAGCTGAAAATGAAGATTCTAATCTATCGAAAACGATATAGCCAACTTTGATTTATAAATAAATATATGTAATATACTCCGGTTACTATACCCACTGGATAAGTATCTAAAGAGGAATCTATAAAGAGCATGGAAGATTAAATTCGATTCAGAACATACAGCATACAAGCTTCATTTCAAATCAATACTATATATCCAAGCACATAAATGATTTGAGATTAAATAATTCCTTTAATCCACCGATAAAACAACGAAGGCAAGGAAATAAGGGAAAAGGATGATTTATCGTGTTGGCGATTTTTTAACACGAGGTTCAATAAAAAGGGATTTTTGCGGAGCAAAATATCGTACTTCTTCCGAGCCTGAGAATCTTCATTGCACATTCATTCCAATTCCCCACCTACTTCCATACATTAAAACAACCCAACTCCATCACCTATATTACAATCCACCCCATCACGTTAACAATCCGCTTGCTGTATAAAATACACTCTAAACCGTATGAACTAACTCCTACTCACCTACCAATCAATCAAAAAAACCACTTCAAAAGCGAGCATAATAAAACCACACTTTCCCCATATACCGCGCGGTTTCAGCCACAAAAAAACCACTCGAAAATTTAACCGAAATTTTTCTCCAAATTCTATTGAATTTTCATTTGCTCTGTTGTATATTTATACGTATTCATTTAACAATGATATGACATTGCTGGTTATTCACTTCATCCAGAGTTTACAAAATTAATATTGCACAAATAAACGAAGAGGTAGACGGAGCCCTGAACATACCCAAGGACTGATCCGCAACGCCGCAACGAGGAGGAACGTATTCATGTATGCTGTAGTAACTTGCAGAGCAGCCGTACCCGAAGATGTAGAACCATTGTATCAATTAATCGCAGGTTATGCTGAGCGAGGTATCATGTTGCCGCGTTCCCGTGAGGCGCTGCATCGGCAACTGGAGCATTTTGTCGTAGCTGAAATTGATGGTGAGCTGGTTGGTTGTGGCTCATTGTGTAAGCTTGGAGAAGAACTGGTCGAGATTCGCTCGCTGGGCATTTCTGAAGGACATAAAGGGCAGGGCATTGGCTCTAAGCTCGTCGATACGTTGATCGAGCATGCGGCCAAGCGCAAATTACGTAAAGTGATGGCGCTGACGTATGAAGTGTCCTTTTTCAAAAAGAATGGCTTTGAAGTGGTAGAGACGAGCATTTTCCCCGAGAAGGTGTGGGCCGATTGCCGTCATTGTCCAAAGCAGGATCGTTGCGATGAGATCGCTGTATTGAAAGTGCTGGATATCTAATATGAAATGAATAAATTGATATGACAATAGAGCCGATTGCCTGACGTGAGAAGGGTAATCGGCTTTTTATATGCTGATGAGTGGCATTCATCGCTATTAACTTTCGAATAGTTGAAGTTACTTGCTACTGTGTAAAGGGACTTGCAAAATGAAATCCAAAGCTTATAATATAGTTAGATAATCTAATCATATAGGTAAAGGATGAGTCTTGATGGTTCGCAAACATATTAACTATGGTACTACGCCTGATCCATCGCTGCCGCGACTCGGAAGTGAACCGTATAATGAGCTATGCCAGCAAACAGCAGCAGCGTCCACCTCTGTTTCGGCTGCCCAGCTTGGTCTGCTAATGTTATGGAACAGCGACCATGTGCTCGACGTTCTGGATGATGCGCTGGCGCCGTATGATATTAGCGAGAGCAAGCTGGATGTATTATTGCTCATTCGCTTGCATGAAGGTCAGCATGATGTAACGGCATCAGCGCTTGCGCAGCGATTGGGAATACGCAAAGCATCGGCGACCATTTTGTTAAATGGACTGGAAAAGAAGGGCTGGATCTATCGTCAGCAAAGCCAGCAGGATGGGCGGAAAAGCTATATTCATTTAACAGCAGCAGGCAAACAGCTACTGGATGAGGTATTGCCTGAATTCTGGCAGGTGTGCGCTTCACTGGCAGATGGACTGGATGAACAGGAACGCCAGGTGCTGCACAAGCTGATGCTCAAACTGAATAGACATATCGAAAATCGGCTAGGTTCGGGCAGATAATTAGCCGATTTCGAATCGGTCTTTTTCAGAGAAACCTATTTTTTTGCCTAAATGATTAGATTATCTAACTAAAATGAAGAGGTGAATAGATATGTCGATGATTCATCATCAGGCTGAATTAAATGGAACACAGTACAGGTGGCGAACATGGTTGCTCGCCTGGAGCGGTTTGATTGTAATGTGCAGCTTGTATGTGACGATCCCGCTAAGTTCTGTGTTTACATCAGAGTTTCATGTGTCAGCTTCTATGGCTGCTCTGAGCAGTAGCGTATTTTCCATTTGTTTTGCCTGTGGCTGTCTACTATATGGAGCCATTGCTGATAAATATGGTCGCAAAAGAGTGATTTTGCTCGGTATGCTCGGTCTGGCTTTATTTACACTGGCAGCTAGCTTGGTGCAGCAATTTGCGTTATTGATCGTATGGCGGGCATTACAGGGATTGACTGCATCTACCTTTTCTCCGGTCGTTCTTGCGTATATTGTATCGATGTTCCCTCCACAGCGTCGCGTAACAGCGATTGGTTTTGTTAGTACCGGATTTTTGCTGGCAGGTATTGTAGGTCAGGTTGTTGCTGGATATATAAGTACGAATGATAACTGGCACCACTTATTTTTACTATTTGGTTGTCTGTATATCGTAACAGCATTATTGCTCTGGAGCTTTTTGCCGGGCGATGTTGCCGGTCAGCCTGAGCTGAACGTGTATGTGTATATGAAGCAAATCAAGCAGGTTGTTTTGCAAAAAGGTTTATTGCTGAGCTATGTAGTCGCGCTTGTACTGCTGACTTCTTTTATCGTAATGTATGCGATTTTGAGCCATCAGCTACAAAGTGCTGTGTATGCATTGGATGAGCAGTCGATAGGGTGGATTCGAATTGCGGGGATCGCAGGCATGATCTGCGCACCGCTGGCTGGAATCATTTCGCAGAAAAGAAGTCCGCGGTTTACGTTGTTGCTCGGATTGACAGTCAGTATATTTAGTCTTATGGTCATGGCGGTATCGGCGGCTTTGCCGGTTCTGGTGCTGTTTAGTGTATGCTCTGTAGCTGGCATCGCGATTAGTGTACCGGCGCTCGTGTCGATCGTAGGGCAGCTTGGGTTGCAGCAACGAGGTATTGCCGTATCGTTGTACACATTTATTCTGTTTGTCGGGACGGCATTTGCTCCGTTTTTGTCGATGCAATTCATCTCGCTGAACAGTAGTATACCTGCATTTGGGAGTAATGCATTGCTGCTCTTACCTGCGCTACTGGCGACGCTTGTTATTCGTCTACCGGAGCAGGGATGAATGTAGTGTGTAGCAAGCGCAGGAGTAAGGGATATGAATTTCAAATCTAAAGCTGTAAAAATACCAAACCGACTTGACAATAAAGTCGTCGATTTGGTATTTTTGTATTAAACGTTAGCACTCAACTCGAACGAGTGCTAACGAAAATGATTCATATGTTTTGGTTTAGATGTCACTGAGGTATACAGGTGGAGCATTTATTGTACAGACGATCTATAACGGGAAGTTGTAGCATCGTTGTTTGCAAGGCACTCAAAGGGAGGGAGCCTCATGTTAACCGAGCGTCAACAAATGATTCTGAATGCAATTGTAGATGATTATATTCGTTCGGCAGAGCCTGTCGGGTCCCGCAGCATCTCCAAGCGTGGCGATGTGAACTATAGCCCGGCGACCATTCGTAACGAGATGGCCGATCTGGAAGAGCTCGGTTTTCTGGAGCAACCGCACACATCGGCTGGGCGTATTCCTTCCAACAAAGGGTATCGTTATTATGTCGATCATCTTACTCCGATCCATTCGGTGAATCCTGCTGAGGTCAAGGAACTGAAACGTTTTTTCACCGAGCAGCTTAGCGCTGCCGAGCAGATGATGCAGCATGCAGCGATGGTATTGTCGCATGTGACCAATTATACGTCCATTTTGCTAGGACCGGAGGTATTCCATACCTCACTGCGTCATTTTCAACTGCTACCGCTTGAGGATCAGAGCGCGATTGCGATTATGGTCACAAGCACCGGACAGGTGGAAAACCGCAAAATTCGTATTCCGGATCATGTGTCTGCGTCCGAATTGGAGCAGACGGTCAATCTGCTGAACAGTCGATTGATTGGCGTACCTTTATATAAACTTAAAACACGTATTTTCTCCGAAATTAGTGAAGAAATGCAGCGTCATCTTGAGCATTATGAAGAGATGATGACCGCGCTGGATGGCGCATTCGGTCAGGAGCAGGAACAGAAGATTTTCCTGAGTGGTGCGACCAATATGCTAATTCAGCCGGAATTTCGGGATATGGATAAGGTGAAGAGTATTCTTGACCTGCTGGAGGAGACGCCAACGCTGACCCGGTTAATGACTGAGGCAGCAGCGCCACAGGGTATTCAGGTGCGGATTGGCGCAGAGAATGCGCATGAAGCATTTGAAAATTGCAGTCTGATCACTGCTACCTACGAGCTAGATGGCGAATCACTCGGAACTATTGGTATACTAGGACCGACGCGAATGGAATATGCGCGTGTGATGGGGATTCTGAATATGCTCTCGCACGATATGACTCGTATTCTGAAGCAATGGTATCGTTAACGCATTGTTCTCTCTAAAATGTAGCCCTATTCGCTGATTGGATCGACCTGTAGTTGCGGTAATGATTATTTTGACAGCGTCCGGCTGTGTCTTTGCAGCTCATCTGCGAGGTGGAGAGACACAGTGGCGGACGTGAGATGCATCTATTTTAAGGAGGTGAACAATCTTGAATAAAGAGCAATCCTTTCAAGACAACAATAACGCTGAGGAGCAGATTCCGGTCCAAGAAACCGAAGCTGCAGAAGCGGTAACAGCTAACGAACAAACCGAAGCTGGTAGCGATACTGCCGAGCCGACGACAGAACAAGTCGTAAGCAAGGATGAACTGGATCGCGCTCAGGCACATGCCGAGGAGCAAACCCAGCGCCTTTTGCGTGCACAGGCAGACTTTGATAATTTCCGTCGCCGCACACAGAAGGAAAAAGAAGATCTGGCGAAATATGCATCCGCGCAGCTCATTACGGAGCTGATCCCGGTTATCGATAATTTTGAACGTGCGATGGCGACCAAGCCGGATCATCCTGAGCTTGAGTCTTTTTCCAAAGGCGTGGATATGATCTTCCGTCAGATGTCTGATGTGCTGAAAAATGCAGGTCTGACAACGATGGAAACGGTCGGCCAACCGTTCAATCCAGAATTCCATCAAGCGGTTATGCAGGTGGAATCGGATGAGTACGAAGAAGGCACAGTAGTAGAAGAGCTGCAAAAGGGCTATGTGCTGAAAGATAAAGTTCTTCGTCCAGCGATGGTTAAAGTTAGCGGCTAGTCTGCAACCAATCCGTCGTAATCGACTTAGCCCGGCATAGTGATAATAACGATAAACTATAAATGATTTTACATTATGAGGAGGATATTCAAGCATGAGCAGAGTAATTGGTATCGACTTAGGTACAACGAATTCATGTGTAGCAGTAATGGAGGGCGGCGAGGCTGTAGTTATTCCTAACCCGGAAGGCGCACGTACAACCCCTTCTGTTGTAGGCTTCAAAAAAGACGGCGAGCGTATCGTTGGTGAAACAGCGAAACGTCAATCGATCACGAACCCGGATCGTACGATCAGCTCGATCAAACGTCATATCGGTACAGACTACAAAGTACAAATCGACGACAAAAACTACAGCCCACAGGAAATCTCCGCGATGATCCTGCAAAAGCTGAAATCCGATGCAGAAGCATATCTGGGTCAAACGGTAACACAAGCGGTTATTACTGTACCTGCTTACTTCAACGACAGTCAGCGTCAAGCGACAAAAGATGCTGGTAAAATCGCAGGTCTGGAAGTACTGCGTATCGTCAACGAGCCAACGGCAGCAGCACTGGCATACGGTCTGGAAAAATCCGAAGACCAAACGATTCTCGTATATGACCTGGGCGGCGGTACATTTGACGTATCGATCCTTGAGCTGGGCGATGGCTTCTTCGAAGTTAAAGCAACTAGCGGTGACAACCACCTCGGTGGTGACGACTTTGACCAGGTGATCATCGATTACCTCGTAAGTGAATTCAAAAAAGATCAGGGCGTAGACCTGAGCAAAGATAAAGCAGCCGTACAACGTCTGAAAGACGCAGCAGAAAAAGCGAAAAAAGAACTGTCTGGCGTAATGACAACAACCATCTCTCTGCCGTTCATCACGGTAGTTGACGGCGTACCTCAGCATCTTGAGGTAAACCTGACTCGTGCGAAGTTCGAAGAGCTGTCCGCTGATCTGGTAGAGCGTACACTGGCTCCAACTCGTCGTGCGCTGCAAGACTCCGGTCTGAGTGCAAACGAGATTGACAAGATCGTTCTCGTTGGTGGTTCCACACGTATTCCAGCAGTACAGGAAGCGATCAAAAAGCTGACTGGTAAAGAGCCTCACAAAGGCGTTAACCCGGACGAAGTGGTAGCACTGGGTGCTGCGGTTCAAGCGGGCGTACTGACTGGTGATGTAAAAGACGTGGTTCTGCTTGACGTAACTCCACTGTCCCTCGGTATCGAGACAGCAGGTGGCGTATTTACAAAAATGATCGAGCGCAACACAACGATCCCAACAAGCAAATCCCAGGTATTCTCCACTTACGCGGATAACCAGCCGAGCGTAGAGATTCACGTTCTGCAAGGTGAGCGTGAAATGGCTGCCGGCAACAAAACACTGGGTCGCTTTATGCTGGGTGATATCCCTGCTGCACCACGCGGCGTACCGCAAATCGAAGTTACCTTCGACATCGATGCGAACGGTATCGTTAACGTGTCCGCAACAGACAAAGGCACAGGTAAGAGCCAGAAGATCACGATCACTTCTTCAAGCGGTCTGAGCGATGATGAAGTAGAACGCATGATGAAGGACGCTGAGCTGCACGCGGAAGAAGACCGCAAGCGCAAAGAACTGGTTGAAGTGAAAAACAGCGCTGACCAGCTTATCTATCAAGTGGAAAAAACGATCAAAGATCTGGGCGAAAAAGCAGATGCAGGCGAAGTGGAAAAAGCGAATGCTGCTAAAGACAAGCTGAAATCCACACTGGAAAGCGACGATGTAGAAGCGATCAAAGCAGCTACAGAAGAGCTGAACTCTGTTGCACAAGCACTGGCTGTAAAACTGTATGAGCAATCTGCTGGTCAAGAACAAGCAGGCGGCGCAGAGCAAGGCGCTCCGAAAAACGACAATGTCGTGGATGCTGAATACGAAGTAGTAGACGAAGACAAAAAAGATTAATTTATATTATTAATCCGAACTTTTGGAACTGGGAAGGTCAAAGCCGGGGCATCCCGTGCTTTGACTTTCATTTTTTATGTCTGCGTGGTATAACGGCATAGTGGGTCATACGATCGGAGTAATATATGTTCATACCTGATTGTCAGGCAAGACATACATGAATCGTTGAAGCACTGGACCAAACAAATAAGCTGGTTAGCGATAGGAATAGGATAAAGCTAACCCCAATGAGCGAGTGGAGGTGGACCGATGGCGGATAAACGCGATTATTATGAAGTGCTTGGCTTAGGCAAAGATGCTTCTGAAGATGAGATTAAAAAGGCATACCGCAAGCTGGCACGCCAGTATCACCCGGACGTGAACAAAGCGGACGATGCGGAAGCGAAGTTTAAAGAAGTAAAAGAAGCGTATGATGTACTCAGCGATTCGTCCAAACGAGCACAGTATGATCAATATGGACATATTGATCCGAATCAGGGCGGCTTCGGCGGCGGTGGATTCTCTGGTGGCGGTTTTGGCGATATTTTCGATATGTTCTTTGGCGGTGGCGGCAGACAGCGTAACCCGAATGCGCCGCAACGCGGGAATGATCTGCAATACACGATGACGCTGGAGTTCAAGGAAGCGGTCTTCGGTAAAGAAACCGATATTACCATTAACCGTACAGAAAACTGTGATGTGTGTAACGGTAGCGGTGCCAAGCCAGGCACACAGCCGAAAACATGCTCCGTCTGTCATGGTTCCGGCCAGGAAGAAGTGGTGCAAAACACACCATTCGGCCGTATGGTCAATCGTCGTAGTTGTTCGAACTGTGGCGGTACAGGTACGATCATCGAGGAGAAATGCGGCAACTGTAGCGGTTCCGGCCGTGTGAAAAAGCAACGCAAAATCCATATCCGTATTCCAGCAGGTGTGGACGATGGTTCACAAATGCGCGTAAACGGTGAAGGTGAAGGCGGTATGCGCGGCGGTCCTGCAGGTGATCTGTATATCGTATTCCGTGTGAAGGATCATGATTTCTTCCAGCGTGAAGACGATGACATCTACTGCGAGATTCCGCTTACGTTTAGCCAGGCAGCGCTTGGTGATGAGATTGAAGTACCTACTCTGACCGAAAAGGTGAAAATCAAGGTTCCGGCAGGCACACAAACCGGTACGTATTTCCGCCTCAAAGGTAAAGGGGTTCCGCGTCTGCGTGGTACAGGACAGGGCGACCAGCATATTAAGGTTGTTGTGGTCACTCCAAGCAATCTGACGGACGATCAGAAGGAGCTGCTGCGTCAGTTCGGTTCGCTGAGTGGTGAGCATACACATGAGAATGAGCAATCATTCTTTGATCGTGTGAAGCGCGCTTTTCGCGGAGATTAAGTGAATCACGATATTCAATCATGAATATACAGATCGTCTATTCATAATAAAGACTGGAGCAGCCCGGTTCTATCATAGAACCGGGCTTTGCTTTGGGATAAGAAACGATGAATAGCAATGCTTGCTCACGATCTACCGATAGACGAACGAAGACGTTAGCTATGATGAGGGCGTTAGCGGCATAAGTCTTTGAACTGTACTGCCTATCTGTAGTACAATGAGGCGTAATGCAAACCGGGCGGCTGCATGAGCGTCCAACAATGATCAGGAGGAATGTAATCATGTTATGGCATGAATTGACGATACATACAACCGAGCAGGCGGTAGAGATGATCTCTAATTTCCTGCATGAAGCAGGTGCAGGCGGGGTAACGATTGAGGAATCCGGCACACTGAATAAGGAGCGCGATACGTCCTATGGACAGTGGTACGAGCTGCCGCTGAACGATATTCCTGAGGGAGAAGCGGTTATTCAGGGTTATTTTGCCGAAGAAACCGATATGACGGCTTTGTCTGACGAAGTTGCAGGTCGAATCGCACAGTTGAAGGAGTTTGGCATTGATGCAGGCGCTGCTACGATGTCTGTACGTACCGTAGATGAGGAAGACTGGGCAGATGCATGGAAAAAGTATTTCAAGCCGCTACGTGTCTCCCAGCGCCTGACAATCAAGCCAACATGGGAAGACTACACACCGGAGAACGAGCAGGAGCAGATTATCGAGCTGGATCCGGGGATGGCGTTTGGTACGGGAACTCACCCGACTACATCGCTCTGTCTGCGTACGCTGGAAACGGTCATTCATGGCGGTGAGGAAGTAATCGACGTCGGCACAGGCTCCGGTATTCTGGCGATTGGTGCGATCAAGCTGGGCGCGAAAAGTGTACTGGCACTTGACCTGGACCCGGTTGCGGTATCCAGTGCACGCGAAAATACCAAGCTCAACGGCTTGAGTGAACTGATTCATGTGCATGAAAGCGATCTGCTGTCGGTATTGAAGGCAGAGGGTCAGGAAGCTTCCAATGGACTGAATGTAACACTGCCGGTGCAGGTAGTCGTAGCGAATATTCTGGCAGAGATTATTCTTCTGTTTATCGACGACGTATACAATGCACTTCGTCCAGGCGGCGTGTATATCGCTTCTGGTATTTACAAAAATAAAGAAGATGTGGTACGTGAAGCGCTGGAGGCTGCTGGCTTCGAGATCGAGGGTGCGCATCGGGATGAAGACTGGATCGCATTTGTGGCGAGAAAGAGGTAAGTATGGATTTTTTGAACAATCTTTTATTCGTTCGACTTGATGTATTGCCATTTTATGTACTGGCGCTGGTGATTGGCTTTACAGTGCATGAGTTTTCACATGCCTACTTTGCTAATAAGTTCGGTGATCCTACTGCAAAAATGCTCGGTCGTGTCACGCTGAATCCAGCGGCGCATATCGACATACTCGGTATGATTCTGCTGCTCATTGCCGGTTTTGGCTGGGCGCGTCCGGTGCCGGTCAATCGTGCGAACTTTGATCGTCCGCGTATGATGAGCATTGTCGTTTCGGCGGCAGGGCCAGTTAGTAATTTGCTGATCGCGCTGGTGACAGCGATTATCTACTATGCACTGAATTATTTTGGCTTGATCGGCTCGTTTGCGAACAATCGGATCGATATCGCCATTTATACCTTTGTACAGTATATGATTCTGATGAACTGCTTCCTGTTCATTTTCAACCTGATTCCGTTGCCGCCGCTGGATGGCTATCGGATTCTGAGCGAGCTGCTGCCACCGCGTATTAGCGCCAGGCTACAGGGTGTAGAGCAGTGGGCATTGCTGCTATTCCTGCTGGTCGTATTTTTACCACCGCTGAAAATGTACACGATTCAGCCATTGTATGAGCTGGCAGGCACGTTATCAAGCAGCTTTTACAGTCTGGGGAATCTGCTCTTTGGCGGCTAATTTCCTCTGTTCACTGAGGCTGTCCAATATTTAACTTACAGCTTAGCAAAATGTATTAAAATTAGATTATCCTAAAAAATACCAAACAATCTTGATTGTTGGTTCCAGGCCGATATTCGGAGTAGGCGCGAATATCGGCTTTATTTTATATTCATGAACTTCATGAAGATATTCGCAATCCTTGCGGTTAAGCGATTCTTTTATTGATGTAAGCGCTTAAAAATGGAAAAGGGCAAATATGAACAATTGTTGAACTTTTTGCGCCATTTCGATTTCATTAAAATGGATAAAAACGTCGTCTATTCGGGTAATGAAGAAAGAGAATGATGATTGCTCTATGAAGATTAAGTGAAGTCGGTCGCATCGCTTGACAGCAACTATCGTCTAGTATGATAATGGTTCTCAGATTATAATTATTCTAATTACACATTGGAGTAATTAAAAAATCATTGGATAATGGGAGGAATTTTATTATGTCTCTGATCGGTAAAAAGGTAGATTCTTTTAACGCAAAAGCTTTTCACAATGGTGAGTTCATCGACGTGTCCGAGCAAAACTTCCAAGGTAAATGGAGCGTAGTATGCTTCTACCCTGCGGACTTCACATTTGTATGCCCAACTGAACTGGGTGACCTGCAAGATCAATACGCTACATTGAAAAACCTGGGTGTTGAAGTATACTCCGTATCCACAGACACTCACTTCACGCATAAAGCATGGCATGATCACTCTGATGTAATCGGCAAAATCGAATATATCATGATCGGCGATCCATCCCAACGCATCTCTCGTCTGTTTGAAGTTCTGGACGAAGAAGAAGGTCTGGCACAACGCGGTACATTCATCATCGATCCAGATGGCGTTGTACAAACTGTAGAAATCAACGCTGACGGTATCGGCCGCGATGCAAGCACACTGGTTGACAAAATCAAAGCTGCTCAATACGTTCGCAATAACCCGGGTGAAGTTTGCCCTGCAAAATGGAAAGAAGGCGCTGAAACATTGAAACCAAGCCTGGATCTGGTTGGTAAAATCTAAGCGATTCGTTTTCGATAGATTCGATAAATTCAAGCTAAACGTCATTTACGTTTACGTGTAAGGAGCATGAACAATGGCATTAGATGCAGAAATGAAAGTCCAATTGTCGCAATACCTGCAATTGCTGGAAAGCGACATCGTTCTGAAAGTTAGCGCTGGCGATGACAAGGCATCTCAGGAAACGCTGGAACTGCTGGATGAGCTGGCTGCCATTTCCTCGCGCATCACGGTCGAACAAGCAACCCTCGAACGCACACCAAGCTTTAGCGTAAATCGTGGACAGGAGGACACCGGCGTTATATTTGCCGGTGTTCCGCTTGGACACGAGTTCACTTCGCTTATCATGGCGCTGCTACAGGTAAGCGGCCGTGCGCCTAAGGTAGATGACAGCCTGATCGCTCAAGCGAAAGCGATTCAAGGTGAATACAATTTTGAATCGTATGTCAGCCTGACCTGCCACAACTGTCCTGATGTAGTTCAGGCGTTGAACATTCTGAGTGTACTGAATCCGAACATCCGTCATACGATGATCGAAGGTGGCGCATTCAAGCATGAGGTCGACAGCAAAAACATTATGGCCGTACCTACTGTATTCCTGAACGGTGAGCCGTTCGGTAACGGTCGTATGTCACTGCAAGACATTCTGAGCAAGCTGGGTGCAGGCCCGAATGCGGATGAACTCGCTAGCAAAGAAGCATATGATGTGCTTGTTGTTGGTGGCGGTCCTTCCGGTGCCAGTGCAGCGATCTATGCGGCTCGTAAAGGTATCCGTACAGGTCTCGTAGCTGAACGCTTTGGCGGACAGATTATGGACACGGTCGGTATCGAAAACTTTGTCAGTGTGAAATATACCGAAGGTCCTAAGCTCGCAGCCAGTCTGGAAGAGCATGTGAAGGAATATGGTGTAGACATTATGCCATCCCAGCGTGCGAAGCATCTGGTGAAAAAGGATCTCGTTGAAGTCGAACTGGAAAATGGTGCTGTACTGAAAAGTAAAACCGTAATCCTGTCGACAGGTGCACGCTGGCGCAATATCGGCGTACCAGGTGAAGAGGAGTTCAAAAACAAAGGTGTAGCATACTGTCCGCACTGCGATGGCCCTCTATTCGAAGGTAAGCGCGTAGCGGTTATCGGCGGTGGTAACTCCGGCGTTGAAGCTGCGATTGACCTCGCTGGTATCGTTAAGCATGTAACAGTGATCGAATTCGGCGCGGAGCTGAAAGCTGACTCCGTATTGCAGGAGCGCCTGTACAGCCTGCCTAACGTAACGGTGGTCAAAAATGCACAAACGAAGGAAATCACAGGTACAGATACTGTTAACGGTATCACCTACGTTGATCGTGATTCACTCGAAGTGCATCATGTAGAGCTGGAAGGCGTATTCGTTCAGATCGGTCTGGTGCCTAACACCGACTGGCTGAAAGATTCGCTTGAACTGACTCGCATGGGCGAGATCGTAACAGACAAGCACGGCGCAACAAGCCTGCCAGGCGTATTCGCCGCTGGCGACTGCACCGATAGTGCGTTCAAGCAGATCATTATCTCGATGGGTTCCGGCGCAACGGCAGCACTGGGCGCATTTGATTATATGATTCGTAACTGATTGAGCATAAAGTGTTCCTTGAATGCAAGCCTTTTTCCAACTGATATATAGTCAGCTTGGGGAAGGGCTTGTTTTTCGTTGATAGATTTTGATTATGATACAATTTTAATCAGATAAAGGATGTGATGCTTATGCCGTACCAATCTAAAGATAAGCGTACAGTAGATCTGGTAAAACGTAAACGGAGCACTACATTGCAAACAAATCGATATTTATCTGCTCGTTCTTCCCAAATCGATCGAGAATTTTTGAGTATTCATGCGCCTTTGTCCAAGACTGGGGCTGAAGAAGTTGGTGCGTATATTCAAGAGTTACGAGAACAAAAGAAAAAAACAATGATTTGATCAGAAGTTGATCATTAAGCTTGTTTACACTAAAAGCATTGTCCCTATGGTGACAGTGCTTTATTTGTTACATGAGCAGCTAAAGCTCATTAGTTAGTTTTATACATTGCTAAACGGTCGTGTAATGTGTACATATAACGGGCTTGATCCTCTATAAATTGCGCCAAAATGCTAGCCCTCGCTGGCTAAAAGTTGTATGATAAGGTTTCAGAGTTTATGTTCCAACGGAAAATGTGAGCGTTATTTTTAGAAGGTCCGGCTGGTTCACATGGTCGGGCTATTTGAATGCGGAGCACAGGTCTGGTAGCCTTGGAATATGAACAAGTTCAGGAATGACATGTTGATCCTATGCATAGAAAGTGGATGAGTGATGCAGCGATATTTTGTACCGGCAGCGCAGTTTAGTGAGCATCGTGTAACGATCACTGGTGAGGATGCCCGGCATATTATAAAAGTAATGCGTTCAGAGGAAGGCGATGAGCTGATCGCCTGTGACGGAGGGCAGCTTGACGTGCTGGCTGCGATTGAAAGTATGGCGGATGGTGTAGTGACCGCGCGTATTGTGGAGCGACTGGAACAGCTTTCCGAAGCGAAGGTGCACGTAACGATCGCACAAAGTTTGCCGAAGGGCGACAAGATGGAGACGGTGATCCAGAAGTGTACAGAGCTGGGCGCGGCTGCTTTTGTTCCTTTTCTGTCTGCACGTACGGTTGTGCAATATGATTCGCGTAAGGAAGAGAAGCGTCTGCAACGCTGGAGCAAAATCGCCAAGGAAGCGGCAGAGCAAAGTCACCGTAGCCGTATTCCGGTAATTGGGCATCCGCTGAGCTGGAAGGAGTTGCTCGCTTCGCTGGCGCAGTATGATCTGATCTGTTTTTGTTATGAAAAGGAAGATGGAAGTCAGCTTCGCGATGTTGTGCAACCTTTTGCAAGCAGTCTTCATCAGCGTCAGCCGGGCGAGCAGCCTGTGCGTGTGTTGATTGTAGTCGGACCGGAAGGTGGCTTTACCGAGCAGGAAGTGGAGACAGCGGAGCAGCAGGGAGCGGTATCGACCGGACTTGGACGACGCATTTTGCGTACCGAAACGGCAGCGATGACTGCACTTGCTTGTATTATGTATGAAACCGGAGAAATGGGAGGAATTTAAATTATGCCATCTGTAGCATTTTATACTCTGGGCTGCAAAGTTAACTTTTACGACACAGAAGCCATGTGGCAACTGTTTAAAAATGAAGGCTATGAGCAGGTTGATTTTGAAGAAAAAACAGCCGACGTGTATGTGATCAACACATGTACCGTTACGAACACAGGCGACAAAAAGAGCCGCCAGATTATCCGTCGTGCCGTACGCCGTAACCCGGATGCGATCGTTGCTGTAACAGGCTGCTATGCGCAAACCTCGCCAGCCGAGATTCTCGATATTGAAGGTGTCGATCTGGTCGTGGGTACACAGGATCGCGAAAAGCTGATGGATCATATCCATACACTGCAATCCGAACGTCAGCCGATCAACGCGGTTCGTAATATTATGAAAACGCGCGAGTTCGAGGAGCTGGATGTACCGGACTTTGCCAATCATACCCGTGCCTTTTTGAAAATTCAGGAGGGCTGCAACAACTTCTGTACCTTCTGCATTATCCCGTGGTCACGCGGTCTGTCCCGTAGCCGTGCAGCAAGCAGTGTCATTGCACAGGCGCATCAGCTCGTTGCCGCAGGCTATAAAGAAATCGTACTGACCGGTATTCATACGGGCGGGTATGGCGATGATCTGGAGGATTATGATCTTGCTGACCTGCTGTGGGATCTGGACAAAGTTGAAGGTCTGGAGCGTATCCGCATTAGCTCTATCGAAGCCAGCCAGATTACAGACAAGGTACTGGACGTACTGAACCGTTCATCTAAAATGTGCCGTCATTTCCACATTCCGCTGCAAGCGGGTGATGATACGGTGCTGAAGCGTATGCGTCGTAAATACACCGTAGCTGAATACGCGGAGAAAATTCGCCGTATCCGTCAATCAATGCCAGATGTAGCCATCACAACGGACGTGATCGTGGGCTTCCCGGGCGAAACGGACGAAATGTTCCAAAACGGCTTCAACATGATAAAGTCGATCGGCTTCTCCGAAATGCACGTATTCCCATACTCCAAACGTACCGGTACACCGGCAGCACGGATGGAGGATCAGGTAGACGACGAAGTGAAGCACGCACGCGTGCATCAACTGATCGACCTGTCCGAGCAAATGCAATTGTCCTATGCTGAAAAATTTGTCGGTCATGTACTGGATATCATTCCAGAAAACAACGACAAAGGCATTTTTGGCGAAGGCATGATCGGCGGCTACAGCGACAATTACCTGCAAATCGCCTTTGAAGGTTCGGAAGAACTGGTTGGTAAACTGTGCCGCGTGAAGCTTGTTGAGCCGGGTGCGAATACGTCCAAAGGTCAACTGGTACGTGTGCTGGAACAGGAGCCAAGTCAGCTTGCATAAAGTGATGGAACGCTGCGGTTAGAAGATATAATATTTAGAAGCTATAATATAGCAGAGCAATGTTTAAAATAGCTTTTGGTAGATTCTCTTACTCTATCTGAGAACGTTCGTTATTTCTTGACGGAGTGGTTGGTGCGATATGCACTAGTTGATATACCCAGCTTCATAAAAATATCTAGCAGGATTTCATTTTGCATAACTGGCGAGATGCCGGAGACGCAAGGTGAAATCCTTTGTTTTGCCGTGAAATGTGTTTATTATGGATCGATGTGTGATCCGTCGACATGAGTTTGATCGGTAGTTAAGTATAGTTGGATGTACGTATAAAAGGAGTGAGCCATCGTGGCAACGATTATTTTACAGCAAAAGCGCAAGAAAAGATTGGAACAGGGACATCCGTGGGTGTTTGAAGGGGAGATCGCCGCAGTGGAGGGCGAGCCAAAGGCAGGTGAAGTGGTACAGGTGCTGAATCATCAGCGCAAATTCCTTGCCACTGGTTATTACAATCCGGCATCGAAAATTACGGTTCGCATCATTTCCAGACAACCGGTGATTGAGATGGATCAGGCGTTTTTTGCGGAGCGGTTCCACTGGTGTGTACAGCATCGAGAGCGTTTTTTACCGCAGGAGCGTGCGTATCGTCTGGTATATGGTGAGGCAGACTTTTTGCCGGGGCTGATTGTGGATCGTTTTAATGATGTGCTTGTTGTACAGTTGCTCACGCTCGGTATGGATCAGCGTCGTCAGCATATCATCGATGCACTGGTGGAGGTTGTTCAGCCGAAAGGTATTTATGAGCGCAGTGATGTATCGGTGCGTAAGCTGGAAGGATTGGAAGAAACGACAGGCGTGCTGTATGGTGAATGCCCGCGTCATGTGACCGTGCAGGAAAATGGGCTGTGGATTAAGGTCGATATTGAGCAAGGGCAGAAAACCGGCTATTTCTTCGATCAGCGTGAAAATCGTGCATCGATTGCTCCGCTCATGCTTGGCTGGGGAGAACGCAGTGGTATTACGCTGCAATCTGTAACAGAGGACGGCGAAACGGTACAGGCTCCGGTTAATCGCAAAGGTAATGTGGTTGAATTCCCGTATTGGGACGGTGCAACCGTGCTGGAATGTTTCTCGCATACAGGCAGCTTTACGCTGAACGCGTGTAAATATGGGGCGAAGAAAGTCACCTGTCTTGATATTTCTGCACATGCGATTGAAAGTGCAGAGGAAAATGTACGTTTGAACGGATTTGAGGATCGGGTGGAGTTTGTTGTAGCGGATGCGTTTGATTATTTGCGCAGCAATGCGAAAGGACTGGAGGAGCGTCGTGCGCGTGCCGAAGGCGGTAAGCATGATACATCCGTGCCGATGACTGCAGGCGGTGGACGTAGCTGGGATGTGGTTATCCTTGATCCACCTGCTTTTGCCAAAACCAAAAGTGCTGTACCGGGCGCTGTGCGCGGCTACAAGGACATTAACCTGCATGGTATGAAGCTGGTTAACGAAGGTGGCTATCTCGTAACCGCAAGCTGCTCGTACCATATGAAGCCAGAGTTATTCCTGGAAACGATTCAGGAAGCAGCTCAGGATGCAGGTAAAGTGCTGCGTCTGATCGAATGGAAAGCGGCGGGGAAAGATCATCCGCAAATTCTCGGCGTGACTGAAGGACATTATTTGAAGTTTGCCATTTTTGAAGTGCGTAGCGCTTCATTTTAAAATATTGTTGTAAGGCAGTAAGGCAGTAAGGCAGTATAAAAGTTCGTATGATGGCTTTATCAACAGATGATCGATAAAGCTGATGCTATTTTTTTGACTCTGAGGTATGGTCTGGAGCTTACACTGTAACTGTGAAACCCATGCCTGACAATGCCCAACGTATACGAAATGAATAGCTACAATGTCATACCATTATCATCCAGCAAGCCGTATAGTATAATTATAGTTATGGTGAGGAATCCCCTCCGCCTGTCGTACCGCATTGTACGTATGGGGCGGTGGGGATTCACTCGTTTACGGGTATAATGTACAGGAGCGTATCGATCCGTTCAGGGTAGCGACATAGCAGTAGTATTGAAATAAAACACATATTACGATAAAGTGGAATACTAGGAACGTTTGTTCTGATTGGGTGAGCTTTTCAAAGAGCTATTTAAAAGAGTAGGTTACGAGAAATATTTTACAGACAAAAGGGGATGTGCACATGCCTCTCAAGTTTATTATAGGTCGCTCGGGCAGCGGCAAAACGACAACGATCATCAATCGAGTGATTGATAAAATCGCAGCGGAGCCTACGGGTGCACCGCTGTTTATCCTTGTGCCGGAACAGGCATCGTTTCAGACTGAGCATGCGCTTATTCGAACGGAGCGTGTACGCGGCAATATGCGTGCAAGTGCCTACGGTTTTCGGCGTTTGGCTCAACTCGTGCTGCGTGAAGTAGGTGGCTCGGCACGAATCGTGATCGCAGACGAAGGGAAAAAGATGCTGCTCTATAAGCTGCTTCAACAGCAGCAGGCACAGCTTAAGCTATTTGGACGCTCAGGCGATCAATTTGGCTTCATTAGTCAATTAAGCGAGCTGTACAGCGAATTCAAGCACTATTCATTGACCGCCGAACAGTTGGAGGGCTATGTCCAGCAAAAGGTGACGGGCGTTTCGCCGCTTCTGACGGATAAGCTACACGATTTGCAGTATATTTATCGTCAGTACGAATATGGATTATCGCAGCTATATATTGATCGCGATGATACGCTGGATGATCTGGCAGAAGCGATTCCGCAATCGGAGATGCTAAACGGAGCTGAAGTATGGATTGACGGCTTTCATAGCTTTACGCCGCAGGAGTACAGAGTCATTATGGCGCTGCTGGAGAAGGTAGAAAGTGTGACTGTCTCGCTGACACTGGATCGTCCTTACTGGCATGAACAGCCACCGGAGATGGAGTTATTTTACCAGCAGGCGCTGGCGTGTCGACGACTGTATCAATTTGCCGAGGCATTAGGTCATGCCGATCCAGAGGCGGTGGAGAATCTGTCACCTGCGCATGAAGATGTGCCTGTGCGTTTTGAGCATAGTCCATTGTTAGGTCATCTGGAAAAGGGCTATCGTACACGTAGCCTGTGGAAGGGCGGTCGTTTGCAGCATGGATCGTCTGACGAGCTATCCGTGCATTGTGCGCCGGATCGTCGAACCGAGATTGAGGGCGCGCTGCGTGAGATGGTCAAGCTCGCACGTCAGCAGGGAGCGAGATGGCGGGAGATGGCGATCTTTGTGCGTAATCTGGAGGATTATGAGCATCTGATTGCACCGCTAATGGAAGATTATGATATTCCTTATTTTCTGGATAAACGACGCGGCATACTGCATCACCCGCTGGCAGAGCTAATGCGTGCTGTACTTGACGTGGTGCAATATAACTGGCGGTATGAGGATGTATTTCGCTGTATCAAAACCGGTCTGCTCGTGACGCTGGATGATGACGTGACGGCAGATGATCTGGACCGACTTGAAAATGTAGTGCTGGCATGCGGTATTCATGGACATCGCTGGACAGATGGACGCGATTGGAGAGGCATTCCAAGCCTGTCGCTGGAAGCGGAAGACACGGAGAACGGTCAGCCGAGTGAGCGCGAGGCGATGCGAGCGCAGCAGATAGAGCGAGTACGCCGCAGAGTCGCTGCACCGCTACAGCATCTGGAGAAAAAGCTTAAAAAGGCAAAGCATGCGACCGAGATGTGTATCGCTCTGTATGAGCTGCTGGAGGAGCTGAATGTAGCGGACAAGCTGGAGCAATGGAGCAGCGAAGCCGCTGCCAGCGGTCAGCCGCTGCGTGCGCGTGAGCATATTCAGATTCACGGTGGCATCATTGAACTAATGGAGCAAATGGTCGATATTATGACGGAGGATGATCTGCAACTGGAAACCTTTGCTGGTTTGCTGGAAACGGGGCTTGCCGGTTTGCGACTTGGTGTTGTACCGCCAGCGATCGATCAGGTGCTGATCGGTTCACTGGACCGTACACGTCCACTGGATATTAAATATGCCTTTGTGCTCGGTGTAAATGATGGGATTGTGCCGTCTGTATTTCCCGATCAGGGTATTTTGAATGAAGCCGAGCGACTCAATCTGACCGATAGCGGTCTGGAGCTCGCTCCGGGCATTACACGCCGTCAATTGGATGAGCAGTTTATTATTTATCATGCGCTGACAGTCGCAAGTGATCGACTGTGGATTAGTTATGCGATGAGCGATGAAGAAGGCCGCGGCTTGATCGCTTCGGAAGTGATTACGACCGTGAAGGCACTTTTCCCTGGCTTGCGCGAGCAATCGATTAGCATGACCGCTGATCTTCGGCACACACCGGAGCAGCAGCTTGAGCTCGTTGGGCGTCCGGGCGTAACGCTTCCACATCTGATCGGTCAGCTACGTGAATGGAGTCGTGGCACAAATATACCGGTGCTATGGTGGCATGTGCTGCGCTGGTACGATGCGAATGAAGCATGGAAGCCGCAGCTTCACCGACTGCTTGGCTCGCTATTTTATGAAAATATCGGTCATCGTCTGAGTGAGGAGACGAGCCAGCGTCTGTATGGACGCGTATTACGCACGAGTGTATCGGGGATGGAGCAGTTTGTATCGTGTCCATTTGCCCATTTTGCAGCGCGTGGCTTGAAGCTGCGTGAGCGGCAAGAATACCGCTTGAAAGCGCCGGATATCGGACAGTTGTTCCATGCTTCGCTAACGACGCTGGCACAGGATTTGAAGGCGCAAGGGCGAAGCTGGGGCGATCTGACACCGGAGGAATGCGTGCAGGTAGCCGAAGCGGCAGTGGATAAGCATACCCCGCGTTTGCAGGGTGAGATTTTGCTGAGCTCCAGACGATACGGTTATATTACGCGCAAGCTGCGTGATATTGTGAGCCGTGCGTCGGTCATTATTGGCGAGCAATCACGGCGTGGACAGTTTGAACCGCTGTTCTTAGAGCTGGCGTTTGGACCGGATGGCAATTGGCCTGCGCTGCGCTTTACATTGGATAATGGATATACGATGGAGATTGTCGGACGTATTGACCGTGTCGATGTCGCGGAAGGTGAAGGGAATCTGCTTATTCGCATTATTGACTACAAGTCCAGCTCGACTGACTTGAAGCTGCATGAGGTGTATTACGGTCTGGCGCTACAAATGCTCACCTATCTCGATGTGCTGCTCACACATGCGGAAGATATGCTGGGACAGAAGGCTGATCCGGCGGGTGCCCTGTATTTCCATGTGCATAATCCGATGCTGCAATCCGGTAATCGCCTGAGCATGGAGCAGTCACGTCAGGAGCTGCTCAAGCGTTTTAAAATGAAAGGTCTGCTCGTTGCAGATCGCGATGTGATCGGTAAAATGGACAATACGCTTGAAAAAGGACATTCTGCAATATTACCGGTTGCGGTGAAGGCGGATGGTGGCTTTTACAGCAGTTCGGCAGTCGCTTCACCTCAGCAATGGCAGGAGCTACTGACCAATGTAAGGCAGACAGCACGTCAGATCGGTGAAGGCATTACGGGCGGTGTGACGCAGATTGAGCCTTACCGGATCGATCAGGAGAAGGCTTGTACATTTTGCGCATACAAGTCGGTCTGTCAATTTGACGAGAGCATTAAAGGCAATGCCTATCATGTACTGAAAAAGCCACACAAAAATGAAACCTGGGAGCTGCTGCAAAGCCAGCAAAACCCGCAGGAAGGAGAGAATGGACATGAACGATCATGAGCGTGAACAGGAGCATATGCAGAACGGGCAGGGCGATCATGCCGATTCTGCGGGTTCCGGTCATTTTGGAGACCATTCTTCGCATCGGGAGCGTGCCCGGGCGCTACAGCAACTGACCTTGCCAAGACCGGAGGATAGCACATGGACCGAGGATCAGTGGAAGGCGGTTTCGCTACGTGGGGATAACCTGCTCGTCGCTGCCGCTGCCGGTTCGGGAAAAACGGCGGTGCTTGTTGAGCGCATCATTCGTCAGGTGACCGATCCAGAGCATCCACTTGATGTGGATCGGATGCTTGTTGCTACGTTTACGAAAGCAGCGGCGACAGAGATGCGGCAACGGATTCGGGCAGCGCTTGATCGAGAGGTGCTGAATCGACCGACAGATGAGCGATTGCGCAGACAGCTCGCATTGCTTGGTCAGGCATCGATTACGACGCTGCATTCCTTTTGCATGGAGGTCATTCAGCGTTATTATGCAATGATTCCGCTTGATCCAGGCTTCCGCATCGCAAGTGAGAACGAATGCGCCATGATGCGAGAGGAACTGCTGGAGGAGCTATTCGAGGATAAATATACAGAGGAAGAAGAACGGGATAATAAGCAATTTCATCGTTTGATCAACTGGTTTGGTGGGGAACGTAGCGATGAAGCAGCGATGCAACTGGTAGAGCGACTGTATCATTTTGCACGCAGTCATCCGTGGCCGGAACACTGGTTACGTGAAACAGCCCGATCATTTCAGGTGCAGGATGCACAGCAGCTAGAGCAGTCGGTCTGGGTGGAGCAGATTGTGAGCGATTTGCATATGGCGCTTGAAGGACTAGAGGCGCTTGTACAGCAGGCGATCGAGACGGCACTACAGCCCGGCGGACCTGCTGCTTATGCGGAGACGCTGCGCGGTGATCTGGAGCTGATTCATCGTCTGCAGGATGCGGTCGCACTCAAGCCGTGGAGTGAGTTGTATCCGGTCTTTCAACAGATCGCCTTTGGCAAGCTGAAGTCGGTGCGTAAAGATGATGCGCTGGATGTGCAGCTACAGGAGACGGTCAAGCAGCTACGTGAAACGGTTAAAAAGTCGCTTACGGAGCTGGGGAATCTCTTTTTCGGTCGTACAGCCGATGAATTTGCACAGGAGCTTCGTGAATCGGCTCCGCTTATGGAGGAGCTATCCGAGCTTGTGATTCGCTTTAGCGAGCGTTACCAGCAGGAGAAGCAGCGGCGCGGCTGGGTAGACTTTTCTGACCTTGAGCATTATGCGCTTCAAGTGCTGCGTGATCCATCGTCCACACCGGAGCAGCTTCTGCCATCGGCAGCGGCGCTGGAATATCGGGCGCGTTTTGATGAAGTGATGCTGGATGAATATCAGGATACGAACTCTGTGCAGGAGCAACTCGTACAGCTCATTTCGCGTGAGCTTCCGGGCAATCGATTTATGGTTGGTGATGTGAAGCAGAGTATTTATCGCTTCCGTCTTGCTGAGCCAGGTTTGTTTTTGCAAAAGTATCACCAGTATCGTGATGATTGGAGCGGGGAAGGTCGTCGAATTGATCTGTCGCGTAACTTCCGTAGTCGGGTACAGGTCGTGGATGCGGTCAATATGCTGTTTCGCCAGTTGATGAATGAAAAGGTTGCCGAGATCGTGTATGACGAGCGTGCTGAGCTGGTTGCCGGAGCGAAATATCCGGACGGGCATGAAGCGGATTATGCACCGGAATTCTGGTTACTTGAACGTGGTGGCAGTGGAGCATCGGAGCGTGCAGAGGATGAATCTGCTGACAGCGGGGATGCATTCACTGGAGCGGATGAGGCGGAGCTGGAATCGGCTCGTCTCGAAGCTCAGGCAATCATTACGCGTGTTCGAGAGATGACTTCGCCGAATGGTAAACCGCTGATGATCTACGATAAAGGCATGGATGGACTGCGTCCGGCAGAATACCGCGATATGGTCATTTTGTTGCGCTCGACTGCGATATGGGCACCATTGATGCTGGATGAACTAAAACTTGCTGGTGTGCCAGCATACAGCGATGTGGAGCAGGGATATTTTGAAGCGGTTGAAGTGGATGTGATGCTCTCCCTGCTTGATATTATCGATAATCCGCAGCAGGATATTCCATTCGCCTCGGTATTGCGGTCGCCGATCGTCGGACTGAATGAGGATGAGCTTGCTCAGGTACGTTTGGCGCAGAAGCAGGTTACGTTTTACGAGGCAATGACGACGCTGCTGGAAGCAACCATAACAGAAGTGGAAGAACGCAAAGAAGCGGGAAAAGAAGTAGGCACGGGCGCAGCAACGGAAACGGCAGACACTATTATTCGTCCTTCGGCGGACATTGGTGAATTAGCACCAGAGCGTGCACAATCTGCGGACGAATGGCAATATGCGACGAGCTTAACCGACAAACTACGCCGCTTCCATAAGCAGCTATTAAGCTGGCGTGCCGAAGCGCGTGAGGGCGAGCTGGGCAGCCTGATCTGGCGTATTTATCGGGAGACAGGTTACATCGACTGGCTTGGCGGCTTGCCGGGCGGCGTACAGCGGCAGCATAATTTGCGCATCCTGTATGAACGGGCATTGCAGTTCGAGCGTTCCGGTTCATCGCAGGGTCTGTTCCGTTTCCTGCGCTTTATTCGTCGCCTCAAGGATACAGGCGGTGATCTGGGCTCGATATACGGTGGAGCGGAGGAAAATGCGATTCGGATTATGACGATCCATAAAAGTAAAGGATTGGAGTTCCCGGTCGTCTTTCTGGCAGGCATGTCCAAAATGTTCAATATGCAGGATCTGAATGCGCCGTTCCTGATGCATAAGGAGCTTGGCTTTGGTCCAAAATTCGTGGATGAGGATACACGCGTTAGCTACCCAACATTACCGAATCTGGCGATTCGTCGCCGCGCGATGAAGGAGCTTTTGGCGGAGGAATTGCGTGTACTGTACGTTGCCTTAACACGTCCACGCGATAAGCTGATCATGCTGGCAACGGTAAAAGATCTGGATAAGCGTATTGCGGCATGGAGTCAGGTGCAATCGCATCCGGCATTGGAGCTGCCTGATTATGTACTATCGCGGGCGCGCAGCTATATTGACTGGCTAGGACCCGCATTTATGCGGCATCGTGCGGCGCGTGTGTTCCGCGAGCGCAACGAAGCAGCGACAGCACCTTATTCAGCCGTGCTTGCGGATGATCCGGCAGCCTGGCAGGTACAGGTGCTCGATACACGCCAGTTGCTCCAGGCTATAGAGGCGGATGAGCAGACGGCGGTCGAGCCGCGTCAGCATGATCCCAAATGGCAAGCGATGAAGGCAGGGCAAGCACCACAATGGAATGATATCATTGGAGCTGCCTGGGAACAGGAGCAACAAAATAATCGTTCAGACCTCATCACGGAAGACGATAAAGCTGCTGAATACAATGGAGCGACCGATGGGACGGGACAGAACCACTCTGTAATAGACACGTATACAGAAGAACGTGGCGACAAAGCAAACACTGCTGAGAAAGCTACCCATAACGATCCAGCAGTGATAGATACAGATGCAGCACGTTCTACCCATCAGCTACACATAAGTGAAGCGGACTGGCGGCGTCTGGATGAGCAACAACGTCAAGCTGCACAGACGATTGATACACGGCTGAGCTGGACGTATCCGTATGAACAGGCTGCCCATATTGCTGCCAAAACAACGGTCAGTGAACTAAAGCAGCAACTCGTATCCGACGAAATACCGGATGCTGATCTATGGGAAGGTATCTGGGATTTGAATCCTCAGCTTCAAGCCTATCTCCAGCGGCAAAAGCAGAATGATGAACCTGCAACGATATCAGCGACAACGGATGCGTCTCTGATGACAGATGACTCTCTGTCCACACCTGCACAAGCTGCATCCGAGGATATATCTCCTCCGACTGCTGAACGTCATCGTCACAGTCTTAAGCTGGAACGACCGTCCTTTATGGAGAAAAAAGGACTGACCGGAGCGGAGCGCGGTACAGCCTACCATATGGTCATGCAGCGCGTGCCATTGCAGGCGGGTGAGGTAACGATAGCACTTGTTGAGGAGACCAAGCAGCGTCTGGTAGATCAGCAGATTTTGCGGCAACCGGAGGCGGACAGTGTGCAGCCGGATGAAGTCGCTGGATTTTTCAATACATCGCTTGGTGAGCGTATGATGAATGCTACCTGGCTGCGGCGTGAGCTGGCATTCAGTCACGCTTTGCCAGTGAATGAGCATGGTGATCTGATGCTAACACAGGGAATTATTGACTGCCTGTTCCGCGAAGGGGAGCGTACGATTCTGGTCGATTATAAAACAGACCGTGTCCTTGCTCATGAAGGCGGGCTGGAAGCCTTGAAGGAACGCTATCGTATACAGCTAGAACTTTATGCACAGGCGGTAAAGCAGTCATTTGGCTGGAATGTTGATGAGCTATGGCTGTACTTTTTCGATGGTAAGCATGAGATTCGTTTAGATGAATAGATGGATCCATAGATAGAGCATTACACGATAGTCGAATCGCATCGCCTGAACCCTGAATGTAAACAGGCAACAGGCGAGCGGTTCGGCTTGTCGTGATTCCGCTCAGGATTGGCAACGTGAAACGATAAGCCATACAATAGAAAAATGATGAATGGCAATATGAAGGATAAAGGGGGAGTTCTGTGCGTATTTTACATACCGCAGACTGGCATTTTGGCAAAACGCTGGAAGGACGTAGCCGGATGGAGGAGCAGGCGGCGTTTGTGGATGAACTGGTACGGCTCGCAGATGATCAGCAGGCAGATCTTATTTTGATGGCTGGCGATGTGTATGATTCGGTAAATCCTCCGGCAATGGCAGAGCAGCTTTTTTATGAAGCAACTGCACGGTTGACGGAAAAGGGCAGACCGTTCGTTGTGATCGCTGGCAACCATGATCAGCCGGAACGTATCTCATCAGCGTCTCCGCTCGTGCGTGGACGCGGTATTCATCTGCTCGGCGTGCCGGAAGCGGCAGGTCTGGACATCTATATTCCGCGTACGGAGGAAACGGCGATCATTGCGCCACTATCGTATCCGTCCGAGGCACGTTTAAATGAGCTGCTGACAGAGGAAAATGAGGAAAATACCGTTCGCCGCGCGTATAGCGAGCGTGTCGGACGTTTGATGCGCCAGCTTGGTTCTGGCTTTCGTAGCGATACGGTTAATCTGGCGATGAGTCATATTTATGTGCTCGGCGGTGTAGAAACGGATTCCGAGCGACCGATTCAGGTGGGGGGAGCGTATACGGTTGATCCGTCAGCACTTGATACAGGTGCGCAATATACTGCGCTCGGACATCTGCATCGCGCTCAGGCGGTTAAAGGGACAGGAATGATTCGATACAGCGGCTCACCGCTTGCCTATAGCTTTTCCGAAGCAGGACAGGCCAAGTCGGTCACAATGCTGGATATTGCACCTGGACAAACGCCGCATATGGAAGAAGTATTCCTGACCAGCGGACGACCGCTGGTACGCTGGAAGGCGAAAAACGGTCTGACCGAGGTGTATCAGTGGCTCGAAGAAGGACGCGATCCGAATGCGTTTATCGATCTGGAAATTTCGCTTGTTGAAGCATTGTCTATGAGCGATATTCAGACGCTGCGTAAAGCTTGTGGCGGCATCGTTAATATTCGTCCGGTCTATGCGCAAATGGAAGCACAGGAATTGCTTAGCGAACGTGCGCAATTGCCGGTACACGAGCTGTTCCGTAAATTTTACGAGCGTCAGACCGGTGGCGCTGTGCCAGAGGATCGGTTGATTGAGCTTTTTCTGGAGCTGATCGATGGTGAGGATACGATCGGGGTTTCAGATTCTAATATAAATCATGATTTTGAAGGATAAGGAAGTGCAGCCATGAAGCCCATAACGTTAAAGCTATCCGGCCTGCAAAGCTATCGCGAGCAGCAGGAGATTGATTTTACCGAGCTGTGTGAAACGGGTCTATTTGGTATTTTCGGACCGACGGGCAGCGGGAAATCAACCGTGCTGGACGCGATCACACTGGCGCTGTATGGTAAGGTGGAGCGCGCGCAGAACGGAACACAGGGGATATTGAATCATTCAGAGGATGCGGTATTTGTCTCGTTTTCGTTTGAGCTATTATCTGATGCTGGGCCACAAATGTATCGAGTCGAGCGTAGATTCAAGCGTACAGGCGATCATACCGTTAGCAATAGCATGAGTCGCTTTATAGCGTGTGAACCGGATGGTGATAAAGTCATCGCCGATAAGCTTGGCGATGTCACTCGCTGTGTGGAGGAATATATCGGTCTGAAAATGGACGATTTTACCCGTGCAGTTGTATTGCCACAGGGGAAATTCGCGGAATTTTTATCGCTAAAAGGCAGTGATCGCAGACAGATGCTGCAGCGTTTATTTCATCTGGAGCGTTATGGCGATCGGCTGATGCAGAAGCTTAGCCAGCGGGTGAAGGAAACGGATCATCAATTGGAGCGATTCGCTTCAGAACAGACCGGACTCGGCGATGCATCGGCTGATGCGGTCAAGCAGGCAAAGGAGCACCTGGCAGAGGTGACGAAGGAAGCAGAGCGTGTTCGGACGCGTCTGCTTGAAATGAATACTCAGGTCGAGCAGCTTGGTAAGGTGCGTGATCTATTGCGTGAGCGTGAATTGCTGCATACTCGTCAGGAGCAGCTTCGTGAGCATGAGCCTGCGATTAAGCAGTTGGAACAGGAGCTGGCAGATGCAGAATCTGCACGCACCCTGCTACCACTGCTGGATGCATGGAAAGATGTGCAGGCGCAATCGGCAGAAGCCGAGCAGCATATGAAGCAGCTTCAGCTCAAGCTGGCGCAAACCGAGCAGACCTATCAAGACGCTTCTGCTGGCGAGGAAAAAGCACGTCTGGAGCTGGCAACACATGAACCGCGTCTTGTGCTGCGCTTGGAACAGCTTCAGCAGGCGCTGGAGCTACAGCAGCAATGCGCCGAGCTGGAGCAGTCACAGCGTCATTTACATGAACGTCTGGAGCAGATTGCTGCAGAGCTTGTACAGGTGCAGCAGCAGGCAGAGACCGAGCAGCGTATGCTCGGTAAGGCAGAGCAGCGGCGAGCGGAGCTGGAGCAACAGCTCAAGGAATGCGAAGTACGCAGCAGTGATCGGCAAAAGCTACAGCAAGCTCAGCAGCGACTTAATGGACTGGATGGCTTACGCACGCGTCAAGCTGAACTTCAACAGGAGCATCGCGAATACGCTACTGCCAGCGAGCGTCATAATGAGCAGTGGAGCGTATTGGAGCAGCAGTCTGTTCAATTTGCTGTGAAAGAACAACAGCTATACAGCTTGGCTGTATCGGTACAACGTATGCAACAAGAGAAGGAACGTTTGCTTCTCGGTGCGCGCGAACAATTGGAGCAATTAGAGCAACGCTGTCAGCAGGCATCTCGCGCAGCGGAATCTCATCGTCTGGCTGCAATACTGGCAACCGATCTGCAGGATGGACAGCCCTGCGCGGTATGCGGATCAGTTCATCATCCACAGCCCGCAATAGCTACGGATGGAGACGATTCAAGTGCTAGCGATTCTAATAAGCAGCTACAAAAGCTACAGCCGCTTCGTCAGCAGATGATGCAATATGGCGAGCGTATTCGTAATCACGGCTATGAGCTGGAGCGTATTTTTGCCGATTGGGAATGGCAGCATGGACAGGCGGAAGCTGCATCTGCGATGGATGCGTCTCAGCTATTATCTGGCAATCAGACGAATGATCCAGTCACAAACGTATCTGAACTCGTGCTGACTGAAGCGGAGCAACTTCATCCCAATACAGGTCTACACCGAACAGAGACATGGCTATCGCAATATGGGATAGCGGTGCAGCAAGTAGAACAGCAGCTCCATCAGGTACGTCAGCAGCTACGTATGTGGCGACAGGAGCAACGCGACTGGACACAGCGACATACGGCTATACAGGCTGAGCGTCAAAGTGCACTGCGTCTGTTTGAGCAAGCAACAGCACGTTTGGAAGCGGGAAGACAGGCTGTGCAAACGGCGCTGGACGATTGGCAGCAGACGTTTGCGGGGTTATCAGAGCAGGAGGCGCGTGAACAATTTGCCGATCTGGCGAAGCGCGATGAACAGGCGGATGGAATTCGCGTCGGACTTGAAAAGAGCATACCCTATATCGAGGAGCGCAAGCGTAAACTGCAGGAATGTGAACAGCAATTGAATGTGCTGGAGCGTCAGCAGATTCAGGAGCGTACCCGGTTTGAAGGCGAAGAGCGTTTATTGCAGGAGAAGCTTGGTCGTTTGAAGCAATGGGTCGGTGAGCAATCGGCAGAGGAATTGCTGCGTCAGGCTCAGGCAGAGCTGGATCGCTATCGTGAGCAGTCTGCACAGTGGACACACAGGCTACGTGAAGCACAGGAGCAAAAGCAGCAGGCTGCTCAGACACATGCGCTGGCGACACAATCGGCGCAGTCACTGGCAACGCAGTCGGAGCAGGCACAGTTACGCTGGCAACAGGCGCTGGAAGCGTCTCGTTTTGACGATGAACAGCAGGTTACGGCTGCACGTATGGACGACCAGCGGCAAGCACAGGGGCGCCAGCGTATCGAGCAGCACCGGGAACAGCAGAGCGAGCTGACTGTCCGCTTGCGTGAGCTGGAGTCCAAGCTGGATGGGCAACAGGTGGCGGAGGATGAATGGCAGCAGTTGCAACAGAGCTGGCAGGAGGCAAGACAGGCAGATGAAGCAGCCCTGGAGCTGCGTGCTCGTGCCACACGCGATGTGGAGGATCTGGAACAGCGTCATATTCGCTGGCTGGAGCTAGAGCAGCAGCGTGAACAGCTAGCGATTGAGGCAGGACATTTATCGAAGCTGCAAGCGAGCATGCGCGGCAATGCATTTGTCGAGTATATTGCCGAAGAACAGTTGATGCAGGTAAGCCTGGCGGCTTCGGAGCGACTTCGTTTTCTGACCCGTCAGCGGTATTCGCTGGAGGTGGATTCCGGCGGTGGCTTTGTCATTTGTGATAATGGTAATGGCGGTATTCGCCGTCCGGTATCGACATTGTCCGGTGGAGAGACATTCCTGACCTCGCTCTCACTGGCACTTGCGCTGTCTGCGCAAATTCAGCTACGCGGCAAATATCCGCTCCAGTTCTTTTTCCTGGATGAAGGATTTGGTACACTCGATCCCGAACTTTTGGATACGGTCGTCACGTCGCTGGAGAAGCTGCATACCGACCGTCTGGCTGTTGGCATTATTAGCCACGTACCAGAGCTGCGGATGCGTCTACCACGTAAGCTTGTGATTTTACCGGCAGAGCAAGCGGGTAAAGGCTCCAGAGTCGTACTGGAAAAAATGTAAACGAGAAGTGACGCATCACCGATTCACTTTCATCATGGTACACTGATTATGATCTGTTCATTCACTACAAAGCCGTTATATGAAAGGGGAATTTCTATGTTTAAAGAAGATTGTCTGTTTTGCAAAATCGTCGCGGGTACCATCCCGTGCAATAAAGTATATGAGGACGATGCGATTCTGGCATTCCATGATATCGCTCCGGCTGCACCTGTACACGTATTGATCATTCCGAAAAAGCATATCGATTCGATGAATGAAGTGACAGCAGAGGATTTGCCACTGATTAGCGACATTCACCGCGTTGCAATCGAGCTTGCCAAGCAGCTCGGCATCGCGGAATCGGGCTATCGTCTGATTAATAACTGTGGCCCGGATAGCGGTCAGGCAGTACAGCATTTGCACTATCATCTGCTCGGTGGCGGCAAACTCGGCGCATTGACAGGCATGTCTGATTCACACGCCTAAGTAAGCAGGAGATTGCCATCGGTTGAACATCGTAATATGGATGTGTTGTGAATAGTCAGTTACATTGTGACTGTGGCTCGCCATCGATTACTGTTCACGTCAGCCGACTCTGAACAACGCTGAATAGCTGTGAAGCTGACTTTCTCCATATTGTGGATCATGAATATACTTTATTGTGAATTATGAATATGCTTCAAGATGAAAGGCTCGCCAGATGGCGAGCCTTTTTGATGTGTGCATTGCTTTGATGTGTGCATTGCTTTGATGTGTGCATTGCTTTGATGTGTGCATTGCTTTGATGTGTGCATTGCTTTGATGTGTGCATTGCTTTGATGT
>JBCNLJ010000010.1:0-97912 GCA_039595515.1 Paenibacillus sp. | reverse complement strand
CGTATGCTTGGCGTATGCTTGGCGTATGCTTGGCGTATGCTTGGCGTATGCTTGGCGTATGCTTGGCGTATGCTTGGCGTATGCTTGGCGTATGCTTGGCGTATGCTTGGCGTATGCTTGGCGTAAAAAAAGAGGCTACCGATAAACGGTAGCCTCTTTTGGGTGTTGCCCAGCCATCATCATATTTAGTTAGTACACCATGATATAGCTTTTATATTAAAATCTATTCTTATTCAAAGGAATCGGTACGGTTGCTGCTGGATGGACGACGGTCGCCGCCACCGTTGTTGCTGCGTGGTTTACGGTCACGCGAGTACTCGCTACGTCCGCCTTCACTTTTACCTTTGTAGCCGCCACCGCTGCTGTATCCACCACGGTTGCCGCTACCGCCTTCGCGATTGCCGCCTTTGTAGCCACCACCACTGCGGTTGTAACCGCCAGATGGTTTGCGTCCACCGGAGCGAACGTCTGGTCTACGACGTTTTGCACGGATTGGATCTTCTGGAGTCAGATCGATCTGAGCATCCTTTTTGTCGCCTGTGAGCAGCTTCATTGCTGCTGCCAGCAGGTTTACAGAGTCATAGCTTTCCAGCAATTGGATCGCGATGCCTTTGTACTCGTTCAATGGAGCTGTATCGTCCTGTACAAGTTCCAGCAGGCGTTCCGCTGTGATGCGTTGTTTACCTTCGATCGCTTCAGCCAGGGATGGCAGAGGCTTACGAGTGATTTTGTGACGAGTTACACGCTCGATGAAGTGCAGGTGATCGATCTCACGCGGTGTAACGAACGAGTAAGCTGCGCCTTCTTTACCAGCACGACCTGTACGGCCGATACGGTGAACATAGCTCTCAGGATCTTGCGGCAGGTCAAAGTTCACAACGTGAGTTACGCCGGATACGTCCAGACCACGCGCTGCAACGTCAGTTGCTACGAGTACATCGATGCTGCCATCGCGGAATTTGCGCATTACGTTATCGCGCTGGTTCTGAGACAGGTCACCATGCAGACCGTCTGCCGAATAACCACGTTTTTGCAATGCTTCAGCCAGTTCGTCTACACGACGTTTTGTACGACCGAATACGATTGCCAGCTCAGGAGATTCCATATCGAGCAAGCGGGACAGTGCATCAAACTTCTGACGCTCGTTCACTTCGATATACGATTGGTCGATCAGCGGTGCGCTAACCTGTTTTGGAATTACCGATACGTGTTGTGGCTCTTTCAGGAACTGACTTGCCAGACGCTGAATGTTTGGCGGCATTGTTGCGGAGAACAGCATCGTTTGACGCTCATCCGGTACTTGCTTCAGGATCGACTGAATGTCTTCCATGAAGCCCATATCCAGCATTTCATCCGCTTCATCCAGGATTACGTATTGTACGTCATCCAGTTTGATCGTTTTACGGTTGATATGGTCAAGCAAACGACCTGGTGTACCGATAATGATCTGTGGTTTCTTTTTCAAAGCACGAATCTGACGGCCGATTTCCTGACCACCGTAGATTGGCAACGAACGAATACCTTTGAAACGAGCGAGCTTTTCGATTTCTTCCGCAACCTGAATAGCCAGCTCGCGTGTTGGCGCCATAACAAGCGCTCTAATTTTATCGTCCGTACGTTCGATCTTGTTAATTACAGGGATGCTGAATGCCGCTGTTTTACCCGTACCTGTTTGTGCCTGACCGATCAGGTCACTGCCTTCCATTGCAATCGGAATGGATTTGGACTGAATTGGTGTCGCTTCCTCAAAGCCCAGCTCCATGATTGCTTTTAATACTTTTTCGTCTAACCCAAAGTCTACAAATTTTGTCAAAATATTCAAACTCCTTCTATGATGGTGGACAATCCACTAACTTGTTTGTATTCTTAAGTAGCAATTGAGTAGCATATAGCTGCATATCAGGAGGTCTCACAGACCACCATGTCCGTTAGCTGGTGTTGATTATTGAATAAGTCCGGTCACTTTTAAGAGCATCTGATGCAATGCCTGGTATGTCAAAGTTGGATAAAATGGGTTATTCAATACTCTCTATGATGAAATAAACCCGTCTTGCATTTATTAAAATTCTGAATTTCATTCAGCAAAACATCCCTACTCAAGAATATCTAAATCATTATACCATAAAATACAGATGTATGACTAGCCGATTCATAATATAATTACGAATTGGGAAGAAACTTTCGATTTGGGCTCCACACACTTTCCATAACTTACTAACTAACACTAGAGGTGACCTGCATGTTAAAAAAATCAATGCCCATCCTTGGCGTATTGATCGGCTCCATCTTCACAGCCGTAGCGTTCAATATGTTCCTGATTCCTCACCAGCTACTTAGCGGAGGGGTATCAGGACTTGCTATGTTAACGGGTTATTTTACACCGCTTAACATTAGTATGCTGTACTTTGTTTACAATATCCCACTGCTGATTGCCGGGTGGTTCTTGCTGGGGAAACGATATATTTTTCTCAGTATTGTGTCGGTTGTCGCAACCACATGGTTAATGACTATTGTACCGACGACTGCTGCTGCCTCAGATTTATTGATCTCATCTGTATTTGGCGGCGTACTGATCGGTATCGGTGTCGGTATCTCCTTCCGCGCAGGCGGTTCGACTGGCGGCTTCGATATTCTCGGCTCTATCATTACCCGTTATCGTGATTTCCCGGTCGGTAATGTGATCGTCGGTCTGAACGGTCTCGTTATTATCGCTATGGGTTATCTGTCGAACAATTGGAATATCGCGCTTGCTTCAATGGTCTGTATCTATATCGCCGGTAAGGTGGTCGACCTGATTCATGTAAACCATATCAAGGTAACATTGTTTATCGTATCCAATCATACCGATGTGCTGCTGGAAAAATTAATGCCGCTGCAGCGCGGTGTGACGATGATCAAAGCAGAAGGCGCCTTTTCCAATACGCCGAAGGATATGCTAATGACGGTAACTACACGTTATGAGCTGACCGAGCTGCGACGGATCATCAAGGAGACCGATCCCAATGCTTTTGTCAATATGGTGGAAACCGTCGGCATTATGGGTTCGTTCCGCAAAAGCTAAATGAATACAGAAGTTGGAGTGCTTCATGTTCCCCCTCTGTACACGCATCGATCCACTGTTTCGCGAATCCGATAAACTTTTTCATGAATGTATTGTCAGCTATTCACTGAAAGTCGCTTTTTGTCGTTATATATAGTAGAATAAGCACACGCCGTTATTCGACGTAACAATTGAATTTTGTGCACGGTACTTGTTCCTTTATGCACACATGCTTTTCCTAAGTTCCCGTAAGAATGATTTCTCCTTGTTAAGCGAAATGATTCCAGGATAGGAAAGGATGATTATTGTGGAAATGGAAACCGTCAAGTTGTCACAAATTGTCATGAAATGTTTCCCGGATATGATGCCTTCCCTGAAACAGCAGGAACTCAATGCGCTTATTGTATTACGTGATGGATTGCGCATTTTGGAACCAAACGATGCACTGGAGATTATTCAGTACAGCATTTGCGAAAATCAGGATGAGCAGCTATTGCAATGATGCGTGATTGACATGAATGAACTCCATATCATGAGAATGAGTATGTGGATGAATACGCAAGATAAAATAAAAGTACCGCTTCTGCCGCCGTCATTTCGGCAATGAAGCGGTACTTTTTTGTATATGGCTTGCTCCATAAAATGATAGACCCGGAGCAGGATGTCTCCATATCATTCGGTACTTTCCGACTCGTCGATGCGATCCTAATTCCATTTTTTCTTTTATTTGCTATGTTTAGTCGTTTATGAGACAGTTTAAGTAAATAAATGTTTGTCTGAATAATATGGTTCAGGCGCAACTAATCGTTATACAGGAGGTACTTATATGTAGATGAGTCGTACATAGGCAAGCGCAACATTCGGCAATCGTGATGCCGAACACTATACTACATAAGAGATGAGGGTACTAACATATGGATATCTTGTGGACGCTTATGCTGCTGGCATCCACCACTTTCGGTGGCGATCAGCAGGCACAGACACAAACAACACAGACGGCATCCCTGCAATCCATGCTCAATCGAGTCGCGATTCAGAGTCAGATGGAGCAAACCGAGGTGAATGCGGATCAAGCTCCTGCCAAAATCGATCCCCAGCCTGATGCCCCGGTCATTAAAGGCATCTACGTAACCGCATATAGCGCTGGCGGTGCACGCATGGAAAAGCTGCTCAAGCTGCTGGATGAAACCGAGCTGAATGCAATGGTTATCGACCTTAAAGATGATGCCGGATACATAACGTATAAAACCGAAAATGCGGAGCTACAGAAGCTGGGTAGTCCGCAAAAGTTTATCGGTGATATCGATCAGATGATGGCACGCTTGAAAAAGCACAATGTGTACCCGATTGCCCGCATCGTTGTATTCAAAGATTCGGTACTGGCGAAAAAGCATCCAGAGCTGTCCTTTGTGAAAAAGAATGGACAGGTGTGGAGCAACGGTAAAGGCGATAACTTTGTAAACCCGTATAAAAAAGCAGTATGGGATTACAATATCGAGCTTGCCAAGGAAGCTGCTGCGAAGGGCTTCAAGGAAATTCAATTTGACTATGTACGTTTCCCGGAAGGCTTTGAAAACCACGAGGACGAGCTGAAATTCGAGAAAAATGACAAGTCGCGCGTAGACGTTGTTGCCGAATTTGTACAGTATGCACGTAAACAGCTTGCTCCGCTTGGCGTACGGGTGTCGGTTGATATTTTCGGCTATGCTGCTTCTGTGCCTGCTGCTGAAGGCATCGGACAGGATTTCGCTAAAATTTCGGAAAATGTTGATGTGATCAGTCCGATGGTATATCCGAGTCATTATACGACCGGCTGGTTTGGCGTAAAAGACCCGGACAAAAATCCATATGCAACGATCAAAGGCTCGATGGTGGATACGCTGAAAAAGCTTGATCCGCTGGCAGAGCAAAAGCCGATCATTCGTCCGTGGATTCAGGATTTCACCGCAAGCTGGCTCGGAAGCGGGCATTATATCAAGTATGGTAAGCAGCAGGTGGATGATCAGATTCGCGCGATGAAGGATATGGGCGTGGATGAATATCTGCTGTGGAATGCATCGAACCGTTATACCGAGGGGTCGAATTTTTAACATTTAACAGGGTTGTAGTTATGGGAGCAGTGCCTGGGCAGGGATGTCCGGGTGCTGCTTTTTCTTTTACGGGGATATATGGTTGGGAGTAAGTATGGGTTCGTTCATTCGTTTGTCGGTGGTTTAATTGAGAATGGAATGTACTTAGCAACTATGATTTGGGGGCGTCATTCACTTGTGGTGCTTTTTAGATTATGCATGATTACGTATACTTCAACTTTATATTTCAACTACTCATATGCTCACTATATACAATATGTACATATTTAAATAAATGTGTATCTCTACTCTCTACTCTCTTCGGCTAACACAAATGCGTCGTCTCTACCTAAACTATATCTATTTCAAAATAGCACATACTCCCTCTATTATGCTGTCATCTTCTCACCAATTATTGATTCTGCTCTAGTGTCATCTATATTCATTGCATACTTTCCAATATATATTACATGCTTCTCAATCCGTACTTCCTCCTGTACAATAAAGGACTGAATATAGCACACGTTACCTGACATATGCTTTGCTTTTTCTTTTAGCATTTACATACGCTTTCAGGCTGCTTTATTACTCCAATGAATGAGGTTCATACGAATGATTCCAACGACAACATGGTTACAGAAGTATGCTCAGTTTATTAAAATTTTATTTCCTGTACTGATTACGCAGATTGCGTTATCGATGATTAGTTTTTTTGATACGAATATGTCCGGGCATGCTAGTGCAGAGGATTTGGCAGGTGTTGCGATTGGGTCCAGCCTTTGGATTCCGGTTCAGGCAGGGCTGAGCGGGATTCTCGTAGCAGTTACGCCGATTATTTCGCATCTGGTCGGTGGTGGGAAACGACGTGAAGTTAATTTTAATGTGTATCAGGGCTTGTTGCTCTCGATCGTCATAGCTCTCCTTGTACTGGTAGCAGGCTCACTGCTTGTGAAGCCGATTTTGGGAGCGATGCATTTGGAAGCACGGGTGCATGATGTGGCGCTGTATTTTCTGATTGCGCTATCCGCAGGGATTGTGCCGCTATTTGCGTATACGGTGCTGCGTGGATATATTGATGCGCTGGGGCAAACGCGATATTCGATGATGATTACGCTATGCTCCTTACCGATCAATGTAGGACTGAATGTGCTGCTGATCTTTGGTAAATGGGGATTTCCAAGACTGGGTGGTGTTGGAGCGGGTGTTGCTTCAGCGATTACATACTGGTGTCTGCTCATTATCGCTCTGATTGTGGTGCGCAAGGCAGCACCGTTTCGTAAGGATCAATTGCTCAATCGCTGGTATGCACCGTCCGCTAGCAAATGGAAAGAGCTGTTAAAGCTAGGCGTACCGATGGGCTTTGCGATCTTTTTTGAAACGGCGGTATTTGCAGGGGTAACGTTGCTGATGAGTCGGTATGATACGATGACGATTGCCGCACACCAGGCAGCGCAAAATTTTGCCTCTACGCTGTACATGCTACCGCTTAGCATCTGTACGGCATTAACAATTGTCGTCGGTTACGAGGTTGGAGCGGGTAGATTAAAGGATGCGCGGCAGTATAGTAAGCTTGGGATTGGTACAGCCTTGCTATTATCAGTATGTACAGCGGTTATTTTACTGCTGTTCCGGCATCAGGTATCCGCGCTGTATTCGTCCGATCCGGTATTGATCGAGCTGATTGCACACTTTATGATCTTTGCGAGCTTTTATCAGCTTTCAGATGCGATTGCTACTCCGGTACAAGGAGCATTACGCGGCTATAAGGATGTGAATCCAGCCTTTTTGCTTACATTTTTGTCATACTGGATTATCGGGTTGCCTTCTGGTTACCTGCTCGCCACGTATACGGCATGGGGCGCTTATGGCTATTGGATCGGGCTGAGTATCGGTCTTGCCTGCGGTGCAGTTACCTTACTCGCACGCTTGCTCTGGGTACAGCGCAGGGCTAGTAGCGGTTCGGGTTCTACTCCGACTGCTCGGCACATCTGAGCATCTAACCGGGTAGCATTTGAACACGGAACACGGAACACGGAACACGGAACACGGAACACGGAACACGGAACACGGAACACGGAACACGTCTAATGGTACGAATCTCATCCAATCATACAAGCAAAAGCCAGCCTGCTACCGCGAAGTCGACTATGACGAGTCGAGCATCTTCGCAGCAGAGGCTGGCTTTTCTGCTATCATGATTACATTTGTTCATTTATATGTTCATTCATAGCTCATTCATAACGCTGCTTACAGATCAAACAAATCGATCTGCTCTGCCTCCGGTGCTTGTTCCTCTGGAATATCGGGAACCTGCTGACCGAGCATTGCCATCAGTTGTCTGGCATTGTCAGCCGCATCACCGGCCGAGTTATTGTTGAAAATCACGCAGACTTGCTTCGACTGCTGCTCCAATCGGCGCAGTCGCTCCCCCCATTGGGACAACTCCTGCTCATTATAGCGATACAGATAACGAATTTCGCGCCAGTTGGGCTGACCGGAAGCATTCCAGCCGGATTCGTTGCGTCCATGCATACGCACGACAGTAAGCTCGGGATGCGTCGCTTCTTCAACGATAGGCACAGAACCGATTCCAGCCTGCGGTTCATCGCACACACTGTGAATCCAATTCTCCTCACGCATAAAGCCGAGCGTTTTGTCGCGCATCTGCGGGGTAAACCAGCTCTGATGACGAAACTCCAGTGCACAGGGCACATCGCCCATCAAATGACGGACACGACGCAATGTTCTGACATTTTCCCGTGTGCAATCGAACCAGGGCGGAAATTGAAACAGCGCGGCTTGCAGCTTGTCTGCTTCCTCCATCGTACTGATGGACAACCGGAAATTGCGAAACATCTCCTCTTCGCTATCATATGGAATTTTCCCACGCGTATGTCCGGTCATTCCCTGGTAGGCCTTCACCAGAAAACGAAAATGCGCCGGCGTCTCCGCGGTCCATTTCTCCATATTATGCTTGGACTGGATCGCATAAAAGGAGCTGTCCACCTCCACTACAGGGAACAGACTGCTGTACACAGGCAGCTTTTGCTTGACTGCCTCTTTCGTAAGGTATAGGGAATCATGGTCTCCCCAACCTGTCAAACCGACGCTAATCATGCCTTACAATCCTCCTGGCTCTACGATCTGGTATGGCTGCGACTCCATCATACAATGGGCTATTCCATTGACTATACTTTGCTCTGCTTACGTGTTAGACCGGATACGTACAAACGTACAATATGGATCGCTAGCTGCTCTGCACTGACAGTGCCTGGCAATAACTGTGTGAAAACGATTCGCTCAATCGTACCAACAAGGCATTCCGCCACGAGCTCCATCGACATATCGGTCGACAGATTGCCATTACGCTGCTCCATACGCAGCATTTTCTCAATGCCTTGCACAAGCTCCATCTTGATCTCATCGGCATCCGGCGACTGGTAAAATCCAATTCGCGTTAGATCCGGATGACTGTAAAAGTACTCAAACATCGACTGAATCGTATGACAGAGCTGATCAAGAATACTGTGTCGGCCTGATTCTTGTTGCGGCAACTGACTGTCGTTAATAACCGCCTGCAAACTTGTACGGAACATATCCACCAATTCTTCAAATACAGCTTCCTTGCTCTCAAAATACAAATAAAATGCAGGCTGTGACAGCTTCGCCTCACCAACGATCGAACTTACCTTTGTCGTATGAAAGCCATGTACTGCAAATTGTCGTGCAGCAGCGTGTAATAAACGTAACCGGCTCTCCTTTCCCTTTGCTCCTTTTTCTCTAGCCAATGTAAAATAGCCCCCTCTCCAGTTTCTCAGCACTCCACATATTTGAATTACTGAATGAAACATATAGCATTCTTCTACTCTATAGTACAATAATTTATAACGTTGTTCTAACTTTTGAGCAAAAAAATTACCGATTTATTCCAAATATCCATCGGAACGATACTCAAATCGCCTTTTTATGTAATAAAAATCATATAAAATTGACGGTTTCTTTCTATATTTAAACATAACATATAACTTCTATTTATTTCAAAATAAGAGCTGAGATCGGCAATATTGTTGATCATAACTGTGCTTTTGCTCCTCCTGTTTACGAGTTGAAAATAAAAACAGACATGTGCTCTATTCCATTGCACATGTCTGTTTGTTATTGGTATTCCGCCGTGCTCCATACGATCATACAAGCTATTATGCTCTAGCCATAGCCTGTAGGTTGCATGAAGCTACATCTGTATTTAGACAGACATATCCCCATACTAAACCTGTATTACAAGGTATAGCCGCGAGATAATCGAGATTGCTGATTACTGCGACAGACGCAGTGCCAGCTCATACGTAGCATGGTCAAAGTCTTTTTTCGTATTTACAACCAGATCGATATCCGTCATGCTCAGTTCGCCTTTAATAATACCGCAGGCTTTATCGGATTCGCCGGCAATCAGCATACGTACAGCATAATCGCCAAGACGGCTTGCCAGGTTACGGTCACGCGGTGTTGGTGTACCGCCGCGTTGGATATGTCCCAGTACCGTTACGCGTGGCTCCAGGTTTGGATATTGCAGATGTAGCTGCTCTGCTACGTCTTCACCACGTCCCGCGCCTTCAGCAACGATGATAATACTGTGGCGTTTACCACAGGCAAAGTTGTTATGCATACGATCTGCAATTTCCTTCAGATCGAAAGGCACTTCTGGTACGAGAATCGATTCTGCACCGGAAGCCAGACCTGCATGCAGGGCGATATCGCCGCAATGACGACCCATAACTTCAACGATTGATACACGTTCGTGGGAAGACATCGTATCACGCAGCTTGTTAATCGCGTCCACTACAACGCCAACCGATGTATCAAAACCGATTGTATAATCTGTAAACGAAATATCGTTATCAATTGTACCTGGCAGACCCATCGTCTTGATGCCCAGCTTACTCAGCTTGTTGGCACCTTGATACGATCCGTCACCACCGATAACGACCAGACCGTCGATACCGTGCTTGCGCAAAATATCTGCGCCTTTTTGCTGACCTTCGAGTGTCATGAATTCTTTACAGCGTGCCGATTGTAGAACCGTTCCTCCGCGCTGGATAATATCGCCGACGCTGCGAAGATCCATCGGGAAAATATCCTCGTTAAGCAGACCCTGATAACCGCGCTGGATACCGCACACTTCCAGTCCATAATACAGCGCACTGCGCACGACGGCGCGCACCGCTGCGTTCATGCCCTGAGAGTCGCCTCCACTGGTCAAAACGGCAATTTTTTGTACTGCTGATTCTGTTGCTGACATTCTAATGTCCCCCTTGTTTATGTTCAATACATATACTTACGAATCCAGCGGCTATTAACCATGAAAAAGACGCGGGTAAGCGGCCCTTTTCGCATTAGCCTTCTGGAGACGGTTCGCACTTCCTGCTGTTCACTGACCTTCGGGTCCGATAAATAGAGGGCAACCAGCCCTTCAATAATCATCCGATGGAAGGACGTGCCAGGAATATGTTCCACATCGCTACGTGCCCAGTCCACAATCTGTTCGATCCGCTCATACATCGTTTCCGGCGAATCATAATAGTTGCAGAAATTCAAATCTCCACCGCGCCGATCTTCTTCCTGATCGATCACATAATCAAGCATAATATGCAAACAGCATACATGAGGAAAATAAGCTTGATACGTCTGCTTCGCTCCATTATCGCCCAGATTAAATCCACTCGCAGCGAGAAACAGCATAAAAACGCCAAGCGTTGAGCCTGTCGCCGCAGCGAATTCGTTCCATTGCAAATGGGGAGTTCGGTATTCATTTTCCGCCCACCAGCTCAGTAGAGCTTCTTCTCTCAGTTCCGGTGCAATATGCTTGTGCACCTGCAGATCGCAATACAAGCCGACCAGATCATGAACATAAGGGAATACGGCAGGATAATCGGGGAGTTGACGTATATTTTGCTGGCAGGTTTGCACAAGCGCTTTCAGATAGCCGCCATCTTCCTGCTCGGTGCGCAGCGCATAATAATTAACCGGCTCCGCATCCGGCGTTACGGCATCCAGCATCGATTGATGCAATAAGCGAAAATCCGCTGCATCCATCGATGTGCTGCGATCACACAGATTATCCAAATAATCGCTAATCGTCTGAAAAGCCACGATGAGCGGCAGCAAAATATGGCGCTGCGACAGGTTCGCCACTGCATAAATGGCTCCGCCTTCGCAGTGAAACTGTTTGGTAGCGATACTTGCAAGCGCCTGTTTCCTGAGCTCTGCGTCAGGCATGCGTTCTGCCATTTGACGCCAACCGTTCAGCTCGCGGCGTACCTCTGGCAAACCATGCTTATACACTCGCTTCATTAGCGAGATGGCATTACGGGGAAACGGGTAACGACTTTGCATCATATCATTCAATGGGCTGCCTCCACGTGGTTGTCTGTTGAACCTATCCTCATTATCATACATCATATTCTGCACCCTCACAACGTGGCAGCGCTATGGATCACAGCGCGCCGTTGCTGCCTTTTCCAGTATTTTATAGCCATTTTACGCTTCTTGTTGGTTCATATGTTGAAACCCACATTTTTCACAAAAAAGATAACATAAACATGATAAACCAGTTGTCTTTTCAACGCAAAAAAGGACGAACCTGAAAAGTTTCTCAACCGCAAAAAAAATGTGAATTTCATGTTAAATATGAATTCGCTCATTAAAAAGCGTCTGACTCACTTCGATTGGTAAGTGAATCAGACGCTTTTTTTCAGATGAACTTTGGTAACTATGATCTCATTTTAACGAGGCTGCACAGGTAAGCTTTTTACACCATACACCATCGGACTTGGCAGTAGCTCTAGCTGCTGCCCTTCCACTGCCTGTAAATCCGGAAAACGATCCAGCAGCACATTCAGTGCGGTACGAGCCTCCAGACGTGCAAGCGGTGCACCGAGACAGAAATGTACGCCCATCCCAAACGCCATATGCGGATTCGGATGACGATCCATCCGGTATTCCTCTGCCCCTTCAAACTTATGCTGATCCCGGTTAGCCGAGGCGATCCATGCGGTCACAAGCTGATCACGCCGAATCGTCTGTCCACCCAGCTCTATATCATCCACCGCTTTGCGCACCATCCCCTGCACAGGAGAGCGAAAACGCAGGGCTTCTTCAATCGCCGTATCCAGCAGCTCGCGATGATCGGCAAGCTGACGCCAGCGTCCCGGCTGCTCGGTCAAACAGATTACCGCATTACCGATCAGATTGGTAGTCGTCTCATTGCCAGCCACGAGCAGCAACAGACAGAAGCTGAGCAGATGCGGAATATCCAGCTTCTCTCCCTCTACTTCAGCGGCGAGTAGCGCAGACACCAGATCATGCTGCGGCTTAGCCTTACGCTGCTCAATGACCCCCATAAAATATTGATACAGCTCGCGGGAAGCTTGCTGCTTGCGCGCGGCGAGTTGCTGCGGACTTTCGTCTTTGCCGCTAAAACCCTCCACCAGTGTATCCGACCAGCCTTTGAATAGCTCGCGATCCTCCTCACGCACACCGAGTAGCTCAGCAATTACGATAACCGGTAATGGAAACGACAGATCGCGAATAATATCCATCGGTTCACCGGGCTGAATACGATGGAGTAGCTCATGAGTGATCTCGGCGATACGCGGCTCCATCGCAGCGACAGCCTTTGGCGTGAACGCTTTATTAACGATTGAACGATACTTTTTGTGCTTCGGTGGGTCCATCATGAGTAGCATATCCGATTGTTGCCCGTCTGCACCACGGCGCGTCTGCGAACTGAACGATTTGTAATCGGACATCACCCGGTGCACATCTTCATACAAAAATACATCCCAGCTTCCTCGCTGCTCATCGTAATGGACAGGCGACTCTCGTCTCATCCGCTCATACCATGCAAAGGCAGAACCTGCCTCCTTCACTCCCTGCGGCACGATCATATTCGGTGACAACATCGCTGATGCTTCAGAATTGGATTGCATATGAGGTAACCTCCCGTTGATTATCGTTTTAACGTATGTTTAACGCTAACTCCTGCAGACAAAACAACTTTTTTACGGATACGTTCACTGGATAGCTACTCTGAAGATCTGGTTAGTAATCATGTAAAACAGCAAGATATATACCAAAAAAGCACAAGCCCCTTGCGAACAAGGAAGCTTGTGCTGTAACTAACATATGTGCGAACGTTCTTAGATGTTCAATGTATAAGTGATCCGTGTGTAACGGAAATCAATCTTATAATTTTACTACGTTAGCTGCTTGTGGACCACGGTTACCTTCAGTGATGTCGAACTCAACTGCTTGGCCTTCGTCCAAAGTTTTGAAGCCGTCGCCAGTGATAGCGGAGAAGTGTACGAATACATCGTCGCTTCCTTCAACTTCGATGAAACCGAAACCTTTTTCTGCGTTGAACCATTTAACTGTACCTTTCACGTAAACAACCTCCTAAAATAGCGCCATCTATGACGCATGAATGTATTATAGCGCAACCGATTTCAAAATGCAACGAAGTTAAAGCGTTTTGATTTGCAATTCCTGAGGGCAAAAGGTATGATTTTAGCAATACAGAAGTAGGGAGATTTATACGATGATTAAAAAACACCAGATTTACAAAAGAGACAAATGGAACATGATGACCGTTGAGGTGAATGGCCGCGAACTGATCCTGCGTGAGATTTCGGATGAATGGGGCGAAGAAACACATCGCTTCCTCAGCCGTCCTGAGATGATGCAATGGGCAAGCGAACGCTTTTCCAAAGACAAATTCGATAATGAAGCGGAATGGGAAGACATCATGAGTGCCTTCCGGGAGGTTTAAGCCGCCCGATGAATTACACTGCTATCGTTATCTTCATTATCCTTGCCTTTGTGCAGGGATTTGTTCTGATTACGTACAAGGACACCATTCCCAAACCACTGAAGCGCTGGCTTGCGATCTTCGCAATTGTGATGCTGCTCCTTGCTTTTGGGTTAATGATTTATGGCTTCCTGATGGCTGCCAATCCGAACGCTTCTTAAGTCACCTCTTAATTTATTAAAGGTAGGATCATTAAAAGACACGATCGGATGAACCAGCGCAGGATAGGATGGTTTATTCACATGGCAGGCAAGCTCGTACAGTGTAGCATTGTAAGGATGCTAGTGGCGAGCTTGCCTGCTATTTGAACTATAGTTGCATCTGTATATGGAAGCGAATATGTGTTATAGGTTTCGTTTAGTAGCCATACAGACAAATAGGATATAACCTTCCTGTCTGTGCGACCACTAGCATATCTCCCGTGTACAATACAGATTATGATTTACTGTGTTAGTGATCTCGTAACACGACATTTACTGAAAAGTGATTTTCGTTTAAGCAAAACATCGTACCACTTAACTTCACTTACTCTGAGGAGGAATTCGAGATGCAGGAAGTATTGAAACGTTCTGAGGTTGCACCTGAACATTGTTGGAGTCTGAATGATATGTTTGCTGATCAGCAAGCATGGGATCAAGCATATGATGAACTGAAAGCAATACTGCCAGAAGCGGAGCAGCTTAAAGGCAAGCTGAACACAGCGGAAGCGGTAAAACAGGCTTTTGAACTGGAAGACCGTGTCAGCATGCAAATCGAACGCCTGTATGTGTATGCACACATGCATCAGGACGAAGATACAACGAATCCTACATACCAGGCACTGACGCAAAAGGCGAAAAAGCTAAGCGTTGATGTCAGTCAGGCGCTTTCCTTTGTCACACCGGAAATTTTGAGCCTGACGGATGAGAAGCTGGAGCAGCTACTAGAAGCTCCAGAGCTACAAGCGTATCGCTTCACCCTGCAGGAAATGAAGCGCGAGAAAGCGCATATTTTAACGGAAGCTGAAGAAGCATTGCTTGCTCAGGTAGGTAACCTCTCACAAGCGCCGCAAACGATCTTCGGGATGCTGAACAATGCCGATCTGAAATTCCCGAATATTATCGATGAAAATGGCAACGAAGTGGAACTGACGCATGGACGCTATGTTCAGTTTCTGGAAAGCCCTCATCGTGAAGTACGTGAGCGTGCGTTCAAAGCCGTTTATAGCACCTATGCTCGTCAAAAAAATACGATCGGTGCCACATTAACCGCGAACGTGAACAAAAATATGTTCTACTCCCGCGTGCGTAAATATCCTTCTGTATTGGAAATGTCTCTGTATGGCGACAATATTCCAAAGGATGTGTATACCAACCTGATCGATACGATCCACGAAAGTCTGCCGATCATGCACCGCTATATGAATCTGCGTAAAAAGCTGCTCGGCGTAGATGAGCTGCATATGTACGATCTGTTCGCTCCCCTGGTGGAAGAGTTCAATATGGACATCACCTACGAGCAGGCAAAACAGATTGTAGCGGAAGGCTTGAAGCCACTTGGTGAGGATTATCTGAATTCCTTGAACAAGGGCTACAATGAAGGCTGGATCGATGTGTATGAAAATGAAGGCAAGCGTACCGGTGCTTATAGCTGGGGCGCGTATGGCACACATCCCTATGTGCTGCTCAACCACAAGGACAATCTGAACAGCATGTTCACGCTTGCCCATGAAATGGGACATGCGCTGCATTCCTACTATTCGGACAATGCGCTCTCCTATCGCGATGCCCAGTACACCATCTTCCTTGCCGAGGTCGCTTCAACGACCAATGAAGCATTGCTAATGGATTATCTGCTCAAAAAGTCGACTGATCCGAAGGAGAAAATGTACCTGCTCACCTATTATGCGGATCAATTCCGTACAACGGTGTTCCGTCAAACGATGTTTGCCGAGTTTGAGATGATCGTGCATGCACGTAGCGAAGCAGGCGAATCGCTCACACCGCAGGATCTGTCTAAGATCTACTATGATCTGAATGTGAAATATCATGGTGAAGGCATGGCGGTGGATCAGGATATCGAGATGGAATGGGCACGGATTCCGCACTTTTATAACAGCTTCTATGTGTACAAATATGCGACAGGCTTCTCGGCAGCAACTAGCTTCTCCAAGCAAATTTTGGAGGAAGGACAGCCGGCAGTCGATCGTTATCTGGGCTTCCTGAAAAGCGGCGGCAGCGACTACTCCATCAACATTCTGGCGAAAGCTGGCGTGGACATGTCCACACCGGAGCCGATCCGCGAAGCGATGAGCGTATTTGAAAACCTGATTAGCGAAATGGAGCAATTGACGAAGTAAGCGTCCGTTCAATTACATTCAGTTCAGCTCAATCTCAATCTCAATCTCAATCTCAATCTCAATCTCAATCTATGTATCAAGCATAACTTTAATCGATGAATGAATCAGAAAAAACGCGTCTGCACAGGAAAATCTCCTGCTGTCAGGCGCGTTTTGGTCTGGACGGAATGAAGCTAACAAGCAATACCTGTGTACGAAAGCAGGAATTACTTTATATAGTATTGAATGAGATAGATGGGAAGAAGGATTGATTTTGAAAGGGGGATTTCGATGAAATTTCAATGGACGTTAATTTTGGGATTGATTTTTGCCGTAATTATTGCCATTTTTGCGGTAATCAATGTGAATCCGGTGCAGGTGAATTTGCTGTTTGATGTGGTTCAGTTGCCACTCATTTTGCTTATTCTGGGCTGTACACTCGCAGGTGGACTGATCGTAGGATTTTATGGAATCTATCGTCAGTACTTTTTACAGCGCAAAATCAAGCAACTGGAAGCGCAAATCGCGCAGCTCGGTTCTGCTCCTGTAGCGGATAGCGGCCCGGTTGGCAATGTCGAGTTTGATAAAATGTATGATCGTGATGATGAGACGGCTTCGTCATTCTCGGATCGCAAGCTGTAACAGAGAGCAGATCGTACGATACCAAGGATTGCCTTATGAATCCACCTGTAGCATCGCTGGAATAGCGATACGACAGGTGGATTTTTACTGGATAACGATAAGCAAAACTGATATGTTGGTTACATTGCTTGTTGTCACCCGGGCTGTCAGAGTATAGTGAATAAGTAACCTCTCATGGACAGTACATCATTTTACCGTTTGAAAAAGGAGAACATCATGAACATTTCTATTAATCGCGATTACACACTGTCCCTGCTCCAAGAACTGCTGGAAACGCCAAGCCCTACGGGCTACACGCATCATCTGATCGAGCGTCTGCATCAGGAAGCGCTATCACTTGGCGTAACGGCTGAACGGAACCGCAAAGGCGGACTCGTACTCACACTGGAGGGTAAAGACCCTTCTCGCACAATTGCATTAAGCGCTCATGTGGACACACTGGGAGCGATGGTACGTGCGATCAAATCGGAAGGCACCCTTCGCTTCTCCATCGTAGGTAGCTTTACGATGAACAGTATCGAAAATGAATACTGTACGATTCATACACGCGATGGTCGCGTGTATACAGGTACTATTTTGACAACAAAGCCATCGGTGCACGTATATGATGATGCTTATGAATTGAAGCGTGAAGAAGAAAATATGGAGATTCGTCTCGATGAAGTTGTATCCTCCAAGGAAGACGTAGAAAAGCTCGGTATCGCAGTTGGCGATTATATCGCCTTTGATGCGCGTCCGGTTCTAACGCCAAGCGGCTATATCAAATCTCGCCATCTGGATGATAAAGCGAGCGTTGCCGCACTGTTCGGTCTACTGAAATCTGCACATGTAGACGGCTGGAAGCCTGCACATCAGGTGAAGCTGCTCATTTCCAACTATGAAGAAGTCGGTCACGGCGCTGCCCATATTCCGCATGAGATTGATGAGATGATCGCGGTCGATATGGGCTGTATCGGTGACGATCTGTCATGTAAGGAAACGGATGTGTCGATCTGTGTGAAAGACAGCTCCGGTCCTTATGATTATGAAATGACCGGCAAGCTGGCAGAGCTGGCAAAACGCGAAGGCATTCCATTTGCACTTGATGTGTATCCGCATTATGGTTCAGATGCATCAGCAGCACTGTCGGCTGGTAATAACATCCGTGCGGCATTGATCGGACCGGGTGTACATGCGTCCCATGCAATGGAGCGTACACATAGTGATGCGGTGATCAATACGGCTCGTTTGCTAGGGGCTTATATTACGGAATAATCAATGGATGACGGCGATGTCATGATTGATTTGGATACAGCGCTGTATTCCATCTAGCTGCAATCCGCTAACACAACTTCGAACGTCTCTCTTTACGCTGATAATGGCGCACACTCTGGAAAAAGTTGACAGAGTGTGCGCCATCGTCGTATAGTGTGTAGCGAGACATCCACTGGGGGCGCCTGTATGGGCTGAGATAAAGCATTGCTTTGGTCCCTTTGAACCTGATCTGGGTCATGCCAGCGTAGGAAAGTGGTGCAATGATGACCGGCTTTGTTTGCCTGTGGTCGTATTTGCCGCTTCCGTTCGCCGGAGGCGGCTTTTTGACGTCTGCGGTGAATATGGAAACCAATGTGCAGATGACTGGCTTACATTACATATATAGACGACGTCTGTCCGCTCGTGCTCCCCTGCCTCGCAGTCTCCGATGGATGTTATCCATATACTGCAGGAGGATTTTGAAAATGACGATTTTGACAACCCCATTGCCCGGTAGCCGCAAAGTGTATACGACTGGCTCGCGTGCTGACATTCAGGTGCCAGAACGCGAAATTGCCCTTTCGCCAACTGAACTTCGCGGTGTAGAAACGGCTAATGAACCGCTACGCGTGTACGATACAAGCGGCCCCTATACCGATGAAGGCGCCACAATCGATATTCGCAAGGGCTTGCCTCCTTTACGTGCAAGCTGGATTGCCGAACGTGGCGATTGTGAATATGCAAATGGACGCATAGCACGTCCGGAGGATAATGGCTTTTCCAGTCAGGATAAGGCCGATCAGCATGGTGCGGAGCCCTTCCCCCATCATGGACGTAGGCCATTACAGGCCAAATCGGGACGGAATGTGACCCAGCTTCATTATGCACGTCGCGGGATAATTACACCGGAAATGGAGTTTATCGCTATTCGCGAAGGCATGGAACCGGAAACGATACGTTCCGAAATTGCAGCCGGACGGGCGATCATCCCTGCTAATATTAATCATCCTGAGCTGGAACCGATGATTATTGGGCGTCGCTTTCGTGTGAAAATTAATGCCAATATCGGCAATTCAGCAGTCGCTTCCTCCATCGAGCAGGAAGTCGAGAAAATGACCTGGGCCACACGCTGGGGTGCCGATACGATTATGGATCTGTCCACCGGCAAAAACATCCATACGACGCGTGAATGGATTATTCGCAATTCGCCTGTACCTGTTGGTACGGTGCCGATTTATCAGGCGCTGGAAAAGGTGGGTGGGCGTGCGGAGGAGCTAAGCTGGGAAGTGTATCGAGATACGTTAATTGAGCAGGCCGAGCAAGGTGTGGATTACTTTACGATTCATGCTGGTGTGCTGCTGCGTTACATTCCGCTTACTGCCAAGCGAGTAACCGGCATCGTCAGTCGCGGTGGTTCCATTATGGCAGCGTGGTGTCTGGCACATCATCAGGAGAACTTCCTGTATACGCATTTTGCAGACATTTGCGAGATTATGAAGGCGTACGATATTAGCTTCTCGCTCGGAGACGGATTGCGTCCGGGCTCGATTGCGGATGCCAACGATGCCGCTCAATTTGCCGAGCTGGACACACTGGGCGAGCTGACACAAATCGCCTGGCAGCATGATGTGCAGGTGATGGTCGAGGGCCCCGGGCATGTGCCCATGCATCTGATTCAGGAAAATATGGATCGCCAGTTTGATGTGTGTAAGGAAGCGCCCTTTTACACACTTGGCCCGCTGACGACCGATATCGCGCCTGGCTATGATCATATTACAAGTGCCATTGGCGCGGCGATGATCGGTTCGATGGGGACAGCGATGCTCTGCTATGTCACACCCAAAGAGCATCTCGGTCTGCCGAATCGTGAAGATGTAAAGGAAGGTGTAATCACCTACAAAATCGCCGCTCATGCTGCTGATCTTGCGAAAGGTCATCCGCGCGCCCGCTACCGTGATGATGCCCTATCTCGCGCACGCTTCGAATTCCGCTGGCGCGATCAGTTCCATCTGTCCCTTGATCCAGAGCGGGCAATGAGTTATCACGATGAAACATTGCCCGCCGAAGGTGCCAAATCTGCACACTTCTGCTCGATGTGCGGACCGAAGTTTTGCAGCATGAAGATCACTCAGGATATTCGCGAGCTGGCAGAACAGGAAGGGATGACGCCTGAACAGGCCATCGAGGCTGGAATGGAGCAGATGGCGGAGAGCTATCGGATGCGGCAAGGAGCGATGAACGGAGTGTATGAGTGAAGTATTTTACGATAGTTTTATTTAAAATCATTGTATAACGACCATCGCTTGGAAAGCGAAATGGTTGTGTTATATAGAAACAAAGAATTTTTTTTGAATAAAATATTTAATGAGCAAATTGAAGAATTTAAATAGTGAAAGCCTATGTAATAAGATTAGGTGGAATGCTATCGGATGAACTACACGTTTATTCGATAGCATTTTATGTATGTAGACAAATAAGGTATATTAATAGATATAGTTTGGCTGAGAAGGAGTGTATTATGCGAAATCAATGGGATTTGTATGTAAAGAATTTCGGACGTATTAAAGAAGCAACGATTACGGTATCTCCGTTTATGATGTTTGTTGGTAAAAATAATACAGGTAAGAGTTATTTGATGATGTTATTGTGGGGGATTATAACTGAGAGTGAGCGCTTCATACGCAAAGATCTTAAAAATCTCCCAAACTACCCTAGTTTGATAAAAGCATTATACAAAGAATTCAATGATACAGATAAAGTTATTATTGATAAAAATAAACAAAAAATACTACTAAATATGTTGAATACTATTTTACAGAAAAATATAAATGATCTATTAGAGCGAGTTTTCAACTTCCCCATACATCTTGAGAAGATTAAAATAACTAATATTATTAAAGCTCCTTTCATTTTAAAGCGACAATTGGAATCTGATCTGTACGAAGAAGAATTTCAATTTATACCCAGTGGTAATTTGCAATCACACAGAATTGATTCAAAACAAAAAACATATATATTTGAATATGAAGAAAATGAATCTCATTTAATCTCATCTAATGATCAAAAAGTAATTGAAGGATTTTTAACTTTTGTTATGACTACTATGATTAATGATGGTTTTTATAACACAGAATTTTCTTATAAAGACTTAGATCAACCTATATATTTCCCTGCCTCAAGAACTGGATTTATGCAAACCTATAGAGCAATTGTAGGAAATATTTTTGACGATCAAATGCAATTTGATTTTGCTGTTAACGAAAGAAATGAGAAGATACACAACTCTTTACCCGGCACTAGCCTAACTTTACCTGTAAATAATTTTTTATCTCGTTTACAAAAATATAATTTAAGTTCTAATCAACAGCTCGTTTACAAAAATGAGCTAGAATTTCTTAATAAGCAAATATTAAAAGGATCAGTAGCAAGAGATCAATATAATCAATTTGTTTTTAAACCTAACAATTCTGATATAGATTATCCATTACATGTAACATCATCACTCATCTCAGAGCTAGCCCCTCTGTCTATTTTTCTGTCTTCAAATAATGATCCTGACCTATGGATTATTGAAGAAGTAGAAGCCCATCTGCACACAGAAATGCAGTTAAAGATAGCTCGGTTCCTTTTCCGTCTTGTCAATAAAGATAAAGCAATCTGGATTACGACTCATAGTGACACACTCGCACAACAGATCAATAATTTATTAACGATAGCGCAAAGAAATGATAAAGATAATCTTTTAGATAAATTAAATTACAGTGAACAGGATATTATCTCCGATCTTGGGTTAGTGCACGCCTATCAATTTGAAAATGTTGATGATCGTACTGTAATCACAAAGCTTGAATTAGGACCTTACGGCTTCGAAATGAAAACATTCAACGATACACTTGAGCAATTAATTAAAGAGACGGATATTATTCAAAATCATGTGGAGTGACGAGATGATTCAGATTGGATTTGATTTAGATCGAATAAACAAAGAGTACTATAAAATACTGGATGCTCCATTTCTGACTTTAGAGGAAAATGACCCTGCTGGTAAAGCCAGCGTACAGGTAGAATTTTCAAATGCCACAAACAAGCAATTTATTCAAGTACTCGGTGAGAATCATCATGACTTTTTAAAGTATATAACCAACCCAAAATGTGCAGATGGTATCATTCTAGCATCAGATACATTGGATCGAACGAAAGCAAGCCTGCATATTATTGAATTGAAATCAGCAATTACAACACAAATTTGGTCTAAAGTGCAGCACCAGTTTCGCGGCGCCATTTTAAGAGGAATTGCTTTTGCTTCTTCTTTGGGCATTGCTCAGATTCAGCATATTAGCTTGCATACTTGCTATGTAGCAGATACTTCATTACAGGCTGCTATCCAAGCACAAACCACTCAACAACATATCAAAGGCATGGTGGCACGTAAACCACTCACGGGTGTCAATATTACGGAAGCCGAGCAATGGAATATGCCGACTATTTCTATATTTCGAGCGCAACCGCTAATGTTAACTCATACTAAGCATAATCTTGTTATTAATGAACAACATGTCAATTGTGGTACGGTTATGATTACAACGATATAATTTTTATAAATCATTTGTGTACAGCAGTTTGGTTTAAACGTCTACACGCTCAAAAAATGTGCATACAATTATCTCACCTATTGTTAACTTAAGAGTTCTTTTTCGCTTTTCATCATAAATAAAACTCCCTTTACGTTGGACACCCACATTTATATACATGGGTTTCCATCCAAAAGGGAGTTTTATTATAACTTCTATAACTTCACTTCTCATTGCCGCTAGCGTACATCAATGACAACCCTTTACCCCTGCTCCGCGATCTTCTCCGCCAGCTCGTTCAAATATGTCCAGCGCTCCATCAAATGCTCCAGCTCCTGCTCGGCATTGGCTTGCTCTGCCATCAGCTCCTGCAGGCGTACAGAATCGCTGAATGCGGCTTCCATCTCGGTAGTAATGCGTTCGAGCTTTTGCTCGGCAGCTTCGATCATGCTATCGATCTGCTCGTATTCGCGCTGTTCCTTGTAACTGAACTTGAGCTTGTCACGCGAGGAGCTACGTTTGCTCGTTTCGCCTGCTGATTCATTCGCATTGGAACTACTGTTACTCGCAGCAGTAGCTGCTTTCGGCTGTGCAGCTCCTTTGCCTTCAGCGGATAGCTCGGACTTCATTGATTGTCCGCCTGTACGCTCCTCATACTCGCTATAGTTCCCCGCATGAATGCTAACGACACCGCCGCCTTCAAGCGCGAATATTTTCTCACAGGTGCGATCCAGGAAATAACGATCGTGAGATACGACCAGTACAACGCCTGGGAATTCCTCTAAATAGTCTTCCAGTACCGTCAATGTCGTAATATCCAGATCATTGGTCGGCTCATCGAGCAACAGCACATTCGGTGCGCTCATCAATACGCGCAGTAGATACAGTCTGCGCTTTTCGCCACCGGACAGCTTGGCAATCGGTGTCCATTGTGCGGCTGGCGGGAACAGGAAGCGTTCGAGCATCTGCGCGGCAGTAATGCTGCTACCGTCGGATGTTTTGACCACTTCGGCTGCTTCCTTAATGTATTCGATCACCCGCATCGATTCATCCATTTCCTGATGCTCCTGCGTGAAGTAACCGAATTTGACCGTTTGTCCGGTAATGATGCGTCCAGACGTTGGCTCGATTCGTCCGGAAATCAGGTTAAGCAGCGTCGATTTGCCGCGTCCGTTTGGACCAACGATACCGATGCGATCACCAGGTACGGCATGGTACGTCAGCTCGTGAATGAGTTCATGTCCACCCAGTGTGAGCGACACATCCTCCAGCTCAATAATCTGTTTACCGAGACGAGAGGAAACGGTCGATACTTCCAGTTGATCCCCTTTACGTCCAGGCGCATCATTTTGTAGCTGCTCAAAGCGATCAATTCTCGCCTTTTGCTTGGTCGTACGGGCTTTAGCGCCGCGGCGAATCCATGCCAGCTCACGACGTAGCAGATTTTGCCGCTTGTCCTCTGCTGCTGCTTCGCGCTCCTCACGGTCTGCTTTTAGCTCCAGATAGCGTGTATAGTTCGCTTCATAACGGAACAGTCGTCCGCCATCCAGCTCCAGCATGACGGTTGCTACACGATCAAGGAAATAGCGATCATGCGTAATCATCAGCAAGGCGCCGCGCCGCTTTTGCAAATATTGTTCCAACCACGTAACCGAATCATGGTCAATATGGTTGGTTGGCTCATCCAGAATCAGCAGCTCTGCTGGCTGAATAAGCGCTGTGGCGAGTGCTACACGCTTACGCTGACCGCCGGATAATGTACCCATCAGCGCATCATAACGGGTAATGCCGAGCTTGGACAGTACGTTTTTCGCTTCACTTTCCAGCGACCACGCATCCAGTCGATCCATGTCCTGACTGATACGTACAAGCTCCTGCTGTACTGCCGGATCATCCGGCTGCTGCTCCAATTGATCCATAACGCTCATATAAGCGCTGACCGCTTGCAGCTCTTCACCGCCACCATCGAACACCTGACGCAATACGGTTGCGTTCGGATCATATGGTGGATTTTGTGCCAGATAACGTACACGCACACTATTGCCGATCACGACCTGTCCGCTGTCTGGCTCCTCCAGTCCTGCGATAATTTTCAGAAACGTGGACTTACCTGTTCCGTTGACACCGATAATACCGATCTTGTCGCGATCTTCCATGCCAAATGAGGCGTCTTGAAACAGTATTTTATCGCCAAAGCTTTTGGCGAGTGATTCCACAGTCATTATGTTCATTGCGATTCACCTTCTCAGGCTCCAGGCCTGTCATTGATCTCGATTATGGGGTTTGTTTTTTGTCTTACAGGATGCTTTATGATTATATGTTCCACGTTCGTATATTGTACATGCAGTAGGCTTCGCTATTGTTGTCTGGATCGTCGATTTAATATAAAGCTATCCAACGATTCAGAATGAAGTGCAGCCTGACCTGTGATTTAAATAATACGCAGCGATACAACATTGCCTTTACGATGGGTCGGAAGGGCGATTAATCTGCTTTTCGCAGCCCATCAGGAACAGATCCGTCACGAAGCGTGTACGCTCCTGCAATTGCTGCTCGTTAAAGTCCGGATTGAACATCAGATCCATTTTGACGCGATCCAGCATGCCGATATACGATTCTGCCGACCACTGCGGATGGGCAACCTTGCCCTCTTTTAACACATCCAGCACCATTTCCATATAACGGAACATGAATTGGCGCATATATTGCATCAACGCCGGATCATTGTTAGGCGCGCGGAAAACGAGCTTCATATATTTGCGGCGTTCAAAATGATAGCGTGTATGATGAACAGCGATCACGTACAGCTTATCTGCCATATTCGTACAGGGCCGCAGTGCCTCTTCCAAATTATCGAGAAACTGTTCACAGTCACGCCTTGTGACCGCCAGACACAGCTCTTCCTTACTTTTAAAATATAAATAAACCGTACCTTTGGCAATACCCGCCCGATTGGCAATGTCAGAAATTTTCGTTTCATAAAATCCGTCCACGCCAAACAGCTCATAAGCAGCGTCCAGTATCAGGTCCAATTTGTCTCCTGTCGTGCCGCTCATACGCCACCTCCTATATGACTAAAAACAGTAGCGCTACCGCTCCACCAAAAATAGAGCTTACCGCGTTCACCATATCATTATTCATCCAGCGCCATCCTCTGGCATAGACCGTTGGCTGTCCGTGGTGTATGTTCGTTTCAACGATCTTACCGCACACGGTACAGCGGTGCATAAGCTGCACCGTTGCTCCTAAGTAGGAGTCGGCAAAGCAGCCTGCAAGACCGCCGATCAGACCGGCAAACACCATCACACATGCGCCATACAGCACACTGGCAAAACTGGATAAGTCAGTATATGGATTACCCGCAGAAGACAGAAGCGAAAACAACCACGCCGCGCCGCCGATGATCGCACCGCCTGCGGCAGCAGCCATGGTGCCTCGAAGCGACACCCCACCGGATGCGCCAGGCTCCAGCACACGACCGTTTAATACCGAACGTGGCGGCTTACGACTCAGGCTTCCCATTTCGGTTGCCCATGTATCCGCAGTCACCGTCGCCATCACGCCAACAAAGACAAGCACCCATGCTTCATGGGGAGCAAAGGCGTTACCCAGACAGAGCAGCATGCCCAGCCCACCATTTGCAAATACTTGCCCTGCATCGCGGCGCGATCCCTTCGCATAATCCTGCTCCATGCGCCGCTTACGCTCACGCTTCATCCGCGACAATACACTGCCGCTAATAAAAAACAATATTAGCAATCCGAACCAGAGCAGACTTCCAGCGGCATAATAGATCGTACCCATCATTGCCGCTGCGATTGCTCCTGAACCGGACAGCCATTGCTTACGATATCCAAGTCCAGCAATCAGACCTGCACAGGCTAAACCGATTAGCCAATCCAACCAGACGCTCATTGGGCAATCTGGCACTTACCAACCGATGCGCCAGCATAGATCAGCTCAAAGGTATCACCTGCTACGACAGGGCCGACGCCTTCCGGTGTACCGGTGAAAATAATATCGCCTGCGGACAAACCATAATGTTCACCGATATGCGTCAAAATCGTTTCCAGCGAAAAGATCATATTCGTTGTACGTCCGAGCTGAACCTGCTCTCCATTTTTCAATAACGCAAACTCATTGTTCAGCCAGCCCTCTGTACCTGGAAATGGTACGAAGGAAGTCAATGGTGCAGAGTTTTTGAAGCCTTTAGCTGCTGTCCATGGATGACCCTTTTGCTTGAGTACACTCTGTACATCACGCAAAGTAAAATCGATACCAAGTGCCAGTCCATCTACTAACTGCTCGGCGGACAGACCGGGCTCATAATCACGACCGATCCGAACGACGAGTTCAGCTTCGTAATGAATCTCACCTTTATCGGCTGGCAGCACCAGTGCATCATTCGTAAAAGGTACAGCCGCATGAGAAGGCTTAAGGAAGATCATCGGTGAGCTCGGTACTTCATTGCCAAGCTCCTCTGCATGTAAACGATAATTACGACCTACACAGTATACATTTTGAATAGCACTCATTGAGCATTCTCCTTATCGATGGGAAATGGAATAGTTTGAAGCATTCACCTGTACTATAGAACGGTGAACGTAGTACGATGATTGATTAACGTGCTGTATATTCTGGTATAGCTTACTTTAGCGGAATCGCATTACCTTTCACATCAAAACGTATACCGGTGGAAAGTGATTGCAGACGTTGCAGCAACGCCTCAGCAGGCTGCTGCTCCATCGGTACCGGCTGTCCAAGGTTGGCCGTATAGGGAATAACCTTCATGCTACAATCACCCTTAACCGAGCAGACCGCCTGAAACACACCGGTATCCCAGGTCTTCTCCGTCAATGAACGGGTGAAAATAAAGTTCCCTGTGCTATAGGCAATCCACTTGCCTTTATATTGTTCTACACCCTGAAGCACATGCGGATGACCACCTACAACCAGATCCGCACCTGCATCGATAAAACGATGCGCCAGATCGGTCTGGGAATCTACCGTAGCATCTGAGCGTTCTACGCCCCAGTGCGCAACGACAACGACAAGATCGGCATTGCTTTTCGCTTTGCGAATCGCTGCTTCTGCGGCTGTCGCATCATAGGCTGTGGCAACACCCGGCTGATTGCTACCCGCATTCCAGCTTGCCTTTGGAATGACACGACTAAAGCCAAGCAAGGCGATACGTATTCCTTTGCGTTCAAATATGACCGGCTCATACGCACGGGCAGCATCCGCTCCCGCTCCGACATATTTCACACCGCTCGCATCTAGCTGACGAATCGTATCGGTTAAGCCGACGATGCCCTGATCCAGAATATGATTATTGGCCAGATTCACGGCATCTATGCCCGCAGCAGCCATATGGGGCAATGCCTCCGGCGAAGACTTGAACGTATACGTCTTATCGGCTGCTGTTGTGTTAGAGCCTGTAACCGGCGTCTCTAAATTTACAACCGTCAGATCATCTTTTGTAAAAAGCTGCTTCACATACTGATATGGATAATCATACCCTTTCTTCGCCAGCAGCTCGCCGACCTTACCAGAAAACATCACGTCGCCACCGAAATTAAGAGTAACCGTTTTTCCCTGTGGTTCTGTGTCTGTCCCCGGTGCAAGCGGTGTAGCTGATGGCTGCTTGTCCTTATCAACTGCTGTATCGCTGGATGCAGACTGATCATTTGATCCTGCGGCTGTTGCTTCCGAATCCGTGGACTCCGCTGGAATCGGCGCTGTTTCAGCATCCGTTTGTTCATTATTGCTAGCTTCATCCTCGTCTATTGCGGCTTCCTGCCCGGCTGCGCTATTCGGCTGTTCCTCTGACTCAGGCGCAAGCTCTTCTGATGAAGGGCTGTTATCTTGCGCCTGTGACTGAGATTCAGCCGTTTGCGTTTTCTCCGCTACCGATGGAGCATCTACGTGACTTTCCGCCGCTGATGTGATGGATGAAGGTGAAAAATCCTGTGTCCAGTACATTACTCCGACCAGTATAATCGCCGCAACGAGTATACCGTTCAAGAGCATCCACCGTCTAAAGCGCCGTTTACGGCGTAGCAGCGCGTCCTGCTTCTTTTGACGGGATTGTTCAGATCTTGTTGTATACATGCTTTACTCCTTTAACTGATACGTCTTATCTATTATAGCAGGTTCCACTTCCAGGCGAAAAGCTTGCTCTGCATAATTACGTTTGCTGATGCTAATCTGCAACTGGTGATATGTACACCAGGGCATGTACGCAAACGATTGTTGCTGGGACAGCCCCCTATCTCGCATGGGAATCTGCGGAGTAGAAGTGCAATGTCGATTCCCTTGCTCAAAAGCAGTACGATATAGGGTCAGGCACAAATTCCTTTTCATTGAATCCTGCGTTAGACCATCGCTAACACGGGAAGGCGTTCTTATCCTTGACTTCCTTTACATAGTGAAGTGCTCCTTATACATATATGAGCTTGCCTATATGGTCTTGAGTACATGCCCTTGCGTATATGAGCATGCGTATATGGTCTTACATACACGCCCTGATACGAAAGACGCCGAAACTAACACAAAAAGCGCTTCATCCCCATCAGAGGACGAAGCGCCTTTCATTATCCAGCTATAGTAGCATAAGGTTCATATAGCATAACCGTTTAATTCACCAGCACGTTTACACGCTTGCTTTCCAGCTCAGCGGCATCTCTTGCCGTACGCACACAATCCGGCAAGCCGACTCCGTCATAGCCTGCGCCAAGCAATAGCAGACCCGGACGCTGTTGCTCCAGTTCGTTACGCATGCTTTGAATCGCGTCCATATGACCGACCGGATATTGCGGCATCGAATGACGAAGACGGGTAATCTCTGTAAATAACGGCTGTGCATCGATTCCCATCAGCTCGCGCATATCTGTTAGCACGCGTGCTGTAATCTCTTCATCCGTCTGCTCTACAACTTCCTCCTGCCCATCACGACCGACGTAAAAGCGCATCAGCACCCGGTCATCCGGGCTGGTGTGCAGCCATTTGGTCGATGTCCATGTGCATGCCGTAATCGTACGTCCTTCCTTACGTGGAACGAGGAAGCCTGAACCATCGTACTCTGTCTCGATATCTTTGCGGTCAAATGCCATTACGACATTCGCCACCGATACATAGTTGATGCGATCCAGCGCAGTCGTATCGACATGCCCTTTCAGCAGAGGTGCCGCAGCAAAGGCAGGCACCGTAACGATCACATGCTCTGCTTCCAGCTTGCTACCGTCACTGAGCGCTACGGTGTACATACCATTGTCATAAGCAATCGAGCTTGCGCCGGTATGCAGACGGAAATCCACATCCGGTGATAATGTCTCTTGCAGTTTCTCAGTTAAGCTTTGCAGACCACGTTTAAAGGTGAAAAATGCACTCTTCTTCGTGCCTGTGTGCGTCTCAACTGGCTTGCGACCGGTATTCATCCCTTTGATCAGGCTGCCATATTCACGCTCTACAGCACCGAATTGTGGAAAGGTGGCCTGCAAGCTCAGCTTGCGCGTGTCACCGGCATAGATGCCTGCCAGCAGTGGCTCGGTTACATTTTCCAGCACTTCTTTGCCCAGCCGACGCTCGATAAAATCACCGAGCGATTCATCTTCTCCATCCATTTTGGCAGGTAACAGGAAATCCTCGAGCGCGCGAATTTTACCATCCATGGAGATCAGATCGCTTTCCATAAATGGACGCAGCTCTGTCGGAATACCTAGCACCAGACCGGATGGCATCGGATGCAGCTTGCCGTCATGCAAAATGTAGGTTTTCTTGGCATTCGGGTTCGTTGTCGTGATCTCATCACCCAGCCCAACTTCTTGCGCTAGCTCGGTCATTGCCGTTTTACGAGCCAGATACGAATCCGGACCTTTTTCGATAACAAAGCCATCACGGTGCAGTGTATGCACCTTGCCGCCAAGTGAACCGGATTGCTCTAAAACGGTAATATGCGGCTCTAACCCTTGTTCACGAAAATATTTACGTACATAAAACGCGGAGCTAAGACCGGTAATCCCGCCCCCGATAATAATAATGTTGCGTTTGGATAATTGCATTATACATGCACCTCTTTTGATTTGCGGATGACCTCGTCAGCCAGTACCTCCATGTAGAGTGGATCTGTATTCAGGGAATCAATACGCATCAGACGCATATCCAGCTCTTGAGCAAGCTCCTGCGCTTCAATGTCCAGATCGTACAGCACCTCAAGATGATCGGATACAAAGCCGATTGGTGCGACCAGTACATATTTGACCTGCTCATCGCGCAGCTCCTGCATCGTATCCAGCACATCCGGTCCAAGCCATGGCTCAGCCGTACGTCCCGCACTTTGCCATGTGAACTGCCATGATGGCACATTCGCACGCTTGGCAATCGCTTCGGATGTTTCCAGCAATTGATCGCGGTACGGATCACCCATGCTCAGAATACGCTCTGGCAAACTGTGTGCACTAAACAGTACGCGCACCTGATCACGAGTCGCACCTGTTTCTTCAAACAGTTCCAGCTTGCTATTCACCCGATTCGCCAGCGTTTCAATGAGCTGCGGATGCAGATGGTAGCTTTCAATGTAGGAAATGTTCAAGCCGTGCTTCTCCGATGTTTCCCGTGCACGCTTCAAATAGCTGCCTACGCTCATAATCGAGTAATGCGGTGCCAGTACGATACCAACCGCTTCGGTGATTCCGTCCTTCACCATATGCTCAATGCCATCCTCGATAAATGGATACGCGTGCTTCAACCCTTGATAACATACAAATTCAACATCGCTTCCAGCCGTATGCTCGTTCAGCTTTTGCTGTAGCCCAGACACTTGATTGTCTGTATTTTCACGAAGCGGGAATACGCCGCCTACAATCGCTTCATAGCGATCCTTCAGTTCTTTCAATTGCTCCGGGCTTGGCGGATTGCCGCGACGGATATGCGTATAATAAGCTTCTACATCGTCCAAGCTGGCAGGAGTACCATAGGACATAACCAGAACACCGATTTTTTTGTTAGCCATTAAGGATCACCTCAATAATAAAGTAATAGTGCATAACCGTTCCCTTCATCCATGACAATTATCACATCGACGGTTTAAATTTCATCTAAATTTTGGAGCACCGTATAGATCACTTCTGGTCGATGCGTCACAGATGAGGGATACATAACTGTACACTTCGTCTAATAACGATGAAACGACTGAACCATTCTATCTGCTTTCTATTATGCATAAGCAAGACATGAATTGCCAATTTACTGGATAAACGAAGACGTTGATCGCGACTCGATTAACCCGATATTGTACGATTTTTCAATACAGAAGCTGAATATTCATGCACATAATCGGTCAGCTCCTTGAGCTTGTCAATCGATGCTTCCGGGAACAGACCATGACCGAGGTTAAAAATATACCCAGGCTCCTGCAAGCCCTCATCGATGATGCGGCGTGCCTGCTCATGAATAACCGACGAAGGCGCGGTTAATACATACGGGTCCAGATTCCCCTGTACCGCATAATTGCCGCCCAGACGACGACGCGCTTCTGGAATCGATACGCGCCAGTCCAGCCCGATCACATCGACCGGCAGACCGTTCAGCTCCGGCAGCAGCTCCCCTGAGCTTACACCAGGGAAATAGATTTTCGGTACGTTCAGATCCTTAAGCTGATCGAAAATATATTGAATCGTTGGCAGCACATACGTGCGGAAGTCGGTTGTAGACAGTGCGCCCACCCAGCTATCGAACAACTGGAAGGCTTTACCGCCATTTTCGATATGTTTGCGTAAATAGGTAACGACCATATCGCCAAGCTTACGCATGAGCGAATGCCATAGCTGGGGTTCGCTATACATCATCGTTTTCGTACGAATATAGCTTTTGGATGGTCGTCCCTCAATCAGATAGCTGGCGATTGTGAATGGTGCCCCTGCAAATGTAATCAGCGGCACATCCAGCTCACGATCCAGAATACGAATCGTTTCCAGCACATGACCGAGATCCTCTTCCACCTGAATCGGACGCAGACGCTCGATATCGGCTGCGGTACGAATCGGATTGTCGATGACCGGCCCGATATTTTTCACGATATCAAAATCGATGCCGATCGAGGCGACCGGATTCATAATATCGGAATACAAAATCGCCGCATCCACACCAAGCTTACGTACCGGCATCATCGTGACTTCTGCCGCTAACTCCGGCTGACGGCAAATTTCTAGCAATGTATAGTTTTCTTTGATTTTCTGATAATCCGGATCATAGCGTCCTGCCTGACGCATATACCAGACTGGTAAACGGTCGGTACTTTGCTTATAACAGGCACGTATGAAGGAATCGTTATAACTCATAGGGGCAATCCTCCGCATCGGTAATGTTTCATTGCGCCAATCTGGCGCTGTGTGCATGCTGGACATCATAGCTACTCACATCATTGCGCACATGACAAAATATGCTGTCCTCCCATTGATGTCCAATTTCGTTCGGTTTGACTCACATTTCCATTATCCTCTTTTTCGGAATGCGTAACAACTCCCCTACGATGAACATCCCATGACAATCCTATGAACGCTTACCTATCTCATGAAAAGTAGATGAGATGAGCAAACAGGCTGGATATATCGAGGCAATTTGCGCTATAATCAGTGTATAAAGTTTCATCTAGTGAAAACATGTTTTATTTTTTATAGTTTTTTTGTTCAAAATTGATCCATTTTTGCGCTGAACATGTTATAATATTGAAATGAATGTAAGGAAGTGAAAGAGAATGAAAATAACCAAAATGAATATGGAGCCCTGGCGAATAAACCTGATGGTGTTATGGGTCGGGCAGTTCCTTGTGAACGCCGGAATGACGATGATCGTGCCTTTTATCGCATTATATTTATCCCAGGATCTCGGAGTACAGGGTGAGCATCGGATTGCGCTCTGGTCGGGATTTATTTTTGCGGCTAACTTTGTCACCTCATTTATATTTCAGCCGCTGTGGGGTAAGCTATCCGACCAGTACGGACGCAAAGTGATGCTGCTACGCTCCGGCTTCGGGATGGCGATTGTATTTACAGCGATGGGCTTTGCTACGCAGGCATGGCATCTGCTCGCACTGCGATTGTTGAACGGAACCATTTCAGGCTTCAACCCGGCAGCGACCTCGCTCATTTCCAGCAGTACACCCAAAGAAAAAATGGGCTTTGCGATGGGGATCAGTCAATCCGGTACAGTTGCCGGTACGATTCTCGGTCCATTGATCGGCGGTGTACTGGCGGATACGATCGGGTTCCGCTATATTTTCTACATTACGGGCTCCTGTATTTTCCTCGCCACATTGCTGGCACTGTTTCTCGTACGTGAGAAGTTCGACCGCTCACTGGCAGCCAAAATGCCAAAAGTATCCGTATTATCCGGCTTACGTGAGCTGAGTCTGACTCCACAGCTACCTGCGTTATTTACTGTTACACTGCTGCTGCAATTTGCAATGATCAGTCCGATGACATTGATGCCACTGTATGTACAGAAGCTGCATGGCGCAACGGAAAATTTAGCGTTCTGGGCCGGTCTGGTCAGCGCCGTTACCGGTTTATCAAATATGCTAACCGCTCCATTTCTCGGCAAAATCAGTGATAAGTACGGTGCGCACAGGGTATTGACGTTCTCGCTGATCGGAGCCGCGCTAACCTTGATTCCACAGGCTTTTGTCCAAAATGTCGGGCAGCTACTGGCGATCCGCTTTCTAATGGGACTATGTATGGGCGGTCTGCTGCCAAGCGTCAACTCGCTTATTCGCTCGTACACACCGGACGGGATGGAAAGTCGTGCATTTGGTTTTAACAGCAGTACGAACGCGCTTGGTAATATGACCGGCTCGGTTATGGGCGGCGTACTGGCAGGCTTTATCGGGATTGAAGGCTTGTTCATTATGTCCGGTATTCTGTTAATGCTGAATATGGCATGGGTACGCTCGAAGCTGTACGGAAAGCCGTCAACTGAACAACAGCATAAATCGGCATAAGGCGATTCTAAATCTCATATACAGATGAGGATCGAAGCTTATACGATTGTGTGAGGATCAATTTAGAACGTTATCGTTTATTGTTATTAGCAAACAAAAGAAAACCCGCTATACTGCGCGCTATGATTGGCAGTATGGCGGGTTTTTCTTTTTAATGAACTGAATGAACTGATGTAACCGATCAGAGCCGGATATCATCGCAGAAGATCTACCAGCCACTGAATGAATGGACGCGTATATATACCACCTGAATCGAGCGATGGATCAAGAATCGTCAATTCCATGCCGACGATCTGATCACTCTCCAGCAGCGGTTGCAATAATGCAGTCAATTCCTCGTAGTACAAGCCATCTTCCGCTGGGCTATCTACAGCAGGCATCAGATCGTTATGCAGCACATCCACATCAAGATGAATCCAGAAACCATCCAATGCTTCTAACTTCACCATATCCAGAAAAGCAGACGCTACCGCGCCCATTCCTGCATGCCGGACAGAGGACAGATCAAAATAATGCACATCCGACTCGATAATCGGACGAACATAATGTTCCTCATATTCACGATTCCCTACGCAAAATAGATGTGACTGCTGTACATAAGGCTGCTGCCCTTGCAAATGGGTTAACCGTTCATCTCCTATTCCGGCGGCAATTGCTAGATCCATTCCCGCTACACCACCGGTTGTGGAGAGGGATGGTGGAATATAATCGGTATGCCCATCCACGAAAAATAATCCATACGTTCCGCGCTGCTTCAATGCCAGCGTTGTTCCGATCAGAATACTGCAATCGCCGCCAAGCAGAAGTTTAAAATGGTCATTTTCATCGTCCAACTGTTCTCCTAACATTTGCGCTTGTTTCTGTGCATATTCAGCAATTTCTGGTACATGAAGTATAGAATGCTCCCCATCATGGATCATCGTATAATCCGGGGGCGGTAACACAGCTACAGTGGTACTGTTCAGTTGTTCATGCAATCCATGGGTCCGCAGCCAATCTGGCAAATGACGTACACCCGGCTCGGTATCGCCATCTTTTTTACGCAGCCCAAGATGAATTGGAAATTCGAGTATATCGATTTGCCGTTTCTTCATATACCTATTTGCCTCCTGCCTCGTCAAGATGAACGTATGCCGATCGGTTTAAAACAAGATTAACTCTTCACTCTGGCGATCGCCAATCCATCATAAGCAGGCAACAGTGTGCCAGTCAGACGCGGATCGGTAGCCATGCGGCGATTGAACTCGCGCACCGTTTGGATCGCCGGGCCGTTTCGCTCCAGATTCAGCGTGCGTCCGCGCAGCAGCAGGTTGTCGCCAACGATAATCGCACCTGGTGTCGCCAATTCGATCGCATACTCAAGATAGTTCACATAGTTTAATTTATCCGCATCGATAAAAAAGAAGTCGAAGCGCTGACCTTCCTGCTGGAGTGCAGCCAGACTGCTGGTCGCCTCGCCAATGCGATATTCGATCTGCTCTCCATAACCGGCGAGCTGCATATGTTCCTGCGCTACTTCTGCATAATCAGGTCGTAGCTCCAGTGAAACGATCCGTCCTCCTGCATCCATGCCGCGTGCCATGCAGACACCACTATATCCGCCCAGCGCACCAATTTCCAAAATCGAGCGCGCACCGGACATTTGCACCAGTAAAGTAAGCAGGCGTCCGTATCCAGGCTCTACAGATACTTCCGGCATTCTTTTTTCCCGAATGGTTTCTTTGATCTGTAGTAGTAATTCGTCCTCCTCAATAAGTTCGTTCATGTATTGCTCTGCATTCGAGCCGTGTTGTTCTGTCATCTGCATTCCAATTCTCCTTTAACCTATATTGTTCTACGCAGAAATTCTGCTCATTTTGTGTCAGATGTCGGTTCCATTCAAAATACGTACTTTTTTACCGGAAACGTTTGTAAGAATAGACGCATTCACATATACTAGATTGTATGGTTTTCAGACGTAACCGGCAAGCAAAACACATGATCATACGATCCAGACGCTATGGACGGACCAATGGCAACAATTGCCGTGCTTGGATTGCAAACGGGAAATCAGCACCACCCGCTATTTTATAATAAACAGGAGTGAATCTCTATTATGAAACCTTATGAATTAATCGCCACTTGCCCGATGGGCATTGAGGCTGTTGTCGCGCGCGAGCTAAAGCTGCTCGGCTATGATGATGCACGAACGGAAAATGGTCGTGTGCGCTTCAGCGGCGATCTGATCGACATTTGCCGTTGTAACTACTGGCTGCGAACTGCCGATCGTATCGTGATCAAGATGGCAGAATTCAAAGCAACTACCTTTGATGAGCTATTTGAAGGCGTAAAAGCTGTGCCATGGGCTGACTTTATTCCAGCAGACGGCGAATTCCCTGTATCCGGTCGCTCTCAAAAATCCCAGCTCAGCAGTGTACCTGCAAGCCAGGGTATCGTTAAAAAAGCAATCGTAGAGAAGCTGAAGCTAACATACAATACCGAATGGTTTCCAGAAGATGGTGCACTGTATGCGGTTGACGTATCTCTGCTTGATGATACAGCGCTCATCACACTCGATACAACAGGTCCGTCGCTGCATAAGCGCGGTTACCGTAAAAATGCTACCGAGGCACCGCTCAAAGAAACGCTCGCTGCGGCACTGATCCTGCTCAGCCGCTGGGGCCCACATCGCCCGCTGTACGATCCGTTCTGCGGTTCCGGCACATTGCTGATCGAAGCGGCAATGATCGGCTGGAACATTGCACCTGGATTACGCCGTAGCTTCCCTTCCGAAGGTTGGGGGATCATTTCGGATGAACTATGGGAAACGGCACGCGATGAAGCGTTTGACGCGGTGCAGGATGACATCCCATTACAGCTAGTTGGTAGTGATATCGATCCATCAGCAATCGAGATTGCTAAAGCCTGTGCGAAAAGTGCCGGGCTCGGTAACGAGATCGAATTCAAGGTGATGCCAGTGTCGCGTATCCAGCCAAAAGGTAAATTCGGCTGTATTATTACGAACCCTCCATATGGTGAGCGTCTGAGCGAAACAAAGGAAGTAGAAGGCATGATTCGTGATCTAGGCAAAGCGTCCATTTATCTGCCGGATTGGTCGGTATTCGCAATCACGCCAACACGCCATTTCGAACAATTTTTCGGGCGCAAAGCAGACAAACGCCGCAAGCTGTACAATGGACGGATTGAATGTCAATTTTTACAATACCTCGGACCATTGCCTCCTCGTGCAAAAGCAGAAGCCGCTGAGCCACAGGCATAATAGACCGGATTGTGCTCGTCTGAATCGATGACGACTGATCTGTTCCTAATCCACAATAGATTGGACATGGCACCCGGTTTATGCGTGCCATGTCCATATGAAGTATAGGATAGCAGACGGATCAATAGCCTTATTTTCCACATCTGCTACTGGTTGTTCTCCTATACTATCGGTATACGCTCGATCCTATTACACCTACCATCGGACTGCATCAAGCTAGCTATGGCAAGCAGTTCGGCGGTGCGGTGTCGTTTTTTTCTGTTAACGGAATGTAAATGATGCACGGTTATTATGTTGCATTTGCAGATTATTCGTTTATGTTATTACAGTGTTAAATGCTTTTTGTAGTCGCATTTGCTCTCCAGCACGTTATCCAGGCTATACACGCTTTAAAACACTCTGTTACTTGAATAAGTACAGTGAACGTGTTAAACTGCACGCTAATCCGTTATATTTTGGCTATGTTATTATGTAATCGCAACGTAATCTTCTCGGATAGAAGGATATGCGCATATTCAAGATGGTCTATCCCTATTAATCCAATGCCGTAACACATCCTGATCGGCTGTGTGAACGGCTTCTTTAGCAAGGAGGCTCAATTCAATTGGAATCTTTTAATTCCGGTTCACAGCGATCACGCTGGATGCAGCGATTGCGGTGGCCGTTTGCTCCTGTTCAAATGATGTACTGGCTTTTCCTGATTGTGATTCTGGCAAAGCTTATGTATTTGCAGAGCAATATTCAATTGCCCAATATCGATATGAATGATCTGGACAAAGTCACGGCGGTCGGTTCGATTATACTGGCTTCATTCTGGGTCATGTGGCTGCCCAAACGCGGACGCATCATCGCCTTAATCGTGCTTGATGTGCTGCTAAGTCTGCTCATTTTCGCTGATCTGGTATATTTCCGTTATTTTCAGGACTTCATTACCATCCCGGTGCTTATGCAGGCCGGCCAGGTAGAATCGCTCGGTGGTAGTATTCGCGAACTGCTGTCGGCAAAGGACCTGTGGCTCTTTGCCGATCTGATACTGCTCGCTGTAGCAGGCATCGTCTTATTAACCCTTCGCCTCCGCCGCGGTCGTTCACGTTCCGATGCTCGCCGTTTATCTGCTTATAGCTCCGGTACAGTAGCCAGCAGCAGACGTAACCGCCTGACTACGGGCTTTGCCCGAGGCGCTATCTTCCTCCTGCTTGGTTGTGTAATGACCTTTGGACCGATCAAGTATGCAACCTCTACCTGGGCAACCGGTTTGTTTGTAGGGAACTGGTGGAATATGTCCCTGTACAACGTGACTGGCTTGCTCGGTTTTCACGGTTATGATATCTATCGGTATGCCGATGATCATTTTGGTAATGGCAATCAGCTATCTGCTGCACAAACCGATGAGATCAAGCAATGGTTTAACGCGAAGCAAAGCGGTCGCGCCAAAGCAGGCGATGATAAGCTATTCGGTGCTTACAAAAATAGCAATGTGATCGCCATTCAAGGCGAGGCATTTATGAACTTTGTTATTGGTAAAAGCTACAACGGACAGGAGATCACGCCCAATATTAATCGTCTGATGAAGGAAAGCATGTACTTTAGCCAGTATTACCATCAGACCGGTCAGGGACGCACCTCGGATGCAGATATTGGCTCTAACGCCTCCCTGCATCCATTGCCAACGGGCTCCGTCTTTACGCGTTATGCTGATCATCAGTATGATACACTGCCTAACATTTTGAGCAAGCAGGGCTATGATTCCTATGTATTCCATGCATATGAGCCAAGCTTCTGGAACCGCTCGGTCATGTATCAAAATATGGGCTACAAAAAGTTTTTCAGCAAAAATGACTATACGATTGATGAGCCGCTCGGCTGGTCACTCGGGGATAAATCATTTTTCCGTCAATCGGTTGAGAAAATGAGCGAGCTCAAGCAGCCATTTTACTCCTTCATGATCACCCTATCGAGCCATCACCCGTTCACTCTGCCAGCTTCTGTGCAGGAACTGGATATGGGCGATCTGTCCGGTACGACGTTTGGCGATTATATTCAGGCGCTGCATTATGTAGATGCTGCACTGGGCGAAATGGAAGCAGAGCTCAAGGATAAAGGGCTATGGGATAAAACCATCCTTGTCTTCTATGGCGACCATGACGACTCGCTCAAGGAAAAGGAGCCGATGGAAGAATTCCTCGGCAAGTCACTGAGCGATCTGGATATGGAGCAGCTTATGAATCAAGTCCCTATGCTCATTCACCTGCCAGATGGTGCTCATGCAGGTACGTATGATATTCCGGCAGGTCAACTCGATATGACACCATCCTTGCTGCATCTGCTTGGTGTGAATGCCAGTCCGTACTATCTGATGGGTAATGATATGTTCAACAACAAAGAGAAAAAGCTGGTTGTATTGCGTACAGGCGCCTTTAATGATGGGAATATCTTCTACATCCCGTCCGCGGATGGAGTGTTTGAGCACGGTACAGCCTATGATCTAAAAACAAGACAAACGACCGATATCGAACGTGCACGCGCTGGCTTTGAAGAAGCGCAAAAGCGATTGAATATATCGGATGAGCTGATCACCGGCGATTTGATTCGTCAATTCCGCAGTGAGCAGGCACAAACGAAGTAACCAAGAATTACCGAAAATATATAACGAATAAAAGCCTCCTACCCGCGGTCATATCAACCGATGGATAGGAGGCTTTATTGTATACGTATATCATTATATGCATGTCATGCTATACAAGTTACGCTTTTGGTTTTTTAACGAATTTAGCGACCTTCTCCAGCACTTCTTCCTCAGTTGGAGCGCTGACATAACGGCCGTTAATAAATACAAATGCACGCTTGCCGCATGGACCGCAATAGGACTTGCAGCCAATCTTGATCTCGGCATCGGGCGCCATTTTTTCCAGCTTAGGAATGATCGTTTTGAGGCGAATGTGATTGCACTCGTCACATACGCGAATATCGTTAGCCATGAGTATTACTGTTCCCTCCGGTCATCTTAGTGATGATGGTGACCGAAATCGCCTTTGGATGGGTTCGTAATCACAAAGCCTTCTTCACCTACATACAGGTAATCGATTTTGACGCCATCCAACCATGATTCGTTCGGATCAACCGCTACATCAATTTCCTTGTCTGTGGAGACGACTTCTTCATGACTTTGCGGCTCAGCCAGGTCCATACCGTAGTGCACGTGGTCACCATGGGCATGAGTCACAAATACACGCAGTTTCAAGCCGGCATTTTCCGGTTTGTCCATTTCTTTTTTTATCTCTTTTGCTGCGTTGCGCGTAATTTTCACTTTCATGAGATCAGCTCCTTCGTTCAGTTCGAATCGCCTGCTATAGGGCAGGACGCAATAGTTCTATTGTATAACTCGTCCCGCCAATACGCAAGGCTAAACCGATACTCAGCGGCGCGGATCGTATTCGATAACAGACAGCTTGCTCTCAGCCCGGGATACAAACCAGTTCATCATCAGCAGGGTAACCCCGATATCATCAATCGGCATGAACGGCATCACATCAGGCATAACCCAGTAAGCGAGTACCGGAATAATAAAGAGCATTTTTTCTTTTAATGGCAGTTGTCTGGAGGTCAGCAAACCTGGCAATCTCTTAAACACATGCAGCCACTGCTTTGCTGAAAATAAACGAGCCCATTTGGACATGTTGCATCTCTCCTTCATCATTATGGCGCCGTAGCTGCGATCAGGGCGCAGTTGAATCGATAGGCATATGCACGCACATGGTGCGTACTGTATATAATACGTTTGAGTCACAAAAAGTTTCAGGAAATAAGGCATAATGCGCAAAAAAATAGAGTCGCCTCTGACAAGCAAAGGCGGCTCTATGCAGTATAATGCTCCTCGTCAGGAGCTTCATACTAGCTTCATACTTCTATGCAAAACGTTTGTACTTCTCTGTCGATGCATGCTGCTATCATCGGTAGTTGCATGATGGTGCCATACAACTCGGAACAGTACAATGTTGCTGGTGTTACGCTTGTTCATTGCTATGCCAGAATACTAGTTTCTAACTTTAGTTCAAGGCTTTCCATTGACTACGATTACGCAAAGCCAATCCAAGCAAAATGAGCAGGCTACCCAGTGCATATACAGCAAATGGAGTCGTTTCTCCCGTTTGCGGCAGTTGGTTCATACCCATCACACCGTTACCATTCATCGCCTGGTGATCTGCGGACTGCTCGTTCGCTTCACTTGCAGCTACCATACCTGTACTTGCAGCGGTAACGATAGATGCTGGTTCGCCTGAAACTGGCAGCAGCTCTGCAGATGCAGTTATGCCGTTAAAGCCGGCTGCATTTACCGGATTGGACGGCTGTGTTGCATTTCCGTTTGTTGCTGTTTCTGTTGCACTGACCGGGTCACCTGTGGAAGCTGCAGAGATTACACTATCCGTTCCTGCTGCTCCGCCAGTGGAAGCACTCATCTCGGAACCGACTGTAGCATTCGTATTCGTGCCCTCTGTACTGGTAGAAACCGAACCTGTACCGCCAGAACCACCCGTATTGTTACCGCCAGTGGTCGTATTACCAGGAGAATTGTCGCCACCTGTGTTGCCGCCGGTAGTTCCGCCTCCACCAGTGTTACCACCGTTGTTGCCATTATTTCCTGTATTGCCGTTATTACCTGTGTTGCCATTACCGCCAGTATTCCCGTTATCATCAGGATCCGTGCCGCCTGTGTTACCACCATTGTTACCACCATTATTTCCGCCGCCATTACCTGGCTGTGTTGGTTCAGTCGGGGTCGTTCCACCGCCAGAACCGTTATCACCGCCACCAGGTGCGGGTACGAAGGTTTGATTGCCAAGTACAATCAAATCAATAGCTGGTAAAATGCTGTCCGTTAGCCCAACTGAAATCAGGGAAGACTGATTACCGGTTCCTTGATTGTTTTGCCCACTATTATTCTCAAGCACAGCCAGATCAAGGTTACTCCCAAGCACATCATCCACACCTAATGTTACGCCAGCCTGTTGCTGACTGGTACCCGTTGGCGTCGTTTGCTGGTTGTTGTCCAACACACCAATATGCACATCGTCAACTACAGGAGTGTTACCTGTGCTTACTTCGATGACTGCTTCATGATCAGTATTTGTCGTTCCAGTGGATTGCTCATGATTGTCCAGTACACCTACGTGCACATCGTCGCCTACAATGGTATCTGTAGCTCCTACTTCTACCACAGCCTGGCTATCTGTGCTTGCTGCGCCACCAGACTGCTCATGATTGTCCAGTACACCTACATGCACATCATCGCCCAGAATAGTATCCGTAGCGCCTACTTCTACCACAGCTTGACTATCTGTGCTTGCTGCACTACCAGACTGCTCATGATTGTCCAGTACACCCACATGCACATCATCGCCTACAATGGTATCTGTAGCTCCTACTTCCACCACAGCTTGACTGTCTGTGCTTGCTACGCCACCAGACTGCTCATGATTGTCCAGTACACCTACATGCACATCATCGCCTACAATGGTATCTGTAGCTCCTACTTCCACCACAGCTTGACTGTCTGTGCTTGCTACGCCACCAGACTGCTCATGATTGTCCAGTACACCTACATGCACATCATCGCCTACAATGGTATCTGTAGCTCCTACTTCCACCACAGCTTGACTGTCTGTGCTTGCTGTGCTACTAGACTGCTCATGATTGTCCAGTACACTTACATGCACATCATCACCCAAAACGGTATCCGTAGCTCCCACTTCAACTACTGCTGAATGAGAACCGTCAGTGTTTTGATTCGATTGCTCGTGGCTATCCAGCACACCGATGTTCACATCATCGCCAACGATTGTATCGGTGCCGCTAATGTCGACAACTGCATTATGGCTTGCTTCACTGGTCGACGTATTGTTATCTGATGAAGTCAATACTTCAGCTTGTACTCCATCTCCCAGGAGCGTATCTGTCGCTTGCACATTCAGCAAAGAATCTGCTGTCTGCTCCGTTTCCGTACCTGTAGTATGATTGCTCTCAAGCACACCTACATGCACGCTCCCTTCGCTCTCCTGCTTGCCGAGATCGAGTGTAAGCAAAGCGTTGCTATCCGCTGCTGCTTGCGCCGTTCCATGCGACCATGCCATCGTTGCTGCCAGACAACCTGTTGCTACCATCATTTTCACTGACCATTTCATTGTTAATCGCTCCCTTTTATTTTAATAAGACAAATGTCAATTAAAATAGGGAGCCGATTGCGGCGGTTGACCAGGTGGTGCATTCATCCATTGACTACTTCCACGCTGAGACCTTGCACTGTACATCCAAACAGGCTGTTCCAGTAATGAAGCTTCTACCGTATCCAATAGCATAGCCGTTGGTGCTGTACCGCCAGCATTACCGCCTGACCAGTTGAGCTGACCTCCAGACGAGGCAGAACCTGCCGTGATTACACCGATCAGATCACCATTCCAGCCTTGCGTTAATGGCAAGCCAGATGGAGCAAACGGAGCTTGTCCGCCAATACCCTGATCTGAAGTCTGTCCTGATACCGCTTGAAGCGTCTGCTGCGCTGATCCGGCTGGAAGCGTAGAATTAGAAACCGCCAAGCCTGCTGCATTAGCACCGTTCGGTGCCTCCGCATTCGTATCTGTAGCTTCAGGCTTCACATCACCGACCTCCGTAGCTGGCTGCTCCACATTGGAGACCGCTTGAACCGAAGCATCCGCACTGCCTGAAAATGGTACTTCATCAGGTCGAACCAGCGGCTCCGTTGGCTGCGGAATGCTCGCTATCGGAGACTGAATTGGTTGATCCGCAGACACCGTATTCTTAATCGGCGATGAAGCACTTACGCCAGATGGTCGCTCGGCTACAGGTGACTGTACTGCTGTCCCTGTATCCTGATCACGTCCGGCTGGCTGCTGCTCACGACCAGGAGTCGACTCGGAGACAGGGGTCTGCCCGGTTACAGGATCAGGAGTAGTCGAGATCGGTGGTACTGTCACAACAGGTGGTATAGTTACCACAGGTGGAACTGTAACAGGAGTCGACACAATCGGTACTTGATTTACCGTCTCCTTTACAATTACAGGTAGGGTGTCAACCACTGTTTCTGTTGTGTCTAGCACTTCAGTTACAGCTTCACCGGTCGTTTCCGTTACCGCCTTCACCGTCTGATCGACCGTCTTTACCGTTTCGCCTACTGCTTCTGTCGTTGTAGATACTGTACCGGATACAGCGGATGTCGCTGTGTTCGCGGTATCGTTGACCGTATTCGTGACTCCTGAGGATACAGCTCCGGTAATATCTGCTGGCTTGCCAGACACGACCTTCTCTGTTTCAGTGATCACGTTTTGAGTCAGATCGCTCGCATTATTCACAATCCCCGCTGTGTTACCGACTGCTTCCGTTACGACCTTCGTCGTATTGTCTACAGTGCCTGTCGTCTGAGAGACCACATTAGAGGTTGCTTTTTGCGCAGTATCCGTTACAGACTTCGCCGTATTTGACAGCGTTCCAGTTAACGAAGCCGCTGTGCGCTGTACCAGTCCAGCATCAGACTGCGAAGTATGGCTTGCCTCTGTTGTATTGCTGCTAGCAGAAGCTTCATTACTGCTGGAAGCCTCGCTACTGCTTGATGCGCTTTGGAATGAAATGCCCTTTTCTGAAGCGATTTCAATTTCGGCTGCATGCATAACAGGATGATAAAACCACACACCGAGAAATAACAAAACAAATGACACAGGTAATCGATAGTTCATTGGAATATTCACCTCCTTTCACGTACAGATGCATTCACGAGAAGTCAGAAGAAAGGGGCATTTCGATTTGTGCAATTACATACTCTTTAATAATATTATGGAAAATTAGTTAAGAATATAATAACCTAAAATAAGTAATTATATTACTTAAATTTATATTTTTGTCACTCATAAAGTTATTCATTTTGCGAACTATTGTCTATGAGATATTGCTTAAGCAGCACGTTAAAAAATGAATAGGCATGTACAAAAATAAAAGCCCGATCGTATGGAGGATTCTCCGTACAATCGGGCTTCGGATAGATCTATATTTCTAATCGTTATACGCTGTAATTACTCGTTTTATCTTTGCCTGCTGGCGGAGTTGTCGGCGTTTTGGTTGAATTTGCAGCAGGAGTTGATGATGTTTCTTTTGCAGCACTACCTGTTGCATCGCTGGATTTATCTGTATCATTTTGCTTTTCCGCATCCTGCTGCTCTTTGAATTCAGCCAGCTCGTGCTTTACATCTTCGGCTGCGGCTTCGACTTGCTCTTTCCATTCGCGCGCTACACCAATTGATTCTTTAACAACCGCTACCACCTCGCGACCCTTTTCGGTCACTTCATGGCCTTTCTCATTCCATTCTGGACCTTTCTCGCGAATCATTTCTGCTCCATACAGCAGATCAGAACGCATATCGCGTCCGCTTTTCGGTGTGAATAAAGCCGCCGCTCCAGCACCGATCAGTGCGCCTGCGATCAAGCCATATACGAATTGTGTTTTTTGTTGGTCCATTATAATCTCTCCATTCTCTAATGTAAGTATTTGTTTACTATTACCCACAATAACAGCTTTGCTATAGTTTTTACGAATCTTTGCTTGCAAAATAGGCTAAGACACGACAAAGGACTCGCTTTTCTCACCTTTGCAGGGGTGGAAACGAGTCCTTTGTGCTTATTCAGATGATGGCGGTACAGGAATCGGCTAAACCATACAGGTGCATGGAATGAAGTAAAATGAAATGAAGTAGGATGAAATCAAATAAAAAGTGTAATTAATCCTTCTCCCCTTACCCTCGTTGACACGCTTGTAACTACGCCCTCTTTTACCGCTTCTGAATCTGATAAATGCAGCACTGACCGCCTTTAGCAATGCATTCTGTACGAGTCACCTTCGCACCTAGCAACTGCTGAAACAATTCCTGCTCACACTGACAGGCAATACCGTGCTGATCCGCAACACGATTGATCGGACAGTTATATTCATACATCGTATATTCGCCGTTATCATTGCTTTCATAGCTCGCCATATAACCGCTTTGATGCTGAATCTCCGTCAAGGCTGCCACACGCTCGCCCAGACTTTGCTGCTCCATGAGCGGACGATATCGGTCAAGCAGCTTTTGCTTACGCCCTTCAAAAATGCGCGCGATTGAAGCATCATCCAGCTCATCCAACAGATCGAGCGTTAACTGATGGTAATTGTGTGGAAAATGCTCTGCCGCCTGCTCGCTCAATCGAAAGCGTAAATACGGTCGTCCAGTCGGTATACGCACCGTCTCTGCCAGCAGCAGTCCTTCCTGCTCTAATGACTGAATATGGCGCCGAACCGCCATTTCGGTAATCTCCAGTTTCTGGGCCAGATCCGATACGCTTGCCGGACCGCTCGTCTTCAGTAACATCATGATCGTTCGTCGTGTGGACGGTTGTGGGTTGGCTTTCATCCCTGGACCCCCCTTTGCTATAAAAATAAAATGACCCTGTCCGCCATTATCAGCGAAAAGGGTCACAGCATCCCTTTAATAATACCGTTATTGTAGCTTATCTGGCAGGGGATGTAAATTCAAAACGATTCATTTGTTAACAGTCTGTTCGTATACACTACCGCAGCTCACGATCCAGATACTCGCTCACCTGCCGCGCAAATCCGCGCAGCACCTCCGGCATAATGGAAGTAAGCGGATGCAATTCATGACGCGGCCAATCATAATAATCCTGTACAAGTGGACGACGCAGCTTCACCAGCTCCAGCAAACGAACCGCTGTGTCCTCGTCCATCACCTGCTCGCCGCGAATAATTTCAATAATATCATCATAGCTACTCGCGTCACGCATAATAAAGCCATCGATCAAATAACTCCCAATATCCGTTACACATTCAATAGCGAGATGAAGCGCACGCTCCTGCACCATACCGCTGAACAGGCTACCATCCCAGTCAGAGGCCACCTGCTCCAGTGCTCCATATACATCATCAAGTGCCGCAATCCGGCGTTCAATTTGCTCACGATTTACGTAGTACACCGTTTGACACCGCCTTTGCGATCATAATCATATTTTATCGAAAATATCGAGTAGATTGCTGCCTGTTCAATCCATCAGGCAATATAAAAAATGACGCCTTGCTCCTTACGCACCATAGTGGCGTAAAAAACCCGTATTTGCTTTACGTAGTCCGCGATATATTCAAAAAACTCATCGCTATTATCACCATCATAGATCGGATAAATCTCTTCTTTAACAAGCACATCGAAATCATACAGATTTTTCAGTTCTTCCTCTGGCAGCGATTCAAGAAAAAGAGACGCTTCCTTGACCTGCTCAGGCAGCAAATAAAAAGCACCATATTCTCCAAATTCCAAAAATTGATCGCTTACCATCGGCACCACATACCCTTTTGGCGGCATACCATTATCCAGTTCACCACACAACACAAAGTGAATCGCTTGCCACGATTTATCGATATCCAAATCAGAGAAATCTTCCATATCAATATCGTCCAATTTACGCTTTCCCTGCGCCAATTGTTCTATTAACGTACGGTCGACCGCCAGATAACCTCCGATCATGCCCATTTGCTAACCCCTCACTTTATGTTTTTGAAAAATCATCTGTGCTGTAACAAGGAATCTGGCAGCATTTCGATCAGTTGACCAGGTAACTGCCAGAACGTCCGCAAATCCTGCATATCATCGATGCAACTCAGTATTCGTAATCAACGGCAATTGTAGATTCCTTCACCGTTGCAATATATTCCGCAATTTGTACATGATCCGGATGCACCTGATAGGCTTGAAGATCATCCAGCGAGTCAAAATCACTAACCAGCGCTACATCATACGAACGCTCGCTGCGAATCACGTCCACACCTACCTGAATGGAGCGCAATGTCTCCACTTTGCCCTCCAGCGCACGCAAACCTGTGATCACATTGTTAATAATTTCCTCAGAAGGATTTTTAAATTTAAACAGGACAATATGCTTGATCATGGTCATAGCAACTCCTTTTTGTATGTAATGAATAGTGAATGAGCGATTGTACTCAGTCGCGCATTCACCACTATATCGTATCATATTCAGCATTATTTTGCGCCTGCTACGGATGGGAACCTCTGCTCTATCGAAGTCAGAATAATGATGCTCTGTTATACGAAACCGAGCACCCTAAAGCGTACAGGTTAAAGGAGATGTTCAACACAAAAACCGGAGCGTAACAACCGCCCCGGTTCCGTGCACACTGTATCGCATTCGATGCGAAGCAGTGATCCTATATTATTTTCAGCTCACGATAGCCTGAACTTCATGCATAACAAGTCGAAGATTACTCTTCTGTTTTCTCTTCGTCAGAAGCTTCTTCTGTCGCTTCCTCACCTGTTGCTTCTTCATCAGATGCAGCAGGTGTTTCCAGATCTTCGTCAGCTACACGAGGTACAGCGACGGAAACGAGAATATCCTCGCCATGCGAGATCAGCTCTACGCCATCTGGCAATTCAACGTCTGCGGCTGTGATCGTATCACCGATCTCCAGCTTGGATACATCCACTACGAGTGTAGACGGCAAGTCTTTGGCAAGACCGGACACGTCCAGCTCGTTCGTTTGTGTTTGTAAAATACCGCCGACTTTCGTTCCCGGTGCTTCGCCATGGAAGTCCAGTGGTACGCTAACGGTAATTGGTTTTTTGGAGGATACTTGCAAGAAGTCCACATGCAGGATGCGTCCTTCGCGACGCTGCACATCTTTCAGCAGCACCTGTACATCCTTGCCGTTATCCAGCGTCAGTGAGAAGATATCTGCACCACCGCGGCGAGCTTGTACCTGTAATTGCTTGCTATCCACATGTACCGGAATACTTCCGAGATCGGGTCCATATACAACGCCCGGCGTACGGCCGCTGTTGCGCAGCTCGCGGACCGCGGAATATTTAGTTGCTTCACGTTTTTCAGCTTTCATTTTCATAGTAGTCATACGAATTGACCTCCCTAGAATGATGAGCAATTTTGCTGTATGCAGAGTGCATAGTATGCAATTGAGCCAGCAACCATTACGACTGGCCATTGTTCTTATATACCCGGTCAGGACGTAAATGTATCAGAAATACGGAATTTTCTTCAATTTACTTATTACAGTTTCCATTCTCACGCCGCTCCAAAGCCTGCATTTTATACACTTCATTATCACGTAAGCGTCACGCGAAAAGGGTAACATCCATTCTTCCTTCTATGATGTATCCCTCCAACGAATGTTGCTGTTTCTCGTCTATCGTTTTGTTTCACAATCTTATAGTAAGTATAAGCCCGGTTGTCATCCGCTATCGTTATGTCTTTTTGTATGGAAGCATTATATACAGTAATGTAACTTATCGATCATTGCAAAAATATTATATATAAACAACAATTCGACAAAACAATTATTCTAATCTCCAAATAACTGTGTTACATTTCTTTTGACATCGACTTGCTGACTATCATAATCATTTTTCACAATCAAATTAATATCAATATTACATTACAACATTTTCATATTTTGGTAACCGCACTGTAGTTGAATACATTTTTGCTATAGTTTTTGTCAATTTGTATGGTGGAGTTGATTTTTTTTAAAATTACCTCATTTTCATGTGTTATTTTGGCAAAAGTTCGCTTGAAACGAGCGTACTTGTGTTGTAGGATGTTGAAAGGGTCATTAAACCCACTGCTATAAAATGAATAATTACTTTTATCGGAGGAAATATGCCTAATCAACCAGAACGACATTTTATAGAGGCGTGGTCTCTGATTAACCGTAAATACCTTGGTAAAGGTGTCCGCGTCAAACGTTTCCGTCGACCAACACGCTGTCAAATTCGCAATCGCGTTTTGCTGGCTGTACTGATGGTCAAGGATATCAAGCTGTCCGAGCTCGCGGAAAGGTTATCAGTTTCCTCACGCAGCGTAAGCGCCTGGGTGTATGAAGGAAGATTGCCTGGCAAAGCGAACCTGGAAAAAGTGTGTCGGGAGCTTGGCTATCCGCATCATATCCTATTTAACCCACAGGTGATTAACAACAGTCCTGTCATCTGCCAACAAGCACCATCCCGCTTTATGAAACGTACCATTACACGTTCTCCGGTACGTAACCACATCTTAACTGGCCTGTGTATGGTCCATGATTTATCTGTAACCGATGTCAGTCACTGGATTGGCGTGCATCCGGGTACATTCCGCAAATGGCTTCATCAAGCAACACTGCCTTCACCCGCTTTTCAGGAAAAAACAGAACAATTTTTCCGCATTCCCAAATCGGTTCTTTTCGCCGACTGTGTGCTCGGTGAACAGCATGAAGCAGAGCTTGAAGAATATGCAGAGCTGAAGAAATAAGCAACTCGCTTTTTATGACGTTATAAACTGTGATATATTTTGCACATTTTGGTTGATTGAACGGTAAGCTAGTAAGCCTACCGCATGATCATATATATCCTTTTGGAGCTCCGCCGTTCCCGAATTCCGGTACGTAGCGGAGCTCTTACTTGTCTGGACATATAATAGGTTAGTTAACAATGTGTAGAATTTTGTTAACCATTATAGAGATGTGTTTTACTGTGGATCGTATTATATGGTGCTACCAGCTCGCATCGTTCTAGCAAACGCAAACAAACGCTAATAGCCGCGGACAGTGAGTACCTCTACTCATCGTTCGCGGCTATTAGCGTTGCCCTTCATTTGACGTACATTTAGGATGACTCTTGTATAGCTAGGATCATTCTTCTACAGCAGCGGGTGGTGCAGTGGAATCGCGACAGATCAGCTCAGGAGCATGAATCTTCTCTTCTACATTGCCACGCCCTTCCAGCATCTGCAATATAAGCTCTGCTGCTGCGGTACCCAGTGCATGCTTGGGATGACTTAATGTGGTCAGCTTCACTTCCGTTGCCGTAGCGAGAAATGAATCGTCAAACCCGACCATAGACAGATCCTCCGGCACACGCAGACTCGCCTCGCGTACCGCTTGAAGCAACGTCACAGCAAGCTCATCATTATAAAGCACCCAGCCTGTAGCACGTTCAGAACGAGCAGCAGCAATCAGACGTCGTGCCTGCTCCAGTGGGGCAGAATGTTTGTCCTCCGTTGTATAGGTGAAAATTAATGATGGTTGTAGCGGGATACTGTGCTTGCGATGAGCAGCCACAAAGCCCCTCATCCGACGCACGCCCTGCATATCGTCCGTTTTGAAAAATCCGGCGATTCGGCGATGTCCGAGCTCGATCAGATGCTCGGTTGCGAGAAAGCCTCCGCGCTCGTCATCCATACGTAGACAGGGCGAATCCATTTCCTCATAGCTGGCATTGATCATCAAATACGGAATCTGGCGATTTTCGATCGTTAAAAAATAATTCAGATTGCGACTGCGTTCACCACTTCGGGTAGGTTCAACGATTAAGGCTGCTGGCGATTGACTGAGCATCATTTCCAGACACTCGCGTTCTTTCGCCGGATCATTATCCGTACTCGCAAGCAACAAACGATATCCAGCTTCACGCAATCGCGCTTCGATCCCCTGTACAATTTGCGGAAAGATATAATCAGAAATGTAGGTCGTGATCACACCGACTGTTTTATCATGGCTTGTCGTTCGGACGACAGGCTCGGTCACAAATGTCCCTTTGCCCTGAATGCGATTAAGCCAGCCATCTCGCATCAGCTCACCTAATGCCTGACGCACCGTCTGGCGACTGACTTCAAATTGCTCAGCAATCTCGTGCTCTGACGGCAGACGACTGCCCGGCTGTAAACGGGAGGAATGAATCCAGGAAAGAATCTCGTCCCGTACTTGTCTATATTTAGCGGTCATGGCCCCTCCTGGCTTGTTGGATTACAACGGCAATCCTGTTTTCGGTCATTATACATACACTTTATTGTATCATATGGCATGATACTGGCGTAGTAGAATGCTATAGTTATGAAGCTTGTTGTACATACATTTTAATAAAACGCTTACATATTGTCTATACAATTCGTTGATTGTTGTTAGTAAAATAAAAATAACCCTCTTTAGTTAAAAGAGAGTTATTTCCCAAATTGCTGAGTATGCGTTTTATATTGTCTTGCTATAGTGGACGAAGCCGTCTTATTGGCTAAACAGGTATGTATATGCTGAGTGAGCGAATCTGTACTGGAAATAGAACGGATGGAGGCTCTTAGTAATTGCTGTGGATTCGTTCGTTCCCATTCCAACCTATATCCATTAGAATAGGCTAAGGAGCGAATAAACTCACGCTGTGTTCTTCCGTTTCCTTCTCGAAATGGATGTATAACATTGATTTCTGCCATATAATGTGCAGCACGTTCTGCAAACTTTTCAGATGGAAGCTTTGCTAAATATGTTTCTGCCTTTAACTGCAAAAACAATTCATCTGCTTGTGATTGTATGTATTGAGGCAACGCAAAGATAAACTGATCTTTCGCAATACTTTCCGTTCGTATCTCACCTGCAAATGAATAAATATCTTGAAACATATACTCATGAATATGCTGAAGATGTTTTAAATCAAAATCTCCAGCAATAGGCATTTCTCTTAACTGAGAGAGACGCCATGTACTTAAAATGCGTTCAAACTTTTCTAAGGCTTCAGAATCGCGAATATCATGCTTATTTTTTAGTACATCGGTTCCAGCATAGCAATATGATGATTGCTGATAATTATACTTTGACACCTACGGCCATCTCCAGTGCCAATTTTTTAAATTCTGACTCAGATAATTTACCCATCAATTGCTTTTTGATCAGTTGTTCCTCTTGCTCTGTTAGATACATCCCTTCAACAGCTAGAGTAGCCTTCGAACCTTCAAGCGCACGTTCAGCCTGTGCTAATGTAAATCGCTTCATAATAGCACCGCTCCTTTCTTCAACTTATACCTATAATCATACCACAATCCCAGGATGATAAACACGTTATTCCCTCTAATGGCAAGGGTTTTACGTATTTTAAAAACGAATTTCCCATCATCATTACCGTTACCATTCGCAAACAAAAAGTCGCAGACCGTGCATCTGCGACCAATCGTTCACAAGAAGATACATTTAGAAAAAAATACATTGCCTTCATCCCCATAATGTATCGTTTTCGTTCACTGCTGCCTCTCTAACCTGTTGCCGTCGCCATTTCGTTTGTTTATGTACCCATCCAATGACTAACGAGCTGTGCAGCAATGATCAATGCGCCAAATTGAAGTGAGGTGCGCAGCGAAAGCCAGAGCAATTGCTGGTGGGTTTGCAGGTTGCGGCGTGATTGCTTCATGCTTGTGTACATCCGGCATAGCGGCAGTGCAGCCAGTAATACAATGACAGCATAGACTGGAATAACGCGCGCAATGGCACAGAGTGCGATGCTTAATAGCGCCAGTACGAGCAGGAATACCGAGAAGCGAAACGATTTACGTTCCCCCCACATGACCACCAGTGTACGCTTACCCACCTGACGGTCGGTTTTCCAATGTAAAAAGTGATGGTTGAAAAAGGTCAATGTCGTCAGCAATCCCATCGGTAGCGATAACAGCCACAGTCTGGCATCAAAATGCCCGGTTTGCACATAGTATGAACCCATAACCGGGAAAATACCAAATGACAGCACATGTGCAAGCTCGCTTGTGCCTTTACCTGCATAGCCATAACAAATTGGCGGCACAACGTAAAATAACGCCAGAAAACAGCCCAGACCACCGAGCAGCAGCACTCCCCAGCCACTCACAAAATACAGCACAACCGCACAGGCACTCGCGATACCGAGCATCGCCCAGGTGACGATCTCAAACGTACGCTCGTCCCATTTGCCAGATGTCAAATAACCTGAATCGGTTGAGATCGCTTCATCCGATTCAAACGCCGCCTTGTCTGCGCCACTGCGGTAATCCCACAAGTCGTTAATCATCATCGAAAAGATATGTGCCGCGCATGAGCCAATCATCGTTACAAGCGCGATCCATAAGCTAAAGCGCTCATTCCATATCCACGCCGCCAGCGTTCCCTGTATGACGCATATCGCCATCAAAGGCACAAAGTGCATCCGTGAAGCCTGACGAAATTCCTGCCATTTATTCATCCTATCCCCGCTTTCCGTTCAGCATATTCATCTGTATTGGACAGATGTTCATATACACCATCATTAAACGCTGAATACAAATGGGAAACGCAGGCAAGCATACGTACAGCCTGATAGAAGAAACAGCCTGCTGGCATATCCGCAATAGATGAACTAAAAAAGACTGAAGTGCGCCAGCTCACGGCGAACTCCAGTCCTTTGATTCCCTACAGACATGTGCCTGCGGGTAAGTCATAATCGATATGCGCTATTCTATCCGATATTACGACTTAAAATATCCAAAATTTCTTCCTTACTGCTTGCTTGCAGTAGCTCCGCACGGAATTCATCGTGAATGAGCTTGCGGGATAAAGCGACCAGAATCTGCAAATGCTCATTACCTGCATTCGCTTCCGGTACACCGATCATGAATGCCATCTGTGCCGGTTCTCCATCGAGTGAATCCCAATCGATCGGTTGCTGAAAACGAGCAAATCCGAGCACGGCACGCGTTACACCAGCAGCCTTACCGTGCGGTATCGCTACACCAAAGCCAATACCAGTCGAGCTTTGCTGCTCACGCGCCATGACCGCACGTACATAATCATCCGTATCCGTTACTGCACCTGCTGCGGTCATGCCCTGGGCAAGCTGCTGGATCGCTTCTTCTCGAGTCGATACGGTCGATGGCAGGAAAATACTTTCAGGTTGTAGCAATTCACGAATATTCATAGGATAAGCTCCTTTGTGCTCTATAATGTATGCAGCTCTACACGGCAACGACCGGATTGGGGATCCGGTCGCTGCATGGGGTATAGATTAGGGTTGGGAGTTAGGGTTAGGGTCAAGATTTATCATTCCGATAAACAGGTTTACGGTCATCTTATGCAGTCATGAGATGTTACGTTGTTCATTCCATGCGATATGATTGAACGATCGAGTACAGCCTGTAGATTAAGAAGCTACTGGCGTTTTGCGTTTCAGCAGCAGTACCATCAATGCAGTTACAACTGTACCGATTGCAATCGACAATACATAGTATCCGAGGTGATCGATTGCATTTGGAATGAACAGTACGAACACGCCGCCGTGAGGTGCATGCAGTCCACAGCCGAACATCATCGACAGTGCACCAGCAACAGCAGAGCCTACCATGAAGGAAGGAATAATCCGAATCGGATCAGCCGCACCGAATGGAATCGCGCCTTCTGTAATAAAGGACAGACCGAGGATCGATGCCACTTTACCAGCTTCGCGTTCTTCTTTCGTAAAGCGTTTTTTCGCGATCAATGTTGCCAGCCAGATACCCAGTGGAGGGGTCATACCTGCTGCCATAACAGCAGCCATTGGTGTGAAGATCGATGCGCCAAGCAGACCTACTGCAAATGTATAGGCAGTTTTGTTAAACGGACCACCCATATCGAACGCCATCATTGCGCCGAGAATCGCACCAAGCAGAATCGCGTTACCTGCACCCATGTTGGTCAGCCATGCAGTCAATTGAGCGAGCAGCCATTGAATCGGTTCGCCGATTACATACACCATCAACAGACCAATAATCAGAACAGATAATACAGGAACGATCAGAATCGGTTTCAGACCTTCAAAGTTACGCGGCATTTTGATGTGTTTGATCAGCCAGTGCGCCACATAACCTGCGATAAAGCCGGCGATGATACCGCCGATGAAGCCTGCGCCCATATCTTTTGCAAGTACACCACCCACGAGACCAGGAGCAAGACCCGGCTTACCTGCGATAGAGAAGGAGATAAAGCCCGACAGAACGATAACCATCAAGCCCATGGAAGCGCCGCCAATTGTGGACAGTGCAGCTCCAAGTGAACCTTCAACTTGATCAACGCCACCTTTTGTAAACGCAAACAAGAAGGAGAAGGCGATAATCAGACCACCGGCAATAACGAGTGGCAGCATGTTGGATACACCATTCATCAGATGCTTGTAAAACATATTTTGTTGCTTCACACCCGTATCTGCTGGTGTTACTGGTGCAGCCGCAGTCGAGCTGGATGGCTGCATATTCAGTGCGCGTGTGATCAGCTCGCCAGGTACTTTAATCCCCTGTGCAACCGGTACGCGTACAACAGGCTTACCAGCAAAGCGTGCTTCATCCACATCGGTATCTGCTGCAATAATGATTGCATGCGCTTCAGCGATTTCCTGTGGTGTCAGTCCATTTTCAACGCCAACCGCGCCACGGGTTTCTACTTTAATCTCTACATCTTTTTCTTTGGCAGCTTTGGCGAGTGATTCAGCAGCCATGTACGTGTGAGCGATACCAGTAGGACAAGCGGTAACAGCTAATAGTTTTTTCATTGTAATTTCCCCTTCATCTTCATCTCTTCAATCGGCCATTCATGAACATGCCCTGTACGACTGCGTTCTATTCGGTGCCATCCGAAATTTGGTGAAACGCTTACAATCTTGTAAAAAGGTTGTTTGCCGAACCATTCACGCGATAATCATGTCCAATCCTTGCTTGCGGAACTGCCCAATCATAGCTACCGATGCTCCCCCGTCGGTAATGCAGGTATCGATATCGGACAGATCGGCAAATTTGGCATATGCGATACCACCAATTTTGCTATGATCGGTCAGCAGAATCACCTGCTTGGAAATATCGATCATTTTACGTTTGATTGCGGCTTCAGTAAGATTCGGCGTTGTGATGCCTTCCTTTATATGCAAGCCGTTTGTTGCCATAAATGCTTTGTCCACTCGAATCATATCCAGTGCACGTTCTGCTAGCGGCCCGACAAATGCCTGTGTGTCCGGCCTGAGCAATCCACCGATAATCGATAGCTCGATATTGCGGCAATCCTTAAGTTCCCCCAGAACGATAACTGAATTGGTAATGACCCGGATGCCAGATCGACTTCGAAGCTCTCTTGCCAGTGGAAGTGTCGTTGTGCCTGAATCGAGCAGGATCGTATCTCCTTGATTGACCATCTCTGCTGCCCTGCGTGCGATGCTTTCCTTTTCCTCTCGATACGAGTCTTCCTTATCCACCATATTCGGTTCAAAGTCGACACTCTGTAACGATATCGCCCCGCCATGTGTTCTCTTCAGCAATCTGCCATCTTCAAGTTCCTTCAGATCGCGCCTGACTGTTGATTCCGAAACCTGAAACATTTCACCTAGTTCCTGAACCGATGCCCGCTGGTTTTGCTGCAAATACTCAACCATCTTATGCTTTCGTTCTTGCTCAAAAAGCATCGGGACATCACCACCTGTCTGTCAATTTGCTATATCATCATCCAACCTGTGATCGAGGCTGATCATGTATTATCGCTTCATGATTATTTGTGATCGTTTATGATCATCCTTGATTGATTATGATTATAATAACGCTTTCATGACTTGTCAATAACTTTATTTTTGACATTGAAGCAGAGGGTTAATTCAGCAACTTATGTATAGTATATCGTCTAAAGATCGCCTTATTTTTACAGTTATTTGATAAAAAATTATATTTTTTCGGTATTCTTCATAATTATTTTTTTCTCGCTTATCCCTTGTTGGGACTACATTATGGGCATGTTACGCAAATGGCTTCGGAATGGATGAACTGTATAGGCTGTTATTTTTTAATACGATTGGCAGAAATGATATTTTTATCCTGATCGCTCCAATGCTATAGAGTAAAAATAGAATGGTTTATTTATCATGTATGCACATATGATCACGACAAAACAGTCATAAATGCGCATATATGCAAGTCGTCTACTTTTTGAACGGCTGGAAGGGCTGGAACCGCCGGGCTATCATTCCCTTACAGCGACCCTATGGACTCATTAAGATCGTTCGGTTCATTTTTATAAATAGTAGAAAAAGACTGAATAACTCTTGCTTGATGTGTTGATTGATGTGTATAAGTAAGTATACATCGATGTCATAAGTTGTAAGCGTTACAACTTTTGTGTAGTTGACACTTGTATGGAATAGCCGCTTCCAGTCATACACAGCGATAATAGCGAAGCAGCATATCCATGCACATCGGTGTATAGTACAGCAAATCTGCTCATGCTGCGCTGTAACTAAATATTCAAGGGGGTTAGATAATGAACACACAGGGAAAACATACTCAACACGCCATCCATTCCCGGGGCACACAAAAAAGGTATACTCGTCCGCTGACGACAGCCGTACTGGCAGCCGTGATGCTCGGTACAGGGGTTGCTGTGCCATCTTCACTATTACCTGGTGCCTATGCAGCGAGTGCGACTACAAGCGCCAAACAAGCGGTTAGCGCAGATACCGCACAACGCTCCTATCATTTATTTTTGCAACGTTTACAAAAGCCGAGCACGCTCGGGTTGGCACGCGCAACACTCGTTAATCGCATCAAACAGTTCGATTCATATCGTGCCAGTATGGCGGTATTGCAATTGGAAAATGCCTATATGAAGCATATGGACTATGCGTCAAATCTAATTTATAAGGAATCGATTCAAGACGGGCTGCTACGTAATTACAAAGCCAATATGACGATCAATCAAGCGGCAGCGACGTTCACTAATAAAGCCGACCGCGAGGCATTACAGCAACTCGGTGCAATGGGCTATGGACTGGAAACGAGTGAAGGTGTATTTTATCCGATCATTGATTATCCGGCATTTAGTACATTTTTCAATTATATTCATGGCGACATTATAGACTATATCAATATTATGGCGGCTGAAGTCAAAGCACCAACAGCCTATGATGCCGGAATTGTCATCTCACCGACAGAGCTGCTTAAGCGTGGACTGGCAACGGAGACATTTTTGAATCGTTATCCCGTATCCAATCGTCGCACAGCAGTTGAAGACAATTACCGACTGATGAAATTTTACATTTTTTATGGTTCTGACAACACGCCATTATTCGATCCACAGACGCAGGAGATTGATCCGCTGTTTGAAGCAGGCTACCGCAAGGCGCTCAACAGTTACAGCGCTGAGCAGATCAAAAATAGCCGCTTGTTAACCGATCTGTCTGATCTGCTCAAGCTCGTGGATCAAAACGGCGGAAAAGGGACAGAAGCAGTTGAGCAATTTCTAAAGCAACGTGTCAGTGATCTATCGTAGCCCATCCGTTAATCGGTAGGACAATACATCCAAATGCCTCATATACAACCTCATCACAACGATGGTATGATCATATCAACACATACCGAAAGGGTGACTTCAAGCCAATGATCTACTAATCCTACTTCCGTAACAAAACATTTCGTTTGTAGCATTACGAATGTGCGGATAGGATTAGTATGGCTTTTTATAGCAATAGTGGACTGCGGCTGCTCGTAAAAGAGCAGTCTGTCTTACTGTTCGTCTGCCTACCTCCTATCCAGCGATGTTTGGATATGGAGGTTTTTTGCATGGTCCGTCGTACAGATTCAGACACATACGATCCACAAACTATTGCACAAAGCAGGAGGTCTCCCTATGTTTACATTTACTAATCCCAATCGGATACTCGCCGTTCTTATGATTAACATATTCATCGTCATGGTAGGTGTAGGACTGATCACACCAATCTTGCCACAGCTTATCATCGAATTTGGAGCCAGCGGACAGGCGATTGGACTGCTGGTAGCTGCTTATGGAATTACGCAGTTTCTCCTTTCTCCGATAACAGGACGACAGTCAGATCGCTTCGGACGGAAAATTTTTATCGTTATCGGTGTTATCGTATTTGCGATCGCCAAATTAATCTTTGCAGTTGGCGATGCATTATGGATGCTGTACGTGTCCAGATTGCTGGAAGGTGTAGCAGCAGCTTTGATCGTGCCTCCGATGATGGCCTATGTGGCTGATATTACAACGACCGAGCAGCGCGCCAGAGGAAACAGCCTGTTAAGTGCTGCTATGTCTGCCGGATTTGTCATTGGACCAGGGCTTGGCGGTATGCTTGCCAGCTATGGCACACGCGTTCCACTCTGGGTAGCAGCAGGGGCAGCGATAATCGGCGTTATCTTTTCCATCTTCTGTTTGCCGGAAAGTGTATCGAAGCAGCATAGACAGGCCGCACGCGCTAATCGTACTCCACAACCGTCCCTGCTCAAACAATACGCAAAATCGCTGCAATCGAAGTATACGCCACTCTTTATACTTGTGCTGGTGATGACGTTTGGATTGGCTAATTTTGAATCGGTGCTTGGATTATATGTAACGAAACGTTTCCAGTTCTCACCACAGCATATTGCCGTTATTTTGACTACCGGCGCTATCATTGGCGTCGTTATGCAGGCTTTCCTTGTGGCACGAACGATGAAACGGTTTGGTGAGCCGAGGGTGATCAAAGCTTGTCTGCTGGCAACGTCACTCGCGTATATCGTATTGCTGCTGGCAACCGGTTTTTGGAGCATATTGCTGCTCACTTCCACTATTTTCTTTGCCACCTCGATGCTGCGTCCGGCTTTAAATACACAGTTATCCAAAATGGCTGGAACGGAGCAGGGCTATGTGGCGGGTATGAACAATGCGTACATGAGTATGGGCAATATTATAGGGCCACTTTTGGCAGGCGGTTTATTTGATCTGCATATGTTCGCTCCCTTTGTGGCAGGCTGTGTTATTTTGTTGATTGCTTTTGTGATGACGCTTGGCTTGAAGGCCAACCCGACGAGTGGATAAAGTAGGATTCGTTGTTGAGACGTCTGATTCAGCAACAGCATAAGCGTGATGCATTCAGGAGCCATGTATTCAGGTAATGCACCGCTTAGAATTGGTAGTTGAACATGACCCTACACGATTGGACATATACCATCTACCTAAAAGCCGTCCTTGATCAGGGCGGCTTTTGTTATACGTATGCAGTTTGTACGGTCACAGATTCAGCATTACTAATTAAAATTCACGTTTCGTTTCCCCCGTATAACGACAACGACGCTACAGATTCGATTATGCCTGCTCTTTCAGCACCAGCAATCCGGCTGCTGCCGCTGGCCAACCTGCATAAAAGGCCAGATGGGTCATCGCAGCAGCAAGCTCCTTGTCATTCCATCCATTTTGTCGGGCGAGGTTAAGATGATATGGCAATTGACCGGAATGACGACCTGCAACAAGTGCAGCGATAGTGAGTAGGCTGCGTTCACGCGGACTTAACTCCGGGCTTCGCCATAGATCACCAAACAACACCTCTTCACTGTAGCGGGCAAAATCAGGCGCCAGCTCGCCGTATACCTGCTGCACATCAGAATCGGGTGCTGCTTGTGTTGGCGTTTGTGTTAGTTGTTGTGTTTCTGTTGGTGTTTTCTTTTGCTCGATATAGTCAGAAGTTGATGCCTCTTGCTGACTACTAAATGTGGATGGAGAATGATCGATCATCTGCGCCTCTCCATTGCCAAAGCTCCAATCATGCAGCTCCGTTTCCAGCAGGACGATAAAGACATCCTGCTTACGCACACCCGCCTGCTGCTCTAATAGTTCGGCAGCACGCTTATAAAATGCTCGCTTCTGCTCCACACTTCGCCCCGAACCAAGCGTAATCTGAATGTATAGCAGCCGTTCACTGCGCTCCACATTCAGATAGCTATTGTCATACATAAACTGCTCGGATTCATGCGCATGAAACACCTGAAAATAATCGTTATCCGGCACTTGAAAATGCTCCTGCAACGCCTGCATCAATCCCTCGCTGATCTGCTTGAGTTGCTCGCTGGTATAGGCATGCTGCTGATAATCTGTTCTTAGAAATGGCATATTGGTTAGCTCCTGTCTGTGTTATAAAATGTACTTCTTCTGCTCAAGCTTTGTGTCTGTTCCTGATCATCTGTTATAGAGTTCATTCTTTTGCCAAGCCTTCCCATTGTTGAATCTGAACACTTCAGTAAAAATTCGATGACTTAAAGCTTTTGCTCTATACATATAGGCTTTAGCTTTAAATTTGAATTTGGATTTGGATTTGGCTTGAACTTGGGCTGTTACTGTTACTGTTACTGTTTCTGTTACTGTTTCTGTTTCTGTTACTGTTTCTGTTACTGTTTCTGTTTCTATTGCTCTATCTCTATCTCTATCTCTATCTCTATCTCTATCTCTATCTCTATCTCTAGGAACAAGTGTACAACGCTTCACTTCATTCGTATAATTGAAATAAATAAACATATAATTCAATTTATCGAATGGAGATATTAGCATGGATTTAAAAGAATTAACGACCTTCCGTACGGTCATTCAGGAGGGGACGTTCTCACGAGCGGCGGATAAGCTTCATTATGCACAGTCGACCGTTACTAACCAGATTCAGCGCCTGGAAAAGGAGCTCGGCATTCAGTTATTCAAGCGCGGCTGGGATGCCGAGCTAACTGAAGCTGGCAAAATCTATGCAGCCGAGGTCGACCGTCTGATTGCTCACTGGCAGCATGTACGCGATCAGGCTCAGCAGCTACAACAGGAAGAACGCGGAGTGCTGCGAATCGGGATGATTGAGAGTGCATGTACAACATTATTGCCTGCGGCAATGCAGCGTTTTGCCCGGCATAAGCCCGGGATTCAATGTGAGCTGACGATAGGTAACACGGATGCATTGGCACAATTATTACGTGATCGACGAATAGAGCTGGCACTATGCGGTGAGCCGCCTGTTATGGATTCGCTATATTTTGAACCTTTATACGAAGAACGAATCACGTTTATCGTGCATGAGCAGCATGCGTTGGCAGGGAAAGGCAGGCTTACAGCAGACGATCTACAGCAGTACCCGCTCACTGTCGGCGGACGAAGCTGTCTGTATCATCTGCGACTGGAAAAGGAGCTTTCACGATTACAGCTACAGCCTTTCACACATACGATCAGTCAGCTATCTGCTGTGCCTGCACTGGCTATAGCGACAGGTAGCATTGGTGTTGTGCTTGGTTCTACCCCTCTGGATGAACAGATGGTACAGCTCGAATTTCCATTAGCGGAGCCATTGCTAAACATCGGCTTGTTAATGCCACGCGAGCAGAATTATTTGCCATTATCGCGTCGTTTATTGATGGATATTGTGCGGGAGGAAGCTGGATTGAATCTTAAAGTTTAAAAAGTTAATCTTTCGTGGATTAGAGATCATTGAAGATCATTAAAGACCTCTAAAAAAATCACTAAAAAGTCTGAGAAATCTTAACAGGTCTTAAAGCTCTTAAAGCTTTATAAGAGCTTCTAAAGCTTTATAAGAGCTTCTAAAGCTTTATAAGAGCTTCTAAAGCTTCATAAGAACGCATAAACAAAAGGTGCGCAAATACACAAAAAGGTGACCCCGGCGGGACACCCTTTTTGTGTTGAATTATATATTTTGTATTCAAGTATATTTGCTGGGATAATGCTATCCCGCTGTTAGATCTCTTTTATAGTTATTTATTATCCGTCTGCTATGTCGTCTTTACATGCTCTTATCCTTTAATAGCATAATCTACAGATAATCGCGTTATCTACAGACCCTATAACCTAATCGATCTGGCAACACTATCAGCAATGGTATAGAGCATATTCACCGTAATGACTTAATACCTACCGATTGCTTCCTACAATTCAGTTCCTTATAACTTCGCACTCTCTCCTACAATTCCCATCAAAAATCCATCATATCCCTTCTCGCCTACTGTCTGAATCGTAGTCACACTACGCAGTCTTGGCTCTGCATGTATCAAATCATAAAATTGTCTTACCCCGCGTATTCTCGGATCTGTGCTGTGCGGATCAATAATTTCACCTTCACGTACTACATTATCAGCAAAAATAATGGTGCCTGGATGAGAGAAATGCAGTGCCCATTTTAAATAAGCAGGATTGTTCGGCTTGTCGGCATCGATGAAAATAAAGTCAAACGGCTCCGTCTGTTCATCAGCTAACTGCTGCAATTGATCCAGTGCCTCGCCTGTACGTTGCTGGATTCGCTCATACACACCTGCCTGCTCAAAGTTAATTCGTGCTACAGCCGCATGATTCTCCTCCAGCTCCAGGGTAACGATTTGTCCGTCCGCTGGTAAAGCTTGTGCCATCCAGATCGTACTATAACCGCCCAGTGTACCAATTTCCAGGACGCGCCGAGTACCTGACATTGTAATCAACTGTTGCAATAATGCTCCCTGTGCCGGAGATACATCAATCGGTGGCAGATTCGCTTTTCGATTACGCTGAAGAATTTGTTCAAATAAACCATGATTCAGATGAAGACGTTCGTTTACATATTGATCTACTTCATACCATTCCTGCTGTGCGTCAGTTCTATTTCGTTGTCCATGTGCCATTATCGTTCACGCTCCTGTTCTATAGTAGGCGACGATCGTTATTGAAGAATACATATAGGATGATCGGTAGTAGCTATTGCATACTGTACGATCATGAAATCGAATGAATGGATACCCGGGCGGATTCCACGGATGAGCTAGCTTTTTCATTTGCCTATCGTCTGCCTCTGAACAAAGCATAACCCTTTTCATTCGATAAATATAATATATCTTTATGCTTCAATCATAACTTTAATGTATGATTTATATAGTCAGGCCTGACGAAAGGAGCTTATTATGAATCTACATGGTTTGCGTTTATTTGAGACAATTGCGACAACAGGCAGTGTGACTGGAGCAGCAGAGTTGCTGGCAATTAGCCAGCCTGCGATCACCGCGCAGGTGAAGCGATTGGAGCAGGAGTTAGGTGTTCAGCTATTGGAGCCTTCCGGGCGAGGTATTCGTCTGACCCCGGCAGGCTCTACGATTCATGAAATGGCTACACGTCTGTTTGCAGTAGAACGGCAAATTGAGCAATTTTGTACGGAGATCGGTCAGGGAACGATTGGTTCGATCTCGCTGGCCGCTACATATTTGCCTGCGCATTTTCTGCTGCCGGGCTGGCTGGCGCGTTTTAAACAGCAGTTTGAGCAAGTTGAATTAACTATCCATACGACCAATTCGTTGGATGCGCTGCGTATGCTGACTGATGGACAGGTGGATCTGGCTATTTACGGCGGGGTCACAGAACGAGAAACGGAATGGATTCAGACAGAGGAGCTATTTCGCGATGAGCTATGGTTTGTTGTCGCTCCCCAGCATCATCTGGCCAATTGTCACGTTTCGCTGACTGAGATGATGGCAGAGCCTTTTATTATGCGTGAGCAGGGAAGTTCGACAAGGGAGCGTCTGCTGTCCTTATGTCGCACACATAATTTGCCTGCTCCGCGGATTGCACTCCAATTTAACGGTCTGTATGAAGCGATTCAGGCGGTCATTGCAGGCTATGGAGCGAACTTTGTGTCTGCTCTGATCGTGCGCGATGAGGTAGAGCGTGGAGCGCTCTGCCGGGTGTATGTGGATGAGGTGCAGCTCTATAATACGATTGCGGTTTGTTTGCGTAAGGGAGAGACGCCTCGGGCGGCGGCGGGGCATTTTATGAATATGATTCGAGGACAGGTGAAGCGGTGACAGCTTGGAGCCTTTTCTGTTCTTGCAATTGCAGCTTGTGAGGTTTTGGAGATATGAACTCGGTAAGGAATGCACTATATTAGAATCTGTACTCATTACTCATGTATATTCATAGCTTCTTTTGCCCGAAATGAATTGTTTTTTGGGCTACAAATGAACTTGTCTTATAAAACAAAAAGCCCGCTACGATTAGCATCCTCATAAGGATATCGTCGTAACGGGCTTTGATCATTGTATGGCAGAAGTCAGGAATCATTCAGCACAAGCAGATACCCGCTCAGGCTTAAAGTTCGAATCCATTATGCTGCTTTTTGTTGTTGTTCTGCTAGCTTTTTGGCAACTGGTTTTTTCCATACGCCGAGGATCAGGCCGGAAATGACTGCGCCGATAATAACTGCCAGCATGAACAGCAGCGCGTGGTTTGCCAGTGCAGCTACGAAGATACCGCCGTGTGGTGCAGGCAGGTTGATGTGCCACAGTTGAGTCAGACCGCCAGCTACTGCAGAACCGATGATGCAAGAAGTCAGGACGCGCAGTGGATCAGCCGCTGCGAATGGAATCGCACCTTCGGTGATGAAGGATAGGCCGAGTACATAGTTAGTCAGACCGGACTTACGCTCTTGCTCGGTGAATTTATTTTTGAAGAATGTTGTTGCCAGTGCGATTGCCAGTGGTGGCACCATACCGCCTGCCATAACCGCTGCCATCATCATACCGTTCGTGTTACCGCTCGATGTGAATACACCGATGGCAAATGTGTATGCCGCTTTGTTAAACGGACCACCCATATCGATCGACATCATACCGCCGAGGATCAGACCGAGAATAACCGCGTTACCTGTACCCAGGTTGTTCAATACGTTAACGAGCCATGTGTTGATACCACCAAAGATCGGATCAAACAGATAGTACATGATCGTACCGGTAATCAGCAAACCAAGTACCGGATATAATAAAATCGGTTTTAGACCGTCAATTGCTTTTGGCAAGCCTCTCAGCAGTTTACGCAGGAAGACTACAACATAACCAGCCAGGAAACCAGCAGCCAGACCGCCAAGGAAACCAGCGTTCGAGTTAACTGCCATTAAACCGCCGACCATACCAGGCATCAGTGCCGGACGGTCACCGATACTCATTGCGATAAAACCAGCAAGGATCGGAATCAGGAAAAAGAATGCGCCTTTACCACCACCGATCGTTTGCAGCAGTTGGAACAGTTGGCTATTTTCGCCGGCTGTTTGCTCGATCAGGAACGAGATGGCCAGCAGGATACCACCGCCAACAACGAATGGCAGCATATGTGAAATACCATTCATCAGGTCTTTGTAAATTTTGCTACCTACGCTTGTTTTTTCGCCGGAGCTTTCTTCGCCACTCACAGCTTGACCGGAGCTACGATATACAGGCGCTTCGCCATTCATCGCTTTGCGGATCAGCTCTTCCGGTTTACGGATACCGTCACTAACCGGTCTTTGCAATACAGGCTTACCATCGAAACGATCCATTTCGACTTTTTTGTCAGCAGCGACGATAACACCACTTGCACGGCGAATCTCATCTGCTGTCAGCGGCGTACCTGCACCTTCAGAACCGTTCGTTTCTACGCGGATGGCTACGCCCATCTCCTGCGCTTTTTTGATCAGTGCATCCTCTGCCATGAACGTATGCGCAATACCAGTTGGACACGCCGTTACCGCAACGACGAATGGAGCGTCACCCGTCAGTGAAGCTGTCGCTTCCTGCTCGCGTGCATTTTCTTGTTGTTGCTCGGATTCCTTTGCAGCTTTTGCCGCTTGTTTCGCTTGCTCCTTGGCATCGGCTTCCGCTTGCTTCTCGTCGAACAGAGCAGCAACCTCGTCCGGTGTTGTTGTATTCATCAATTGAGCGATGAAATCGCTATCAATGAGCAGCTTGGACAGAGCAGCCAGCGTGCGCAGATGGGTATTGGCAGCGCCTTCCGGAGCAGCAATCATAAAGAACAGATGAGCAGGCTCACCATCGAGAGATTCATAATCAACACCCTGTGTGCTTTTTGCAAACACAACGGTTGGTTCATTCACTGCTTTTGTTTTGGCGTGAGGCATTGCGATACCGCCACCGATACCTGTGCTGGATTCGCCCTCGCGCTTCAGGATCATTTCTTTAAACAGAATCGGATCATTGATACGACCGCTTGAGGTCAGACTGGCGATCAGCTCGTCGATTGCTGCTTCTTTGCTAACCGCTTGCAGGTCCATGATCATAACTTCCTTGATCATCAGATCAGTAATTCTCATTGTGTACACTCCCTTAATCTCAATCACCGCGGGCCACTGCGCTTCAGCAAGCAGCCCCGGTGTGAATTGATTACGATATAGTTATAAACGTGTGATCGTCACCTGTGGCAACAGCTCATCAATCTTCGCACGATCGGCCAGATCATCGGAAAATGCAGTTGCACTACCGGATGCTACACCTGTGCGGAACGCTTCCAGCGGATCATTGCTGAGCACCAATGTGCCAACAAAACCACCAATCATCGAATCGCCTGCGCCGACCGAGTTTTTCACCTGACCTTTAGGCACGTTCGCATGGTAGACTTCATCCTTCGTCACCAGCAATGCACCGTCACCAGCCATCGAAATGAGTACATGCTTCGCACCAAGCTCAAGCAGCTTGCGTCCATGTGCGATCAGCTCTTCACGGCTATGAATCTCCGTTTCAAACAGCTCGGACAGCTCATGATGATTAGGCTTCACCAGCAAAGGACCATGTGGTAATGCTTGGAGCAATGCTTTGCCTGTCGTATCGATAACGAATTCAGCACCCTTTTCTTTACATACAGCAATCAGACGGTCATAGAAGTCGCCACCGAGTGAAGGTGGAACACTACCGGACAGTACAAGCACATCGCCCTGCTTGAGTACAGACAGCTTGTCTACCAGTTGATCCGCTTCCTCTGTGCTGATCGCCGGTCCCAGACCGTTAATCTCCGTCTCGTCGCCATGCTTCAGCTTCACATTGATGCGTGTATCATCGCTAATAAACACAAAGTCTGTTGCGATCTGATCCTGCTTCAGCTTGTCATCAATATAATGACCGGTAAAACCGCCAAGAAAGCCGATGGCGGTATTTTGCGCGCCAAGCTGGTTCAAAATACGGGATACATTGATCCCCTTGCCGCCAGGAAGCTTCAAATCACGCTTCATTCGGTTCAATTCACCAAGCTTCAGTTCGTCAACTTCCACGATGTAATCGATAGAAGGGTTGAGTGTTACAGTGTAGATCATGTTTATCCCTCGATTATCTTAGTTTTATTCAAAATGGACGGACGGGAATGTTCCGGTACCGATTCGGTGATCAGTACAGCCTCCTGCAAATCCAGTAGTCTTGCGAAGGTGACCTCGCCAATTTTGCTCGAATCTGCCAGCACATACGTATGGGCAGCCAGCTCATGAGCACGCCGTTTGATCATCGCTTCCTCCGGGTCAGGTGTAGTGTAGCCCATTTCGGCATCTACACCATTCGCTCCTAGAAAACAGCGGTCAAATCGGAAATTATCCATGCTCTGTAGTGCCATGCTCCCTACGACAGCTTTTGTATGCATTTTCATCATACCGCCGAGCAAATAGCTGCGAATTCGCTTGTTCACAAGCGCGTCCACATGAGATAGTCCATTCGTAACGACCGTAATATCTTTTGCTTCGATATATGGAATCATTGCCAGCGTTGTCGTACCTGCATCCAGATAGATACATTCGCCATCCTCAATCTCATTGGAGGCTAGACGAGCAATTATACTTTTTTCTTGAACGTTTGTGAAGGTTTTTTCTTCCATGCCAGGTTCCTGATTTTTCGGATGCAGCAGTGTCGCTCCACCGTGGATACGCCTTAGCAGTTGCCTTGCTTCCAGGTCAATCAAATCGCGCCGTATCGTTGATTCTGAAGCACCGGACACATCGACCAGTTCTTGTAATTTCACAATACCGCGTTCCTGTAAGCGCTCTATAATCAGGTTGTAACGTTCCTCTGTAAGCATATTCATTCCCCCAACTGCTCTATATACTACCACAAACGTAACAAAAAACAATCACTCTCCTTCAAAATAATCCAAAAAGTTTCAAGGATCGACGAATTTCGTTCACATCTTGGATGTTACTGGTAAAATGAATCGGGGAATGAGGATACTTCTCTCCTTTTAATTATCGGTTTTTATAGCGAAACGATTACAGTATTTTACAGAAAAAAAGAAGCCGATCCAGAGGCGACGGTGATGAGTCGCCTGGATCGGCTTGCAATGTAGGTGGAGCTTATGGAATTATCTTTTTGCTAAGTGTCTATTCCAAACCCATATACACCTCATTTGTAATATGAAAAATGAGATAAATGAGATGGGGCAAGGTACAGCTTGGGAGATAAGCTAACTCCCCACTGCCGACTGATCCATTTCAATTGTGCTTGATCTGCTTGTTGCGCTTGGTCTGCTTCTATACTGCTTTACTCTACTGAGCGATAACGTGGTTCTATACAGTACAACGGTGCGGACCTGGCTCCGATTGTCCAGCCAGGTGACAGCACCTGTTGCAGGCGCTGAAGCTGTGTCTCGGTAAGGGTGACACGGATCGCTTCCTGCCCTTCTTCCAGCAGCATCTCTGGCTCGACGTTAAAGGCAATATGTAGCCAGCTCCGAAGTCCGCGAATCGTATTGTATTTGATCTGGTAACCATGCTGCACAGCCTGAAGATACAGCTCGGGCTGTGCCTTCGCCAGCGCTGCCAGATCGGTATAATCCCATTCGTATTCACTTGTATCGAGCGGAATCTGCTCCAACGAGCCTAGCTCTACCAGTTGCTGCTCTGACCAGCCCCGGCTACGTAACGATTCCAGTAAAAGCGCATCCCACTGGGATAGCTTCACTGGATGTGCAGGTTCTGATTGGGCAATAGTATGCATAGCGTACACACACCTTTCCTTTATTTTTCTATACCGGCTTCATTTATAATCCAATGCAACAAAATGCCCCGGACTCACCTCTTCCAGTGGAGCTGCCTGTTCATCATTACGAATGGTTGTGAATCCATCGGGACGAATGCGTTCTGCCACTTTGGCTGGATCGGTTTCCAAAATAGAGGAAAGCAGTGCTCGTGTATACGGATGCTGTGGATTCTCATACAGCTCATCACTATCTGCTACCTCTACGAGGCGTCCGGCATACATTACACCGATCCGATCGGAAATATGGCGTACCATTGACAGATCATGAGCGATAAACAAATACGTCAAGCCGAATTCCGCCTGCAGGTCCTCCAGCATATTTACAACCTGTGCCTGCACCGACACGTCTAACGCTGAGATCGGCTCATCACAGACGATAAATTCCGGTCGTACGGACAGCGCACGAGCGATGGAAATACGCTGACGCTGTCCGCCGCTGAATTCATGCGGATACCGATACAGATGATCCCGATTCAGCCCTACCTTTTCAAGCAGATCGGCGATTTGATCTTTGCGCTCGGAAGCAGCGCCCATCCCGTGAATCTTCATCGGCTCACTGATCAGCTCCAGCACATTCAGATTCGGATTCAGTGAAGAATATGGGTCCTGAAAAATCGATTGAATGCGTCTACGAAACGGCTTGAGTGCCTTCTCACTGAGCCCGCTGAGCGGCTGACCGGCAAAGGTCACTTCACCGTCGGTATAATCATACAACCGTAGCAGACAGCGTCCGACTGTGGACTTGCCACTGCCGGACTCGCCGACCAGACCGAACGTTTCGCCGCGACGAATATGAAAATGAATTCCGTCGACAGCACGCTGTACACCGGTCGGCTGTCCGCGCCAATTGCGCGCATTTACAAAATGCTTTTTTAAATTGTGTACATCCACCAGAATATCACTCATGATGCTCCACTCCTTCCGCTGCAAGCTCATGATCGCCTGCGACGGCTTCATGAGATAACCAGCACATCGAATAATGCCCCGGCTCTGTCTCGGTAATCGGCGGCATCTGTGCGCAGCGTGCAAAGGCATTTGGACAACGCTCGGCAAATGGGCACCCGGCAGGTGGATGCAGCAGATTGGGTGGTGTGCCTTCAATGGGCACCAGTCGTTCACGCGAGCCACTGCCGCGTTTTGGAAGTGACCGTAACAATCCCTTTGTATACGGATGCTGGGGACGATAGAAAATATCCTCCACACGCCCTTCCTCCATAATTAAGCCGCCATACATGACAATCACGCGGGTACATACCTGTGCTACGACACCAAGATCATGTGTGATGAGCGCAATAGACGTATCGGAATGCTGCTTTAGACTTTTAAACAGATCCAGAATCTGTGCCTGAATCGTAGCATCCAGCGCAGTCGTTGGCTCATCGGCAATGAGCAGGTCAGGCTGACACGATAAGGCCATTGCGATCATCACGCGCTGGCGCATCCCCCCGCTGAATTCATGCGGATATTGCCGCAGCCGTGTTGGAGCATCCGAGATGCCTACCTCCTGTAGCAATCGCTCAGCTTCCCGATTCGCCTGCTGACGATCCAAACCGCGATGGCGACGCAGCACCTCGGTTAATTGTTGACCGATGCGTTTGAGCGGGTTGAGCGAGGTCATCGGGTCTTGAAAGATCATCGATATGCGGTTGCCGCGCAGCTTGCGCCATTCCTTTTCTGTCCATGCCAGACAATCCTGTCCGCGAAACCGAATATTGCCAGCGGTAATCTGTCCGGGCGGCGCGATTAAGGACATGATGGAGCGAGCCGTGACGCTTTTACCACTGCCGGACTCACCGACGATGCCAAGTGTCTCGCCTTTATCGATATGAAAGCTAATGCCGCGCACTGCCTGATTGTCTCCATCGCGCGTAGCAAAGGAGACTTTTAAATTCTCTACACTGAGCAGACGTTCTGTCATGATCCATCCCCTCCTATCTTCGATCCAGCTTCGGTTCCAAACCGACTCGCAAAATATCGCCCAGCACATTAAAGCTCAGTACAGTCAGTAAAATAAGCAAGCCCGGAAATAGCGCCATATAAGGCGCTTGAGCGATATAACCCTGCGCACTGTTCAGCATACTGCCCCATGTTGCATTAGGCGGCTGTACGCCAAATCCGAGAAAGCTCAATGACGATTCCATCATAATCGCTGAAGCGATATTGTTCGTCGCACTGACAATAATGATCGGAATCAGGCCCGGCAAAATATGATGTACAATCATCCCACCGCCACCTTGACCGGAGGCGCGTGCATACAGCACATATTCACGTTCTTTGATGCTCATCGTCTCTGCACGTACGATCCGTGCGACATTCATCCACATGAGCAGCGCAATAATAACAATAATATTGCCGACACTCGGCTTCAAAAACACACTGAGCAGCAGCAATACGAGAAACGATGGAATCGAAGAAATAACGTCCAGCGCACGCATAAGCAAGCTATCCAGCCAGCCGCCAAAATAACCGCTAATCACACCGATCGCTACGCCAATCGCGGTAGCCATAATCATCGAAGCAAAACCGACAAGCAGCGATACCCGGCCGCCATACAGTGCACGCGCAAAATAATCACGTCCATAATCGTCCGTACCAAACCAGTGCGCACCATCCGGCGTGCTAAACGGCTTGCCCGCATTCATCAAATTCGGATCATAAGGGGACAAAAAGGCAAAAATTGCGCCCAATGTTAGCACGATTAGCACAAACAGGGCAGCCAGACCTGGCTTGCTGCTTAGAAGCTCCCGTTTCAAGTGGTTCCATTTACTACGATTCATTCCGTCACCCCTTTGCCTTCATACGCGGATCGACGATCGCGTATAAAATATCTGCTGCCAGATTGCCCAGAATGAGCAGCAAGGACGAGAACAGCGTAATCCCCATGATGATCGGGTAATCCATTCCTCGAACCGCAGTCATTCCCAGCGAGCCGATACCCGGCCACGAAAATACCGTTTCCGTTACAATTGCCCCTGCGACCAGATCACCCATCGACATGCCAAGTAGCGTAATGATCGGTAACAGTACATGCTTGATCACATGGCGAAACAGAATCGTCCATTTATTGGAGCCAAATGCATATTGAATCTGCACATAATCCTCCTTGAGCTGACCGATCGTACTGGAACGGATATATCGCACATATCCTGCCAAAAAGCCAAATGCCAGCACCGAGCAGGGCAAAATGCCATGACGAATCACATCACCGACTGATTCCTCGCCAATCGTACGCATCCCCATGCTCGGTAGCAGCGAGAGCTTGATAGCAAAAATATAGATGAGTAGAATCGCCAGCCAGAAAAGCGGCACAGAGATACCAATATAAGCGATCAAATTAATCATTTTATCTATCCAGCGATTACGATTCGCCCCTGCAATCAAGCCGAGTGGAATCGCCAGTAGCACAGCAATCGCAATCGCGCTTCCCATCAGCCCTGCTGTTGCAGGCAAGCGCTCCACGATCTGACCGAGAACCGGCTGGTGATTCACCAGCGAATAGCCCAGGTCGCCTTGTAATAGCTGCTTTAGCCAGAGTCCATATTGTACATATGCAGGGCGATCCAGACCGAGATTATGACGAATACGCTCAATATCATCAGCATGCATATTTGGCGTTACAAACGACAGCACCGGATCACCCGGTGCCAGCTTGATCATCGCAAAGCAGACAATAGAAACAAAAAACAACAACGGTATCGTTTGCAGCAATCGGCGGATAATCATTTGCCTCATGTTCCGCAGCTCCCTTCACCACAACAAATAAGCCGGGAAACCGGCTTATCTGCTGCTTTCATTATGAACATGGACTTTATTGTTTTTGATAAATTTTGGACAGGTCTTCGAAAATAACGACTGGCTTCAGTACAGCTTGATCCAGACCACCGTAATTTTTAGAAATGGCTACGATCGTTTTGGTATACGCAATCGGGTAGATTGGCGCATCCTCTGCAATGATCGTTTGCAGTTGCTTGTAAATCTCGGCACGCTTGGTCGAATCGCCTTCACCTGCACCCTGTTCAAACAGCTTATCCACCTGCGGATTTGAATAATGCGTATAGTTGGAGGAAGAACCGGTTGTGAACAAAATACGATACGCATCCGGGTCATAGCCCATAATGTAGCCGCTCAGTGCCAGCTCATAATCTGTAGCCTTGTCATCTACAAATTTCTGACCGAATGCAGTCGAATCCATATTTTGCAGCTCCACATCGATGCCGATCTCTTTCAGCTTTTGCTGTACATACAGCGAGACGGCTTCCTGAACTTTGTTGCCAGATTGTACGATCATACGTAGCTTCAGATTGCTAATGCCCTGCTGAGCGAGAATCTGCTTCGCTTTGGCTGCATCATTGTCGTAGGTCGGTACATCATTTGTCTGATACAAGCCATCCGGTGTTTCAAATGAATGCGCCGGGTCGGCATATTGATCCGACGTATATGCCGTCTGAATCAGCTCCTGACGATTCAGCGCATAGCCGATTGCCTGACGAACTTCTTTTTTAGCAAGCACACCGGTATCGCTTTTCTCGTTAAACAGCAGATACGCAAGGCGGCCCTCGCTATAGGATTGTATATCAAAATTGCCGGTTGCCTGAATTGTGGCTACATCGCGCGGATCGAGATACTGCACATTAATCTCTCCATTTTGCAATGCCAGATTAGCGGCGTTCGCATCCTTCGCAATACGGTAAGTAACGCTATCCAGATGTGGCTTGCCACCAAAATATTGATCAAATCGATCCAGTGTGACATATTCGCCTGTTTTGTACTCTTTAAATTTGAATGGGCCAGAACCGATTGGATTGTTGTTTTTGCTGCTCTTTTCCAGATCGGTTTCACCTTCGAAAATATGCTTTGGAATTGGCGATACCTGTACGAGTGAAGCTTCGAATGCCGGGCTAACCTGAGGTAGCTTGAACGCTACGGTCAAATCGTCCACTTTGGATACCTGAACGGGCTTATTGTTAATAATAAAGCCAGCGCGCAGGAAGCTGTTTTGCTTCTCGTCCAGAATGCTGTTGATCGTGAACACCACATCGTCAGCCGTCAGCTTCTGTCCGTCATGCCAGGTCAGGTTCTTTTTCAGTTTAAGCGTGTATGTAAGTTGGTCAGCGGAAGGCTCCAGACTATCAGCCAGATAAAATGTCTTTTTGCCATTGTTCACTTGAAAAAGTGGTGCATAGAGCGCCTGATCAATCGTTAGACTGACACGATCGCCTGCATAGAGCGGATTCAAAATAACCGGGTCTGCAGCTACACTGATAATAAGACTGCCCCCGTCCTTCGGTGTTCCACTATCTGCTGTGGACGAGCCGGTTGACGTTGCTGCTGTAGAGCCACCACTATTGCCTGAGCAAGCTGCCAGTAATACCGTAAACAGCATTGCAACGATTAAGCCTTTAAACTTCGTACTCATTTTCCTTATCCCCCATCTGTAATAGTTGCTATCTTGTCTTTATATACTGTATAGTATATCGGTTTACTAGGAATTTCAACGCTTTAAATTTACCTTATATGGCATTATTTATGATAGCAAGCTTTCTCCTTTAGTTTTCCCCTAGCATTTTCCTAGTGTTTCTGCCTTATAAAACTTGAATATGTTCTTGCTTGTATACGTCAAAAATACGTCAAAAAACCCTCAACAGCAGGCAAACGAACTGCCTGCTATTGAGGGTTTACACAAACAGATAGATCGATTCGAGCCACATTATTAGTGTTCGAAACTCCGCCCTTTACACCTGTTCCTTATATTCAAAATAGCTAAAGTCAGCATAACTGCCTTTAAACTGATACATATCATGTGCCGCTATGCCAACAAAGTTGCCGGTAAAGCCGCCAGATAAGAACGAGATATTTTCCTCCCCGTATAACGGTTTCCACGCGTCCTGCTTGGCTCCCTGTCCTTCACCATCCGTCGTCTGATAGTAAAAACGAGCTGCTGTATCATGCACATCGACTGCCAGATGAATCAAACAATGCTCATCCACCGCTAGTGCAGCAGGATAAACGTAAAATTGATCCGCAGCACAGCGCATCAGTCTCAGCACCTTGCCATTATGCTCACGAGTTACACAGGCATACAGATAATTCTCATCATTCAAATACAGCACCAGTCCTGCCATTTGCAAATATTGCTGTGGATCGTATTGCAGCGCTGTTTCTGCTCGAAAACGATGATGTCGCTGACGCATAGCAACGATATGGTGGTTGAATAGACTCTGAATCGATTCACCGCCATACAGCCGTAAATAACCTGGACGCTGCAACAAGGAGCACCAATCTTCATGCGCTAGTATACGTAGCGTGTTCCATTCGGGATGGAGCTCATTCGAAGTAAACGAATCGCGAAATACAGAGATCGAAGCCGCCTCATTAGCTGGAGGTGCAGGTGTATGCGTTACGTGTGCGGGTGGGAGAATGGTTTCTTGATGAGCAAGAGCAGGATGGTGATGTCTATTATAGTTTCGATTATCGTCTATATCGTTCACGCTATCCTTGCTATTGGCATTATTATGGCTAATGCTATCGGAATTTCCACTTCCACCATCATTCCTATCTTCCGGTGCAGGCACTTCCATTTGCGCCAGCACCCCGCCACTGCTGAGACGCAGCCAGCCGTCCTCATCCCAGTGCACTTGCTGAATCGCCGTTTCTCGACCAAGAATGGCATACTTCCCTTCCAGTGGACGTGTGCACAGATGCGCCATATACCACTGTCCGTGTGGTGTCTCTACCAGACTGGCATGACCGGCGCATTGCAGCGGCCAGTCGGGATGATGGCTGGAGGTCATCATCGGATAATGGGGATCGACTTCATATGGCCCTAACAATGCCTGCGAACGTGCGACAGTTACCGCATGACCTGTTCCTGTGCCCCCTTCGGCGGTGATCAGATAATAATAACCATTGCGCTTGTACAGATGAGGGGCCTCGGTCTTTTTCAGATCGGTACAGTCAAATAGCTTGATCGGCTCTCCAATCAGACACTGCTGCTTCGCATCGTATTCCTGTATCACGATACCGCTCGATTTATTGCCCTCGGTAATCCGATAATCCCATAATGCATTCAGTATCCACTTGTGCCCATCCTCGTCGTGAAACAAAGATGGATCGAAGCCGCTGCTGTTCACATACACAGGCTCTGACCACGGCCCACGAATGTCCTTCGCCACCATAAGGTAGTTATGCGCATCCTTGAATGGACGACGTGTACTTTTCACATCCGTATAGGCAAGGTAAAACAGTCCATCATCATAGCTAAGCTGTGGCGCCCAGATGCTGCCATTTTTCGGATTGCCCTGTAGCTGCACCTGATCGGTCAAAATATCGGTGCAATACGACCAGTTTATCAGATCGGTAGACTCGTACACACGCACACCGGGTAACCATTCAAACGACGATACCGCGATATAGTACGTATGCTGGACTCGAATCATACACGGATCAGGGTTGAAGCCTGGTAGCACAGGATTACGGATTAACGCCGGCTGTGATGATGCTAGTAGCGATCTGGAAGCGCTATCGGATATAGTATCCCTCTCTCTATTATTTATAGACATACGTATGATCCTCCCAGAACACCTCACCACCAAACACCGTCCGACGATCCCATTGCTCTACACCACCTGCCAGACAATCTGCCCAGCCGACACGCGTCTTACGCAGCTCAGCCGCATGCTCCGGGTCATATTCCTGATACACGACCGTATGTTCATTGTCCGGATTGTCCCAGTTATGCCAGCCCGCTGGATCAATATGCTCGCCAAGACGGCATTTCACCCACACCGTACGTGCATATTCACGCCACGGTCGCCCTAAAAATACCGGTGTAATGCCTTCATCCCCTGTCAGCCAGCAGCTATGAAACACATAGCCAAACCGTTGTCCCTGCGGTGTTGAGGCTGCCGTAACATAGGTAGGTTGATTATCGTAATGGCGCAGGCTATGAATATGACAATGCTCAAAATAAGCTGTCGCTCCACCAAAAATAAAGTCAACCGTTCCCTCGATATAACAATTGATGTACAACTGGCGATACTGATCATGCTTATGTCTAATTTCCGCCCCGCCAAACTTGGCACGCTCCTTCGGCTTCGGTGGTAGTGGGCCCGTGAATAGCGTGTCTTGATACGCACGTAATGTGCAATTTTGGATCACAGCACGATCACAATAAGCGGTTAGCGCCACCGCTTGCCCGATCTCCTCCCCCTGCCCTGCCGTATTACAGATCGTTAGATTTTCGATCAGCAAATTGCTGCCGCCGAGAAATACAGTCGGCGTGCCAAACGTTCCAATCTCCTCGCCCTGCTCATTATGCTGACGCGCATGTCGACTTCTCGTAATCTCAACCTTACCAATCCCACATACACGTAGATTCGAATTGTGGATGATGACGCACTCCTCATACACACCTTCCAGAATGAAAATCGTATCGCGTTCTCCTTCTCTGTTTTCCGAGGAAACCTCGCTACGATCCAGCACATCTACCGCTTCCTGAATCGAATGATAATCGCAAAAAGACGCCTTCCCTACAATCAGCTCCATCGTCTATCCACGCTCCCTTCGTACATACAGATACCGCCCGGTTTCGGCTATGCAGCAGCGCAAAACGGACGGCTTGTTGAGTTATACTTTTACTTTTACTTTTACTTTTACTTTTACTTTTACTTTTACTTAAGATGTCACTTTTATATAGAATGTCGTTACTGTATGCATATCATATCGCTACTGTATACGTATGATGTTGTGACTATAATTGTGTATTTGTGACTTTATAGCGTTGTGATAGATTGCCACCAGCCACTATATCCTGCGCATACGGTACCGAATCGATACGTCCGAATCGATAAGTATAGTATTCCGGTTGGACACGCATCATGTTCTGACTTGATACGCATATTAATTAATATTGCGCCAAATCCAACCAAGCTTTAAGCTGCGCTGAGGTATGAAGCTGAGGCTACAGATACTTTTGTAAAAATGGCATCCACGCTGCTCGCATCTCCAGCGTTTCCATATGTCCGCCACTGCCGATGATCGGCTGCCAGTGCTCCGCGCAGCCTGCTTCCGTATACGTTTCCTGCAAGCCTGACGCCAGATGCTCTACCCCTTCCAATGGACATAAGCGATCATGACGACCGACCAGGCTCATTCGTGGACGCGGCGCAATGCGGCGCTGAATATCCAGTGTCGTATACTGCTTGAGCAGCCCGGGGACATAGGAGTAGAAGCCATGATGATCCAGTCCTCGCTTCGCAATCAGCGTATGTGCATCCACCTGAGCAGCAATGTCTACAATAACACCGACGCGTTCATCCAGCGCTGCCAGCCACCATGCCATGAGCCCACCCATCGACATGCCAATCGTGCCAATTCGGCTGGAATCGATATCCTTCCGGCTGCACATATAATCAAGCAGGCGGCGGTTATCGTACAGCATCATGCCCCATAACACCCGCCCCTGCCAGAGCATCTCCTTCACCGTCTCACTCTCCGCACGACCGCTGCGCTCGCCAAAGCACCACATATCGATACAGCAAACGGCATACCCCATGCCTGTGAGTACGGAAGCAAACGAGGGCTCCTGCAAATAAGCGCTGCTTTGAACCAGTTCACGTCGTCCGCCTGTATAATTGCCACCATGTGAATGGTTGAAGACGATCAGCGGAAAAGGCGCTTCCCCTTCCAGCGGTAATGCAATGGATGCAGGCACTTTTTCCAGTCCATTCAGCTCAAGCAGCACGGTTTCCAGCTTGTAGCCAGCCTGCTCCCTGCGTTCCAGCAATTGACTTGTAATCGGCGTCGTAGCTGGTAGATCGCCAAGCAATTGCCATAACGGATCATTGGCTTCACCGAGCGCATAATAAGCTCGCTCTGTCATGACGATGCACTCCTTTGTCGATAGACATCCATTGTAGCGGGATAATACTGGAACGATTTCTTTTATTAGAATGGTTCTTCTAGCTACATTTTTTCGGAATTTTTTTTTCGAGATTGTTGTTTCGCCCAAATAGTTCTATTACCCGAATGGAGCAGGCGATTCCGATTCCGCTGCGGGCTGTATAGTCACTTGCTCCACCAGCTTTTCTTCTTGTTTCGTGCGGCGCGAACGACAATCGATCACTTCGACGTCTTCACCGTTTTCAATATAAAAGGCAGGGCCCTCATGATTCTCAATCGTTACACGGTTAAATCGTACATCGCGTACATTGCCCAGATAAAAGCCGCGATTGTTCATATCCTCCATCCCTGCCATCATCGCAGGACGACCGGGAATCGCATTCTCTGCCATCGAAATATCGATATCAGAAAACGTTACCTCTGATACATATTGCTCCGCCAGTCCATACAGAAACCCGGCTGCCGCATGTACACGGCGAGCGGTAATATGGGCAAAATGGATGCGCCGGAAGCACGGTGTCTCCTCGGTGATCGGGTATGGATGTTTGTCCCATACGTATTTATCCTTGCCGCGTGGTCCGCAAAAATAATACAAATTCATAATGAACGGACAGATTACGTCCTCCATCACAATATTGCTAATACGAATATCCTCCACGATTCCGCCACGACCACGACGTGACTTCAGCCGAATCCCGCGATCGGTCTGCTTGAACACGCAGTTGCTGATCGTCACATTACGAATGTCGCCACTCATCTCACTACCGATCACCACACCACCATGACCATGCATCATCGTACAGTTTACAACCGTTACATTTTCGCAGGGCACACGATCAGGGGTATCTTCGGTACCCGATTTGATCGTAATGCAGTCGTCACCGACATCAATATGACAGTTGCTAATATGCACATTACGGCATGATTCTGGGTTAATACCATCCGTATTCGGTGAATCGGCTGGATTATGAATCGTAATATTGTCCACGGTGACCATCTCACAGCAGATCGGGTTAATCGTCCAGCTTGGCGAATGGCGTAGCTGCACATCGCGAATCGTAATCCGTGTACAATGATCAAAGCTAATCAGCTTCGGGCGTGGATATTGTAGCTGCTCCCGCCGATTGCGGAACAGATCCCACCACGCTTCTCCATTGCCTTCAATCTGTCCGCTGCCGGTAATCGATACATTATGCAACTGTTCTCCATAAATACAGGAGGCATGCACATGCTGATCGACGCCTTCCCAGCGCGAGCGCACAGGCGGGTAATGCGCTGGATCGGTGCTGAATGATAGCACAGCCCCAGCGCTCACATGCAGCTCAATATTGCTTTGCAGCATAATCGCACCGGTATGGTATGTACCTGCCGGAATGTAGACTGTTCCTCCACCTGCACCCGAAGCGGCTTCAATCGCAGCCGCAATGGCTTCGGTCGATAGGATGCCGCTATTGGGTGATGCGCCATAATTATCGATATTGTACAGATTTGGATTCATCGCGACCATCCTCCTGTAAGGCATGCTCATATTCCGCACAGGCAAGCAAAAACGCACCCAGCCCCTTCTGATCATTCGTTACGATCGGTTCGCTAATGTAATAAGCGAAGGTGCCGTCCCGTTTCGTTGCACCGCCAAGACCGGCAACCTGACAATTTTTGTTGTAGTTGACCCAGCCTTCCTTCGTCTCCAGTACGAATTCCGAGATCATCCCGGCATATGCCCAGTCTGTTGCCTGCTGCCATTCCGCTGTAAGTACGCCAAGACGGATACCTTTTGCCATCGCGTACACAAACATCGCTGTTGCCGAGGCTTCCAAATAATTGCCTTTGCGATTTCCCTGATCGATCACCTGATACCATACGCCAGTCTCGGCATCCTGATAACGACGAACCGCAGTGAGCGTATCATTCAGCATACGCTGTAGCTCACCATAATGAGCATGCTCACTCGGCAAAATTTCCAGCACATCCACGAGCGCCATTACAAACCAGCCCAGCGAGCGTCCCCAGAAGTTAGGCGACAGACCGGTATTCGCATCTGCCCACGGCTGCTGCTTTTTCTCATCCCACGCATGATAGAGCAGACCGGTATGGGTATCGCGTGTATGCTGCTCGCAGAGCAGGAATTGACGGGTAACATCATCCATTCCTTCTGACTGCTCATACGCCAGCAAATACTCCAGATAGAACGGCGCCCCCATATACAGCCCGTCCAGCCAGATCTGATACGGATAAATCTGCTTATGCCAGAATGCTCCTTCAGAAGTACGCGGATGGGTTTTGAGCTGTTCACGTAGCAGTGATGCCGCATGGCGGTAGCGCTCCTCCCCTGTATCACGATGCAGCATGAACAGCAGTTTACCATTGTTAATATGATCGATATTGTATTCATCCTGACGATAGCCGCCAATGGTGCCATCCTCATAAATAAAATGATCCATATTGTTGCGGATATACTGCCAGTATTTGCGATCTCCAGTCTGCTTCCACAGCAACTGGAATCCTTTTAAAATAACGCCGTAATCATATGACCATTTGCCATGATGCTCCGGGGCTTCGTGCAAATACGGCATACGCTGCATAATCGAATCGGCGGTACGTATTGCCCAGCGGGATTGCTCGTCAAATGTAGTCATCATAACCCTCCTGCAAAATGGATTCCTTTAGCTTTAACTGCCATTTGCTTGCTTATAAGCAGCTTCATATTCAGAAATGATGCTGTTACCGCCAGAGCTTTGCCAGGTTTCCAGCGCTTGCTTGAAGCCAGCTTCATCAATTTCACCGAGAATGTATTTGTACGTAGCGTCTGTGATGATCTTTTGCAGCTCAGAGCCCTGTGTATTGTACGTTTCCGAATCGAGTGAATAGGCTGGGTTCAGCACTGCATAGTTGGCATTATCTGCGATCATTTTATCCGCCTGCTGCTTGAGTGGATCAGCATCGTGGATGTTAAAGCCGCTCTCTTTCGGACGGCTTGCCGCGAATGGCTGTACTTCCTGCTGCCACAGATCGGTATTGATGATCGTTGCCGCATCCTTGTCGTCTACTTTGTAATGCGTACCTTCGATACCATACGTCATCAATGCGTACGAATCCTCATCGAGTAGATCATTTACAAATTGCAAAACCCGCTTCAGCTCGGCTTCATCCTTCACTTCCGTACGCGGAAATGCCAGCAGACCGCCGATCCCGTTGTTGGCTGCCCAGATAGCACGATCACTCTCTTTGCCAGTGGATGTGATATCGTTCGCCATGACGAGCTGCATATTATCCTGCACGCCTTTGGACATATTAAGTAGGTTTTTGCTATCGAACAGAGCGCCTACATAAATGCCTGCTTTTCCCTGCGCGAACTTTTGCTGCTGATCCGTTTTGGCGGTTACGGCAAAGTCTTTATTTATATAGCCTTTGTCGTATAGCTGCTTCATGTAGTCCATCGTTTTCATATAGCCAGCAGTCATAAACTCTGGCGTCATTTTGCCGTCTGCACTCACCTGCCAGTTATTCGGTGTGCCGAAGTAGGAGCCCAGCGTTTTGAAAGCTCCGTATACGAGGTCATTGCGATCTACAAAGCCAGTCGTATCATTTTGACCGTTGCCGTCGGGATCATCCTCGGTAAAGGCTCGTGCCACCTCCATTAGCTCATCCGTCGTCTTCGGCACATCCAAGCCCAGCTTATCAAGCCAGTCTTTGCGCAATGTGACGCCGTTACGTGCTAGATCCTTTTGAAACGGAATACCGTACAGCTTGCCACCAATCGATGCTGACTTGATCGTCTCCGGTGAGATTGTGGCGAGGTTTGGATAGTCCTTCAAATAAGGCTCCACTTCCCAGAACAAACCGGATTTGAGTGAATTGCGCACAGATGAATTATCCAGCATCGTTAAAGTCACGATGTCAGCAAGCGAATCGGATGCGAGCGCTGTATTGATACGTTCCTCCTTGGAAGCATCCGGAATCCATGAAAAGGTAAGATCGGAATTCGTCTTCTCCTCCAGCTTGTTCAGAATCGTATCGGTTGGCGGAGAAGCAGTATGCAAAATGTTCAGCCACGTAATTGTTGCCTTCGAGTTTGCGTCATATTCACCAGAGGATGCTCCCTGTCCGCCACAGGCGGTCAGAGCGATTGCACTGCTCACCATAACAGCAGCAAGTCTCTTCATTGCAATCTGTCGTTCCTTTTTCATCCGTTCATGCTCCTCTCAACATATCGGTTATCGATGATACCGTGGGAAAGACAAGTTAGGTCTGGCTGTCAGTGACTAGGATCGGGTATGATGTGGTATGAATTTGTGATTACTATGCATGGATGAGTGGTTATGACTTACCCTGACTCGTTTTGTAAGCGGCTTCATATTCTTCCGTAATGCGTGTACCGCCTGCGTCCTTCCAGCTCTGTACCGCTTGCTTAAAGCCTGCATCGTCCAGCTCACCCATAATATATTTGAAGGTAGCATCAGTGATGATCTTTTGCAGCTCGGTGCCCTGTTCGTTATTCGTTTGAGAATCGAGCGGAACGGTTGGGTCAAGCACTGCATACTGATCATTTTCCTCAATCAGCTCATTCGCCATTTGCTTACGCGGGTTGGAGTCTTTCAGCTTATACGTCACTTCGCTTGGACGGGAAGCTGCGAATGGCTGTACATCAGCCTGCCATTTGTCCTGGTTCGTAATTTTGAACGAGCCGTCTTCATCAATTTTGTAATGCTCGCCTTCGATTCCACCTGTCATGTACATAAATGCTTCTTTATCGAGTAGCTTGTCTACAAATTGCAGCAGTCGTTTCAGCTCGGCTTCGGATTTCACCTCGGATTTTGGAAATGCGAGTAATCCGCCAACACCGCTGCCTTCAGACCACACATGATATTTGCCATCACCATTGGAAATTTTATTGACTGGCACCAGCTCCATGCCTTTTTGCAAGCCCTGCGACATATTTTCCAGACTGGCGATATCAACCATACCGGTGTAGATGCCTGTACGTCCCTGTGCAAATTGCTGCTGCTGATCCGTCTTCGCCGTTACGGCAAAGTCGCGTGTCAAATAGCCATTTTCATACAGCTTGCGCGAATATTGCAGGGTGTCCATATACTGCGGTGTATCAAATTCAGGCGTGAATTTGCCGTTCGCATCGACTGCCCAGCCGTTCGGTGTGCCAAAGTAAGAGCTGAGCGTTTTGAAGCTGCTGTAACGCAGATCGGAGCGATCGCCGAATCCAGTCGTGTCGTTTTTGCCATTGCCATCCGGGTCATCCTCGGTAAATGCACGCGCAACATTGTACAGCTCATCAAGCGTTTTCGGTACTTCCAGACCGAGCTTATCGAGCCAGTCCTTGCGCAGAATCAGACCGGAGCGCGCCATATTTTTCTGAAAAGGTACGCCGTACAGATGGCCTTCGATCGAAGCGGCCGTTCGGACTTCCTGTGGAATCTTTTTCAGATTCGGATAGCTGTCCAGATAAGGCCCTACATCCCAGAACAGACCGGACTTGAGCGAGTTACGTACCGTCGAGTTATTCATCATCGTGATCGTCACCACATCGGCAAGCTGACCGGAAGCAAGTGCGGTCGTAATACGCTCTTCCTTGGAAGCATCCGGCACCCAGCTAAAGTTGATTTTGGAGTTCGTATACTCCTCCAGCTTGTTCTTGATCACATCGGTTGGCGGTGATGCAGTATGCAAAATGTTCAGCCAGGTGAATTCCAGCTTGGAGTTCGGATCGTACGTTTGATTCGCTTCTGCTTCGCTACCGTTGCCACAGCCGGAAAGCACAGTAGCAAGCGCAAGACTTGCTACCAGTGCCAGATTCCATCTCTTTTTTGTTTTCATTTGCATGCGTAAATCCCCTTTGAATTGGAATGTACTCGAATAGGAAATGTGCGTACTACATGTAAAATAGAGTTAATATACGCCGTCTTCCCCGAATTTTTTGGCGAGGCGATTGGCTAGCATGATCAGTACAAGACCGACCAGACCTTTAAACAAACCAACTGCGGTGCTAAAGCTAAGCTGTCCATTTTTCAAACCAGCAGTATAAATATACGTATCGAAGATTTCGGCGACTTCGCGGTTAAGCGAATTGAGCAGCAGGTACATATGCTCAAAGCCGAGATCGAGCGTGCTACCGATTTTCAAAATGAGCAATGTAATAATAACCGGGCGAATAGCAGGCAGTGTTACATGCCATGTTTTACGCCAGCGTCCGGCACCGTCCATCTCGGCGGCTTCGTACAACTGGGTATCGACGACGGTAATCGCTGCCAGATAGATGATCGTCGACCAGCCGAGCTCTTTCCAGATGATCTGTGCCATATACATCGTGCGCAGCCATTCCGGTGAGGTCAGGAAGCTGATCTTCGGTAATCCGATCGCTGCCAGCATCTCATTGACGACACCACCATCGACAGTGAGGAATACGTAAGTAATGGATACGATGATAACCCAGGACATAAAGTGAGGAATGTAGATAATCGTCTGAATTGCATTTTTAAAATAACGATGTCGCACTTCATTTAGCATGAGCGCCAATATAATCGGTAATGGAAAGAAGATCACAATATTGAGCGCAAACAGAATGAGCGTATTACTTAATAGCATAAAGAAGGTAGGTTCGGTAAAAAGGCGAACAAAATGCTTCATCCCTACCCAGGGACTGTCCGAGATACCGAGATACGGCTGATAATCCTGAAACGAAATGATCAGGCCACCCATCGGTAAATACTTAAAAATAACAAAATAAATAAAGCCCGGCAAAATCATTAGATACAAAAATTTGTTACGCATGATTCCGAAGCGGCCCTTCTTTTTGACCGCCTTCCTGTCTTGTTCCAGCCCCAGTACGGCAGCATCGGACATTTTGATTTCGTTCGACATCTTCACCGGCTCGCAGCCTCCTTTGCACATTCTCGCTTACGTGTCTAAGCTTAGAACACACCGCTCATTCCGTATATAATCATCTCATGATAGCGTTTGCAAAATGCCGATAAATCAACACTTTATCGAACTGTATCTTAGCTGATGATTATGCTATGAGCTAATGATCATACCAGATTTAGCCATCCTTTCATCGATGATCTGGGGACCTGATTATATACGGAACACCAGGGGACTGGTACAGTGAAGAAGTATAAGATCACGAAGGAGGCTCACCCTATGGAAGAGACGCTACGCAAAGACAAGACGCTGGGAAGCAAGATCTTTACCATCGTAAATAACACTTTATTGATCCTGATTGCTCTTGCCTGTCTGCTGCCTTTTGTAAACGTTATCGCCAGCTCATTCGCTTCTACACAGGAGGTCGTATCGAAAAAGTTCATTTTGTTTCCGACTACCTTTTCGCTGGATGCGTATCGCTACATTTTATCAACGCCGACTATTTTTAAAGGATTGGGTGTATCCATCGGCACAACGCTGGTCGGTACGCTCGTTAGTATGGCACTGACCGCATTTATGGCGTATGGTCTGTCCCGCAGATATCTGGCTGGACGTAATACGATCAACTTTATCGTCGTGTTCTCGATGCTATTCAGCGGCGGAATGATTCCAACCTTCCTTATTGTAAAAAGCGTAGGTCTGATCGACTCCTACTGGTCGATGATCCTGCCTGTTGCGATCAATGCCTTTAACCTCATTATTATGCGTAACTTCTTTCAAGCGTTACCGGAGAGTCTGGAGGAATCGGCGAAAATCGATGGCTGTAATGATTTTGGTGTGTTTTTCAAAATCATGCTACCACTGGCGCTACCTTCGATCGCAACGATTTCTCTTTTCTATGCGGTCACCTACTGGAACACGTATATGACTGCGATTCTGTATCTGAATGATTCCACCAAATGGCCGATTCAAGTGCTGCTGCGTCAGATCGTTATTGTATCGAGCGGTATGCAGGCGGAAGGCAGCTCTGTTGACGTTATTCCTCCGGCACAGACGATTAAGATGGCTGTCATTGTTGTGGCTACGGTGCCGATGCTGATTGCTTATCCATTTGTGCAGAAGCATTTTACGAAGGGTGCTTTGTTGGGTGCTGTTAAGGGGTGATGCTTAGTTGGATGCTGCATGACGCTTGTGCGGTGGTGCATCTCCTCCGCTGCGAAGGTACATCACACTGCTGGGAAGGTACATCACACTGCAGAGAAGGTACGCCACTGCGGAAGAGGTACACCACTGCGGAAAGGAATAAGGGGACGGACTCCCGTATCGCGCAGGAATCTACGAAATGGGATAAAATGTAGATTCCCGCGCTCAAAAGTCGTCCTTTCCCCTTATTTCCTTTCCTCCGTTCTGTGCTTATCGCAACCAGAGTATTTGCGCACGCGCAATAGAACTGCAACTGCAACTGCAACTGCAACTGCAACTGCAACTGCAACTGCAACTGCAACTGCAACTGCAACTGCAACTGCTCGATTCTAAGGAACTCGATATCTGGAGTCAAATTTTGATAGGCAGGTTTTTGAGTTGGGTCATGATTTTGGAGTTGATCTTTAATTCTTACATGGACTAGCCTTTATGAAATGAGCAGCGTATTTAGCAACATTCGTAATTTAAAGCCTTACATTTCTCCTTGCATCTTAGCGTGCATTAAAGCTTGTTTGCTTTACTACGCTACCCGCTATATTAGTAAGCACCATCCATTAGCTACTAGTTACGAAGTGCTATCTATCAATAAATACTGCTAACAAATGCTTGTAGACCTGCTTAATATTCATTACCTATGAATATAAACTCATCATAAAATATCATCCGACACTATACCCTATGCGTACAATGCCAAACAGTCATCTATCTAGACTCCAAACGCAGTAACTAAAGCTTCCCGCAGGGGATGTTATTTTATTTTTCAATGCTTATTTCATTAAGGGGTATAGGCAGACTGGTATGAATGTAAGCCGCACGGAACGGAGGGAAGGAAATAAGGGGAAAGGGCGACTTTTGAGCATAGGAATCTACCATTCACTCCTACTCCGTAGATTCCTGTGCGATACGGGAGCCCGTCCCCTTATTCCTTCCCGCAGTGGATGCTGCCACATCAACCATACGTTCCCCTATATCCCCCCTCAGGTCATTTGGCGCATTTTGCGATACGTTCCCGGAGTAACCTGTTCTTTTTTGCGGAATGAGCGGATGAAGTTTTGTGGGTTATGATATTGCAGGCGCTCGGCGATTTCTTTGATGGTCTGATCGGTTTCGGTCAGCCATTTTTTCGCCATTTCCAGACGGTAGCTCATCAGGTAGTCGCTGAAGGTGGTGCCATATTCTTTTTTGAAAATACTGCTCAGGTAGTTCGGGTTATAATGCAGGCGATCGCCGATCATTTCCAGGGATAGCTCGCGATCGTATTCCTGCCGTACGATATCGGCGATGGTCTCGGACAGGCAGCGGAATTGCTCGCTTGTCTTCTCCTTCATGCTGCGTACCATCGGGAAAATGACCTGTTCGACCAGAATGCGCTCAATTTCTTCCGGATTACGGATGCTGAGCAGGCGATGGTATAATGCCTGATTATCTCTGGTCAGCAGCACCTCCAGACCAAGCAACTGTTCCAGTTGAATCAGATTGTTGACCAGTCGCACCAGCATAACTTCCAGATCCATGGAATGGCGACTTTTCTTCATAAATTCTGCCATGAGCGGATACAGACTCGCGGATACCTGCTCCTCGTCGCCAAGCCGAATGGCATCGAATAGTCTTGCCTCCAGCTCGGTCGGATAATGCAGCAGTACAGGCCCGGAGACCACATTGGAGATATCTTCATAAAAAATAATCGATTCCTTGCCCAGATTGAGTCGCTGATGCAGCGCCTGTTTACTCATCTCCACCGCTTCTTTACTGGAGAGCAGGCTATCGTATGTACGGCTAATGCCGACGCTAACGGACAGCTTGAGGTAATCCCGTACACTACGTATCATGAGCTTGGCATACGCAATGACCTGCTTACGAATCTCCTGCTCATTCATATCGGAGAACATCAATATCGTCGCCTGTGTATCATCGTTCAAAATGATCGGCAATAGTCGTTGCTCCGCTGGAATAAGCTCTTCGGCGATCTTGTTCATGGCGAGCATGAGCACATCGCGGTCAGCAACACTGCGCTTACCCAGACTATCGAGCTGGATGAGCATCGTTACATAATGACGCCCATCCAATCCCGTGTAGCCCAGACGCTGTAATTGACCGTCCAGCTCATCTGCCTTGATCCGGTTACGGAACAGATTAAGCACAAGCTGCGTCTCTAGCTGAGGTTGTTCCGCCTCGATCAATGTTTCCAGGCTTTGCTTTTCTGTCAAAATATGATTGATGGACGACAGAATCCATTCGATTTCATTTTTGGACTGCACATGGGCAGCAGTTGGCAGGCTGTGACGAATCTGCTGAATCGGCTTGGTAAAATACAGCGCAATACCATACGCGACCATCGTAATGAGCAAAATTAGCACCAGCTCAATCGCAATCAGACCGTAACGGGTCGTTTGCAGAGCCGCCGCGATTTCAGACGGATCAAGCACGGTGAAATAGACCCAGTTGTTATAAGCAGATTTGGCATAGATGAGTTGTGCAGGCTTATTCGCTTCATTGTCCAGCGTCAGCATACCGACCGACTGCTCATTGCCAATCGTCCCCGGTAGATCACGCACCTGTCTATGAGCGAGCACATTAGCATTATTACCTGTATCATACATCAGATCGCCCTGTCGATTTAAAATAAACACTGGCGAATGATCCTCCGTATGCAGCGTACGATTCAACGTATCCGCAGAAATATCCGACAGCGCAATTGCCTGCTTGCGCGTGGAAAAAACGGGCAATGTATTTACAAATCGAATACCCGAATCTGTTTTCACCCAGAACAGGCTCTGATCCTGACTATCTACATATTGTCGGTAGAGCTGCTGACGCTGTGGAGCGGTCAGATGGGTAAGGCGCCCGCTGGAGATTTGCCAGTTTTGATTAAGACTGATCAGCGAATATGTCGCCCCATCCAGCCCCATCGTAGCGATATAATTGAGCTGGGTATTCACATCCCGATAAGCGATAAAGTCGCGCTCGGTAATCGGATTATTCACCACTTCACTAAAAGAGCTCGTTGTGCTATATGTATTGAAAGCGTATTCAATTGTGCGTATCTTTTGCTCCAGATTGTTACGCATTTGCATCATGTAGGTCTGCTTATTCGTCGCGATGCTATCTGTAACCGAACGCACTGTACTGAAATAGATGTAAATCCCGAAGCTGATCGACAAACCAATGCCAAGCACAAGAATAGGAATAAATATTTTATAAAACATAATCCCTTTTTTCATCATTTTCCCCCATTGGTTCCGTCATCATTCCGATGCTTCTCTTTATTATGCGTGAGTCTATCGCAGTGGACAAGAACTATTATACCCTTTTCATATTATGGATGTTAAGGATTTCTTTAACAAAATCAGTTTGGCGCTACAACACATTTTATTTGATCTTACCATTATCCGGCAAAGGAGCTGACCATGATGTCGATTTTGCAGATTACACTGGATTCGGAAGCTTGTATGGACAACAATCGTTTCATCGAGACCTTTGATAGCAGAAGCAAATCACTGCCGTATGGAACGGACGGGTTAAACGCATTGCAAGCTCAGCCACAGCATGCCCTCTATAACAATGATCCGAATACTGCATCGAAGCATCCATCCGTAGCTAATCGCAAGCCAGCCCGGCTTGTGCTCTATCCAGCCCCTACTCCCAATGCTAGCGCACGTCCATGTATCGTTGTATTGCCCGGTGGCGGCTATCATCATCTGGCAGAACACGAAGGTGCACCTATTGCACGCTGGCTTAATGGGCTTGGCATTCATGCTGCTGTGCTGCATTATCATACCTATTCCGATGATAAAGAGCAGACCGATTCTTACCCGGATGAAAATCAAATTGAGGGTAACGCTGTAGAACCCCCCTCTCATTCACCTGCTGTAGAACAAATAAACTCGTCTGCTATTAAACCTAAGCCGCTACTGCTGATCGAACAAGTCGAAGCTGCTTTAGAAGCTGTACAACAACATCGTCCCGAGATTGGCTGGCATGTATTACCTGATCATGTCGGATTAATCGGCTTCTCGGCTGGCGGACATCTGGCTGCACTGACGGCAACACTGGGCACGATACGTCCTCATCTGTTGCTGCTTGCTTACCCGGTCATTACGATGAGCGAGCCTTACGTGCATCAGGGAAGCAGACAATTACTGCTTGGCAATCAATGGAGTGCAGAACAGCTCTGTCAGTATTCGCCGGATTGTCAGGTCGATCCGCTCACTCCACCCTCCTTTATCTGGTCAAGCGCAGACGATGCGAGTGTGCCTGTACAGAATAGCTTATCTATGGCCGGGGCGTTAACCGCAGCCGGTATTGAGCATGAGCTTCATGTGTTCGAGCAAGGGCGACATGGTCTGGGATTAGCGGAAGATCATCCGTATTGTGGCATCTGGACGGAGCTTGCTGCCGGCTGGTTACAGCGTCACGGATATGTAGATGCGGAAGCAAATGCGTACGACCTCACCGCTTCGGTTCCGAGTTCGAGTTCGAGTTCGAGTTCGAGTTCGAGTTCGAGTTCGAGTTCGAGTTCGAGTTCGAGTTCGAGTTCGAGTTCGAGCAAGTATGCAAACGCGGAAGTCCATACACCAGCAGAGATTACCAGCGTCTTACCTGCTATACATATAGCTGGTGATTCCACTGCTGCGATCAAAGGAGCAACCGAGAAGCCGATGAGCGGCTGGGGTGAATATTTGGGCGGCTATATGCAGCCCGGTGTTACCATTCATAATCATGCAGTCAATGGGAGAAGCACACGATCTTTTATAGCGGAAGGAAGACTGCAATATGTTGCCGATCGGCTTCGAGCAGACGATTATCTGTTGATTCAGTTTGGTCATAATGATAGCAAAATAGAAGATCCAACTCGTTATGCCGATCCAGAGCAGGACTACCGCGAGTTTCTGCGGCAATATATCGATACAGCTCGTGCTAAAGGTACTGTTCCAATACTACTCACCTCAGTAAGTCGTCGGCTGTATTTGGAAAATGGGCAGCTTGATCCTCAAGCACTGGGGCCTTACCCCGAAGCAATGCGTGAAGTAGCTATAGAAAAGGACACGCCACTTCTGGACTTGTTCCAGCACAGCCAGCGCTTATACCGTAAACTCGGGGAAAAAGAATCCGCACGCTTATTTATGCATTTACGTGCTGGTGCACATCCGAATTATCCAGATGGCATTAGCGATAACACTCATTTCTCTGAATATGGCGCACACCAGATTGCCGGACTGGCTATCCATGCGATACGTCAACACCCACAGCTAAAGCAACTGGCACAGCTATTGTTACCAGAAAATGATGTTTCACCTGTCAGTTCGTATCCAGCCCGATAAAGACTCTTAGCTCATCGTAAACCCGATAATTATAGCTTAACGACTGCGACTGCGACTGCGACTGCGACTGCGACTGCGACTGCGACTGCGACTGCGACTGCGACTGCGCAAGTGTACTTCTCCTTTCTGAACCCATCAAGCTTTTTCCATACATCCCCACACCAAGCAGGGTCTTCTCGCTCCGCTGTCACGCGCAAGCAAGAACACCCTGTTTTCTTTCCTATCCTGCTGTATCGTCCCATTCAGAACCATCAACCCACTGATCTGTTGCTAACAATCCAATCCTGAATCAAGCCTGGACTACCTTAGTCCACCGTCCCACAAACTCCGGTTCATTATATGCAAGGAAACGACTCAAAATTTCCTGTTTATCATCCAAAAATAATTGATCCGCTATCGCTGTGACAAGCTTAGGCACTGCATTTTTGGTGCCAGAGATCGCCGAAGCCGACAGACCGCAGCTTGCCAGTGCGGAATAGTTAAACACAAACAGACCATGCAATACCTTCTCTCCCTGCTCACTCCGACTCTGGAAAGCAAAGCCCGGACTCAAATACGGATGCGCATCCAACAGCTCATTAGCCATCTCGGCAGGTGCTGCATATCGATCCCTCCAGCGTGCAATATGGTCAGCGACAAGCTGCAGCTCTGGACGAAGCCCCGGATCACTGAGCAGTCCTGTACTCACGATCAGAAAATCAAAATAAAACTGTCCATGCGGCGTCGTAACGATAGCCCCTTCTCCATGCTGCTCTACATTCAACCACGGCGATCCAAGGTGTAGCTGGAATCCCGGCCATGCCGCGGCACGCTCGAATGTGTCATTGGTCGGCGGTTGATTGAATTTGAAGAAATGCGAGATCGCTGTATATTTCTCCTCATCATTCAGTGCATGAAAACGTTCGATCATACCCGATACTTCCATCTGACGAATTGGATTCACACTTGGCAACACTTCCCGTCGTACAAATACATGCGCCTCAGCCACCCCTTCGGTCAGCGCATAATTCGCATTGTCAAAAGCAGAAGCCCCTCCACCAAGCACGGCGATCTTTTTCCCCTTGAGCGTATCAAAATCAATCGCCTTCGATGTGTGAGCATACAGATGAGCTGGCAGACGGTCTGCAACCATAGGCGGTACATGCCATTCGCCGCCACCTTGAATACCCGTTGCCAGTACCACTTTGCGCGCCAATAATGTATTGGACGGAGCACCGGCACCTTCCAGATGCAAGCGGTGAATGCCTTGCTCCAGCGGCTCGATCAGCTTCAATGTAGTCTCATTCACAACCGGCAGATTCAGTACGCGGCGATACCAGCGCAAATAATTCATCCAGTCGCCACGCGGAATTTTGTCTACCTTTTCCCAGCCCTCTTCCCCGGTCTGTGCTTCCCACCAGGAGCGAAAGGTTAGCGAAGGAATGCCCAGATCAACCGAGGTCAGATGCTTTGGTGTACGCAGCGTTACCATACGTGCATACGTTTCCCACGGGCCTTCCAGCCCCTCCGCATTTTCATCCAGTACAAGAATATTTGATATACGCTCACGTAACAGTCCAAATGCTGCGGCAAGTCCACTTTGTCCACCGCCAACGATAACCACATCATATACATGACCTTCAGGATGCTCGACTGGACGCACCCAGTCTGCTCCACCATAAGCCAGATAAGCCAAATCCTGTTTCACTCGTGCATTTAACGTTTCCAGACTCATATCCCTCATACCTTTCGTTCGCAGCATCGGTTAGAAATCGCGATATTATTTATAAATATGTCATGTTAAATGACATTTCTAACGTTTGGATCATATTTTGAATCCTCTCAAAAATATAACTTCTCACATACCAAATCCCTTTTAAATCAGGCTTCACCCTGCAATCAAAAACGACAATGTTCCTTCAATGCTAAATCTGTCACTGACGAAAGATTCGTTTTCCTGTCATGAATTATTCCTATTATAGCGATATTCGTTTTATTTTCGATAGTATATGTTAATTTTATTGTCATGTCATCCAAAATTAAAACAGCGATTTGTACGATAAAACGAATTAACCTCTTGATCATGTGATAAAAAATAACTTCCTCTTGCCAATGGAGTTTGTTTCCTCTAAAATAATGCTAATTTATTTGAATCTATTTTCATTCATAACTGTCTTTCGTATAACCCCGATAATATGGGCCGGGGGTCTCTACCAGGAACCGTAAAATCCTGATTACGAAAAAATGCTGTCGTCTGTCTGTCATGCATTTTTTTGTGATCGGGATTTTTGTATTCGGAATTGCTCCTATATTGTATTGACTCGTGCCAACCACCTGTCGTCATTTCTGAATGATCGCCTATCCCGGTTACTGGCAATACCGCATGACAGCCAGTCGGACAAACCAATTTCTATCAGAGGAGTGTGTGCTATGCAATGGAATCAAGCTGCATTAACCCGTAGAATCGAGGTAGCTGCTCACAATCAGCCTGCCGATCTGGTCATCCGTGGTGGGCAAATCGTCAATGTGTTCAGTGGAGAACTGATCGAGGCAGATATCGCGATTGTAGATGGCGTGATCGCTGGGATCGGAAGCTATGAAGGTAAGGAAATTATCGATGCTAGTGGTAAATGGATTATCCCCGGACTGATCGATGGTCATGTGCATATTGAGAGCTCCCTGCTATCTCCAAAGGAATTTGCCAGAGTCGTACTACAGCATGGCGTCACGAGCGTCATTACCGACCCGCATGAAATCGGAAGCGTGGCAGGTGTCGAAGGTATCCGTTATATGCTGGAGCAATCCCAGGACTTGCCGATGGATCAATTCGTGATGCTTCCTTCCTGTGTACCCGCAACTTCATTTGAGAGCTGTGCGGCACGTTTGACAGCAGCGGATTTGGAGCCATTTTATAACCATCCGCGTGTACTTGGTCTGGCAGAGGTGATGGATTATGGGGCACTGGCAGGAGCGCAGCCTGATATGGTAAATAAAATCGCGTCGGCTCATGCCCATGCTAAACGGATTGATGGTCATGCAGCCGGTATTGCCGCTGATCAACTTGGCGTCTATGCAGCCGCTGGCATTCATACCGATCACGAATGTATCAATGCGGAGGAAGCGAAGCAGCGGCTTGCGCTTGGTATGTATGTGATGATTCGCGAAGGAACAGCGACCCGGGATCTGCAAGCCATTCTACCTGCCGTTACACCGTA
>JBCNLJ010000009.1:0-98623 GCA_039595515.1 Paenibacillus sp. | reverse complement strand
GATGGAAGCCAGCTATACCGAACTGATCAAAAACACAGTTGAACTGTGGGGCACCAACAAAAAATAATATTTCCCGGGAATTATCCGGGTGCAATCGTTAGAAACATGATAACTATAGTAGCAATTATATATGAAGGAGAAGGAACGCTAACTGGCGTTCCTTTTTCTTTTTCTTTTGCGTTTGCTGTGTGCTTGTGAGTAGTTATGTGGTTGGGCATCAAGCACTCTGGTAAGGAATAAGGGGACAGGCTCCCGTATCGCCCGGGAATTTATGAAGTAGGAGAGAAATGTAGATTCCCAGGCTCAACGCAGTAAGATATTTTACTGCGCAAAAATCCCTTTCAGTGCACCCCGTGTTACAAAATCGCTAACACTAGAAGTCGTCCTGTCCCGTTATTTCCTTCTCTCCGTTCCGTGCTGCCTACATTCATGCGAATTTACAGGCATACTCTAAATAAACTTTAATAATTAAAATTTAAAAGCTTAAATTTCAGGCTCGAAATTCAAGCTTTGTGAATTCGAAGTCCATTCACCTTTATCATTGATATGACAAAAAAGCTGTCGTAACAGGTGCGATCAGCTTTAATGAAAATAATGAAGTATACATTCAGCTTATTGTTAAGAGGATCAATATTGAAATAGCTACTCTCAGAATTAGAAATAGATTAGAAATGAAAAAATATCATTTTATATAATTGTTCTCTTAAAGATAAAAGAAGAAATAGAAATACATATTATGCTTCATAATCTATGCTTTTTATGCTTTATATCTATATTTTAAATCGAGAGTACCACTTGTATCAGTAAGCACAGAACGAGGGGAAGGAAATAAGGGAAAAGGACGACTTTGGAGCCCGGGAATCTACATTGCATCCTAATCCTTAGATTCCTGGGCTCCACCTGAGTCCGTTCCCTTATTCCTTCCCGGAGTGGGGGCTGATTACATAAACGCAGTATCGCCCTATCACCTATCACTATAAAGTTCTTTCTTTACATAGAGACACGCCAGTACAAAATCCGATCTGTATAACAGCTTGTATAACAGCGCATGCTAACTCCTTAATTTTCCGCACCCAGAAACATAAGTTACAGCCTGTCCCCCCACCACAGGATAAACTATGATGTAAGCGTATACCAAACCATGCCACAAAATTCACAATCTACATACTTTTCAGGAGGTACTACCACATGACTATTTTCCAATTCCCAAACGATTTCCGCTGGGGGACGGCGACTGCTTCGTATCAGATCGAAGGAGCTTATCAGGAAGGCGGGCGCGGCTTGTCCATATGGGATACCTTTGCTCATACACCGGGCAACGTATATGACGGGCATAATGGCAATATCGCTACAGACAGTTATCATCGCTATGAAGAGGATATTGCTTTAATGAAGGAACTCGGTATTGATACGTACCGATTCTCGATTGCCTGGCCGCGAATTATTCCCGATGGAGACGGTGAGATTAATCAGAAGGGCATCGATTTTTACCATCGTTTTGTCGATAAGCTGCTGGAAGCGGGTATTGAACCATTTTGTACGTTGTATCACTGGGATTTGCCACAGACGCTACAGGATGTGGGTGGCTGGGAGAATCGGCGTACGATTGATGCGTTTGTAAAATATGCAGAGGTCATGTTCCGTGAATTTGCGGGTAAAATCAAGTTCTGGCTCACCTTCAATGAGCCGTGGTGTATTGCATTCCTGTCCAATCTGGAGGGTAAGCATGCGCCGGGTAATACCGATTTGCAGATTGCACTCAATGTTGGTCACAATCTGCTGGTCGCTCACGGGCATGCGGTCAAGCTGTTCCGTGAGATCAGTCCGGCGGATGGACAAATCGGAATTGCACCGAATGTAGCATGGGCAGTGCCTTACAGCAAGAGTGCCGAGGATCGTGCTGCCTGCAATCGTAATATTGAAGTGTATGCAGACTGGTTCCTTGATCCGGTATACAAGGGCAGCTATCCGGAATCACTGTACAACTGGTTCAAGGAAGCTGGAGCTACGCCGCCTGTACAGGAGGGTGATATGGAGATTATTGCGCAGCCGATTGATCTGATCGGCATTAACTATTATCATCCGACCGTGAATCGCTACAATCCAGAGGCGGGTTACCTGCACAGCGAGCCGATCGATATGGGACTGTTCAAAACCGACATCGGCTGGCCGATCGATTCGACCGGATTGTACGATGTGATCCATTACCTGCAAAAATACGGCAATATCGATATTTACATTACAGAAAACGGCGCCTGCATTAACGATGGCCCGCAAAATGGCATTGTGAATGATTCCATACGTATTAGCTATCTGCAGCAGCATATCGCTCAGGTGCACCGTGTGATCAATGACGGTATCCATTTAAAAGGATACATGGCGTGGTCGCTGATGGACAATTTTGAATGGGCAGAAGGCTACCGGATGCGCTTCGGACTCATTCATGTTGATTTCCGCAATCAGGTACGCACACCGAAGGAAAGCTTCTACTGGTATCAAAATGTCATCCGCAACAACTGGATGGAGACACGCTAATACTCGTACGAATGCTATCGAAGCGAACCGCTGCAAAATATAAATGTGACACAGCGAATCAAAAGCTTCCTTTTGTGGTAATAAGTCGTATAGTACTTCTGCCTGGTACGCCAGACCAATCGATGGAATGATTCAGGTAGACATCACAGCAATACGACTATCCGGGAAAGGGGAGTGGACTTCGTGGCTACCAAATCTAAAGGCCCGAGCGGTAATAGCTCGGCACAAAACACATATGGACTTAGCAAAATGCTGACTGTAGTCGCATGGCTGTGTTGCGCGGCAGGCATTCTGCTGATCGTGCTGAATTTGCAACCATTTAACGACAACAATCTCGGTTTGATGATCGGTGTAGGCTGCCTTGCTGCTTTTGCCTTCATTTATTCCATTGCCAAATGGCTTGGCTCGATGCAAGCACGCAGTGATGAAGGTAAGGATGGGATTAAGGACGATTAGGATGATCGTCTGCTGGCCGTTTGCCATTCAACCCCGGTAGAGACAGCTATGCAGTGATCATTTTAAAATTAAGGCTCCTTTAAGAATTATTCTTAAAGGGGCTTTTTTACGAAGTAAAAATATGTTAATCTTTAAATAATGTGAAAACATTCACTTCTGCCTGCTAATAAATTGACAGATTTGTTAACAAGCCAAAAAAAACTGAAATTTACACCTTCTATGGATACGCAAAAAGGACACTTAGTGTTAACATAGGAATGTGTGGTTTCAACATTATGAACGTCATGAGCGTTAAGTGAGAAAGGGGATCAAGATGAGCAAAAAACCAGGTTCGCGCCTTATGTTCTGGGTTGTTCTGGTTGTGACGGTGTTGTCGCTGGCTCTGACGGTTTGGGCGTTGTTTGCTGGTTCTAGCAACTATGCTGTTCTTAACCCGAAAGGACCGATTGCAGAAGGACAACGCGATGTCATTATCATTTCTACGATTCTGACAGCAATCGTTATCGTACCGACAACCATACTGACCTTTGTTATTGTATGGAGATACCGTGACAAGCCGGGCAGAAAGGCGAAGTACGATCCAGATTTCAACCACAGCAATGTGCTGGAGTCAATCTGGTGGGGTATTCCGATCGTCGTTATTGCTGTGCTCGGTATCGTGACTGTACGTTATACGTACGCACTCGAGCCTTCTGTGGCCATTAAGTCCGACAAGCAACCCGTTGTGATTCAAGCGGTTTCGATGGACTGGAAATGGGCATTTTTCTATCCGGAGGAAGGAATTGCGTCTGTGAATACACTGACCATTCCTGCAGACCGACCAATTCGCTTCGAACTGACTTCCGATGCTCCGATGAACTCCTTCTGGATTCCACAGCTCGGTGGACAGATTTATACCATGTCTGGTATGGCGATGAACCTGTATTTGCAGGCTGATCATACAGGCACGTATTACGGTTCCGGTGCTAACTTTAGCGGTGAGCATTTCGGTGCTATGAACTTTGATGTGAATGCTGTGACTGAATCCGACTATGAGGCATGGGTGAACAAGGTGAAAACCGAATCCCAGCCAATGACGATGGATACGTATCAGTCGCTTGCTATACCAGGTACGGCGGATAAACAATATTTTTCGGCATTCCCGGAGAATTTGTTCCAACAACTGGTAACACAATATTTGCCTGGCGGTTTGTCTGAAAGTCGTCAACCGGTACACACTACGCCTGAAACACAAATGGACGGCAAGTAAACCGGTACAAGTTCAGTTGTAAGGATGGTATGCGCCGCATACATCCATGTTGTAAGTAACGTCGAGTCGGGAGAGCTTCTCCCGACATTCGTGCTGTATTCAAATGGTATTCATGCAATGCCACCATACATGCCAGCAAGATGCTGTGCATGGACCAAGAAAGTGAAAGGAGCTCAACGATGCTTGAAAATCTTAAACAGTTTGCATCCGAGTTTTTTGTTACTGGCGATCCGTTGATCTATGGTGCAGACGTATCCATTGGATTAGTCACCATTGCCATCGTTGCCGGATTGACCTATTTCAAAAAGTGGAAATGGCTCTGGCGCAACTGGTTGACTACGGTTGACCACAAAAAAATCGGTATCATGTACATTCTGGCTGCGATCATTATGATGTTCCGCGGCGGCGTCGATGCGCTCATGATGCGGACCCAATTGGCGATTCCGAACTTCGAATTCCTGCATCCAGAACACTATAACCAGGTCTTTACGACACACGGTGTTGTTATGATCCTGTTTATGGCGATGCCATTTATGTTCGGTTTGTTTAACGTTGTTGTACCTCTACAAATCGGTGCACGAGACGTTGCGTTCCCTTATTTGAACTCCCTCAGCTTCTGGCTGTTCTTCCTGGGCGCAATGCTGTTCAACCTTTCGTTCGTAATCGGCGGTTCGCCGGATGCGGGCTGGCTGAGCTATCCACCGCTGTCCGAGATGCAATTTAACCCTGGACCAGGACAAAACTTCTATATCTGGGGTATCCAGATTTCCGGTATTGGTTCCCTGGCAACAGGTATTAACTTCCTTGTAACGATCATCAAAATGCGTGCTCCAGGCATGACGATGATGAAAATGCCGATGTTCACATGGTCGGTATTTGCAACTTGTGTAATCATCATTTTTGCATTCCCAATTTTGACAGTTACACTGGCACTGCTGTTCCTCGACCGTTTTGGAGGAGGACACTTCTTCACCCTTGACGGTGGCGGTAACCCGATGATGTATATCAACTTGATATGGATGTGGGGTCACCCTGAGGTATATATCGTTATCTTGCCGGCGTTCGGTATCTTCTCCGAAGTCGTCAGCGTGTTCTCACGCAAAAAGCTGTTTGGTTATACTTCCATGGTATTTGCGATGATGATCATCGCGTTCGTATCCTTCTTCACATGGGCTCACCACTTCTTCACAATGGGCTCCGGTGCGGACGTTAACGCCTTCTTCGCATTGTCCACGATGCTGATCGCGATCCCAACAGGGGTTAAGATCTTCAACTGGTTGTTCACGATGTATCGCGGACGGATTCGCTTCGATCTGCCGATGCTGTGGACGGTAGCGTTTATTCCGGCATTTATCGTCGGTGGTATGACAGGGGTTCTGCTCGCGGTTGCGCCTGCTGACTTCCAGTACCATAACAGTTACTTCCTGATTGCCCACTTCCACCAGGTTCTGATCGGTGGGGTCGTGTTCGGTTACTTTGCCGGCATGTACTACTGGTGGCCAAAAATGTTCGGCTTCAAGCTGAACGAAACGCTGGGCAGATGGTCATTCTGGTTCTGGAACATCGGTTTCTATGTATGTTTCATGCCACAATACCTGCTCGGTCTGATGGGTATGACTCGTCGTGTAAGTACATTTGACTGGGATACTGGCTGGGGCCCACTGAACGTTGTATCGACGGTTGGTGCGTACCTGATGGGTATTGCCTTCATTCTGCAGGCTGTTCAAATTGCTTACAGCTTCAAATATCGTGAAAAAGATACAACTGGCGACATGTGGGATGCTCATACGCTTGAGTGGACAATCCCGTCCCCAGCTCCAGAATATAACTTTGCCATTACTCCGGTAGTGGACAGCAGAGATCCATTGTGGGTCGACAAGCAGCGTCGTGCTGCAGGTAAGCTTCCGCAAAAGGATGCGAAACCAAAATACGAACCAATTCATATGCCTAGCAACTCGGGTATCCCGATTGTATTTTCTACTTTCTTCTTCATTGCGGGCTTTGGCTTTACCTTCCACTGGGTGTGGATGGGAGTACTCGGACTCGCCGGCGTACTTGCATGTCTGGCTGCCCGTTCGATGAATGATGACGAGGGCTTCTACATCCCTGCCGAGGAAGTAGAAAAGACTGAGGCTTCATTAAGGGGGACACTTTAATGGCACAAGCCGTATCACAGCACGGTCATGATCATGCACATGGTCATGATCACGGTCACCATGATCCGCAAGAACTGAAAATGCTTGGCTTCTGGATCTTCCTGATCACGGACGTTGTTCTGTTCGGTACGCTGTTTGCCACGTATGTTGTCCTGCACAACAACACGGCAGGTGGACCAACAGCTCACGAGATTTTCGAAATGCCGGGTGTTATCGCTGAGACATTCATCCTGCTTACATCCAGCTTCACAAGTGGTCTGGCTGTACTGGCAATGAATGCAGGTAAAGTGAAACAGCTAATCGGCTGGTTGATCGTAACCTGGATTCTCGGTGCATCATTTATTTTCCTTGAAGTTGACGAGTTCATCAAAATGGTACATGAAGGCTTCAACTACGGTACCAGCGCATTCGCAACTTCGTTCTTTACACTGGTTGGTACACACGGACTCCACGTATCGATGGGTCTGGGCTGGATGCTGCTGATTATGATTCAGTTGGCACGCAAAGGCATTACCGATGTAACACGCGGTAAAGTCAATGTTATCAGCTTGTACTGGCACTTTTTGGACGCCGTCTGGATCTTCCTTCTGTCGGTCGTCTACCTGATGGGGGTGATGTAAGATGGCGAACCATTCCGATCATTCCCATGGTCATGACGAAGCTCATGCACATGGCTCGCTGAAGTCCTACATCGTCGGTTTTATCCTGTCGATCGTTCTGACTATCATTCCACTGGTTGTTGTTCTGAACCATATGCTGTCCCAGCTACCAACGGTTCTGATCATCATGATTACAGCGGTTCTGCAATTCGTCGTGCAATTGTTCTTCTTCATGCACGTACGTGAGCGTCAGGGTAATCAGCCTCGTTGGAACGTGATGGCACTGATCTTCGGTCTGGCAATTGTACTGGTTGTTGTATCCGGTTCGGTCTGGATCATGACTTACAATGGCGTAGGCTACTAAGCAATTCATTGTAGATATACGATCTGCATAACGAAGCCCTTCCAGGTTACCGGAAGGGCTTTTTTGTATGGATGATCGGAATAGTTAACTTATCCTTGAGAGCTTAGCGTAAAATATAGAATACAATTGTATAATACAATAAGGTCATACATACACATTATGCAGCGCCGAGCCCCTAATCGGATACAATATAACTACAACAAGCACAGAAGAGGAGTGAACAGCAATGAACGATAACACCAATACGCTAACGTTAGCAGATGCTTTTGCCCATGCAGCATTTAGAGTGACTGGCAATGGGCCACGTCATATCAATATACTAAAGGAAGCATTTGAGCATGTAGACGGTAAGACAGGCAGTGATCATTATGGTAATGGCGAATTAATCGAGCAATTTCAGCAGCAAATGGCTGAAGTGCTGGGCAAGCAAGCTGCTGTATTTTTCCCGAGTGGAACGATGGCACAGCAGATTGCACTGCGCATCTGGTGTGATCGGAATGGAGTCAAACGTGTCGCTTACCACCCGCTATCCCATCTGGAGCTTCATGAACAGGATGCCTTAAAAGAACTGCATCACATTGAAGCCATACTCATCGGGGATCAGGATCGTGTCACCCAATTGGAGGATGTAACGAGTCTGAAAGAAGATATATCCTGTCTGCTGCTAGAGCTGCCACAGCGTGAGATCGGCGGTCAGCTACCGCCATTTGAACAATTAGAAGCGATTGCTGATTATTGTCGTAGCAAGGGCATCCGACTGCATTTGGACGGAGCACGTCTATTTGAGATTACTCCCTACTATGGCAAAACAGCCGCAGAAATATGCAGTCTGTTCGACTCGGTGTATATCTCCTTTTATAAAGGTATCGGCGGCATTGCTGGAGCGATTCTTGCAGGGGATGAGGATGTGATGCAGGAAGCGAAGGTATGGAAGCACCGACATGGCGGCAATATGATTAGCTTATACCCGTACATCCTGAGCTCCAAATATTATTATGAGCAACGAGTTAGCAAAATGGGTGAATACTATGAACAGGCTAGAGAACTTGCTGCACTGCTTAATGCCTGCTCCCACATTCATACGTTGCCCGAAGTACCTGTATCGAATATGTTCCACGTCCATATGGATCATCCGGTTGAAGTCACCACACAGGTATTAAAAGACATGGCTCAGCAATATGATATTGGACTCACCTCGTATGTGGTTGATCATAAGGGTAGCTGTAGCTTTGAATGCACCATCGGTGATAAATATGCTCTTGTACCGCAAGAGCGGCTGCATGAAGCATTAAAGTGGCTGGATCAGGAACTGGCAAAGCAGGTTTAAGGGGAGAGCAGTAAGCTTGTGAGTACAATTTCGTTTATATAGTTATGATTATTAACGTTTTTCCTGACGGTACAAGCCTGTAGGAGAGAAGATACGAGCTTGTATACTGCTACAAAAGCTTATTCAGGCAAATAAATGATTTTGACAAAGCATCTTACCTTGCAGCTTAGGAGCATGGGAATCTATCTGTATGCCCTTGACACCTATATCATAATCGACGGGAAGCTGTTTCTGCCTCTGAAGATGAAGAGGTTCCGACGTTCCGCTTCACATCGGCGATCAAAACTATGCTGATCATAATTAGCCCGCCGCCAATAAGCTGTATGTAGGTGACGTGCTCCTTCAGGATCAGCAGTGATAACAACACCGAGGTGAGCGGCATCATACCGGAAAAAGCAGCAGTCGTATAAGCACTACAGTAGGTTACCCCTTTATAAAAAAAGAAAAAGGCAAGTCCTGTAATGATCAGACCATACCAGATCAATCCGATCCATTCGTTCCAGTTGATAAGCGGCAGCATTTCCGCGGGCTGCTCCAGCAGAAATGGAATCAGGCAGAAGCCTAAAGTAATCGCGGAGACGAGAAAAACCTGCACCATGGGATGAATATCCACGCTAGAAGACCGTGTAGATACAACGCGCTGTTTGCGGGAAATGATATTGAATAAGGACTCGCTGGCAGCCGCACCGAGAATAAATACATTGCCCACTATATGCTGCATAGACGGTATCCAGGTGTTGGAGCCTGTATTCTGTAGCAGTATGATACCTGCAACCGTACATCCGATCCCCAGTGCATTTTTAATGGTTACTGCTTCTTTTAATAGACAAAAAGCGAGTACAGCCGTGATCATTGGCGTCGTACCACTCAATATGCCAGCTTCCATTGTGCTTGTACGACTGACACCAAGCAGCAAAAATAGGCGAAATAATAACATGCCAAACCATGCCTGAAGGATTAGCATTAACCAGTCCTGTCGATTCATCTGACGTACGGCTTGGATGGTCTGTTTGCCATAAAAGGGAGCCATACATAATAGTAGGATGCCTAGCCCCACCGCTGTAATGGTAAATGGATGAAGCCGTTCAGACAGGATCGAGCTAGTAACAACAGACGTACCAGCAAGTGTGAAAGCGATCAGTAAATAGATTTTTCCTTTGATTTGCTGCATGCTATATCCCCTTTGCGATCATCATATGATGGGTATGGATCACATTATAAAAAGACAACTGGACGAGGGTAAGAGCCAGTATGGTATCATTTTGACTGTACCAGTTGAAAAAGGGGGATCATGGATGTGGGGAATCCAGCTACAGCAACAAAGTAAAATCCCGCTTGTGCGACAGATTTTCCTGTCATTCCGACAAGCGATTTTACTGGGCAACATGCCGGAAGGCGAAGCTTTACCTTCCACCCGCGAATTGGCACGCGAACTGGGTGTGGCGCGCAATACCGTTTGCGAAGCGTACGATATGCTGGATATTGAAGGCTTTATTATTCGGCGGCAGGGAGCAGCCACGCGTGTAGCTTCTGGATTACAATTGGAGCGACCGATCGAACAATCTGCCAATGAGCTCCCCAATAAACGGTTATCTATCCGCTGGGACTTCAAAACCGGTCAACCGGATTTGGATGCTTTTCCCTGGTATAGCTGGCGTCAGTATGTTCAGCAGGCGTCTCTTGAAATATCGCCTGGGCTTTTAGCCTACAGCGATGGTAAAGGATACGAGCCATTATGTGCGCAGATTGCCGATTGGCTGCTGCGTAGCCGGAGTATGGAGGTAGACCCGGCTGATATTTTTATTACATCGGGAGCCACGCAAGCTTTTCATCTGCTTGTCCATCTATTACAGCAGGAAGGCCACTCCTTTGCTCTGGAAAGTCCGTCCCATCCAGCTATTCGACAGGTTGCTGAACATAATCAGATTCCGCTAGTCTGGATGCCTGTGGATGAACAGGGGGCGAATATCGAAGCCCTTCGCCATCAGGCGATATCAGCAGCGTATGTCACACCGTCACATCAATTCCCACTCGGTGTCATCTTGCCTGCTGCACGCCGCGCAGAACTAATTCGAATGGCGCGTAGCCAGCAATTTTATATTATCGAAGATGATTATGATAGTGAATTTCGCTATACGGGTTCTCCGATTAGCCCGCTCTATAGCATGGACCCGACACGAGTGATCTATGTTGGCACATTCAGCAAGACGCTTTTTCCAGCACTACGTATTGGCTTTGCGATTCTGCCACAATCACTGCACGCTCGCTGGAGGAACTATCGACAATACCTGGATGTGCAAAATCCAGTCATGGAGCAGGTAGCACTCTGTCATTTTTTACAGCAGCGCAAACTGGATCGACATATTCAACGGATGCGTCGCATCTATCGCCAGAAAAGAAACACATTACTGGAGTCGATAGATCAAAGCTTCGCTCATAAAACGATCGTATGGGGAGATGCTTCAGGTTTGCATACGGCGATTCAATTACCTGGCATGCAGTTGAATGGTTCTTTTCTTCACCGATGTTATGAGGAAGGTATACGACTGAAGCTGGCCTCCGATTATTGCCCTGAACCCGGTGAACATCATGATAAATTGCTGATCGGTTATGGTCATCTGAAGCATGAACAGATTGTTGAAGGCATCCAAGTGCTGGGTCGTTTGATCAGGGAAGAAAATCAATTATGCTTCTAATGATAAGGGGCAGCAGAATAGAAGATATGAAAATCACTATCGTCGCCTGAAAGAAGTAATTACAACCGATGTACACACGATAACTACTAAGCACAGGTTACGACTAACATTGGAGCATACTAAAAAGCCTGCACTTTACCGTGTGCAGGCTTTTTGCATCTCATCCTAAGGACGATGGCGATGCTCTAAGTATTTATTTCAAGGCTGTGCGAGAGCGATTGTATAGCTCTTCTAAATACTGCTCAATCTCCCCGCGCAGCTCCGGACGATTCAATGCAAATTCGATCGTTGATTTTACATAGCCAAGCGGATCACCGATATCGTAACGCTTCCCTTGAATCTCCAGTGCAGCCAGATGCGGCAAACGTGAGATCGCATCCGTAAGCTGAATTTCTCCGCCTTTACCAGGCAATGTATCCTCCAAAATATCGAAAATCTCCGCTGGCAGCACATAGCGACCGATAACCGCCAGGTCTGATGGAGCATCGGCGATATCCGGCTTTTCCACAATGCCGCTCAGTGTGATGAGCGAATGAGGATCAGCAGGCATACTGGCTGGGGCGACGATACCGTATTTGTTCGTTTCGGTATAAGGCACATGCTGTACTCCGATGATAGCCGTAGAAGGTGATACATTTTGATTAATGAGCTGCTTTAGTCCGGGCTGCTGCTCGTTCACGATCAGGTCATCGCCGAGCAATACAGCGAAGGGCTCATCACCGACAAATTGACGTGCACACAAAATGGCGTGTCCGAGACCAAGCGGCTTTTTCTGCCGAATATAATGAATGTCCGCCATCTCGGAAATATGATCAACCTGCTCAAGCAATGTCGTTTTACCTTTGGCAGCAAGCTCCAGCTCCAATTCAACCGAATGGTCAAAATGATCCTCGATCGAGCGTTTGCCTCGACCGGTCACGATCAGGATCGATTCGATCCCACTGGCGACAGCTTCTTCGATAATATACTGGATCGCGGGCTTATCGACGATCGGAAGCATTTCCTTTGGCTGAGCTTTGGTAGCGGGCAGTAGTCGTGTGCCAAGACCAGCAGCCGGAATAATCGCTTTACGTACTTTCATGGCAAATGCCTCCTTGTTTGGCAGTGTAATAGGGAATACGAAGATGACTTGAAGTCAGTATATCAGCAAAACGTAAATCACAGATAAAAAGATATGAAAACCAGCTATATTATGCCTGAGTACATCCGCTCATCTGCTCAGTGGCAGACTCAGCGGAATACCCACAGCTTGCTAAATCCAAAGTTAATAGCGAGTCCCAGCACCGTCACACACAGCTTGGCGATCCAGACTGGAATCGTAGCCGGGATCAAGGTGATCACAAAGCTCGTAATGAGCGCTACCGACAGATTCACCAGCAGGAAGCGCAGCAGCTCGCGGCCATCCCAGCCTTTACCGCGTGCAAATGTCCATTTGCGGTTCCAGTAGTAGCTGTTGGCTGTACCTGCGCTATAACCGATAATTTGCGCTGCGGCAACACCGGTCAGATGCTGCAGCAGCATGAAGACGATAAAATCAATCGCCGTATTGGACACTCCGACAGCAGCAAAGCGAACAGCCTGACTTCCAAATAGCTTAGAAACCAACATATCGCTGCTCTTGCACCATTGGATTCGGACGTTGCTGGTTGTGCTGAGATTGCTCATTTAGCGGTTGCTGCTGCATAACAGCAAAGTTTCTTTTTTCCTGTACCAGATACAGTGGACGACCCTTCACTTCATCGTAAATACGACCGACATACTCGCCCAGCACACCAAGAATAATGAGCATAATACCGTTGAGGAATAGAACGCAGGCAAGGATGGATGCCCAGCCCGGTGTGGTATTGAAGTTAAGCAGCTTTTGTCCAACGACCCAGATCAGAAATATAAAGCTGAACAGGGAGACAAAGCTTCCCAGCACACTCGCTAGACGAAGTGGCTTGAGCGAGAAGGCGATCAGTGCATCCGAGGCGAAGCGCAGCATCTTTTTGAGCGGATACTTCGTTTCACCGGCAAAGCGTTCCTCACGTACATACGAGATGGATGTTTGACGGAAGCCAACCCAGCTCACCAGTCCGCGCACGAAGCGGTTGCTTTCCTTGAGGCTTTTCATCGCTTCACATACTTTGCGATCAATCAGACGGAAGTCACCTGTATCCAGCGGAATATCGATATCGCTCAGCTTGTTCAGCGTCCGATAGAACAGCGAAGCCGACCATTTCTTGAAGCCTGTCTCACCCTTACGCTCTGCGCGTGTCGCATAGACGACATCGTAGCCTTCGTTCCATTTCTCAATCATTTGCAAAATCAGTTCCGGCGGGTCCTGCAGATCAGCATCAATGACGACAATCGCTTCGCCGGAGGCGTTGTCCATCCCTGCTGTAATCGCAATCTGGTGCCCAAAGTTACGGGAGAAATCGATCATTTTCACCGATTGGTCGCTACTGCACAACTGGCTAACCATGGACGCCGTTTGATCACGACTGCCATCATTTACAAAAATCAATTCATAGGTTTCGCCAGTTTGCTGCATCACTTCGGTCAGACGACGGTAACATTCCAGCACAACTTCTTCTTCATTGTAAACCGGAACAATAATGGAATACTTCATCGGTGAGCCCTCCTTTGGGAATATACAAACATATGAATGTCAGAGGTACAGTTACGATCATGAAAGATGCATGAATCGGATTGCAGGATGCATGAATACAAATGTGCCTCTGCTAACAACAGGATCAGTTGTTTTCAATCGGGATAAGTCGATGTACAAAATATAACAACGCAATATGAACAGCAAATGAACGCTAGCTTAAACGAAACTGAAGATTGTTTTAAAATGATATAAAAAGACGAATAGCTCCATACAAAAAGGAGCTATTCGCCTTGGAAAAGAGCATTTATATTCTATATTGATCATAATATATAACATGTTAATGACATATTAAGCAAAAACTAATAATGAATATTAATTCGGAATTTTGAATGAAAATTTGAAGTGAAGAGTAGAGCTTATGCTTGCGAATATAGTAAGCCTATCCATCTATTCGCATGTTACTCTGCACGGTTTACGTCATATTGTGTTTGTTATACGTTTCGTTCTGAGCCCAGATTAATGTGAAGCTACCTTTTTCGTGATTTTGACTGGAGCGCTGACGGTTGCAGCTTTACGTGGTAAATAGACCGTCATTGTTGTGCCCTGTCCGGCATGGCTATGGGCTTCAATACGTCCACCGTGCAGCATTAAAATCTTCTGTACGATCGACAGTCCCAGACCATTGCCGCCTACAGCCGACGTACGCGAGCTATCTGCTTTGTAAAAGCGTTCGAATATATGCTCCACATGCTCGGCATCAATGCCGCAGCCGGTGTCCTGCACACTGGCTTTGATCCAGTGCTCATCCTCAGTTAGCGTAATATAGATGTTTCCATTTTCCGGCGTGAACTTGATCGCATTGGACAGCAGATTCATCCATACCTGGGTGAGTAGATCCTCATCGCCCGCCACTTCAATTTTGTTCAAATCGGCAGATAACTCAAGATGCTTGTTCATCCACATCGGACCACAGGATACGACCGCCATACGGATTTGCTCATCCAGTCGGAAGTTTTGCTTGTTCAGCTTCACCACATCCAGCGAAGCAAGCTTGAGCAGATTGCTGCTCAGTTTGGACAGACGCTCACTTTCCTGTTCGATAATTTTCAAATGCTTGAGCTGTTCATTGCTGGCATTATCCTTGAGTGCAACGGCAAAGCCACGAATGGAGGTAAGCGGTGTTTGAATTTCATGCGATACATTGGAGACGAATTCCTGACGCATCGCTTCGATTTTGGATAATCGGGTAGTCATCTGGTTGAAGTTTTCCCCTAGCTGTCCGATCTCATCCTTACGCTTCAGATTAACACGCACATCATAATCGCCCTTAGCGACGCGGCGTGTGGCATCCGATAGCTTGGCAATAGGACGGGCAATCAGGCGCGCTGCAAACAGGAACAATAAGACCCCGATAATCAGCATGACGGACAGTACAAGGAACATCCATTTGTTAAACTGGTTCACAAAATGACCGGCTGCTGGACGGGCGAACAGCGCATAATGAATGCCATCGCGTTCAAAAGGAACACCTACATAGCGCGGCTCATCGTTCTCATTATTATTGTCCAGTGACAGATTGATAGAAGGCATATTCGGATCCGTTAAGCTGTCACCTTCTTTGGGATGATACGTCTGACCACTCAATACAAGCTGCTGTACAGCCTCGGGAATGACCCATTTATCAGCATCCTTTGGCGGAGGCGGCGGTGCAGGTGGCTTTTTCTTATCGGATGATGAACTGGTAGCGCCATCTTTGAGATGTGGAGGAACCGGAGGAAAGGACTCTGTCGACGTTTTGCTTGTTTCCGATCCATTCGCGCTCGTTCCATTCACCTCCGTTTCATCCGTACCCGTAGCTTCTTCACCTGCCATGTTTGAGGTCGATGGGCTGTTTGTTGAATTTTTACCATTACCATTACCATTACCATTACCATTATTGCTATCGCTAGACGATGTAGAGTTAGAGTTGTTTGTAGTCGAACTTGTTTTGCCGTCATCACTGTTGGAGCTAGTTTGACTGCTTGAACGGTTTTCATTACTGGAACCCGTCTCGTTATTTGAACGTTCATTCACATTTGACCCATTATCGGCGCTAGATTCATTGTCAGTACTGGAACGGGTATTATTGCTAGAGTCAGAACTTGAACTTGAATTTGAACTATCGCTCGATGACGACGAATCATTACCGAGTGGCAGTGGTGGGGGAGAGATACCGAGTGGTCCGCCCGGACCATTGCCCTCCGAACGATACTCGGTTCCGTCCTCACCGATGACAACGAGCTGCGTCTGCCCACCCTGACTGTTCAGATATTTTTGCATCATATCTTCAGGAATCGAGGCTTGAATCTCTGCCATCGCTTCAGCATCACTCAAGATGCGATCCTGTACAAAATTCACCTGCTGCCGTTGGAATACCCAATCCGACATAAGCAAAGTAATCAGAAAGCTGGCTGCTACGACGATAATGAACGTCACAACGAGCTGGCTGTATATATTTTTCAATCCAGCTTCACCTCAATCCGGTAGCCAATGCCGCGGATCGTCTGAATCAGAAAGCCATTTTCCTCGGAGAAACGATCCCGTAGCCGCTTAATATGCACATCTACTGTTCGCTCATCACCATCGTAATCATGACCCCATATTTTCTCGATCAATTGATCGCGTGTAAATATTTGTCCGGGGAATCCGGCAAGTGTATAAAATAGCTCAAATTCCTTTGCTGGCATGGACTGTAGCACACCGTTCACTTCCGCTTCCTTGGTCGCCGCATCCAGACGTACATTGCCAATCGTCAGCGATTCACCCACGAAAATACGATAACGACGCAGCAACGCCTTTACCCGCATAACCAGCTCCTCCGGCACAAACGGCTTGACCAGATAATCGTCTGTCCCAAGGCGGAAGCCTTTGATTTTATCCTCCGATTCGCCTTTAGCTGTGACGAGCAGAATCGGCACATCGCCATAATAGCGACGAATGTCCGTACACAATTGCCATCCGTCCATATGCGGCATCATCACATCGAGAATAATCAGATCCCATTTTCCATCACTTAACATATCAAAAGCTTCCTGCCCATCATGAGCACGATGCACGCTATATCCTTCACGAGTCAGATACACATGGATCAATTCCAAAATGGATGCATCATCATCAGCAACCAGTATTCGTACCATAACGTTACGCTCCTTTATATCGGTATTCATCATCAACGATGAAATTAATAGTGGTTCAGAACTCAGGTCGTTCAAAGCTTTCGCCATATATAGCTGTCGTTATACAGCTAGCGCTGCTCAGCCTTCAACTTGTTTCTGCTTTTGAACAGCAGATCGATCCTGCTAAGGCGAGAGGTGTATACGTCTTTCCCTATGCTTGAAAAGCTTCTTTCTATCCTACCATACCAATATGTATAGAATATGAATAGAAGCTTAGTCATTTATCATAAAATAAGGGAATTCCGCGCGTTTGCTAGCAGTTTAGTTTCTATCTATCCCGTACCTGCTGCTTATCTATCCCCCTGGAATTTCCTCTATATCAATATGTATACCTCAACACAGCTTATGAATCCATAACGATTCAGTGTAAAATATTCATCCATTTCGTCCGATTTAACCCTTTCCAAAATGAACAAAATGAACTAATATAAACTTATATGAACTTAAATAAAACCGAAACGAAAGGATGAATAGCATGGAAAACCGTTATGTGTCCCACCCGAATGATGTAAAAACGTTTGATACCGCACGTCTGCGTGAGGAGTTTTTGATCGAGAATCTGTTTGCTACAGATGAACTCGTAACCGTTTACAGTCATGTGGATCGTTATATCGTCGGTTCCGCTGTTCCGGCATCGAAGGAGATCAAGCTGGAAGTGAATCTGAAGGATATCGGGACTGACTTTTTCCTGGAGCGCCGCGAGATCGGCATTATCAATATCGGTGCGACCGGTACGGTAACGGCAGATGGCGAGAAGTACGAGATCGGTGCATTTGAATGTCTGTACGTATCGCTCGGCACGAAGGAAGTTAGCTTTGCCAGCCATGACGGGGAACCGGCTAAATTCTACTTCGTATCGACACCTGCTCACCAGGCTTATCCAACGACAAAAGCAACACGCGAAGATGCAACACCAGCGCATCTGGGCAATATCAAAACGTCTAATGAACGTACGATCTATAAATATATCCATCAGGGCGGCATTAAGAGCTGTCAGCTCGTGATGGGCATTACCGAGCTGGAGCCGGGCAATATGTGGAACACGATGCCCTGTCATACGCATAACCGTCGCTCCGAGGTGTACCTGTACTTCAATATGCCGGAGGATAGCGTTGTATTCCACTTTATGGGCGAGCCGCAGGAAACGAAGCACCTTGTCGTACGTGATGGACAGGTAGCAATTTCCCCAAGCTGGTCGATCCATAGCGGCGTTGGCACAAGCAACTATACGTTCTGCTGGGCAATGGCTGGTGAAAATCAGACATTCGATGATATGGACGCCGTTGCTATGAAAGATTTAAAATAAACCCAAAAACACCATTCCAGCACAATCGCCGGCAGAGAGAATCGACCGGAGCGATGACTGGAAGGGACGGGGGTTCGTCGGATGAGTGCACTGAAGCGTCATGAACGCATAATGGAATTATTAATCGCCAGTCAGGAAATTACGGTTGGCGAATTGAGCGATACACTGCATGTTACTGGCAAAACGATCCGTGAGGATCTTGCCAAATTGGAAGAAATGGGATTACTTGTGCGTGTGCATGGCGGTGCAGTGCTGGCACAGAATGACCAGTATGGCATTTTGTCCGGTCAAGGTACAAATACGAAGCATATGCCAGAAAAGAGCGAGATCGCTGAGCGAGCACTGCATTATATTCAGCCCGGTGACATTATCGCACTGGATGGCGGCAGTACGACGCTGGAAATTGCACGTCGTTTGCCATCGATGCCCTTAACGGTAGTGACGAACGATCTGTTCATTTTGAGTGAACTGGCGAGAAAAGAGCAGGTTCGACTTGTTGTGCCGGGCGGTGAGCGCAATCGGAACATGCTGGTCAGCAGTCAGGCGATTGAATATGTGCGTGGATTGAATATTCACAAAGCATTTGTATCCTCGACAGCACTGCATCCCGAGTTTGGATTGTCCATCTATACAGGTGATCTGGTGCCATTTAAAAAAGCACTGGTCGATACGGCACAAAAGGTATACGGTGTGATCGATCATCAGAAGTTTGGACAGTTCGCGCTCTGGACATTTGCCGCCTGTTCGGAGCTGGATATGATCATTACAGATAGTGGTCTATCGAGTGAACAGGCGAAGCATTTTCAACAGGCAGGTATTCCGCTCGATCAGGCAGGCGCGTAAATGACATTCAATCATTAGACTATATCAATATTTCCAATACTTGCTATTGAATGTAGCACTGCTGGTTAAGGCTAATGTTTGACCGTATTCTTTGAGCCTGTAAAGTGATGAACGTGTAAGATACTACCATCGGTACGGCATGCCACGAGGCTGATGGTTGGCCGATCCAGTGTATAACGAAAAACGAAAAATTTGCATATACTTTGTTGCATATACTATGCAAGTCCAATTGTAAGCCAGTCAGCGCAGCCAGCATGCAGTGGTGGCGGTCTGTCTGTGATCGTATAGCCAATATGATGCAGGGAGTTGAACAAGGCATGAACGCATTTGATCTGAGCGGAAAAGTGGCGCTTGTCACCGGTACGAGCGGTGGACTTGGACAGGGAATGGCGCTAGGATTGGCAGCGGCAGGCGCAGATATCATCTGTGTATCGTATTCCAATAGTGAGGATACGGTAAGCAAAATTCAGGCGCTGGAACGCCAGGCCATAGCCATTCAGGCTGACCTGAGCAAGCATGACGGATTGGAAGCAGTCGTAACCGAGGCACTTGCCTTTAAAGGGCAAATCGATATCCTCGTAAACAATGCAGGCATCATTCGTCGTACACCAGCAGCAGAGCATTCATGGAAAGACTTTGCAGATGTGCTTGATCTGAATCTGGAAACTGTATTTTACCTGTCTCAGCTCGTCGGACGTCATATGATCGAGCGCGGCAGCGGCAAAATCATCAGCGTCGCTTCAATGCTGTCCTATCAGGGCGGGATTAACGTACCCGGCTACACAGCAAGCAAGCACGGCGTAGCCGGTATTACAAAGGCGCTCGCAAACGAATGGGCATCCAAGGGCTTGCAGGTCAATGCGATCGCCCCCGGCTACATGCTAACAGACAACACCGCCCCAATCGTAGCCGACCAGGCACGCTTTGATTCCATCACAGAACGCATTCCAGCCGCACGCTGGGGTACAGCCGAAGACATGCAGGGCCCGGTCGTTTTCCTCGCTTCAGATGCATCAAACTATCTGAATGGCCATGTACTATGCGTTGACGGCGGCTGGATGGCTCGCTAAGTTTTAGATCTTCCTTCTATAGTGTTTCTATGTGATCTACTCATTCATATAAGACACTTCGATCAAACGGCATCGAGGGAATAACATTTAAAATAATATAGTATCTGCAAACAAGCTAGAACGTATGAATCGATCATGAAGAATTGAGGCAATAACGCTTAAAAAATATAAAGTGCAATGTACAACGTGCATTGCACTTTATTTATAAGCGACTAAGCAATCTTAAGAGATGTACGCAAACTCGTATGCGAGCCGCACAGAACGGAGGGAAGGAAATAAGGGGAAAGGACGACTTCTAGTGTTAGCGACTTCCTAACACGGGGTTCAATGAAAAGGTGATTTTTGCAAAGCAAAATATCTTACAGCTTTGAGCCCGTGAATCTACAACTTTCTCCTAATCCGTAGATTCCTGTGCGATACCAGAGTCCGTCCCCTTATTCCTTCCCGGAGGGGTAGCTGCCCACAACCCAATTTTGCGCACACACCCTCCCCCCACCATCCAACTAAAAATGAGGTGCACTGATGAAACAATCTGTCCTTTCTCATATTTATGGCAAACAACCTGTCGCTGATCTGGCTGCACGCGTAGCGGCTGGCGGCTTTACCGGAGTTCAACTGGCGCTTGCCAAAGCGATTTCCGATATCGACACACGCAACGGTAGACTCAGTCCAGGCATGGGCAATTATATCGCAGAGCAATTCCAGCGTCAGGGCGTCCGTATCGCTGTGCTCGGCTGCTATATCAATCCGGTGCATCCGGATCGTGAGGTGCGTAAGCAGGAGATTGCACGTTTCAAGGAGCATCTGCGGTATGCGCGTGATTTTGGCTGTAGCATGGTAGCGACGGAGACAGGTTCCTTTGATACGTACCAGCAGGTCGACCCGGAGCATTATGTGGAAAAAGGCTGGAGTACACTGCGTGATACGGTAGCCGAGCTGGCAGAGGAAGCGGATAAATGGGGCGTGCATATGGCGATTGAGCCTGTTGCTGTTCATACGGTACATACGGCTGAGGCGATGGCGCGGCTAATGGAGGAAGTGCCATCGTCTGCCATCGGGATGCTGTTTGATCCGTGCAATATGATGAAGCCGGAATATGTAGCGGATCAGCAGGGCTTTTTGCGGCAGGTATTCGAGCTGCTGGCGGATCGCATCATTTTGATTCATGCGAAGGATATTACGATGGCTGCGGATGGCTCGAAGCAGGAATGTGTAGCCGGTACGGGCATGCTGGATTATCCGTACTTTTTCGAATTGCTTCAGCAGTACAAGCCGCATATCGATATCTCGCTCGAAGGCGTTGTGAGTGAGCAATTGCCAGAGGCGTCCCTTTATATGCGGCAAGTATGGCAGCAGACAGCACAGCGTCTGAGAGAGGTACAATAAAATTTTGCTTCATCTTGCATACAAAGGATGTATCCTCTCCTGTGATGGGTAATGATCCCCATACCATTTCAATGAAGTGCGAAAGGGGCATTCGGATCATGAGCAATGTATCGCAGGCGCATCGCAAAGTTGCACTCGTCACCGGTGCAGCTATCGGAATTGGCAGAGGCATCGCCAGTGTGCTCGCTCAGAAGGGCTACCGTCTGGCAATCAGCTATCAATCGGAGAGTGAAGAGGTCGAGCAGGTTGTAGCGGAGCTGGCGCATAGCTATGGCGCAGCGCCATTTGTCATCCAGAGTGATCTAACGAAGCAAAACGAAGTAGAGCGAACAGTACGCGAGACGGTCGAGCATTTTGACCGGATCGATCTGCTTGTAAACAATGCAGGAGCGAGCACGCGAAAGCCGCTGCTGGATCTGGAGGAAGAAGATATTAACTGGATGGTGGAGCTGAACTACCGCGCACCGATCCTTGCTACCAAGTATGCAGCGCAGGCGATGATCGAGCGCAATATGCCGGGCAATATCGTTCATATTACCTCCTCTCGCGGCGAACGTGCTTATCCGGATGATAGCATTTATGGTGGGATGAAGGCTGCGTTGATTCGCTCGACCGGCTCACTTGCGCTGGAGCTGGCGCCGCATGGTATACGCGTCAATTGCGTCGCTCCCGGTGCAACCGTCAATCGTTTGGACAAAAATGCACTGACCGAACCGCTCGGTAAAAAGATTCCACTTGGACGCATGGGCACACCGCGTGACATCGGCGAAGCGGTCGCATGGCTTGCTTCGGATGAAGCCTCCTATATTACAGGTATCAATCTGCGTGTCGACGGAGGGCTGATTTTACCGGGGATGCCGGAGGATGTGTCCGAGGAAGCTGGCTACGGCTGGGGAAGAGTGTACAAGCCCTGAGCAAAATCGCAGCAAATGAAGCGTTAATGATCCAGTACCTTTAGTCCAAATCAAGCACCTTCTGCAAAAAGACATCGTCTATTTTGCGGGAAGTGCTTGATTTTTTTGGAACAGCGAATTATAATCGAGTCAAAAGTTGGTCCAGGTAAAAATAATTGTAGTGAGTCAAAAATGAATATCATTCTCATTACCAATCATGCTGCTTTGGGGCTCCCAAAGCAGCATGAGCTGTTTTAAGGGCATTAATAATGTAAGTCATTCTCAATTAGCATCGTACGAAAGGAACGTGAATCTCATGAAACATATTAAAATGATGCCAGCTCCGCGCATTTCTCGTCAGGGGCAAAACCCATTTTCTCCCGAAGGCAAAGGTCGTCAAAATCTGAAAGCATTGATCCAAAATCGCGAAATGCAAGCGGCACTCGGTAGCGGTGCAATGATGCTGCTCGCATGGCTATTATCATCCACACAAGGCCCCGGCATACTATCCGTTGTGCTGTATATTCTCGCTTACGGCATCGGCGGTTGGCAGAAGGCGCGTGAAGGTGTAGAGACGCTGATTCAGGAGCGCGATCTGGATGTGAATCTGTTAATGATCGCAGCCGCTATGGGGGCAGCCGCGATCGGTTACTGGAATGAAGGCGCAATGCTGATCTTTATTTTCGCACTGAGCGGCGCGCTGGAGAGCTATACGAATGAACGCAGCGGCAAGGACATCTCCGCCCTGTTGTCGCTCAAGCCAGAAACAGCGCTGCGGATGCGTGACGGCAAAGTGGAGCATGTATCCATTGAGCAGCTAAGTGTCGGCGATCTGGTGATGGTGAAGCCGGGCGAGCTAATTCCGGCAGATGGTAAGGTTGTACGTGGTCACTCAGCGGTTAATCAGGCATCGATTACTGGAGAGTCGTTGCCGATATCCAAGTCGTCAGGTGATGAAGTGTTTACGGGGACGATCAATGGTGAAGGTGCGCTATATATCGAAGTTACACAATCCGCAGAGGGCACGGTATTTGCCAAAATTATTAAAATGGTCGAATCCGCGCAAACGGAAGTGCCTGCTTCCCAGCGTTTTATCAAACGGTTTGAATCGTTGTATGCGCGTATTGTCGTCGTGGTGACCGTGCTGTTGATTGCGCTGCTGCCTTTGATTCCGGGCTGGAGCTGGGGAGATAGCTTTTATAAAGCGATGGTATTTCTCGTTGTCGCTTCGCCGTGTGCACTCGTTTCTTCGATTATGCCTGTCATGCTGTCGGCAATCTCTAATCGCGCTCGTCATGGTGTACTGTTCAAAAGTGGGGTGCATGTGGAAAATATGAGCATGACTGCCGTAGTCGCTTTTGATAAAACGGGTACGCTAACACTTGGTGAACCTGTCGTAACCGATTGGCTAATGAACACCACAGCAGGAGAAGGTGAGCAAGAGCGGTTACTATCTATCGCGGCAGGTCTGGAAGCGATGTCGATGCATCCGCTCGCACGCGCGATTGTACAATATAGCGCGGAGCGTGGGATCGAGCCGCAGGAGATGAATAATGTAAAAGCAATCACAGGCTGGGGCATCACAGGTGAATGGAACGGTCAACAGTGGCAAATCGGTCGTGCTGATCTGCTGGAACGACCGGACGCAGATGTGAATTGGGTTAGTCGCCGTGCTGAACTGGAAGCGGAAGGCAAGACCGTTTCGCTTATGCTACAAGGCGAACAGATTGTGGCACTGATCGCTATTCGTGATGAGCTACGTCCGCAGGCGATAGAGGCAGTACATCAGTTGCAGGCGCTTGGTATCCAGGTAGCGATGCTAACTGGCGATCGTCCAGCGGTAGCACAGTCGATCGGACATGCCGCAGGAGTTGATCATATCTATGCTGGCTTGCTGCCAGAGGATAAAGTAGCACGTATTACGGAGCTGCGAGAGCGCTATGGGCATGTCGTGATGGTAGGCGATGGCGTGAATGATGCACCTGCTCTTGCCGCCGCTACGGTCGGACTTGGGATGGGGATGAGAGGCAGCGGCGCAGCACTGGAAGTAGCAGATGTGGTGCTGATGAACGATGGCATTGAGCAGATTGCGTCGACGATTCATCTGGCACGCCGTGCACGCCGGATCGTAAGGCAAAATATGATCTTCGCTATTAGCGTAATCATGCTGCTCATTATCGGTAACTTTGTCGATAATCTGGCTTTGCCACTTGGTGTGGTGGGACATGAAGGTAGTACGATTCTTGTTATTTTGAACGGCTTGCGTTTACTGCGTGCACGTTAAAAGGAGCGTTCGCCGCGCTGTAACCATCCATTATGGTATGTAATAACGGAATCCATATATACATGGGGCGATGAATACACATTATCGCCAGCCGGGTTCAGGCTTAGCGTCCACGAGGAATCATAGCGTGGACGCAGCCTGAGCCATTTTGTCATCCGCAAAGGAATATTCGGCGTTTCATCAAAATTTCATTTGACTATCTGCACGATTAGAAGCATACTATAAATAGTTTCAAAGCAAATTAATTGTATACAATATAATTTACGATAGTTTATATGTGTGCATTAGATAACTACAGTCTTGCACATTGCTGTATAAATGCTCTTCTACTTAATCTTTTACAAAAATCATTCAAAAAACAATTGATGGAGGAATGTATGATGTATAAATCAGTCATTATCGGAACAGGTCCTGCTGGATTGACAGCAGCAATTTATCTGGCGCGTGCTAATATGAGTCCACTTATCATCGAAGGCCCACAGCCTGGCGGTCAGCTTACAACGACAACTGAAGTAGAGAATTTCCCGGGCTTCCCTGACGGAATTATGGGTCCAGAACTGATGGACAATATGCGCAAACAGGCTGAACGCTTTGGCGCTACCTTCTATACAGGCTGGGTGAACAATGTAGATATGTCCCAGCGTCCTTTCAAGCTTCAAGTGGAAGGTAAAGGCGAGATCGTCACAGAAACGCTGATCATCTCAACTGGCGCAACCGCGAAATATCTTGGCATCCCGAACGAGCAGGACAATATCGGTCGTGGTGTCAGCACCTGTGCAACCTGTGATGGATTCTTTTTCCGTAACAAAGAGATCACCGTTGTCGGTGGCGGCGACTCCGCATTGGAGGAAGCAAGCTTCCTGACTCGTTTTGCATCGAAAGTAACACTCGTTCACCGTCGTGAAGAGCTGCGTGCCTCGAAAATCATGCAGGATCGCGCGCGTGCCAACGACAAAATCGAATGGGCACTCAACCGTACACCTGTTGAAGTCGTAGCAGGCCCACTCGGCGTTACTGGACTGAAAGTACTGAACAATGAAACCGGCGAAGAAGAAGTGATCGAAGCTCACGGTGTATTCGTAGCGATCGGTCACCATCCAAATACGGGCTTCCTCGGCGGACAGATCACAACCGACGAGAATGGTTACATCATGACACATCCGGGCACATCGGAAACGAACATCCCAGGCGTATTTGCCTGCGGTGACGTACAGGATACACGCTATCGTCAAGCGATCACCGCAGCAGGTAGCGGTTGTATGGCAGCGATGGATGCAGAGAAATTTATCGAAGCTGCGGAGCATGCGGCGGTAACGCTGTAACTATAGTTTGGGTAATCGCAGGATCATATGCGTAGTTCATAGATGTAAGTTATAAATATAAGTAAGAGGGTAACAGACAACATGCACGCCGTACTCTGTACATCGTTAGCCTACTCAGGTAAACGAATGTATGGGATGCAGCGTGCATTTTTTATAGAGTCTCTCCTAAATGTTATCTGCTCATTTATAACAATGTAGACAATATAAATCACATTAAGGAGGATTGGTCATTTCCAGGTAATAGTATAATCCCATCTATTGCAGTTCCATCTGTGCTAACAAGAAATCCTTATGCGTATCGCCATGCCTGAATACAACCTGAGCCTATTTTTAGAAACAGATCGGCTTCAGTATGATACAGATCCGGCTGTACGCTCTGATCAGAATGCTTGTATTCCAACTGTAATGTGGACAAATCGCATACGTGTATAGGTATAGATTTGCCCCATGCGAATAGCTTACCCATCGCAGAGACAGCCAGTTGAGCCTCGTCATCAAAGAACCCTGGCGGCATTGGGAGAGAGTTTGCAAAGTCAGGAATATTCGGTATGATTCCATGACGGGTTCGTAGCTTGGCATTATAGATTATAATGGTCGCCTGCGTACCTTCCGGTCCCCAATCTTCCTTGTCCAGTAAATCCTCGTCCAGTTGACCCCAGATGGCTACCAGCTCATCATTCAGCCATACCATAGGTAGATCCCAATCAACCAATGGTTGCCAGACTGAATCCAGTGAAGTCCCATTCTCGGTTGTCCATACATTAGTAAGCCATTCCGTATTACTCCAGATGCGAGTCATCCCGACAGGCATCCATATCCAGCCCGTTTCAGCGATATAGGTTCCATGGGGAGAAGCATATAATTTACCATGAAAATAATCGAGATAATGTGCTTTCTCTGCATCGGATGCTCCTCGAGAATTGGGAATAGGACGTTCACTAAGCAACTTCACTTCTGGAAAAAGCATCGTAAGGTCTAATCGATTCCAATCTGTACCGTGAGCGAGTAGCACCTGTTCATTGTGTCTAATAAAGGCAAGTGGATAGAATGATTGCTCATAATGATACTCCCCACGTTCCAGTGAGAGAACGGTTGTCCCCGATGTAAGCTCAACAATCACGGCGTATTTGCCTTTTCGTTTGGACACACCGGCAAAGCGACCACAAGGACTAACGATCAATTGCACAGGATGATCAGATTCCCATTCTGGCAATTGGATCGTCGCTAACTGCTGAGTCCGACCTGTCAGCAGTTCAATTTGCCATAGCTCTGCTTCCATGTTCATAGCTAACAATAATGGTTGTTCTGCTGTGCAGGCTGGTAGTGTACATAGGGCAATTAGGCTTCCTGGGCTCGGCTGAAGCTGTGGTAAAGGTACGGCATGAAGATTCATATTCATTCTCCTTCGTTATGTATTTAGATCATAGTAGGATCGTTCTATAGAAAGCTAGACCTATAAACTAAAAAAGTTCCACCTATAAAGATATACAAACAAAGCCAGTAGCTCCGCAAAGAGTTACTGGCTTTATTATACTTGAATTAATAGGGTACATCGATCGACTGATGTCCGCTGTCTCATGCTAAAACCAGACATTCGATATCGCCTGGAAAATCAGAAAAATCCCAAAGCCTGCCATTAACAGGGAAATCCCTTTTTTTCGCTTTGCTTGCGAAAAGTTAAATACACCGAGACTGAACAATGGCACAATAATCAGGGCAAACAAAAACATCAGTACATAAAAGGGCAACGAAATATCAGCAGTTTCCCAAAAATGCATAGTTGCTTTCTCTCCATTTCACAGTAGGTTCATCATCTGTTTACGTCATCGTCATCAGGAAGCAAACGTGGACGTTATACTTGATTGTTTGCGTATAAAGTCACACTACGTTCTCCAATAAAGTTATACTGCGCCAGCTTCATACAATCCAGCTTGCCAGGCGCGATTCTCTCTATTTATCCGTACCTTCTTTTAATCTGTAGGGTGGGTGGTGTTACCGGATGTACACCAGCAGAAGTCATTCATACACAGGCACACACGAAGTTCCTGCAATTACCAATATCGAAATTATAGACTATAATCACCTGCATCGTTCGCTATAAATAAGGCGATTTTACGTCAAATTTGAAGTAAGTGAGCAAGCAAATGGAAGTAAAAAAACAAATAAAAGCAAAGCATTTGCCACTCCATCCGTTTAAAAGGGCTCTATCGAAGCATCGTTGTTATCGAATAAAACTATAACGATTCCGGTCACTTTTAGCTGAAATTCGGTTGAAATCTCATTTATTCCGAGTATAATAATCGGTATACAAAGAGATTGAAGGTGAATGAAATCGTAAACTCTATCCATAATATCGTGACAGAACGAAATGATGATTACCTGGACTTGCTCAACTATGCAATCCAGATCGGTGATGCGGAATGGCAGCAGGAGATTTTGACCAATCTGAAGCGTCTGAACCACTCGGAGGAGTGGCAACGTGAATGGGCGGTTACGGAGCAACTGTGGAGACAGTTCGATCGTATTAATCAGCAGCTATTATCGCTGTACGATTCGATCCGTGAAACGAGTGACGATTCCTCCAAGCAGCGTCTGCTGGAGCAATGGTGGCAATTAAAGCTGGAGCGTATTTCGGTATCGCGTCAGATTCAGGCAGAGAGCCTGTCCCTGCATAGCGATTGTGAATCCTGTCGATAATCAAGGGATGCTTCCCTTCTAGTATAAAAAAGAACCGACCTTATCGAAAGGTCGGTATCCTATATTGAGCTATACATTTAGGCTATAACGCAAAATTGATTCAAAGCCAAGCTTCAAGCTTACTTCGTAAAAACGAATCGAGCCGATTCAGTCGTTCATTCGGAATGATACCGTTTTGAATTGTACCGTTGCACCGGTACAGCTCAAAGCCAATCCAAACAAGCCAGCATCATTCACAGCTCCTTGTGAATTACATGCTGGCTTGTTTCATGTCGCGCATCATCGTCATCATGGACGTCATCATTTCATCGCACTCTTGCAGACGACTCATCATCATATCCATGTCCATATCCATTTCCTTCATGCTCATACCGGACTTGCTGCACATGTCCATCATCATCTTCATGTTGTTCATCTTGCTCATCATGTCTTCCATACACATTCCCATCATCATCTGCATACACATTTTGTCCATTGTCGCCAACTCCTTCAAAATGGTTTTTGATGTTGCCGGATGCAGAGCAGCCATCGCCGCCCTGATGCTGTTAGCATACTATAATTTCCAGTCAAACACAATTGTTAAACAGCGGCAAACAACCGGGACGTGAGGGAGGACTTGAAGGTAGTTGTTTACCGCTTAATTTGTAACAGAACAGGGTGGAAGAATAAACGTATCAAAGTATATTGACAGTATATTGATCGATAAGATGGAATTTAATTCGGTATCCTTCTCTGGAGAGAAAATACAGCATTAGATCGATACCCGTACCCGCCCCAGAAATTGCGAGATTGCTGCATAGGCGGCACCGATTACCGTCGATTGTTCACCCAGCTCCGAATATTGAATGACCAGCTTCTGACGATGATAGGGAAGTGTACGCTGTGATACAACAGCCTCCACATGCGGAGCGATCCACGGCTCTGCCTGACGCATATGTCCGCCGATGATGACAAGCTCCGGGTTGAAGCTGTTAACGAGATTCGTAATACCGACACCAAGATATTCGCCGATGCGCTGGAATAAGCGGATTGCCTCTGGCTCATCCCACATCGCCTGCTGTACCCAGTAGGCGGTATTGGTATTCGGATGCGGATCGATTAACGTATGCTCGTAGGCTAGCTCGGAAGCATACAGCTCCCAGCATCCCCGGCTTCCACAGGAGCAAGGCAGACCATTCGCTTCAACCGACATATGTCCTGTTTCTCCGGCATAGCCGCGTGCACCTTTATAAGGCTGTCCATCGATAATAATACCGGAGCCAATCCCCATACCGACACTGATATACACAAGATGCCGTGCATGTCGTCCAGCACCGAATTGTAGCTCACCAATGGCGCCTGCATTCGCTTCATTATCGATCGTGACCGGAAGTCCGAACAGTTGCTCCAATTCCTCGCGCAGCGGTACGCCTTCCCAGCCAAGGTTCGGTGCGAATAGCACATTACCCTGCTCATCCACCATGCCCGGTACACCTACGCCCATACCGATCAAGCCGTGAACGGAAGGGGGCACCTCGGCGACCAGCACCGCCATCATACGCTGCATCAGCTCCAGTGTCGTTTCGACACGGTGATCCGGCAGCGGCTCCGTATGACGGGTGATGATTTTACCTTCCAGATCGGTGAGTACAATCGTCAGCTCGTTCACGCTCAGCTCTACGCCTGCCGCATAGCCTGCGCTCGGATTGAATTCCAGCATGAGCGGCTTGCGTCCACCGCTGGATTGTCCTTCACCGGATTCCAGCACCAGCCGATCGTCAATAAGCTCCTGTACCAGATTGGAGACGGTCGCTTTATTCAGTCCGGTGAGCTGAGAGACACGGGTTCTGGATAATGGAGCATAGAGGCGAATGTTATCGAGTACGAGCGATTTGTTTATTTTTTTGACGAGTGCTTGATCACCTGTTATTTTCATGATGTTTCTCCTCTCCAGAATGAACGTTCTATGACTTTGTTTAATGAATAGACAAAGTCTTTTATATATGTTAGGATAGCGATGTAAACGATTTCTTTCAAGCTAAATATGGCAGAACGGATAGCGTACGACAGGAGCAACACCGATTCGGACGCGGAAGTTCATGACCGAAAACGAATCAGAGGAGGATTTATGTAATGGCTTATTTTGCAGATATTGAACGTGTGCAATATGAAGGTGTCCAATCCAAAAATCCGTATGCTTTTAAATTTTACAATCCAACCCAGGTAGTGGCTGGCAAGACGATGGAAGAGCATCTGCGCTTCGGTATGGCGTACTGGCATACACTCGTTGCCGGTGGTGCTGATCCGTTTGGTGTCGAAACTGCTTCCCGTCCGTGGGGCTCTTATACAGGTATGGATCTGGCGAAAGCTCGTGTTGAAGCTCTGTTCGAGCTGCTGGACAAGCTGAGCATTCCTTACTTCTGTTTTCATGATGTGGACATTGCACCGGAAGGCGATAGCCTCCGCGAATTTTATAACAATATCGATACGATTGTCGAGCTGATCGAGCAGAACATGAAGCAAACGGGCAAAAAGCTGCTCTGGAACACAGCGAACATGTTCAGCAATCCACGTTTTATGCATGGTGCAGCGTCGACCTGTAATGCAGATGTGTACGCACATGCGGCTGCACAGATCAAAAAGGGTCTGGAAGTCGGCAAACGTCTCGGCGCCGAAAACTATGTGTTCTGGGGCGGCCGTGAAGGCTATGAAACGCTACTGAATACCGATTATGCACTGGAACAGGATAATATGGCACGCATGTTCCATATGGCTGTTGATTATGCGAAGGAGATCGGCTTTGATGCGCAGTTCCTGATCGAGCCGAAGCCAAAAGAGCCGACAAAGCATCAGTACGATTTCGACGCGGCAACCGCAATTGCCTTCCTACAAAAGTATGATCTAACCGATCACTTTAAATTAAACCTGGAAGCGAACCATGCCACACTGGCAGGGCACACATTCCAGCACGAGCTGCGCGTAGCACGCACAAACGGTATGCTGGGCTCGCTGGATGCGAACCAGGGCGATATGCTGATTGGCTGGGACACGGATGAATTCCCGGTTGATCTGTATGCGGCAACTACGACGATGTATGAAGTGCTGCAAAATGGCGGTATCGGTCGCGGCGGCATTAACTTTGATGCGAAAGTACGCCGTCCTTCCTACACTGCGGATGATCTCGTGATCGCACACATCGCAGGTATGGATACCTTTGCAAAAGGTCTGACTACCGCAGCACGCCTGCTGGAAGATCGCGTATTCGAGGACTTTATCGATAAGCGTTACAGCAGCTTCCGCGAAGGTATCGGTGCAGAGGTGGTAAACGGCAAAGCAACACTGGCATCGCTTGCTGACTACGCGCTGAACAATGAGCAGCCGCGTGCGAACGAGTCTGGCCGTGAAGAACTGCTGAAAGCAACATTGAACCAGTATCTCGTGACAGAGTAATTGGTCACCGAGTAATACGAGAAGAACAGACAACAGTCGCTTCCTTCGGTTCCCGTAAGGGAGGAGGGGAGCGGCTTTGTTGCTTTTATTACCAATGCTAACTAAGCGTCATCGATAGATGTGATACAAAGCAGGTAAACGAACGGCTATCACTGGGGAGGTTAATGTATGAGCTATGTGATCGGTGTTGATCTGGGGACGAGTGCGGTCAAGACGGTGCTTGTGAATCGGAAGGGTCAGGTTGCGTTTGAGACATCGGAGTCGTATCCGCTATCTCAACCAAAGCCCGGCTATAGTGAGCAAAATCCTGAAGATTGGGTGCAAAAGACGCTGCTGTCCCTGCGCAGGCTGCTTGAAGTATCGAACGTTGCGGCAAGTGAGATTGAGGGATTGAGCTTTTCCGGGCAAATGCACGGTCTGGTGCTGTTGGACGAGGGACATGAAGTGATTCGTCCAGCCATTCTATGGAATGATACGCGTACAACCGCACAGTGTCGCCGTATTGAAGAGACACTCGGTGACGATCTGCTGAAGATTGCTCGCAACCGTGCGCTGGAAGGCTTCACATTGCCGAAAATATTATGGGTGCAGGAGCATGAGCCAGACAACTGGAAGCGTGCAGCTCTGTTTGTGTTGCCAAAGGATTATGTGCGTTTCCGGCTGACAGGTGATCTGGCGATGGACTACTCGGACGCTGCGGGCACACTGCTGCTGGACGTAGCAGGTAAAGCATGGAGTGAACGCATCGCTTCGGCATTCGAGCTGCCGATGTCCTTTTGCCCACGGCTGGTGGAATCGTTTGATGATGTGGGCGGACTGTTGCCTGCGATTGCCTCGGAGACTGGATTGAGTGAAAGCACGCGTGTGTATGGCGGCGGAGCGGATAATGCATGCGGCGCGATAGGTGCTGGTATTTTGGCGGAAGGGCAGACGATGTGTAGTATCGGCACATCCGGTGTAGTGCTGTCATATGAAGAGCGTAAGGATCTTGATTTTGAAGGTAAAGTACACTTTTTCAATCATAGTGAACGCGATGCGTTCTATATTATGGGCGTTACGCTTGCCGCTGGATACAGTCTGGAATGGTTCCGCAGCACATTTGCAGCAGAGCAGTCCTTTGAGACGCTGTTGAGTGGCATTGATGACATTGCACCTGGAGCGGACGGCTTGCTGTTCACGCCCTACATTGTTGGGGAACGTACACCGCATCCGGATGCAGATATCCGCGGTAGCTTTATCGGTATGGATGCTTCGCATAAGCTGCCTCATTTTGCTCGTGCAGTGCTGGAGGGGATTACCTTCTCACTGCGTGAATCGATCGATATTTTGCGTGAATCCGGCAAGTCGATTACCGAGGTAATCTCGATCGGCGGCGGTGCGAAAAATGAGACATGGCTACAAATGCAGGCGGATATTTTTGGCGCAACTGTAGTACGTCTTGAAAATGAGCAGGGACCTGCGATGGGTGCAGCGATGCTAGCAGCGTATGGTAGTGGCTGGTTCGAATCACTGGAGCAGTGTGCAGCGGCATTTCTACGCACATCGCGTTCGTATGCACCGGATGCGGAGCGTACGAAGCGGTATGATGAGCTATTTGCCATCTATCGCGATGTGTACACACAGACGGCAGAGCTGAATCGTAGATTGACTCGTTTGCGTGGCTGATAGATAGACTGTACTGGAGCTATACAGACAGGCGAGCGATGAACGCGGAATTGCGTTTATCGCTCGCCTGTCCTGTTTTATATGCTCCTGTGTGAAGGAAGGGAAATGGGACAGTGGATACGGGCATTCGTACCGTGCGATTCCAGCATTTGATAGAAGAGCAGCCTGTCTTTTGCTGTCTTGTAATTCGGGACTATGTATTGCATGAGTCAGGGTGTTATAATGAGCAAAATAACAAGCTTTTCCGCCCTGGAGGAGATGCCAATATGCCGAATACGCGCAACTATCGAATCGTTCATGCGTTGTATGATTAAGGCAAAAATAATTTGTGCTATTGCTTGTTTATTCTATTATTGTAACCTGTCATTTTGCCGATATAATGCATTAAAGCGAATTCAATTTTGGAAGGGCGGATACGTCTGAATGAAAAACTCAAGTCATCTCTGGGCCAAAACCTTGCTGGCCGGAACGCTGTTGTTCGCCGGCTTGCCACTTGTTAATGCTCCGCAGTCTGCACAGGCAGCTACTGCACAATCCGTTATGTACAGTTCCAGCGATGTGGTCAATCAGCTTTATCAGGCTCTGATGAACCGTGATGCACAGACGACATTCGTATACAGTGGAACGACTACAGGCCTGAAGGCGATGCTTCAGGATGCTTTTGAGCAGGCACTGGAGAAAGATCCGTACACACAGTATGTACTGGATAGCTACGGCTTGAGCTGGCGTCAAAATGCTTATTCCGCCAAAGTTACCGTGACCATGAATTATCGGGAAACTGCTGCACAGACCGCTTATGTACAAAATCAAGTTAAGCAGATTCTGTCCAATATCGTAACAACGGATATGAATGATCACCAGAAGGTAAAAGCGATCCATGACTGGGTCGTACGCAATGTGAAGTACGATGAGACCTATACTCGCTATACCGCCTATGAAGCTTTACACGATGGTACTGCGGTATGTCAGGGCTATGCGCTACTCACTTATGAGCTGCTTAAGGAAGCAGGCATTCAAAATCTGATCGTCGAAGGCACCGCTGGCGGCGAGCTGCATGCCTGGAATCTCGTGAATCTGGACGGGATATGGTATCACCTCGATACAACCTGGGATGATCCGGTTCCTGATCAGGGCGATGCAGTCGATACCGATTATTATCTGCTGACCGATGCTCAGATGAAAAAGGATCATAACTGGACCAAAACGTATCCGGCTGCCAATACCACCTATGCGAGCACACTGGATAAGCTGATTAGCACAGGCGGCGCGCAATCCAGCGTGTATCAGCAACTGGCACGTTCGCTCGATTATGCGACGATTGGTAACACGACTGCAGATGCGAACAGTGTAGCCATTTCTGGCGCAGCGATCAAATCTCAGGTGCAATCCGCACGCACGAATGGCAAAACGATGCTGGTATTCCGCTACAACGGTAATCTGACCAGTCTGAAAAGTGATCTGCGTTCCCTGTCTTCACTTGGTGTACGTTCGATCTCGTATACTGTACAATCGATGAACAGCAGCAATAACGACTTGAAAGTAACGCTGTACTGGCAATAAGTCAGGCACAGCATCGATAACAAAAAACCTTTCCGCATCGTGCGACCATGATCTGCTATAGATCAGATTCGCTGAACGGAAAGGTTTTTTTAATTTCATTATTGGTTTCAGCAGTGTTCTGCCAGTAATTTTGTGAAGCTGGCAGAACGTTTAGCCATGCTTATACATAACGAATGCTGGAATACATGTTTGGAACGTGTAGAATTACATCTCTTGAACAGATTAAATTACACATCGTGACGAGCGCCTGTATCCAGATCGCATTCCTGTAATGGCACAAGGCGTGTTCGTTTACTCCATTTGTAGCCAAGCCACAGGATCAGGAATAACGGCACACTTATATAGGTCGCAAAAATCGATTTCCAATCGATGCCGTCTGTCGTAATGTAAGACAGGCTTTGCCCGACGATAACAATCGCGCACAGCACGAAGGCGAATAGCGGCCCAAATGGGAACCATCTTGCACGGAATGGCAGTTCATTCAGATCACGTCCTTGAGCGACAAACGCGCGGCGGAACCGATAGTGACTGATCGCGATACCGAGCCATGTAATAAAGCCACACATGCCGGAAGCGTTCAGCAGCCAGCTATACACGATCCCATCGCCAAATAATGAAGCGAAAAATGCCAGCATACCGAATGCTGCTGTTACGATCAGTGCATTTTGCGGAATTCCGCGAGCATTCAGTCGAGCAAACATCTTCGGCGCTTTACCGTCGCGTGCCAGCGCGAACAATACACGAGTCGAGGCGTACATACCCGAATTACCCGCAGATAGCACGGACGATAGAATGACCGCATTCATCACAGCCGCTGCAAAGGCAAGACCTGCCTTATCAAAAATAAGCGTAAACGGGCTTACTCCGATATCCGTCAAATCACTACCGAGCAGGGACGGCGTCGTATACGGAATCAGCAGGCCGATCACCAGAATCGCCAGAATGTAGAAGATCAGAATACGCCAGAATACCTGACGAATCGCGCGTGGCACATGCTGACGCGGGTTCTCACTTTCTCCCGCAGCGACCCCGATCAGCTCGGTGCCCTGGAACGAGAAGCCAGCCGCCATAAATACCCCGATAAAAGCGAGCAGTCCACCGTGGAACGGCGCATCACCCATCGTAAAGTTACGGAAGCCGACTGCCTCGCCGCCCATAATGCCAAAGATCATCAGCACGCCGACAATCAGGAATAGCACAACGACCGCGATTTTGATCATGGCGAACCAGTATTCGGATTCTCCATAGCCTTTAACCGATAACACATTTAGCAAAAAGATCAACGCCAGAAACAGCAGACTCCAGATAAAGGAGGAGCTATCCGGGAACCAGTACTTGATAATAATTGTGGCTGCTGACAGCTCGGCAGCAATCGTTACGGCCCAGTTGTACCAGAAGTTCCAGCCCATCGCAAAGCCAAAGGCAGGATCAACGAAGCGGGCAGCATATGTGTTGAACGAACCGGAGTCTGGCATATAGGTCGCCATTTCTCCGAGACTTGTCATTAGAAAATACACCATGATGCCGACACATGCATACGCCAGCAGCGCACCGCCCGGTCCAGCATTCGCGACAGCGCCGCCGCTCGCAAGGAACAGCCCGGTTCCGATCGATCCGCCGAGCGCGATCATGGTCATATGTCTGGCACGAAGTCCAGCTTTCAGTTGGGTCTTGGTTGTGTTTGTTGCAGGTGAACTCATATTGCTTGGATACACTCCTTCATCATCGTTCAGGGGAAGAAGGGTCATAAAAAAATAGACCACAGGCTAGCTGCGATCTATCGATATCGATCCCGCATCATACTTCCCCTTTAAGATAGCTCAACACAATGAAAGGCTAGGTTTTTTTCATTGTGACAGTTCTGTCCCTTTCGAGTACAGCCCCAGCAAGGTGCTATTGGAGTACAGCACCGCACTTCGGCAGCATGACCTTTCCAACCGGGATCAACGGCAACTCCTGTGCCTGCTCCGCTTGTACTGATTCATGTTGCGACCTCTACCTCATCGTGGTTGTGTGATGAGGCATATTATGCAGTTGTCTTGCGTATCAGTGGAATACTGACACGGATGTGTTACAGTATAGCTTTTTGGGGCGGGTTTGGCAATGATTTTGATGGGAATATTAAAAAATCATGGGTGTAAGGAGGAATGGTGGGGGTGTGCTATATTGCGAAGTGACAAGTGACAAGTGACAAGAGACAAGAGACAAGAGACAAGAGACAAGAGACAAGAGACAAGAGACAAGAGATAAGAGATAAGAGATAAGAGATAAGAGATATTACTTTGAACCGAGGGAGTGTTTTAGTATTAGGAATGCGTGTTTGGCTAATTTAAGCGGGGCGCATCATCCACTTGCGGCAAGGAATAAGGGAACGTCCTCAGGTGGAGCCCAGGAATCTTTTGGATTAGGAAGGAATGAAGATTCCCGGGCTCCAAAGTCGTCCTTTTCCCTTATTTCCTTGCCTCCGTTCCGATTGGGTAGCATACATATGCTCGATTCGCGATTCAGTTCAATCGTGCTTTTTGTTCATACAGTTAGTGCGTTTGTTGCAGTATTCTGTAATTAAAGTTAATTACAATTGAAGTTACGTAGCATTTATATTTAAGTTTTGTAGTAGCTATATTGAATTTATATAGTGTCTATAGTGTATCTATTTATCTCGTATTTGTTCATTGTGCTTCTATCTTATGTCGGAGCAGTATTCTTTAGTTAGCAGTATGGTTTGTGCGATTTTTTACTAATTAAGTTCGAGTCATTTGTGTACTTGCACATTCGTATTTCTGAATTTACATGTTTTGATTTATATTTTCACGCTCATGATCTCCATTCATGTTCTGGAATGAGATGTGGGCGGGGATTTTTATAATCTTTCTGGTGGGGAGCGGCAGTTTGAATTCGTTTGTTGTTGTTCTTTTATGTTTGTGGGGTGGGAATGGTGGGGGTTGAGGGTGGGTGGATAAAGAAGTTGATGTAGTAGATGAGTGTATTTAGTATTTTGTAAGGGTGTAGTGTAGCGATTAGAAAGATGTGGTGAGTAGGTATAGAGATGGCCGGATTGTTGTTGGGTGAAAAGGATGTGATTTATGAAATACATAGTCTATGAAATACGTGATCTATAAAAAATGTACACAAACTCGTTTTTGAGTTTGTGTACATGGAATGGAGTTGATTGTATGGCGTATAGGGGAATATGCGGTTTTTGTAGTAAGAGTCAGAGTGGTTTGGGTTGTAATGGATTGTCTGACTTTTGTATTGGTTTATTGGTGTTGGTTTTTTGGTATTGATTGTTCGATATTGAGTATTTGATATGGGGGAAGCGATAGTTTTGCTTTTTTTTGCATAAAGTTAATTATTTTGCTGGCGGCTGCGGGCCATTTGTTGCCAGATGGTGCCGGCTGCCTCTTCGCCGGATTCGATGCGTTCCAGTGCCATTTTGGCTTGTAGGCTGACTTCGAATTCGGGGTCGAGGGCGGCGGTTTCCAGCGCTTCGCGTGCTTCTTCAGTGCCGACTTCGTATAGGAAGCGGGCTGCGCGCCAGCGCACGAGTTTGCTGCTGTCCTGTAGTGTTTTCAGCATCGCTGGTGTAGCGGCTGGGTCGCCGATATCGGATAAAGTGTCGCCAGCGGTACGGCGGACGGCGGCGGATTTGTCTTCCAGTGCATGGTATAGCAGTTCCATTGCGGCTGGAGTTTTCAGATCGCCCAGATAGACGACAGCGAGGCGACGAATTTGCATTTTCTCATCGTCCAGTGCTTTGCGAATGATGGGCAGACTGCTTTCGTCTGGCTCCAGTACATCGAAGGCGGCATAGCGTACACGCCAATCGTTATGCTCCAGCGCGTCGGCGATTTCTTGCTGGGACATTTCGCGGCGTTGCTCGATAAATTCCTCATTGCTCGCACCATGTGAGATCGCTTGCTCGATAATTTTGCGCAGACGCTCTGGGGGGAAGGCAGCTTCCAGCTCCTGCTCTACTTCACGCGCGATATCCGGCAGCTCGCCATAACGCACACCGTAATCGGTCAGCTTGCGCTCTTTGATCAGCGTTGCGCTGGCAACCTCAGTGACAGCCTGTACAAAGCGATCCGAGAGTGAGATCCGTTCTTCTTTTGTACCGGCTTTTACCCGAATCTGCATCGGGATGCCACGGAAAAACTGTACAAACACATTCGCTTCACCAAAATTCTCGCCAGACAGGTCTTCCGGAACCTCCAGCTTGTTATCGACGCCATCACGTCCGAGCTTTTCCTGCACCTCATTCAGAATCGCTGACCAATCTGCATTAGCACGGCGATCCAGTGCGACAAAGTCCGCGGTATGGAAGACGCTTTTTACACCGTTGATATGCAGCATCTCGCGGATAAAAGCAGGCGCAGAGCGCTCGTTATCCAGCGTATACGTTTTGCGCATACCTGCTGGCAGCGTCTCATCCACACGTAGCATCATCGTATTCGGACTCGGTGTAGGCTCAATGGATAAAATATTCATCGTTGTTGTACCTCCTGTATATATGAAATGGAATAAGTATGAAAATGGAATGTTCCACGGTTCGATCCTTATCTATTGTACCCCAAATGACCAGCGACTGGCACAGCCGTGATCTAAAATGAATAGGGGATCGTCTGATCTGGTGGTCTGCAAATGAAAAGCACAGGCAAGTTGCACCTGTGCTGAACGAATGAAATATGATTTGATACATAGCACATCACAGGCTGCTGCTGTATAACTGTGCAAGCTTACAAGCACCTGGCCATCAAATTATCTCGCCTCAATCCCACCAGAAATACCAGATATCCTGCTGCTGCAAATAACTCGCATATTCACCTATCGTATCAAAGCTTTCCAGCACATACGGGCAAAATAACACATGCTGTCGTGCAATTGCCAGTGCATCTGCATCCGTCTGTGGACGGCGATCAGCGCGTACAATCCATGTACTTTCATTTACAGCTATGGGATAGGCGCCATACTGCCGTTGCCATTCGCGGAAAATCGCTGTCTGCACTTCGGGCATCGGGCATTCATTATAGCCACCCATCGGAATGATCACAGGCGCTTCATATTCTCTCCCTTCGGGCAGCTTCAGCCAGAACGCACCATCCTCCTGACGGTATTCAGCCCAGTTTGCATCCGGTACAGGCAATGTGCGCTCGGTCGCAACCATCTGTTCATCCAGCATATCCAGTGGCTCCTCCGATTCCTGCAATAATCGATACGCAGCATACAGCTTATCGACAGACAACTTTTCCAGTGGCTGATACTCGGCTGGTAATTCGTTGTATTCCAGTAGCCAGGAAATAGAACGACGCAAGCCATCCGCAAGCGACAAGTCCTCAGAGGCAGCGATACTCTTTTGCACGCTCGCGTCAAACGAATCATGCTCCTCAGCGACTTCTTCCATCATTTCGAGCAGATTCTCACCTGGAATAACGAGCAGTAAGTGAGCATCTTCGGCGGGTGCGGGATAGGTGATGTCGCTGGTCTTAACAGGGATCGTCTCATAATGGTGGAGCAAGCTGCGCATATCCTGATTCATCATCAATCTCTCCTTTATGAGTGGGGATAGGGAAATGCTATATTTTCCTCATATGTATGGCTAATCTGCACGCTGTATATAATGATGTGTACGGGTGGTGGACATGCAGTGTAGAATCTGCCACATCGTTATATACAGTTACAGTATACTATACGCTTGATCGTATTCTTATTCCGTCACATTTCCCTGATCGGCAACCTCGGCAGATTTACGGTCGATATGCTCTTGCTCACCGAGATAAAAGCGGCGAATCGGCTGCACATGCTCATCCAGCTCGTAGACAAGTGGAATGCCGGTCGGAATATTCAGATCAGTTAGCGTCTTCTCATCGATATCTTCCATATATTTAATTAGCGCGCGTAGTGTGTTGCCGTGAGCGCTGATCAGAATCCGTTCTTTTTTACGAATAAGCGGGACGATTCGGTGATGCCAGAATTCACCCACACGAGCGACGGTATCCTGTAAACTCTCGCCGAGCGGCAGATCATGCTCATGAATGCCTTTGTAACGTTCTTCCAAACGTGGACTACGCGGATCATCCGGCTTGAGCAGCGGCGGACGAACGGTCAGACTGCGTCGCCACAGATGAAGCTGTTCTTCGCCGTATTTGCGTGCAGTATCGGTTTTGCTCAGTCCCTGCAAAGCGCCATAATGACGCTCGTTTAGCTTCCACGCCTTTTGCTCCGGAATCCAGAGCAGATCCAGCTCATCCAAAATATAATGCATCGTCTGAATGGAACGCTTGAGCACCGACGAAAATGCCATATCAAATGTATAACCCGCTTCGCGAATCAATTGCCCGGCTTCCCGCGCCTCATGAATGCCACGCTCCGTCAACGCCACATCCGTCCAGCCTGTGAATAGATTTTGCTGATTATATACACTCTCTCCGTGACGAACCAGAATTACGCTATACATACGATCTTGCTCCTTTCAATTGGTGAAAATGGGTTGTTTGCTGTTGATGAGAAGTGAAGGGTGCCTGGAGAAACGATTGCTCTCTATGTTCATTTTAACCATAGCAAGCAGGTTACAATCGAGATGATCAATCCCTGATGTATAAATAGAAAATGAACGTTGCTACATCCTTCATCATTAAATAGGAGCGTGAATTATATGAATATCTATTCCTACATCCCACAAAGCAAAGACGATTTTGAACGTATTGAACAATTAAGACAGCTAGAAGCGGATCAAATGATTCCTTTGATCCCGCAGCTCCTTGAATGGCTACAGGATGCAAACTGGCCCATTTTTTCTGATGTGAAATCTATTCTGATTCCTCAACAGATGCATTTGACAGAACCGCTACGTGCTATTCTGCGCTCTACTGATTCCAGTTGGAAGTATTTTATTGTTAGTGATTTTTTACCCTGTTTGAATGACGATGTTGTCCAACAACTTCAAACAGAATTACGCGAACTGGCATATGCTCCGAGTGCACAGGATCGGCTTGAGGAAGTAGATGATTGTGCAAGACGTCTTTTGGAAGCAAGGTCCAGGTAGTTGAGGACAATCTCTAGCAGCATTCCTATAAACGGATGAATTAACCTCCAGCTTGTAAGGGGAAAATATACAAGATCGCAATTACTATCAAAAGCTATCGCGATTCGCCGCCTATACTACATACAGAACCTATAGCAGTGGTGATGAGAAAGGAGCAACGGATGAAGCCATTAGATCTATCCAACCATCCTGTACAGCAGATGATCGACCAGATTGAACATTCACTCACTGAGTGGGAAGACTTGTCACTGCCCAAATTGGCACACCAGATGGGCTATTCACCATTTTACTGCTCATTTCTGTTCCGCCATCATACCGGCATCAATATCAAAAAATATATCCTCTTGCGTAAAACGATACTGGCTGCATCCCGCTTGAGTAATACAGATGAGCGAATTATCGATATTGCGGTGCAATACGGATATTCCTCACAGGAGGCTTTTTCCAGAGCATTCAAGGATGTGTTTGGCGTGACACCTGCTGCTTATCGCCGTCATCCTCAGCCATTACAAATGTATGCAAGACGAGATCTTAATAAACACGAAGGAGTGATTCCAACGGATATGACAGCAACAGAAACGATTTTACAGTTGCAGGATAAGGTGGAACAGTTATATGAGCAAGAACTATTAAATGTGCTGAATGGACAGCACATGTACGAGAAGTTTCAGTCGAATCAATGGATGGGAGCGAGTGACTATGTTCCTTTTAATGAAGCGATGTGTGTGCATGAAACGACAGACGATCTATTCAGCGAGTCCTTCTGCTCCATACGGGCTACAGGACATAACAGTACAGTGGAGCAATACAAACAGATTGTGATAAATCCGTTACAACAGCTATTTACCAATCTACATGATTACAAATGCATCGTTCTCTGGTTTGGAGACGATATGTTCTGTCAGCTCAACCTGCTAACGATGCTCGCTTATCTAGAACAACAGCATTACCGGGGCACGGTGTACTTCAATACCGTACAAGAACAAACCTATGATGTACAACAGACCGAAATGAAGCTGGGCACATTTGCTTCATTATATAAACAGGTTCTGCTGCATCATCAAATGCCCGAAGAACCAATGCTGCCTGTCATGTATCAAAGCATTCGGCTCTACCTCCAATTACAACATGCAGATAACGAACTTATCCGCCATATTACAGCTCACCCTGATCTATCCGAGCAATATCTGGTGCACGATATGCTAAAATTATTCTCGCATTATGGATTGGGCGATACACAGTATATGGAATTGATTCGGCAAGTACGTGATGAAGTAGATAAGTAGATGAATATACTGAAGCAGTGAGTAAAGACTGAGCATGCCATGCCAAACCAAAATGATGTAGTTATCCTCTTGAGCATTTCACTTTAAGTGATATACATCATCAAGTCGCCCTGATACAACAAAGGCTGCTCCTTTTAACATCGGAGCAGCCTTTTGTTATATATCTTTCATGCCATTAATATTTTGTGCAACTTTTTGTATGGATCTACAGCAGTATCACTCATCCGTGACATTCTTTTGTCATAACGGAGCTTAGCATTCGTATGCTTAGAACATATGCATGGCAAGTATGGTACACATCACTGCTATATCACTACTCAATCACGACTCACACCGCCGCCTGATCCCCTTCAGCCTCATGCAACTCTCCTTGCTGCGGCTGGCGCACAATCTTCACATCATAAAACGCAATCTTATTATCCAAAATATAATCTGGAATATTGCGGTGCGCATGTGATTCGCGGAAGGCGTCGCTGCGTGTCCAGCCGTGGAAATGATCCTTCGTTTCCCAGCGTGTGCTGATCGTCACTTCGTCATACTCCTTGTTGCTGTCATTGTACAGTACTTCGAGACCGAGAAAGCCTTCCATATAATCGACTTTGCCGACTTTATCAAAACGTTCAACAAGCAGATGGGCACTACCTTTGGTGATTTGCGATGTGTTCGTTACGATGATCATGGGATATTCCTCCTGAATGGTGAGGGATAACCGGTACGATGACCGGATAATTCCCTTCATATTTAATAGTGGCATTCATGCCGTATACCTGTTTGATAAAATCATCCGTCAACAACTCCAGCGGCTGTCCCTGTGCAGCTAGCCCTCCGCTCTTGAGGGCGATCATATGATCACAGTAAGCGGCTGCCTGCTGTAGATCGTGCAGCACCATCACAATCGTCAAACCGGTATCGCGATTAATCCGGTGCAGCATGTCCATAACTTCAAACTGATGGGCAATATCGAGAAAGGTAGTCGGCTCGTCCAGCAGCACCACTGGCGTCTGCTGAGCCAGTGCCATGGCAATGCGTGCGCGCTGCTGCTCGCCGCCGGACAGCGTATGGAACATCCGGTCGCTGTAAGCGGCGATGCCTGTCCAATCCATCATCTGCTGCACGATGGCATGGTCTTCGGCGCTGTGTAAGGTTTGAAAGCGTCGCTTGTGTGGAGCACGCCCATAAGCGACCAGCTCGCGTACGGTAAGCTGCGGTAACGCTTCTTTGAGCTGCGGCAGCATGGTGATGCGACGCGACCATTCTCGCAGGCTGTACTGTGACGAAGATTGTCCTAATACCTGAACCGTGCCACGATCCGGCTTGAGAAGCCGTACGATGATGCGCAGTAAGGTCGATTTGCCTGAACCATTGGGTCCGACGATAGCGGTCATTTTACCAGCCGGAATAGATAGCGAAATGGCATCCAATTGGAAATGTCCGCGATTCAGAGCGATATCCTGCACATGAATAGCCTGGTGGAGAGCTGAAGGTGACTCTGAATGCATGGGCTTCTGTAGCAAAGTGTTATTGGTCGAATCTGCGGATGTGGGGTTGGCAGATATCATGACAGCACCGGCCCCTTTCGTTTCAATAAATACAGGAAGAATGGAGCACCGATGACCGCTAACAGAATGCCGACTGGCAATTCGATCGGGTCGAACCATGAACGGGCAATCTGATCTGCCAGTACAACGAGCGCGCCGCCGCCAACCATCGAGTACGGCAGTAGAAAGCGGTAATCTTCGCCGATTAGTAGCCGGATCATATGCGGCACAACAAGACCGACAAAGCCAACCAGTCCTGCCACACTAACTGCTGCACCCGCCAGTAATGCCGCCAGCATAATAAGCATGAATCGCTGTAACTCTACTCGCTGCCCGAGTAATCTTGCTGAATCGTCACCGAGCAGCAGCAGATTAGCGGGCTGGATGGCGAACAGACACAGCACGAGACCGATTAGCGCATAAGGCGCCATGAACTCCAGATGATGCCAGCTACGACCGTTTAATCCGCCGGATAGCCAGGGCAATACCGCCTGTACACGATCGCTGAACACAACCATAATGCCGTTCGTGACTGCGCCGAGCAGTGCATTCACCGCTACGCCTGCCAGTACAATTTTGACTGGCGAAGCGCCGTGCTCCCACGCCATGGAGTAGATGATGATCGCTGTGATAAAAGCACCGATGAATGCTGTCACTGGCAGAAGATAGCTGAACTGAGGCAAAATAACCATCGTGACCATAGCTGCCAATCCGCCGCCTGCCGAAACGCCGATGATGCCGGGATCAGCCAGTGGATTTTTCATAACACCCTGCAAAAGGGAACCCGAAGCAGCGAGACACGCGCCGACGAGCATGCCGATCAGCACCCGCGGCAAGCGCAAATCCATAATGATCGTCCGGTATACGGAGTCCTGTTGACCGGATAATACCGCCAGCAGATCGGACAATGGAATGGAGATAGCGCCATAAGCAATACTGTACAATGACACTACGATAAGTAGTGCTGGCAATACGACGGCAAGCAGTAGACGGCGACGTGATCGCTTGTGAATATCGATATTACTCATGAGCTGCGGTATCCGGGTAGAGCAGCTTGTGCAGCAGATCGAGCGCTTCGGTTACGCGAGTGCCAGGATTGGTTCCGAATAGATCGGAGGGAAGCACATCCACATGATTGTTCTTCACTGCGCTTACATTGCTCCATGCCTGATTGTCCTGCATTTCTTTGAGAAAGCCTGCTTTCACTTCCTCACTATTGCCATGGGTCATGATGAACACATAATCTGGATCGGCTTGCACGACCCGCTCGGTATTCAACTGGGCATATTGTGGATAGCTTTGCAGTCCGGGCAGATCGGCAGCAATATTTCGTCCTCCTGCCAGCTCCAGTATGTTGCCACTGAGCGAGTTGGGCAGTGCCGCCATGTAAGTACCGGGCGCGCCATAGACGAGCAGCACTTTCGGTTGTGTTTCACTGGCCTGACTGTTTTTAGCCAGTTTGGCGATATGCTGCTTCAGCTCAGCGTTGAGGCTGGACGCCTGAGCGGGCTTATGTAACAACTGTCCAAACAGAGTAATCTGCCGCTGTATATCGTCAACCGAGTTGGCAGCACTGAGTACCATTTGCGCACCGATGCCTTCCACGGATGGGATATCCTTTTCATTCATTGGACTGTTGCCAAGCACGACATCCGGTTGCAGCAAGGCGACCTTTTCCAGATCAATCTCGTGAGTGGAGCCGATCGTCTGTACATTCTCCGCCTCCTTGATCGGAGCGCCGCTGCTGGAGGTTGGACGTCCCACAACCGTTCCACCAAGTGCATAAATGATATTCACCTCGCCATTGCTAAGCGCCACGATTCGCTGTGGTGCATGCTGTAGACTGACCGTTCTACCTGCAAAATCGGTAACCGTTACCGATGAGCCTGTCGCTTCGGCTACTGTTGAGCTTGACGATACAGATGAGTTATTGCTAGCTGGTTGACTGCATCCGACGAGTGCACACATCAGCAGGACGGATAAACCGAGATAAGAAGCCTTCATGAAGATATATTCCTCCTGCCATATGTATACAAAATATTTCATGATGATAATTGATAACGATTTTCAATTATCTTAAGCTAAATGATAATTAATATCATTTGAGGCGTCAACAATAAAATTGATTTTAATTTATTTTTTTAGCAAAAATCTTTAAATTTCATGTTAGCTTTATGTGCGTATAGATGAAAACAAAATAAAAAGGATGCCTGAAATACCTTGAAAAATGAGGGTTTAAGCAAAAATTGACGTATTGACAAGTTAGAAAAGTATAGTCTACCATTGGCATTGTGTAATGCACACCACTTCCCTGATAATGAACAGGGAGGGAAAAATTAGCATTTCACATGTCCCCGGTGGACATTTATTTTTTAGAGTTAATTGAGAATGATAATCAATTAACTCGATCAGTATTCTTAATAACCTGTTGAAAGGAGGAACCCCGTCACCAATGAAATGGAAATTGGCTTTACCGGTATTGTGGATGATTATGATCGTTGTGCTTGTGGTCGGAACTGTTCCAGCTTCCGCTATAGCAGCTTCATCCTCCAGACCGGCTGTAGGTACATATACGCTGAATTACGATATTTTGCGGGCGGAAGACAATTCCGTATCGATGGCGAACGATTATTTTGAGAAGCCTGCCAAGCTCTATGTGACTGGCAACAAAATGACGATGCAAATTACGATTAACCACAGCGCCTGGACGACTCAGTTCAAAGTGAAGTATAAAGGCAAAATCGTAAATAGCACCGTACTCAAAACGAATACGACCAAAGACACGCGTATCGTTCAATTTCCGATTGCAGATATCCACAATCCGCTAATCTCGAAAATTCACGTTACTGTACCTTCCTACAACTACGACCATGACTATACGATTCGCTTCAAGTTTGATCGAAGTAGCTTGAAAAAAGTAAAGTAATTCATCCAAACCACCCAAATTGAGGAGAGTGTTGTTATGAATATCGCAATCAACCGTAATCAAAAATGGAGCTTCAAACATACACTGCTGGCTATAGTAATGACAGCTTTGCTGGGCATGCTGGTACTGCCATTCGGTGCTAGTCAGGCACATGCAGCACTGGCAGACGGAACGTATTCGGTAGATTACAAGGTACTGGCAGATGGTACAAATAACACATCCCGTCTGGACAGCTATGTGGTGAAGCCAGCAACAGTAACGGTAGCTAATGGCGTAACAAAAGCCCGCATCACAATCAAAAGCAGCAACCTGATCACTACGTTCAAAGTGGAACACAACGGTCAACTGGTTGACGCTACAGTAGTTAGCACCAACACAGCAAACAATACTCGTGTTGTTGAGTTCCCGGTTGCTGATCTGGATGCAACACTGAACGCTTACGCTGAGATCAAAATCCCATCCATCGGCTACACAGGCAAATACAATGTTGACCTGAAATTCGATTCTTCCAGCGCTGAATAATCGATTACCGCTAGGGAAGCTGTAAGTCTTCCAGCATAGAAGCATGTACTGGCATTGTGAGAAGATAGTCTGTTCAACGGCGCACAGGCATCACATGCTGTGTCTGCAGAGCACTCGAATGTTATTTACACTACGCTCTGTAAGACGGAATTGGGGACAAAGGAACCGTTAATCAAACGATAAACGAAGGAGAATGAACACGATGAATATGACGATTAACCGTATGGACAAAGGTACGTGGCTGAAAGCACTTATGATCGCAATGATCGTCGCTCTGGTTGGCGCTCTGATGGCACCGTGGGCATCCAAAGCGGATGCAGCGGTAGCGGATGGTACGTATCTTATCGACTATACTGTGTACGCAAATGGCACGAACAATCCTTCCTACATGAATAGCGCGGAGTATTCCCGTAAACCAGCGGTGCTGATCGTATCTGGCGGCAAAGCAACAGTAAGAGTAACGCTGAATCATAAAGATTGGATCAAATCCTTCAAAACAGAACAAAACGGAGCCTATGTTGCTGCTTCATCGACAACAAGCGGTGACACAGTAACCTACACATTCCCTGTAAGTGATCTGTCTGCCAAAGTGAACGCGCAAATTCGAGTTGTCGTTCCAGCGGAAATTGCAGGTCAAGCATACGATCATACGTACACTGTACAATACCTGTTTGATGAAGACAGCATCGAATAAATAATCAAATAAAGAAACGATATCCATAAACTAGAATAACTATAATTTGCTTATCTGGGGCTGCCCGGCCCCGGATAAGCCTATTTTGTTAACAGGGGGAGCATGACTTTGAAAAGGCGCTTTGCACCATATGTAATCAAATGTATTGTTTTTGTGATGCTGTTCGGAATGATTTCACCGGCGTTGCCTTCGGCTTTCGCAGAGGACACGGGCAGCGGCAATTCGAGCAGCGTGAGTGCTGACACCTATCGTAATTCCTCGTCTGGAACGGTGAGCAGTAACACGTATGCTCCGGCGGAAACACCTGTACATGTGCCTTCACAGGACCCGCTGAGTCTATTCAATTACTCCACAGTGACTACGGCCACGTACGATACGTATGCGGATGGAGAGTATACGATTGGTTATAAGGTTGTTCGCGTCAACGATTCTAGTAGAGAAGTGAGCGCATTTCGTTCAGGTTACGGTAATGCTGATCGTCCGGGTCGAATTATTGTTGATCATGGCAAGTACACATTCAGCTTCCGTGGAGTAAATGCAACCAGTTTTGTTGATCTGACTGCTACTCAAAACAATAAGACGAATCCAGCCGTGTATACAGCGGAAACTGATTTTGTCACCAATTCGCAGGGAGAGAAAGTAAAGACTAATTTTACCAGAGTCAGTTTCGATGTATATGACTTGAACAGTCCCATTACGCTAAATTACAAATTTAATGATATGGATAGTTCAGGTTATTTGATTCTTGATCCTTCCACATTAACACCAATTATACCTGTCGTAATAGAACCAGAACCACCTGTAGATCCTGATATTGTACAGGCAGCAAAAGGGACGATAAAAGAGATCACGTATACGGCTTTACAAGATGGAACAACGCAATCTTCAAGCATGAATAATTACATGGTGAAGCCTGCCAAGCTTGTGGTGACCGCAGATAATAAAAAATATGTACAGCTTACGCTTAAAAGCAGTAGCGTAATTGCCGGATTCCAAACACAGGTCGGTGCAGATTACACAGATGCCGGTATTATTTCAAAGGATTCCACCAATGATACTCGTACTATTCAATTTGCTGCGGATGCTCTAACCGTAGATAGTAAAGTTATCTCTGCCAAAGTGCATGTCGTAACAACGACTCCAACTGGACAGGTATACGATAAATGGCATACCGTTCAACTGCAATTTGACACCAGTATATTGAATGAAGTGACTTCACAAGATATCCAGTATAAGGTGTACAAAGATCAAACAAATGAAGTTTCGAGAATGGATAATTATTTGGTTAAACCTGCACAACTTATCACAGAAAACGGGAAGAAATATATTCGTCTTCAACTAAAAAGTAGTAATCTGATTGTTTCTTTTCAGACGCCAATCAATGGGGTGAACACGGAAGCCAAAACGGTTGAATCCGATACAGCTAACAATATGCGAACGATTCAATTCCCTATAGATGATCTGTCTCAAAAATTGACAGCCTACACTCATGTTTATATACCAAACTTTAATTATGATTATTGGTACAGTATACGATTCCAATTCGACAACTCCAGTCTGCCCGAAAATCCTTACCCGGATACGGGTTCCAGTCTTACACCTGAACCAATCGAGTTGAAGGATGGCTCCTATACGATTGACTTCGCTGCTATAAAATCCGATAGCGATGAAGCATCTACGATGGGCAATTATCTTGGTCAAACAGCTAACGTAACGGTGAAGAATGGACAGTACAATGTATCCTTAGCAGTGAAGAGTAGCAATATTATTCCAAGCTTCAAAATTAAAGAAGATGGAGCATTTATCGAAACGAACAAAGTAAGTGAAGATACCGGTACCAACCAGCGTATCGTTTCATTCAGCACAAAACAATTACAAACGATTATGAATGCTCAAGTCGGTGTGCAAATGCCAAACTACAGCATGACGCATGATCTTCGTTTGCAATTTAATCCGAACTCCGTCCAATCCGTCTCCACCACACCGGACGGCATGACGGATGGTAAATACAGCGCACCTCTGACAGCCTACAAATACGGAACCAAAGAAGTTTCCGTAATGGATGGTTATCTGGGCAAGCCAGCAACTGTAATCAAGAAATCTGGCAAATATTATGTACAGATCACACTCAAAAACAGCGATTGGATTAAAACGTTCAAAGTCGGTGGACAGGAGGCGCAGGTAATCGAAACGTCCGGTGATACCCGGGTCGTTCAATTCCCGGTAACCGAACTGCCGCGTAAAGTGAAGATCAATACGCATGTTATCGTGCCTGGTCTGGCGCTTGGTGGTGTACCTTACGATCATACGTATGATGTGGATCTGCAAATCGGTTCGCTTATGCCATACGAGACGACTAAACTATCCGCAGCAACTACGATAGTTCCGCTGGACTTTACGAAGCTGACAGCCGGTAATTACAAACTGCCCTTCAGCCTTGTAGTACCGGGCATCACTCCCGGTACATCGTCTCCGCTGGATCGTTTTATGTCAGCGGATAAACCGGTGCAATTGACGGTCGAAAATGGCAATCGCTACGTCACCATGACACTGAACAACGGCAATAGCATCAAGGCGCTGCGCATTTCCAACAATAACGCCTATACAGATGCCGAAGTAGTCAGCAGCGACGAAGCGAAAAACACCAAAACGGTCAAATTCAGCGTATCCGACTATACCAAAAATGTACCGGCACAGCTTATCACAACCGGCGGCGTAAGCATCGCCAGCACGTCGAATAGCAGCGATACGGTATATGATTTTGCTTTCAAATTTGATACAGCTTCCGTTACTGCGGACAGCGCCACAACTGCTACGGCAAGCGGTAAAGGCACCAATACGATCGCAGATGGTGACTATACTGCCACTTACCGTATTTTGAAAAATGGCTCCGATGCAGATTCTGTGCTGACACCGTATTTGGATCGCACCGCCAAATTGACGGCAAAAGATGGCAAGGTGTACGCAACGATCACGATTGCGAATAGCGAAGCGGTGCCTGTATTTATGACCGACCATGAAGGCAAATACACAGCGCCACGGGTTCTGTCACAATCACAGGATGGCAAGTCCCGTACCGTGACATTTGAAGTTCCGAATCTGGACAGCAAGCTGAGCATCTTCGCTCATGCAAACATGTCGTCTCGCTCTATGAATAAGGAAAAGCTGGGTGGTCAACTGCTGTTCGACCGTACAACGTTAACATCGAGTAGCGGTAAAACCGATGCACAACCTGCACCGACTAAGGAAGCAGCACCTGCTAATCCATCCGGTACCGGCGCGATTCCAGCACAAGAAGTAGCCGCAGGTGCGAACGGCTCCGGCAGCGGTAGCACAGGCACGACTGAAACGCCTGCAACACCAGCAACTGCAAAGAAATACAGCATTGGCGTCAAAGTATACAAAGATAAAAGTGATGAATTGTCCGTCATGAACGATTATGTGATGCCGACCGCTACACTGGTGGAAGAAAATGGCGTAACGTATGCCGAGCTGACACTGAAAAACGGTAGCTGGATGCCTGTATTACAAGTCGAGCAGGATGGCGCATTGAAGGATGTGGAGAAGCGTTCCTCCACTGGAGCGACCACAATTGTTCGTTTCAAAGTAGATAAGCTGTCGAGCAAAATTAAGGCGTATACGCATGTTATCGTACCGGGTCTTGTTATCGGCGGTGTACCGTATGATCACTGGTATACCGTACACTTCCAATTCGATGAAGCCAGCAAAAAACAACTGAACTAACAACCGCATATTCATGCAGGTACAAGTAGCCTGTACGCTTGCAAGTCTTGGCATCTCTGTATGCCAGGGCTTGTGGGCATTTTGATAACTATTTTGAGAGTTGGAGGGAATACAGGTGCATTCACATTCATCGCCTCGCACCGGAGCGAATACACGCACAGCGCGAGCTACATGCAAGTCCACAGGAACTGGAGTGTGCATGCTGCCAAACAGCAATGCAGGCATAGTAAGGTCTACGCGCAAGTCTGCTTATCTGCCAGTTGCATTGCTGCTTCTGCTCATGCTGATCTTGTCTGGCTGCTCTGCTGCATCCGGTACAACCACCACTTCCGCTGCTGCGGATAATCAAAGTACGACCGGCAACAGTCAGGCGCGCATCGTCGCAACTACAGTAGCGATTACCGAGATTGCCAATGCACTGGATCTTGAGCTGGCGGGCAAGCCGACCAGCAGTAAGACGCTGCCGGCACGCTACAAGGATGTACCGGATGTTGGCAACCCGATGAGCCCGGATATGGAAAAGGTCATGTCGCTGAATCCGACCGATATTTTGTCCGTAACGACACTACAATACGATCTGGAACCAAAATTCAAAGGCTTGAACATTAACGCCGAGTTTTTGAATTTTGAAAGTCTAAGCAATATGGAAAATGAAATTACGAAGCTGGGTGCGCGCTTTGACCGGGTAGAGCAGGCAAAGGAAGTGAACAGCAAGCTGCAAAGCAAGGTGGACGAGATCAAGAAACAGGTTGCAGGTAAGCCATCGCCGAAGGTGCTGATTTTGCTTGGTGTACCGGGGAGTTATCTGGTGGCGACCGAGAATTCATACATCGGTGATCTGGTCAAAATTGCAGGGGGCACGAATATTGTGCAGGGTGAGGAGGTAGAGTATCTCGCCTCCAATACCGAATATTTACAGCAATCCAACCCGGATATTATCCTGCGGGCGGCGCACGGGATGCCGGAGGAAGTGGTGAAGATGTTTGATGAGGAATTCAAAACGAATGACATCTGGAAGCACTTCAATGCCGTGCAAAATGGACGCGTGTACGATCTGCCAGAGCCTTTATTCGGTACGACCGCCAGTCTGGCTGCTAATGATGCACTGGATGAACTGGTGAAAATGCTGTACCCGAATACAAAGTAATCCCAATCCATTCAAGAACAGGAGAGAATCATGTTGCCGAATATGCAAACGACCCCGGTGGCAACGGGACGTCTGGACGGACGGAGCGATCATACCGAGCTGATCTACCGCCGTCAGGAGAAAAAGAGATTATGGAGCTTTATTGGAGTCATCGTGCTGCTGGTTGGTGTCGTGCTGTATTCGGCGATGACTGGCAGTCTGCGTGTTGGTGCACTGCAACTGGTGCAGGGGCTATGGACCGGAGACGATGCACAGGTGAATGTGGTACGTGATCTACGGCTACCACGCATTATTATTGCAGTGATGGCAGGTGCGGCACTGGCGGTTGCGGGGGTGCTGTTTCAGGCAGTAATGAAGAATCCGCTGGCGGACTCCGGCGTGATCGGTATTTCGTCTGGCGCGGCGCTCGTATCGCTGATTGCAGTGACGATTTTCCCGGCGTTATATTTCTGGATGCCGGTCTTTTCCTTTCTCGGGGGTGCGCTGGCGTGCCTGATGGTGTACGGCTTTTCCTGGCGTTCCGGTTTGCATCCGGTGCGGCTAATTCTGATCGGGGTCGCGGTGAATGCGATCTTTTCCGGGCTGGGACAGTCATTTAATTACCGCGGGAGCTATGCGGTGACAAGCATCAATCAGGTCACTACATCCACGCTGTCGATGAAAAAGTGGATCGATGTGGATGTGATGCTCTGGTATGGCGGCATCGGTCTGATGCTGGCGCTACTGGTGGCGACATGGTGTAATTATTTGTCGCTACAGGAGAAGACGGCGCGCAATCTGGGGCTGAACGTCACGCTCGCACGCGTGCTGATCTCGGTCGTAGCGGTAATTCTAGCGTCAACGGCAACAGCGATCGCGGGTGTGATCGTATTTATCGGCTTGCTTATCCCGCATATCGGTAGACAACTGGTCGGCTCGGATCATAAATGGCTAATTCCATTCAGCGCGCTGGCAGGCGGCTTGCTGCTGCTGCTCGCGGATACGCTTGGTCGAACTGTGCTGGCACCACAGGAAATTCCGGCATCGATCATTATGGCTGTGATCGGTGGCCCATTCTTGATTTTCCTGATTCGGAGGAGTGATCGTATCTATGGACGTTAATGGGATTACCTTTTCATATGATGGCAAAATCGACCGACTGCATAGTGTACACACTACGATTGAACAGGGCAAAATCACGACCATTATCGGTCCAAATGGCTGTGGCAAATCCACACTGCTGAGCGTTATGTCTAACAACGGCAAGCCACGTCAGGGCGAGGTGATTCTGGATGGCAAAGCGATTGCTCGGTATCGTCCGCTGGAGCTGGCCCGGCAATTGGCGGTTGTGCATCAGCAGAACGAAGCACCGGATGATCTCACAGTGGAAAAGCTGATCAGCTTTGGACGGATGCCGCATAAGACGATGTTTGCCAGTAACAGAGCTGAGGATGAAGAAGCGGTCGAGTGGGCGATTGCCTGCACCAATCTGGAACAGCGCCGTTTTCGTACGCTGGAGCAATTATCCGGTGGCGAACGACAACGGGTCTGGATTGCGATGGCACTGGCCCAGCGAACACCGATTTTATTTTTGGATGAGCCTACGACCTATCTGGATATGTTTTACCAGCTTGAGATTATGGAGTTAATTCAGCGTTTGAATCACGAATATGGATTAACGATTGTGATGGTGCTGCATGATATTAATCAGGCGCTTCGCTATAGCGATGTGATCATTGCGATGAAGGAAGGGCGCATTCTATCATCCGGTCATCCACACGATATATTAACAGCCGATTTAATTGAAGAAGTGTACGATGTACAGGTTATAGTTCGTCATGATGAGGAGGCAGGCTTGTATATTGTACCGATGCAGGCGGTGTTGCGGCCTGTCTGAAACCGGGTAATACAAAGGCAAAGACAGCTAGCCGTGTCTCCCGCCTGCCAACGATGCCAGGGAACTGTGGATGACACAGCCCTGGCATTGTCAGTTTAAGTTGTTGTTTAGACATGGTATTTTCATGCATAAGCCTGTTTCCACGTAAAATAGTCCAATCCACTTCCATTAAGCATGTAGCAGGGGAGGAACGTTTTGTTATGGCAAAAGCTCGTTATCATAACGTAGACAATGTTAGCATCGACAAGACACTCAAGCAGTTCAAGCAATGGCGTGCCGATCGGCGTAGAAAGGCGCTACGTGATCGCTCCTATGTTGTGCCACATCACCAGCCAGAGATGGATTATTTACACGCTAATCGTGAAGACGCTTCCATTACGTGGATCGGACATTCCACCTTTTTTATTCAATATGAAGGCTTAAATATCGTAACTGATCCGGTATGGGCACAGCGGCTTGCCTTTCAACGCCGAATTGGACAGCCGGGTATTCCGATTGAGGATATTCCGCCGATTGATCTGATTCTGATCTCACATTCGCATTACGACCACATGCACATCAATTCAATTCGCAAGCTATACCGTAGCTCGACAACGATCATCGTACCGGCGGGACTCAAGCGGAAAATGCAGCGTAAAGGCTTTGGTCGCTGCCATGAAATGCACTGGTGGGAAACGCTCAAGATCGGCGATCTGAACCTGACATTTGTGCCAACCCAGCATTGGAGCCGCCGCACGCTGCTGGATACGAACACATCGCACTGGGGCGGTTATGTGCTGGAGCCTGTGCATCATCCGATCATGCCGGACGAACAGCACAACCCGTGGGTGACCGCTCCAGACCCGGTACAGCCGCATCCAACGATCACAGCCGATGCGACCAGACAGGAAATGGGCTACGAGCAACGCGCCGTGCCGCCAACCGTCTATTTTGCCGGAGATAGCGGATATTTCCCCGGCTTCGCAGAGATCGGTCGCCGCCACCGCATCGATGTCGCACTGCTGCCGATCGGCGCCTATGAACCCGAATGGTTCAATAGCTCCCAGCACACCACACCCGAAGAAGCACTACGTGCCTTCAATGACATCTGCGCCGAAATTATGGTGCCGATGCACTACGGCACCTTCAAACTGGCCGATGACACCGCACGCGAAGCACTGGATCGCCTTGATACCGAACGCCATCGTCTGCATATCGCTAAGGAACGTATTCGTGTACTCGGATACGGCGAAACCTTGATTGTTCACGGCTTGCTAGACGAAGAAGCTGAACAACGTGCAGAGGCATGTCGCTCGGATGCGTTATAACACGTAGAATGTTGTCTCGATTTTTCATCTTGATGTAGGGTAGAGGTTTTATAAATATCATTTTATAATGATAAAAGGACTCTGAACCAACTAAAATGTTGGCAGAGTCCTTTTTCTTTAGAGCCATGCATATATTTAACTAGGTATTAAAATTTTTGCCATGTAACGTTAGGGATACCAGGGTGACTAGAGTACACAGAAAAGTATTTATTCTGAAATGTAGTACCTTTAATATCTATACCGATAGTGTCGCTAATTGCACCAGCAGCCCCTGTTGCATACATTTTCCATTTTCCACCACCGTAATAGTAACCTCCAGAAACATAACCTGGGTGTGTACTTGATTGCTCAGACAAAATCAAGATTGGGTTTCTATTCGTGTGTCCTTGAGTGACACTGAGAGGACGAACTGCAACGCTGCCGTTATGTTCCCAGTTCACAGTAAGTGTTATTGTAGTGGTGTCAATTCCAAATGCTTCTAGAGTTATAGACCGGCTTGCTGAAGTCTGAGTAGCAGCCAAAGAAAATTGAGGGCTATTATTATTTACAATATCTTTATCTTTGATTTTAACTTTTACATCAGTACCATCAATATTGTAGGTCAAATTCTTTTCACCATTCATTCCGGTTTGAAGTGCATTTAAATAATATGGTGAAGCTAAAAATTTTATGAATGCTGTTTCTTGATCACTTTTTAAATTTTTAAATGTAGTTAATGCTTCTTCAGCTCCTGTATCGCCATTATCAATAAGTGTCTGTAAGTATTTTTCATAAGCTACAGGAGTAAGTACATCTGCCTCAGCAGCAGATACAATATTATTAGAAAAAAAGATGGTAAAAGAAAATAAAATTGCTATTAGAAGATTAAATTTCATTAAACTAAGTCTGTGTGTCATTAGTAAAGGAGTCCTCCTATAATGATTTTTTGTAATATTGGCATGGCTCTAAGTTTATGTTACCATAAATGGTAGTTAAATGGTTTAAAAATATATAAATTTACAAAGGTGGTAAATTATGAGAGTTAAAAACCTAATTTGGTTGGTTGTTGGTATTCTGTTGATCATGATTGTAATGTACTTTTTTGTTTCTGGTTCATCTAGTACATAAACGAAGCAAACTACATCAAAAAGCACATCATAAATTATAATTGATGTGTTTTTTGTTCTATAAAAATATAATGATAGAACGTATACGATTTATTAACATATATTTTAAAATTTAATACACAAACCTCAAGTCACGCCTACGATTACATGTGCTAGTGTGTTATACTATTGCCAACAGTCGTTTCATACAGAACGAATACTGTCTTTTTTTTATGAGATTGGAAAGTTTAATTACTATATTTTACTAAGGATAAGGATGGGTTGAATACATGATTAGTACTTCAGGTGTCACGCTGCGTTACGGTAAGCGCGCCCTTTTTGAAGATGTAAATATTAAATTCACACCAGGCAACTGCTACGGTCTGATCGGTGCGAACGGTGCGGGTAAATCTACATTTCTGAAAATTTTGTCCGGCGAAGTGGAGCCAAACGAAGGTGATGTGCATATCACTCCGGGCGAACGGATGGCGATTCTGAAACAGAACCAATCCGAATACGATGAGTTCCAAGTGCTGGAGACCGTAATTATGGGTCACAAGCGTCTGTACGATATTATGAAAGAAAAAGATGCACTGTACGCAAAAGCGGATTTCAGCGATGAAGACGGCATGCGTGCCGGCGAGCTGGAAGCTGAATTTGCTGAAATGAACGGCTGGGAAGCAGAAGCAGAAGCGGCTGAAATGCTGAACGGTCTAGGTATCGACAACGAAATGCAATACAAAATGATGAAGGAATTGAACGGCAACGAGAAAGTACGCGTCCTGCTGGCACAAGCATTGTTTGGTCATCCAAACATCCTGCTGCTGGATGAGCCTACCAACCACTTGGACATCGAATCCATTCACTGGCTGGAAAACTTCCTGGCGTCCTACGATGGCACTGTTATCGTAGTCAGTCACGACCGTCACTTCCTGAATACGGTTTGTACGCATATCGCGGATATCGACTTTGGCAAAATCCAGATGTATGTGGGTAACTACGACTTCTGGTACGAGTCCAGCCAATTGGCTCTCCAATTGAGCCGTGAGCAAAACAAGAAAAAAGAAGACAAGGTGAAGGAACTGCAGGCGTTTATCCAACGCTTTAGTGCCAACAAATCCAAGTCCAAACAAGCAACTTCCCGTAAAAAGATGCTGGATAAAATTACGCTGGATGACATTCGTCCATCTAACCGTAAATATCCATTCATCAACTTCAAGGGCGAACGTGAAGCAGGTAAACAACTGCTGCTGATCGATGGTCTGACCAAAACGATCGATGGCGAGAAAGTTATCGACAACCTGACCCTGACCGTGAACAAAGGCGACAAAATCGCACTTGTTGGTCCGAACGGCAATGTGAAAACAGCGCTGTTCCAAATCCTGATGGGCGAAGTAGAGCCGGATGCAGGAACCTACCAATGGGGTGTAACAACATCTCAGGCGTATTTCCCGAACGACAACTCTGCTTACTTTGACGGTGTAGACGTGACGCTGGTTGACTGGTTGCGCGAATATTCCAAAGACCCGGATGAATCGTTCCTGCGTGGATTCCTCGGTCGTATGCTGTTCTCTGGCGACGAAGCTTTGAAAAAAGCAAGCGTACTGTCCGGGGGCGAGAAAGTTCGTTGTATGCTGTCCCGCATGATGCTGATGGGCGGTAACGTCCTGCTGCTGGACGAGCCAACGAATCACCTTGATCTGGAATCGATCACGGCACTGAATAACGGTCTGATCGACTTCGACGGTACCATTCTGTTTACTTCTCATGACCATCAGTTCGTACAAACGATTGCGAACCGCATCATCGAGATCACGCCAAACGGCGTTATCGATCGCATGATGAGCTATGATGAGTATCTGGAAAGTAAAGAAATTCAAGCAATGCGTGAAAAAATGTACCCGGTTGAAGTATAAGCCGATACCCGCTTCACCTGCATAACGCAATCCTAAGCCTGAACGATAGGGGACATGAACATGTTCCCATCGTTCAGGCTTTTTGTTATATTCACTGACTGCCATTCCCCTCCAGAGGTGAGAATCACTATTCACTCAACAGCAGGTATACCTTTTAATTTACGTACGATATATCATCTTTTCTAAATTAGTTCAAACTGCATGTAATCCCCCATAGCAACAATAATTTGTCCTATTCAACTGAATTACGTTCAGATCGTATAGATTAGATTCATATGAATTGTTATGGATCGAATGGTCTCTAACTCTGTAAACAATATTTTAGTATTAATCTTGTAGAAAAATCGTATGCTATTAGAAACAAAGAACGAAGGGAAGGAAATAAGGGGAAAGGACGACTTACAGTGTTAGTGGTTTTCTAACACGGGGTTCAATAAAAAGGGATTTTTGCGCAGCAAAATATCGTACTGCTTTGGAGCGGCGGGAATCTTCATGTCCACCCTAATCCCAAAGATTCCCGCGGCTCCACGGAGTCCGTCCCCTTATTCCTTCCCGGAGTGGTTGATGCCCACTCACTCCGCTAACTTCCAACCGATCATCCAAAATATTCTGAACGCCCCATCCACGTTCACTATATTGAACAAAATCACTTGATCTTCATATCTTTCCTCAACGCAAAACTGTTTACACCCCGTTACAGATTTTCACCCCCACCACATGATTTGCCCGACACTACAACATTTACAGCAGGCTAAAAGGTTTGCCTACCCCTACAACGTTTCTCTGGACCCACAATAATTTCATTTGTTAAGATGAACAAATGAAATCGGGAACCAGCGCTGTCAGCTTGTTGCCGGGTGTGGGAGGCTACAGTGAAATGGTTGATGTGTATCAAAATTTAAAAGAAGGCGAGCGCGGTGCCTGGCTGAGTATTGTATCGTATCTCGTGCTGTCTGCGTTCAAATTGTTTCTTGGCTATGTATTCCTATCCAGTGCATTACGCGCGGATGGTATGAATAATCTAACTGATATTGTAGCTTCGATCGCTGTATTGATTGGCTTGCGTATCGCTCGTAAGCCGCCGGATTCGGATCATGCATATGGTCACTTCCGTGCAGAGACGGTTGCCGCACTCATCGCTTCATTCATTATGGCGATGGTCGGTATTCAGGTGTTGATCGATGCGGTAGGCTCCCTGTTCCGTGGTCATGAGCAGGCACCAGAGCCGTGGCTGGCAGCAGTCGCCCTCTTTTGTGCAGCGATTATGTATGGGGTGTATCGCTACAATCTGGCGCTTGCGCGTCGGACGAACAGTCAGGCATTGTTTGCAGCGGCAAAGGATAATCTGTCTGATGCGATGGTTAGTATTGGCGCAGCGGTAGGGATTATCGGTTCACAGTTTGGTATGCCCTGGCTTGATGTTGCGGCTGCACTCGTCGTAGGCTTGCTCATTTGCAAAACGGCATGGGATATTTTACAGGAATCGATGCATCGGCTTACCGATGGCTTTGACGAAAAGGAATTGCCAGAGCTACGAGAAACGATTGCGTCTATTCCGGGCGTCGAATCGATTAAGGATATCAAAGCCCGGGTAAACGGCAGTCAGGTGCTGGTCGACGTGATCATCGAGGTCGCTGCCGATATGTCGGTTAGCGACAGTCATGATATTACCGATCGGGTTGAAGATACAATGGCCAAAGTGCATAATATTCATTATGTACATGTGCATGTGGAGCCGAAGGAAGTCTGAACGGATGGAACGGATGCTGCCTTTGCAAAGAAATGGAGGTCGTATCGTTGACGCAATCACAGGAGCAGCAGGAACAACCGGATAACAGGGCGAAGCAGGAAGGATTGCCAGTACAGCATGAACGTAAGCCAGTACCCGCGCGTCGTCGACGCTTTGTACGTCGATTGCTTGGCAGCCTGCTCGTGCTTGGTTTGCTTGCAGCGGCAGGGATCGCCTGGCTTGCCTGGATGATTGCACCGGAGCGTGATCCGGGTCTGACGCATAACGATATTGATCTAAAGGCGAAAATTATACAGATGGCCCAGCAACGCAAGCTGGAGACGACACTCTCACCGACGGAATTTAATGATCTGGCTACCCAGGAATTACTGGATCGTGCACAGCATTTTCCGCCTGGCGTAACCGTGACCGGAGCGAAATTCACCTGGCAGGGTGCCGTTGTACAGGCGGATGTGAGGGGCAGTCTATGGGGAATTCCATTTGGTGGCTTGCTTGATTTTGATGCGGCGCGCGATGGCAATGAGCTGATACTCACGCATCGATATACGACCGTGAAGCATGGAGCATTTCAGTGGCCTCATCTGGAGCCGATTCGGATTTCACTGAACAAGTATATGCCTGCGATTGCTCAGGTGAGCGATCTGACATTTGGCGATGGGCAGATTACGCTAGCATTTAAGCTGGATTTATGGAGAATACCTCGTTTATTATGGAGATAACACCACGCGAAAAAAGCACCATGACCCTTTGCAGGATCATCATGCTTTTTTCGCTTTTTTTGCGTTATCGCGTATAATCGGAATAGTCTGCCGTCAGCACTCTATTCGTATGTTAGGCTACCTGCTAATACGTCTTTCGACGTCCAGTTAACAGACTTACTACAAACAGAATCAGGAACAGGAAGAACAGAATTTTGGCAACAGTTGCCGCCGCCTCCACAATGCCAAAGAAGCCAAAGATTCCGGCTACGATTGCGATGATGAGAAAAATAACGGACCATTTCAGCATGGATGTTCACCTTCTTTCGTGAAGTGTTTCGGTAGTGAATGGTTAACCCTTGTTTTTCCGTTTGAAACAGGCGCTTTGACAAGTCGGCAAGCTCGTACTTTTTGTTTCGTAGCAAAGGCTGGCGGGTAGTTATGAATAACATCCATACATGAGGATTGACCCCGGAAGACATACCAAATTTCTATTGTGACGAAGGAGAGGACCTATCTATGATCATCAGTATCAGTGTCGCGGTTATCGCGATCGCATTCGCAGTACTCGTTGTATTTCTGGTTAAAGTTTTACTCGCAGCTAAAGATTCGCTGGATAATGTATCCGCCACATTGAAAGATGTTCAGAAGACGATGGAAGAGCTGACGTATGAGGTCAAGCAGACGATCCGCACTGTCAATGATATTACCGCTAACGTCGATCACAAGCTGAAGCAAGTTGACCCTGTCGTAGATTCCGTCAACAATCTGGGTGTTGTGCTTAGCGAAGTGACGGAAGTCGTAAAAGAACTGACATTCAAAACAAAAGAAGTAACCGGCGCTGTATTCGAGCGCATGAAGTCGGCAGGCAACGGTCATGAGTCCGCTGAAAACCCGCATGGTGTGGTAAAAGCTTCTACACCGGAAGATCGTACATTACAATCGTACGCTGCTACATATGGCGGCAAGCAAGGTGCATGGATGAATGTTGTGGATATCGCAGCAAACATCTGGCAAAGAATGCGCAAATCTCCTTCACGTTAAGCTGATTCCGTAGGTTGGTTGGCAAGTGTTAAACAAGAGGTAGACCGTAGAAAGGGTGAGACGATGATTACTCTCATGATGTTACTTGCTGGAATATTGTCCCCTGACGCCGGTTACGATCAAGTATCTGCTGCTCCCGTACAGCCCACTGCGGTTGTACAAACTGCTCAATATGCTTCTTCCACACCGGATCAAGGCATCCGGACTGCTGTAGATAAGCCGTCCGTATCCGATGCCGTTTACGAGGATCATCACCATACGTACAGTACGCTTAATGGCGTTTCGCTGGAGGATTCGAAGGCAGACCTGCTGCATAAGCTGGGCAAGCCTGCTGAGATTACCAGAACGCCAGGCGGTTATACAGAATACCGGTATAATGATGTCACGGTAGGCTTGATGGATGATGGCTTGATCTACTATATTAGTGTGCCGGTTCAGGCAGGTGCGGTCGAATTGGATGGTCAGCATATTGAACTGAATAAGCAGGAGATTACCCGGGCACTTGGCACACCACAGTTTACGGCTGATGATGGCGAAGGCTACAATAATGATTTTTATGCCTTTAAAGTATTTACCGACCCGGATACCGGTCATATTGTGAGCGCAGATATTTTCGATGTATGGTCGCAATAAGGCGTGTTATAAGCAAAGAATGACACGGTTTGACGCGGTTCGGTTAAATATTTGAAAAAAATATCGAATCATGTGTTTCAAATGCAAAAGAGCTGGTTAATGAAATCAATGACCATTTTGACAATCTTTGAAATGGAAGGTGAACAACATGAGTGCGACTGATGCGAAACCTTATGGAAAAGTTGTAGAAAATGGAACACAGGCAGTTGAGGTTGTGAATGAACTAAAAAGTACCGGCTATGGATTCGATGATATTTACGTGCTGGCTCATCAAAAGGACCGCACCGACAAAATCGCGGATACCGCAGGTACACAGGAGATTGGTATTAAGGAAGAGGGACTTTTCGATTCGCTGGCGAACGTGTTTCGCTCACGGGGCGACGAGCTTCGTTCCAAAATGACATCTCTCGGCTTCACTAAAGAAGAAGCTGACTTTTATGAAGAAGAATTAGATAAGGGCAAGGTGCTTGTCATCGCTCGTCATCATTCCTGAGTAGGAATGAGCGAGTTGAATTAACACTCGGCAACATAGAGGATAGACACACTAAGGACGATCAAAGCGGTTGTATCAAAATCATAGACCATCGTCCCCGCAAGGGCCTTGAATTGTAGGACCATACCTTCAACTCCACCTGCTCGGTGGTGTTGAAGGTTTTTTGACGAGTTTTGAATATAGTCCCTTCGGGACAAGCAGAAATGAAGGAATGAGGAGAATGCATGAATATATTAATCGTTGATGATAATCCGACTAATGTCATCATTATCCGTGAGATTCTAAAAAGAGAACAATACACCAATATCGTAACCTCTTCTTCCGCCCGGGAAATGTTTCAGCATCTGGGCGTAGGCGAACCGGATGCGATCTCACGATCCAAGGCAAACGAGGTTGATCTGATCTTGCTGGATATGATGATGCCCGAAATGGATGGGATTGAAGCCTGCCGCCTGCTACAGCAGGATGAGCAGCTTCGTGATATTCCTGTCATTATGGTGACCGCAGTAGGCGATTCCAAAAAGCTGGCGGAAGCGCTGGATGCTGGAGCGGTTGACTATGTGACGAAGCCGATCAATAAGGTCGAGCTGATGGCGCGTATTCGTCTGGCTCTGCGACTCAAGCATGAGAAGGATTGGCATAAGGAGCGCGATCAGCACATTCAAGAAGAGCTGAAGCTGGCAAGTCTTGTTCAGCATGCAGTGCTGAGCACACCGATTCACGATCCTCATTTCCAGATTGAAGCCTTATACAAGCCTTCGTTTGAGCTGGCAGGTGATCTGTACGCCTGGTATCCGCTTGGTGAAGGGCGTTACGGTATTATTTTGCTGGATATGATGGGGCATGGTATTTCATCATCACTGTTCTGTATGTTTATTGCGTCCGTACTTAAGGATACGGTCACTACATATGTGGAACCGGAAAAGGTTATTCAGGAGCTGAATCGCCGCTTTAATCAGCTTCATATCGAGAATCAGCTTGTACAATATTATTTTACAGCCATTTATCTGGTTGTGGATACGAAATACAAGCGGATTGACTATGTGAATGCAGGGCATCCACCGGGTCTGTTCTTTGCCGATAATGGCGAAGTGACTCGTCTGGGAACTACCGCTCCACCTGTAGGATTGTTTGATCGAATCGATATGGAATCGAGAAGCTTCCATTATGAAGGTGAAGGTCATATGGTACTGTATACCGATGGATTGCTGGAAGCCGTCGAAGGGGATCAGGATGTACAGATTCAATTTTTGATCGATGAATTGGCCGGTCATCATCTGTTAGATAAAGACGAGATTGAACGGATGTTTTTTGAGGTTAGCGCACCATCTGATCGGGATGACGACAAGTGTCTGGTGTGGATTTCGCTACATGAAGGGACGGACAGTGAATGAAGCTGCGTACAAAGCTCGTACTGGGGTTCAGTGTCATCATTATGATTTTGATGACGCTGGGCTTTATTACGTATGACCGCATGAACTACATGAATGAACAGCTAGATAAGGTCTACCAGGAGCGTTATCTGAAGGTACGCTACTCTACCGATGTTCGCTCAGAAATGAATGTTGTGGCACGAGAAGTTGCCAATATGCTGCTCAGTGCTTCTTCTCAGCCCGTAGAGCAGACTCGCAATATTATTGAAGATACGATTACAAGTGGTGAGAACAATTTGAAGCTGTTACGTGCCGGCGCAGATACGCCGGAAGAGCGACAGCTCATTGCTACCGTCACGACAAACTGGGCGACATATATCAACTATGCTCGTCAGGTAACAGATATTTTAGCCAATGACCAGATTGCTGCCGCAAATGATTATCGGACCAAGGTAGGATTGAGTGCGCAGACGAATCTGGGCGACAGCATTACAGTGCTGTCCGAATTCCAGGATAGTGCGATTGACAAAGAGATTGCTGCTGCGAACGCTGCCTATCAGAGCTCGATTCGAATGACGACATATGTGATGGGTCTGGGCATATTGCTCAGCTTATTAATTATGCTATGGATCGTGCCAAGCTTTAGTAAAGGGCTTGGTGTTGTCTCAACAATGATTAAGGGCTTCTCTGATGAGCGCTTTGGTGCGATTCGCCGTATGCGTGTGAAGTCGACCGATGAGATGGGTGAGGTTGCGCGTGTGTTTCAAAAAATGGCAGGCGATCTACAGGAGAAGCGTAAGCTTGAGGATAAATATCGTCAGGCAAAAGAAGACCAGTCCTGGCTGGATTCCAACACAGCTCGCATTACTGAGCTGCTACGTGGTGTGAGTACACTACAGCAAAGTGCACAGACATTTATCAATGAATTTGCTCCACGTCTCGGTGCACAGATGGGCAATCTGTATTTGCGTATGCCGGAAGCAACGGATCGCATTCAGTTGCTCGCTTCATATGCAGCAGAAGGTCGAATTGATGCGCGCAAGGAGCTGTATATCGGAGAAGGCTTGACCGGACAATGTGCGGCGGATCGTCAGCCGCTGATGATCGATGATGTGCCGCCAGGCTATTTCCCGGTTAACTCCTCACTGGGCGGGACACAACCGAAAAGCCTGCTGATCTATCCGGTATTGTTCGAGGATGAGCTGCTTGGCGTTATTGAACTCGCATCGCTGCAAGGCTTTAATTCTCTGCAAAAGCAACTGCTGCATATGCTGACTCAGGATCTGGGTGTGATTGTGAACAACATCAACCGACGTCTGCATGTGGAGCAATTGCTGCGTGAATCGCAGGCATTGACCGAGGAACTGCAAAGTCAGTCCGAAGAGCTGCAAATGCAGCAGGAAGAACTGCGTCGCTCCAACGAGCGTCTGGAAGAACAGACCGAGGAGCTGAAGCGTTCGGAAGACCTGCTACAGCGTCAACAACAGGAATTAGAGCATTTCAACAATGAATTGATTGCTAAGACGCGCGAGCTGGAGGAGCAGGTACAGCATGTTGAGGAGCAAAATGAAGAGATTGAACAAAGCAAGTTCCAGCTAGAGCAACAGGCGATGCAGCTTGCAGTTACAAGCAAATACAAGTCGGAGTTTCTGGCGAATATGTCGCATGAGCTGCGTACACCGCTGAACAGTCTGCTCATTTTGTCCCAGCTATTGACCGAGAACAAGGATGGCAATCTGAGCGACAAGCAGCTTGAATATGCGAGCACGATCTATATGTCCGGTGCAGACCTTCTGAAAATGATCGATGAGATTTTGGATCTATCCAAGGTCGACGCCGGTAAAATGGAAATTAATCGCGAGCTGGTGCCTGTTCAAGCGCTGGAAACGTTTGTAAATATGAACTTTGCTCCAGTAGCAGCGAAGAAAAATATCGATCTGCGTATCTCGGTAGCTGATGGCGTACCGGAGGCGCTTGTGACCGACGAGCATCGTGTCAAACAGGTGCTGCGTAATCTGCTGTCCAATGCGTTCAAGTTCACTGAGAAGGGCTTTATCGAAATGGCACTGGAGGAATCGGCAGGTGAGGACCTGCCTGTGTATCTGCGTAAGGATTCAGCCTATATTGCGATTAAAGTGACGGATAGCGGGATCGGTATTCCGCAGGATAAGCTGGATCTGATCTTCGAGGCATTCCAGCAGGTGGATGGCACGACAAGCCGTAAATATGGCGGCACCGGACTGGGTCTATCGATTAGCCGTGAGCTAGCACGATTGCTCGGCGGTGGCATTACAGTTAGCTCCGAGGAAGGACGCGGAAGTATCTTTACGCTATATCTGCCGAAATTATCGCCATCTGCAGTTGATCAACCGATCAATTCGAATGCTACGTCTGTGGATCATGTTAGCTCGGCCTATATGCCGTCTGATCAGACGATGCATATGCTTCAGCAGCAAAGCGGACGAAGCCGTTCAGTGGAACCGCTAGCGCCGCAGCAGTTGCCAGATACGCTACAGGATGATCGTGACCGTATCGGTGAAAAGGATAAAGTACTGCTCATCATCGAGGATGATCCGAAGTTTGCGCGCATCCTGATGGATATGGCACGCGGACGCGGTTTCCGAGCACTTGTAGCGATGCAAGGAGATACAGGCCTGCAGATGGCGAAAACGTACAATCCGGACGCGATCATTCTGGATATCCAGCTTCCGGTTATGGACGGCTGGTCGATTCTGAGTGATTTGAAAAGCAATGCCGCTACCCGTCATATTCCGGTTCATGTTATCTCCGTTATGGATGATGTGAAGCAGGGTCTGATGATGGGTGCCATCGCTTATCTGAAAAAGCCTTCCAGTAAAGAAGCGCTCGAAAAAGCATTCAATCACCTGCAATCGTATACTGAGCAGGGCTTGAAGCAGCTCCTGATCGTTGAGGATGATGAAATCCAGCGCAAATCGATTATCGAGCTGATCGGTCATGATGATGTAGCGATTACCGCTGTATCGACCGGACAGGAGGCATTACAGGAGCTCGATGCGAAGCGTTATGACTGCATGGTGCTCGATCTGATGCTAACAGATATGACTGGCTTTGAGCTGCTTGATCGCATCCGTGATGATCAGCGTCTGCGCGATCTGCCGATTATTATTTATACAGGCAAAGAGCTGGACAATAAAGAGGAAACGCAGCTTCGCAAATACGCCGAGTCGATCATCGTCAAAGATGTAAAATCGCCAGAGCGTTTGCTTGATGAAACAACCCTATTCCTACACCGTGTTGAAGCCGATTTGCCGGAAGACAAGCGCCGTATTTTGCAAAAACTGCACAATAAAGAGACGCTGTTTGAAGGCAAGCGTATTCTGCTTGTGGATGACGATGTGCGCAACGTATTTGCATTATCCAGTGTGCTGGAAGGCTACCGGATGGAAGTAACCTTTGCCGAGAATGGTCGCGAAGCGGTCGAGCTGGTGGAGAAGCAGGACTTTGATCTGGTATTGATGGATATGATGATGCCGGAAATGGATGGATATGAAGCAATGCGACTGATTCGTCAGATGCCAGAGCATGATAAGCTACCGATTATTGCGTTAACAGCGAAGGCGATGAAGGATGATCGCTCCAAATGTATCGAGGCAGGCGCATCCGATTATGTCAAAAAACCAATCCAAACGGATCAACTTTTATCATTAATGCGTGTTTGGTTGTATTCGTAGAGGGCAAAAGTGGGTAAATGAAGTATAATATAGAACGCTGGCTCTTTAATAAGTCGGTTTGATGTAACAATATGGAACCTGAGCGATGGCCTCAGGTAGTCGATAAATATGCAACAATCCAAGAGTTAATAGAATTGGGGCTGAACATAAATGACACCACTCGATCATGAGCAAATAACCGGTACGACCGAATCGCCCCAGGGTGAAAGCCAGCTTACAACGAATCTTGCGGAACGGGAACATATAGAAATTGATCTGCTGCTTGAAGGTATGCACAGACTGTACGGATATGATTTTCGCAATTATGCGCGTGCTTCGCTGACTCGTCGCATCTGGCATCATGTGCATTCGGAAAAGCTAGCATCCATTTCTGCATTACAGGAGCGTGTACTTCATGACCGCGCCTGCTTTGAACGACTGGTACAAAACCTGTCGATCCCGGTAACGGAAATGTTCCGTGATCCGCATCTATTTCGCATGTTCCGGGAACAGGTCGTACCGCTACTACGTACGTATCCTTATATCCGTATCTGGCATGCAGGCTGCTCAACAGGCGAAGAGGTCTATTCGATGGCGATTTTGCTTCATGAAGAAGGATTGCTGGACAAGGCGAGAATCTATGCAACCGATATGAACAATCGCTCGCTCCAGCAAGCCAGAGAAGGTGTATTCGGCATTGAGCGTATGCAGCTCTATACAAAAAATTATCTGGAGGCGGGCGGTACACGCTCGTTCTCCGAATATTATACCGCTCGTTATCAATCCGTGATTTTCCAGCCTTTTTTGCGTAAGCATATTATATTTGCTGAGCATAATCTGGCGACGGACCGTTCGTTTAATGAGTTTAACGTCATCTTTTGCAGAAATGTTATGATCTACTTTGATGATAAATTGCGTGAGCGCGTGCATGGTTTATTCCATGAGAGTCTGAGCCGCTTTGGTATTCTGGTGCTTGGCTCCAAGGAATCCATGCAGTTTACAGGCTACAGTGATAGCTATGAGCCGCTGGATCGTATTGAAAAGGTGTACCGGAAAATTAACTAGAGAATGTAGGGGGATTCCATGAGGTTTCATGAACCGATTCACATCTTGCTTGTAGATGATCGACCTGAAAACTTGCTCGCACTGGAAGCCGTCCTTGAAAGTGAACGCTATAATCTGGTCAAAGCGACCTCAGGAGAAGAAGCGCTACGCTGTTTACTCAAGGACGAGTTTGCTGTGATTGTGCTGGATGTTCAGATGCCGGGCATGGATGGCATTGAGACAGCTAAGCTAATCAAAGCGCGGGAGAAAACTAAGGAGATACCGATCATCTTCATTTCTGCCAACAGCAAAGAAGCAGAGCATTTATTCGCCGGCTACTCTGCCGGAGCGATCGATTACATGGTGAAGCCGTTCATTCCACAGATTCTCAAGTCCAAAATCGAGGGCTTTGTGAACATGTACTTAACGAACAAACGTCACAAAACGCAATCGATGCAGCTACAGCAGAAGACACTTGAACTCGAAAAGATGAACCAGGAGCTTATTCGCGCCAAAGAAGACGCAGAAATTGCGGCAAAAGCGAAAACGGAATTTTTGGCCATGATGAGTCATGAGATTCGTACACCGATGAATGGTGTCATCGGCATGATTGATCTGCTGATGGAAACCGAATTGCAATCCGAACAAAAGGACTATGCCGAGATCATCCGCAGCAGTGCAGATGCACTGGTCATGGTCATTAATGATATTTTGGACTTTACCAAAATGGAATCAGGCAAAATGGAGCTGGAAGAGCATCCATTTTCACTGGAAGCATGCCTTTCAGAAGTGTTCGGTCTATTCTCGATGGAAGCATCGAAAAAGAACCTGGAGCTCGTCTATCGTATTAGCGACGATGTACCTGCTTATCTGTTTGGGGACATGGCACGATTACGGCAGGTGCTTATTAATTTGACTGCCAATGCAGTGAAGTTTACCGAGCATGGCGGTGTGTATCTGGAAGTACGGTCTACAGGCGAGCAGGATGGACGTATGGGACTGGAATTCAAAGTGAAGGATACAGGAATCGGTATTGCACAGGAGAAGCGGGAGCAGCTATTCCAGCCGTTTTCGCAGCTTGATTCATCGCTCACACGTAAGTATGGCGGTACAGGTCTGGGCTTAGCGATTTGCAAAAATCTAGTGCAGATGATGGGTGGCGATATTCAGCTCGCTTGCGATGAAATGGAAGCGCAGGGTGGTGCTGTATTTTCGTTTACCATTTGTGTTAGAGAATATATAATGAGTGAGCTGGAAACGACCAGTTTGGAGGAGCGACCGACCAGTCTGCTTCAGCAGGGCAGCAGCATTCCACATATTTTGATTGTGGACGATCATCCGATTAATCAAAAGCTAATGGTCACGATGTTAGAGCGTCTTGGCTATCATCCTCATACGGCGGATGATGGAGAAGAAGCGATTCGTATGGCCAGCCATCATGCGTACGATTATATTTTTATGGATGTGCAAATGCCTAATGTGGACGGATTGGAAGCAACGCGCCGGATTCGCCAGCTTGTGAGCGGCGAGCATAGTGTGATTATTGCGATGACCGCCGACGTGATGGAAGGAATCAAAGGGCGCTGCTTTGCCGCAGGCATGGACGATTACATTAGCAAGCCGGTGAAGATGACCAGTGTCAAAACCATACTGGAACGCTATTCTTCCGACTTAGCGCGCTTTGAAGCGAAGAAGACTGTCTATTAAGCACATCCGTCCATCGATTCTATTTGCGGAAACGGAAAGTACTGGATGTATTGTCGCTAGGAGCTGAGCATTCAGGGCTCTAGTGACAGCGATTAGATAGTTGTTACAACAACCAATTAATGGATAAAAATAAAATTAATGGTTATTTTTATCGGTATAGCGCGAGGCGTATCTGAAACGGAATGTTTCAGTGCTTTCGGCGTTGGGTTATTAGTAAAGAAACCATTGTTCAGGGGAGAATGTCTATGACTACCAACAAAAATGAGAAATTTAATGCAGTAACTCAGATGGATGAGCAAGCTTGTACGGTATTTGTAAGCGGGGAAATGGATCTGTCTGTAGCACCTGATTTTCGTCTTGTGATGGAGCCGCTTGTAGGCAATGCAGAGCAGGATTTGATCGTAAACATGAAGGATCTCAAATATATCGATAGTACAGGTATTGGTATTCTTCTTTCTATCCTCAAAGCACGACATGGCATGAATGCTAGCTTTGCCGTTGAAGAAGTCCCTTCCAACATCCAAAAGCTGTTTGAAATGACCGGAATCGCCAAGTTTTTCGCCCCTCAGGAGAATTCCCACTAGGAAAGGATCGAACATAGCATGAACGTTGATACTCAAAAAGTGATACTTAATCTGCCAGCCACTGCAGAGTTTGTAGATGTGGTACGTCTGAACTTGTACGGAATTGCTTCCAAAATGGGCTTTTCTTACGAAGATATTGAAGATATGAAGGTAGCTGTTTCCGAAGCATGCAACAACTCGGTATTGTATGCATACGGTCAGGATGGCGGTCATATCGATGTTATTTTTGAAATTGGTCAAGAGACGCTGTCCATCATCGTTGAAGACGAAGGGGAGAGCTTCGAAACGGTGAAAGAAGCGGCTGATCAGACTACGCTTCATGACAAAGAACTGAGCGACGTCCAAATTGGTGGACTGGGCTTTTATCTGATGCAGGCGTTGATGGATGATGTCCGTATCGAGAACGTGGCGGGTCAGGGTACGCGTGTGACCATGTCCAAAAGCCTTGCTCGAAGCGAGGAAAGAGTATGAGTGAAAAAGTGACTCCCCCCGAATCGATGGACGAGGCAATCGGCCTGATCTGGGAGTATCAACAAACAAAAGACAATGATATTGCGACTGTACTGATCAAAAAGTACGAGCCTATGGTCAAAATGGCCGCAGGTAAAATCGCTCGTAATCGCCCTGACCTGTATGAGGATCTGTATCAGGTTGGGCAGATGGCGCTTATTCGTCTTTTGCAGCAGTATGATATTTCTCTGGGGATTCCTTTTGAACCGTATGCGATGAAGAGCATGATTGGTCACATGAAAAACTTTTTGCGTGATAAATCATGGTACATACAGGTTCCGCGCCGAATTAAGGAAAAGGGAGCCCTTGTGCAGCAGGCGATTGACGAACTAACCGTGAAGCTGGAGCGTTCCCCAAGTGTGCGGGAGATTGCTGGATTTTTGGATCTATCCGAAGAGGAAACGATTGAAGTATTGGCTGGACGCGAATGCTATCACTACGTTTCTCTGGATTCTCCATTATCGCAGGAAGAAAGCGCCGCAACTCTGGGCGAGCTGATCAGTGCAGATGTGAACGATTATGATGCTGTAGAGAAACGCATGGATCTGCAGCAAGCACTGAGCCAACTGAAAGAGCAGGAGCAAAAAGTATTGCTGCTGGCATTTCAGGAGGGACAATCTCAGCGTGCGATTGCACAAAAACTGGGCGTATCCCAGATGAGTGTATCGCGTATCCAGAAGCGTGCGACGGAGAAGCTTAAGCAGATCATGTCGAACGCATCCTCCTCGGGATAACAGCATGGGATTAATGATGGACATCAAACAATTGTCGATGCGGGCAATGGAATGAAGGTATGCTATTCTCTCTACTGGGTGGAGGGGATGGGCATACCTTTTTTAATTTCTCCTTAGAGTGATGTTGGGATGGTGCTGATTTGCGTTTTTGTGATGGGGTGATGGATTGTTATCGTTTTATGGTGCTCGGTGGGTGTGGTGAAGTTACGTGAGTATTATTTAGTTATTTAGTTGTTCGGTTGGTGAGCAGGGACCACTCCGGCAAGGAATAAGGGGACGGACTCGGGTGGAGCCGCGGGAATCTTTTGGATTAGGGTGGAAATGAAGATTCCCGCCCCTCCAAAGTCGTCCTTTCCCCTTATTTCCTTGCCTCCGTTCTGTGCTGGTTGCATATTTGAACATAAAACATAAAACATAAAACATAAAACCTAACTTTTTATCGAGTATATTTTATAACTTTAATAAACGCAGTCTTGAAATGTGGTCTTATAGCAATTTACGGCTAGGCAGATAACTCGCATTTTCCAGCAATTTAGTAGCTTTGTTCATCATCTGCTATGTAATTTTAAATCGTTTATCCATTCTTCCATTTATCCTTTCAGTTAGTAGGTTCTAACTGCTTATTTTATATGCGTTCAGGCAAGGACAGTAATCAGATTGGATGGGGTAGCAGTGAAAAGGTATATACACCATCTAACGAACAGGTAAGTGGTTAGGATAAGGAGTTTATTTTCTTGGGTAGAAGAGGGAGAAGAATGAGAATACGGAGTGAGGTGGCAATAGGGTATAGCAGTGAGGGATAGCGATGAAGTAAGGGAGCGGTAGAAAGTTGAATACATATTTTTAATATCATTCTATAATCAAACATCCTCCAGTGATCGTTGCTGTGATGCGCGGATCAGTGGAGGATGTTTGATGTGGGGTATGGAACCAGGAGCTTCGTTAAGTATGCTTTTTGGCATTAGCGTCCGCTCTGGGAGGTGTTTACGTATTTGAGTAGTTCGTTGATATAATCGCCGATGACGGGGAGGTTGAAGCTGACCAGTAGGGACAGCAGGTAACCGAGCAGGGCGAGTATGACGATGGTGCCGAGTGATAGTCCCAGGCCGCGGGCGGCGCCGGCGACGAAGTTGGTCAGGATGCGTTTTTTGACGCTGCTGTAATTTTCGATAATGTCCTTGATTTCGGCTTTATCGAGAGCGGCGGTGAGCTGGTCAAGGCGTTCGTTCAGGCGCTTTACCTCGTGTCGAAGCTCGAATGGATGTTCACGTATCGTATCGGGCGGTTCTACTACCCTTGGCGGGTTAGGGGATAGCTGCTTGTCGTCTTTGTCGGCCATGTTGTTCCCTCGCTCTCAGATGAATTGGTGTACTGGACAGAGAAATAGCCGACTGCAATGAGCCGGCTATGATCATGTACATTCTCTTGGCGACGATGATGCGCCGGAATTGATTTTACTTATTGTCAGAAGTGAGCGGCTTCGCGTCTTGTTTTACATTATCCGCTGCTTTGCCAACTTCTTTGCTGATGTCGTCTTTAGCATCTTTTACATCTTCAGCGATGTTTTTGGATGCTTCAGCTACATGGTTAATGATGTTGTCTTTTGCTTTTTCCTGATCAGGTGTTGGCGTTGCAGTATCTTTTACTTTTGTTGTGATCTCGGATGCTTTAGATGCTACGTTTTGCGCCAGTTCTGTCGCTTTGCTGCCCACTGTGCTAGCCAGTTCTACGGTTTTGTCGCTGATCAGGCCAGCCGCTTGTGCGGTTTGATCGGATACTGTATTGTAAACGGATTTCGTTTTCTCACCGGCAACAGACAGCTTGTCGGAGATGTCTTCACGCAGCTCACGACCAGGTTTAGGAGAGAACAGCAGAGCAGCGGCTGCACCAATCAATCCCCCGATAAACACACCTTTCAGAAATGTGGAACTGCTTTGTACTGGATACTCTTTTTCTGCTTCGTTCATGAACAATCACTCCTTGAATTAGTGTAGGTTACATTGAATAGCATATACATCCTCCGTGAGAGGAGCTAGCCATAGACGATCGAGTGAAGCTTTTCTTAGGAGTCGAATAATAGAAGTATCGCTTACCAAAAGTATGGCCTATATTTAAGCTCGGTGGTAATTATGCGGATCGACGAAGCAATCCGGATACCAATCCAAGCAAAAAAACAAAGATTGCTGTACCGAGAATGGCAGGTATAATAGCAAAGCCGCCAATCACCGGACCAAAGTTACCAAATACGAGTGCACCCAGCCATGCGCCAATAAATCCGGCGATAGCTGCGCCGATAATACCGCCAGGCATGTTATCGCCTGCAAGAGCATTGCCGATCACACCGATAATGATAGCGAGTACAATGCTAATAATAATTCCCCACATAGGCAACGCCTCCTTTTGTAATAAGGCTGCTGTACCCGGTGCCTTATTGCAGTTCATCAGGATTAGATATCAATTTTTTCAGGATATCTCCCAGCAATTGGTTGCTGCGGTCTTACTTCGTATATAAACATGGTTTATGCAGCATGAAACATAAGTGTGACGTTACACGTTGCCCTGTAGAGGCTGCTGAGGTCGCTTGGTTTGCCATAAAAAGAGACAATACGCACACGCAGCAAACCACCAAAAACCGCTAAAGAATCCAGCGAGCACATCAGTCGGATAGTGAACACCGAGATAAATGCGAGTCAGTCCAATCGTTACAATGAGTAGAATACCACAGATAATCGCAGGCAGCATACGCTTGCCCTGTTGCTTACGATAGCGTGCCCAGATAAAGAACAGCATCCCATACATCGCAGCAGCAATCGTCGCATGACCGCTAGGGAAGCTATATCCAGACGCAGGTGCCCAGAATTCCAGCTCCGGTCGTGGACGCATAAAATGTAGCTTGAGCACTGTATTTAGTAACCACGCTCCACCCATCGCAGGCAGCAGCATAATCGCTTCACGATACTGCTTCATTCGAACGAGTATAAAGCCGAAGCCAAACGATACGAAGAGCGTCGGGTAAAATGAACCCAGATACGTGAAGAACAGCATGATTGTACGTAACGGCTCTCCATGATAGGAGCGCAAGCTCTGCTGAAATTCATTCTCCCATACATGAATTTGATTTCCGAACACCATTTGAACGAGCCAGATCGCTCCTTCCAGCAGACCGAATGAAACGATACCGCCTGCCACAAGCACCAGTACAATGAGTAACCATAGAGGCAGTGCTGAGGAGCGAGGGCGTTCAGAGAAGGATCGTGATGATATCGTAATCGCCCTCTTTCAACAATAAAATAGAAGCGGCAAACGAATCAAGTTTGCCTGCTGGCTGGCTATTGCTGTATATCATATAGCCGGATAGATAAATAGCGGTGTAGCGTGCTGGGAAAGTATAAGCGAACAAGCTGTATCGCCATCGATGAATTCTTTGCAGCTACAGACCGACATAGAAGTTAACTATATATAACCACCTGCTGGCGTATGAACCCTGTTATACGCAAACAAATGGTGAACGTTCCACAAAAAAAAGCAAAGCCCATTTTCCGTAGAGGAAAAGTGCTTTGCCAGGGTGAAACCTGTACATCATTTATTGCGCAGACGTCCAAGCTCAGACACAAGCGCTTCGACTTCGCTAATACTCAGGTTAGGCTTGTTCATGACAATATCATATACATCGTAAATATCATCGTACTGCTCCAACGAAAAAGCAGATGCCTGCATAGCCGCTCCACTTGCCATCCGCAGCTTCGCTTTGATGCCCTCAATCATTAATTCCAGATTTTCAGGCGTTTTTTGCGACAAATCCATAAATGGTGTTCTCCTTCTTTTAGCAGATCGCTGATTTGGTTGTATTGTATCATGGATAGCGAGCGGGAACCAACATTTTGCGGTAACCTGGCGCATGCGGTAAAATGACAGGGAGCAACGCATATTGAAAAATAGAGATATTATGTTGAAGGGAAACTACCATTATATGATTAATCGCCGTTCAAGCCTGCTCCCGTATGAGCAGCAGAACCGACGCAATGTGAATATGGATGGCATGGTGCAATTTTTCCGCATGATTCATAGCCGACATGCGCTTGATGAGCTCGCCTTCGTTTGTATCGGTACCGATCGCTCGACTGGCGATGCGCTGGGGCCCTTGACCGGTAGTGGATTGGAGGCGCAAGGCATTCCGCTGGTGATCGGCACGCTGGAGCAGCCATGTGATGCACATAATCTTCATGTACGCATCCCACAAATTCCAGAGCATATGACGGTGATCGCGATTGATGCGTGCCTTGGACAGCAGCGCTCGGTCGGTCTGTATAGCATCGGTGAAGAGCCATTGTTCCCCGCATTATCAGTTGGCGGACAATTTCCGGGCGTGGGCACGTACAGCATTGCTGCTATTGTGAACGAGAATGGTCCTAAGCCCTACTGGACACTACAAACGACCTCACTCTATCAGGTAATGCGAATGTCAGACGATATCGTACAGGCGGCTGTACGAGGACTTGGGCTGCGCTGCTAATCGGTATCAGCAGATCTGGCTGACGTATATTCGCATAGAGCGGGACAACTATTGTAGTATAAGTGAAGCAAGCGTACGCCGGATCACTACGCACCTGCATATCAATAAGAACAGTGTTTATACAGCGGCACGATAATATAAACCTATGAAGCACAGGAGGAATACGATTATGAGCAATCTTCCATCTGATTCTACCAAACAACCTGTACTGCACTATACCGAATCCGGTAAGGGTGCACCGCTAGTATTATTGCACGGCTTTCTCGGCAGCTCCGCTTACTGGGATGAGCTTGTTCCATTGCTCTCCTCATCCTATCGCTGCATTACCCCGGATTTGCGCGGACACGGACGCAGCCTTGCACCAGAGGGCAGCTACCGGATAGAGCAAATGGCGGAAGACGTGATCGGGCTACTGGATGCTTTGGAAATTCCAACAGCCACCGTACTTGGTCATTCGATGGGCGGCTATGTTACCCTTGCGCTGGCAGAGCAGCATGCCCATCGTCTGGACGGATGGGGCTTAATCCATTCCACATCGCATGAGGACGCGCCGCAGGCCAAAGAAAATCGTCTGCTTGCTGTATCCAAAATCAATAGCGAGGGAATCGCTGCATTTACCGACGGTATGGTCGAAGGCCTATTCGCACCTGCCTCACTGGAGCAACTTCCCAGAGCCGTACAAAAAGTACGCGAACTTGGCTACGCGACCCCACCCCAGGGAGCCTGCGGCGCAGCACTGGCCATGCGCGAACGCCCGGATCGTCGCGAGATATTAGCAACATCATCCAAACCGATCCTGCTCGTAGCCGGTGCTCAGGATCGCCTCATTCCACCTGATCGCCTGTTCACATCAGAGGGACCCAACATCACCGCCCGTACCATCGAAACCGCAGGACATATGGGTATGCTGGAAACCCCGGCCGAACTGACAGGAATTATCCGCGATTATCTGGGCTAATTATTTGAGTGTATATTGCTAAAGAACACTGATGTACGTAAACAGCACAGAACGGAAGCAAGGAGTAAGGGGAGAGGCGACTTACAGTGTTAGTGGTTTTCTAACACGGGGTTCAATAAAAAGGGGATTTTTGCGCAGCAAAATATCGTACTGCGCCGGAGTGGTGTATGCCATTTCCCCCTATTCATTACTATTACTAAAGGCGGGATCTCAATGTTCAGAAAAGACTACCTCGTAGGCATGATCGAGGATATGACCAGTATGATTGCCAAAGCATTTGGCTTAAAAGAGCAAAAGAAATACACGGAAGCACTGTGGGAACTGGATGATCTGATGCGCAAAAACTTCCGACTGAACAGTGAACTGGTCAATCGTATGCCAACCAATGAGATTATTGAGATGTTCCGTATCGGACCGACCGTCGAAGTGGATCAATTGCAAGGATTGGCTCGCATCCTGCGTGCTGAATCTGATATTTATGAAGCGTCTGATAAACAAGAGGATGCAGTCGTACGCCGAATTAAGGCGTTGCATCTATTTTTATACAGCGCCGTTAACGGTGCCGATCGTAGCCTGTTAAACTATCCCGAGCATGTGGATGAGCTGCTGGATCAGCTTGAAGAATACGTGCTTCCTTCCGCCGTTGAAAAACTGATGGTGGAATATGAGGAACAGGAAGGCTATTATGATAATGCGGTAGATGCGTTGCAACGATTGAATGAGCTGGATGCTGCGGAAGGTATGGCAGCAGGCGCAGCCTTTTACGAGCGCTTGCATCTGAAAACCGACGAACAACTGGAGGCAGGCGGTCTGACTCGCACAGATGTAGAAGAAGGACGCAGCCGTTTCCAGAATTGAAGCAATAGAAAGTGAGATGTACAACATGGAGTCACTCCAGAAATTGATTCATCAGCTACTCGACAGCGGCGAGCTGATTTCCGCAACACTGAGTCAGCGCCGTAAACGTGATCCCGAAGGGTTTAACAAAGTGGTGATCAAGCCGGTTGAGCTGAAAAAGAATCTGTATTATCAGTTTGCTTATCATTACAGCAACAAAGTCACTCATGACAATATACCGGCTGCGGAGGCAGAACGTCCGCTCATGGAACTGTTTGAGGAAACGATGCGCCAGGGACTGCTCTGTACGGCGGATGCAGATTACCAGATTTTGATCAGCAAAAAGTATAAAGTGTCGATTTTGACCAAAACGGCAACCAAAACGCAAGCCGACCTGAACCATAACCGCAAAAAGCGTTATATTTTGGACGAAGGCGAGCCTGTACCGTTTCTGGTGGAGCTTGGCATTATGAATGAGAACGGTAAGGTACTGGCGAAGAAGTACGATAAGTTCCGTCAGATCAATCGTTTTCTGGAAATGGTGCAGGATATTTTACCAGCTCTGCCTGAAGGGCGCGAGCTTACGATTGTCGATTTTGGCTGCGGGAAGTCGTATTTGACCTTTGCGCTGTACCATTATTTGAATATTCAGCAGCGCAGACCGCTACGTATCGTAGGTCTGGATCTAAAAGCAGATGTGATCGAGCATTGTAGCCAGCTTGCCGAGCGGCTTGGCTATGACAAGCTGCGTTTTCTGGTGGGCGACATTGCCGACTATAACGAGCTGGATCAGGTCGATATGGTCGTTACCCTGCACGCATGTGATACCGCAACTGATGCAGCACTCGAAAAAGCAGTTCGCTGGGGCGCCTCCGCCATCCTGTCTGTACCTTGCTGTCAACACGAGCTATTTGCGCAGGTGCAAAATGACGAGCTCTCACCATTGCTATCGCACGGCATTCTTAAAGAACGCTTTTCCGCACTGGCAACCGATGCGATCCGTGCGCGTCTGCTCGACCTGATGGGCTACCGCACGCAACTGCTCGAATTTATCGACATGGAGCACACACCTAAAAACATCCTGATTCGCGCCGTCAAAGGAACAGCCGGCGACCAGACAACACTGTGGCAAGAATACACCGTATTCCGCAACATGCTAAGCGCCAATCCATATCTGGAAAATGCCTGCCGCGACCTGTTACCACAAGCGGCAACAACTTCTAAGGCGTAAGCACGTTAAGGCTAAACAGGTAATACGGTACAATTTCATACCCTGCATCACTGTATAACCGCATTATGAATAGTTCCATGCTATGGATTATAAACTTTTGAAGTCAGATTTGAAGCTACTTCAAGCCTTTCGTTTACAGGTAAAAGTATAAATTCAAATATGTAAAACGACGGAGATACTCTACGTCATAAATTGTTCATCATGCCGCTCTATAATTAGGATGTGTACGCAAACTTGCATGATGCGAGCAGCACGGAGCGGAGGGAAGGAAATAAGGGGTTTTGGAGGGGCGGGAATCTACATTCCTTCCTTATCCGGTAGATTCCGGCGGCTCCACAGAGTCCGTCCCCTTATTCCTTGCCGAAGCGCTGTTTGCTCCATCTAAAATAGTTTGTGCCCAGGCCCTAAATCTAAATAAAAAGCATGCAACGATATGCAAGGAGGATTGGTGGAGATTATTTCAGATATTATTGCCCAATTGCTACACTGGGTAGAGCAGCTTGGCTATTTCGGTATTATGCTCGGCCTGATGATTGAGGTTATTCCAAGTGAGATCGTACTGGCTTACGGTGGCTATCTTGTACATAATGGTGCGATCAATTATTTTGGTGCCGTGTTCTTCGGCACACTTGGTGGTGTAATCGCCCAGCTATTTATTTACTGGATCGGACGCTACGGCGGTCGCCCGGTGCTGGACAAATACGGCAAGTACATTTTGATTCGCAAGCATCATATCGATCAGGCAGAGGCATGGTTTAACAAATACGGCACTGGCGTTATTTTTACCGCTCGCTTTATTCCAGTTGTCCGTCATGCCATTTCCATTCCTGCAGGGATCGCTAAGATGTCGCATATGCGCTTTATTTTGCTGACCACACTGGCAGTCATTCCATGGTCGGCACTGTTTGTGTATCTCGGTATGATACTCGGCAGCCAGTGGCAGAACATCGACGAAGTTGCAGGTAAATACACGACGCCGATCCTGATTATCGCTGTTGTGCTGTTAGTCGGCTATCTTCTGGTTAAAAGAAAAATGAAGAAAAAATAAACGCAATCCGAAAGGCGGCGGACTTCATGGCAAAAAGCAATCTGGCACATAAATGGGAACAAGCAATCACACCGCAGCAGTTTATGGAAGGCATGACGAAGAATAAGGAGACGTTCCACGATAACTACCAGCTATTTAACTGGACCGATCTGGAAGATCATGAGTTTTTCAAATTGTTGAGCCATCGTGATGATCTGCGCTCGCTTATTCTGGCAGCCGATTGGTGCGGCGATGTCGTACGTAACATTCCGGTCGTATTCCGTGCTTTTGAAGAAGCCAATCTTCCAACAAAAGTGCTGATCATGGAAGAGCATCTGGACGTGATGGATGAATACCTGACGATGGGCGGACGCTCCATCCCGGTCGTGATCATTACCGATACTGGCGGACATGTACTTGGTCAATGGGGACCACGTCCACAGCATGTGCAGGAGTTGATGATTGCATTCCGTGAAGAGAATCCAGACCGTGAAGCACCGGATTACAAGGACAAAATGGCGGTTGTGCGCCAGGCGATGATGGATCGTTATGGAGAAGGCTCTGCTTCCCATGCGATGGTTATACGTGAACTGCATGAATTATTGTCAGGAGTGTGAGTTACTTGTTTAAAATCGAAACATTTTCGCTCGGTCCCTTGCAGACGAATGCCTATCTGCTCGTTGCCGAAGAAAGTAAACGCGCCGTTGTGATTGATCCGGGTATGAATCCGGGTTCACTTATCCGGCGCATCGAGACATTACAACTGGAAATCGAAGCGATCCTGCTAACCCATGCTCATTTCGATCATATGGGCGGTGTACAGGAGTTGCGTGAGCATACGGATTGTCCGGTCTACCTGCACGATCTGGAAGCAGAGTGGATGACCAATGCGAAGCTAAACGGCTCAGCCAATTGGCCTCAGGTGACCCCACCGATCATAGCCGAGCCTGCCGAACATGCGCTGGACGAAGGGCAGAAGCTGGAGCTGATCGGGCACACGTTCACGGTATATCACACACCGGGACATTCACCGGGTAGCGTAAGCTTCCTGTGCGACAAGCATTTATTTTCCGGAGACGTACTGTTCCGTATGGGCGTAGGACGCACCGACCTGACCGGCGGAAGTGAACGCCAGCTTGTGGATTCTATTCGTACCAAGCTGTATCGTTTTGCAGATGATACGATCGTCTACCCTGGACACGGTCCACGCACAACGATCGGTGCCGAAAAAGCTAGCAATCCTTACGTACCCGCTTAATACGTAACGGTTTCAATAGCATAGCGCTGACTGAGGTTTAAGATTATATATTGAATATCTAAATGATAAGGAGACGGACAACGCTCAGGCTGTCCGTCTCCTTATTTGTGATGCGCCATGATCAGTCGTTTGCCGCCATATGATTACCAGCTAGCTATATATCCAATCCGCATCCATACAATGCTTTACCATCTTCCACTATGCTCATAGCATCCTGCTTTATAAAGCGTATATTCATTCAAAGCCTTGGCGGTTGCTTATTCTATGCCAGCTCTTTATATGAACAATAAACAATACATCCGTATAACTGCATACTATATAAAAATGTCGCGCACAGTGAAACTGTATTTTAATTTTTTTGTAGTAAATTGTCGATTTGCTATTGCCATTCCGGAAAGGATGGCTATAATAAAACTATGCACGAGCACGCAGACCGCATGACTATCACGGTTTGCGTGCTTTTTTTATTTGAAGGCTGTGTAAGTCTCTATACGTTTCAAGCTGCCTCGTACAGACGTATAGTCATTCATACTTCATACTTCATACTTCATACTTCATACTTCATACTTCATACTTCATACTTCATACTTCATACTTCATACTTCATACTTCATACTTCTAGCTAACGATATATTCACAACTAAATGATAAATGCTTATTTGCACCATCGCTTGTACTACTTTGCCAATGATTTATGATGCAACCAGCACTTCACTTCGGGAAGGAAATAAGGGGAAAGGGCGACCTGCAGTGTTAGTGATTTCCTAGCATGGGGTTCAATGAAAAGGGATTTTTGCATAGCAAAATATCTTACTGCTTTGAGCGCAGGAATCTACATTGACTCTTCCTTCGCAGATTCCTGCGCGATACCGGAGCCCGTCCCCTTATTCCTTCCCAGAGTGGTGTCTGCTCCTCATAATGACACCAATCGACCCCTGCAAACTTACAACATCATAGCTTATTTGCACGCAAGAGTATTTAGCCGCAACTTTCAGGATAAAAGTGGACACTACTTACTTTTTGTAGTAGGATGTACAAATAAGTAGATACAGCTAGGGGGAGATAAACGATGCTACACCTCGGTGAAAAAGTCGTAGTTGTCGCTGATACCTTTGAGCAAAATCTGCCTGTAGGCGATTACGGATATATTATCGCATATGACCGCAATCCTGATAATGCCTTCGATTATGTCATTCGTATTCCTAAAGCAAACCGTAACTTCTTTGTGCCGGCTACGGATATTGAGCCAGAAGAGAAGCTGCTGCAACAGGAAGCTGAACGAGTCGGACGCGAGGCGCTCATCGATTATGCTCTGGCGACACATAATGAAAAATTGTTTTTTCACATTATGAATGGCGGAGAACTTCCAATTCCCGAAGAACCGTTAACTGATAAAAGTGCACAGGCTGATTTCGTCAAACAAATCAATCTGCGCGCCTGGATTTAAAAGAGTCGGCCCTGCCGACTCTTTTTTTGTTGATACTGTCGCTTTAACGGATTGAATTGTAAGGGTATGTACCCTATAATGGAAAAAGTTATTTCTTGCCGGAATCTGCGCGACTTTTGTATAGGAATGTGCATATTGATGAAGTGCAGTTGGCTTTTAATGTGGCAGGTCTACCCTATTATCATGCAGATGAAGCATTCGACTGGCAGATGAACGGTACAGCATTGAAGGAGGGTTATGCAATGAGCATTAATATTAGCGATGTAGAGCACGTAGCGAGGCTGGCGCGTCTGGACCTGAGCGAAGAGGAAAAGGAAATGTTTACGGCGCAACTGAGCGCAATTTTAAAATACGCGGAAAAGCTAAACGAACTCGATACAGACAACGTTGAGCCGACGACGCATGTGCTGCATGTCAGCAACGTTATGCGTGAAGATGAAGTAAAAGAAAGTCTGCCGATCGAGAAAGTGCTGCGTAATGCACCGGACGATGAAGATGGACAATTCAAGGTGCCAGCGGTACTGGAATAGTCTGATAGAGATGAACGGATCCAGAATTAAAGGAGGACACGCAAGTGACTTTATTTGATCTCAGTCTGAATGAAATACATAACCGGCTGCATGCTGGCGATTTGTCGGTAACCGATCTGGTTAACCAGGCCTTTCAGACCATTAACGAACGTGATGACAAAATTCAAGCCTATCTGACACTGGATGAAGAAGGGGCGCTTCGTCAGGCCAAAGCGATGGATGATCGCCTGTCCAGCGGAAGTGAGCGCGGACTGCTGTTCGGTCTGCCTGTAGGTGTAAAGGATAATATGGTAACCGAAGGGCTGCGTACGACATGTGCGAGCCAATTTTTGCGTAACTATGATCCGATCTATGATGCAACTGCGGTGGAGAAGCTGCGTGCAGCCGATTCGGTCATTGTCGGCAAGCTGAACATGGACGAGTTTGCGATGGGTGGTTCCAATGAGAACTCCAGCTTTATGCCGGTTCGCAACCCGTGGAATCTGGATTATGTACCAGGCGGCTCCAGTGGTGGCTCGGCAGCAGCCGTAGCTGCGGGCGAAGCTTATTTCACACTGGGCTCTGATACAGGCGGCTCGATTCGTCAGCCTGCATCGTACTGTGGTGTTGTAGGATTGAAGCCAACATACGGTCTCGTATCCCGCTATGGTCTGGTAGCGTTCGCTTCATCGCTCGACCAGATCGGACCGATCACGAAAAATGTAGAGGATTCCGCATACGTTATGCAGGCGATCGCTGGCTATGATGCTAAAGACTCGACCTCTGCGAAAGTAGATATTCCGGATTACATTAGCGCTTTGACTGGTGACATTAAAGGTCTGAAAATTGCGGTTCCGTCCGAATATATCGGTGAAGGCGTAGACCCGGCGATCAAAGACGCGATCATGAGCTCGCTCAAAGTGCTTGAAGGACTGGGCGCAGAATGGGAAGAAGTATCACTCCCGTATACCGAATATGCCGTAGCGACGTATTACATTCTCGCTTCCTCGGAAGCTTCGTCGAACCTGGCGCGCTTTGATGGCGTGCGTTATGGCGTGCGTGCTGACAAGCCAGCGAATCTGCTGGAGCTGTATCATCGTTCCCGTAGCGAAGGCTTCGGACCGGAAGTGAAACGCCGCATTATGCTGGGTACGTATGCACTTAGCTCCGGTTACTATGATGCCTACTATTTGAAAGCACAGAAGGTGCGTACACTGATCAAGCAAGACTTTGACAATGTATTTGCCAAATATGATGTTATTATTGGACCTGCTGCACCAACAACCGCGTTCAAGCTCGGTTCGCAGGTAGATGATCCGCTGACGATGTATTTGAACGATATTTTGACCATTCCAGTCAGTCTGGCTGGCGTACCGGCCATTAGCGTACCTTGCGGCTTCGTAGAGGGAATGCCAGTCGGTATGCAAATTATCGGTAAAGCCTTTGATGAACAGACGGTTTTGCGTGTGGCGCATGCGTTTGAGCAAAATACCGATTTCCATAAGCAGCGTCCACAGCTATAAAATCATCTGAAGAAGGAGGAATTACCGATGTCTACACCGACCTATGAAACGGTCATCGGGCTCGAGGTTCACGTCGAGCTTCATACCAAATCCAAAATCTTTTGCGGCTGCTCTACTTCCTTTGGTGCGCCGCCAAATACACATACATGTCCGGTCTGTCTCGGTCATCCGGGCGTTTTGCCTGTACTCAACCGTCAGGCTGTTGAGTATGCGATGAAAGCAGCGATGGCACTGAACTGCCGCGTTGCCGACATAAGCAAGTTCGACCGCAAAAACTACTTTTATCCCGATTCACCTAAAGCGTATCAAATCTCTCAGTTTGATCAGCCGATCGGTGAGCATGGCTGGATCGATATTGAAGTGGATGGCAAAACGAAGCGTATCGGCGTAACTCGTCTGCATCTGGAAGAGGATGCAGGTAAACTAACTCACTCCGATGGCGGCTATGACTCGCTCGTCGACTTCAACCGTGTCGGCACACCGCTGATCGAGATCGTGTCCGAGCCGGATATTTCTTCACCGGAGGAAGCACGCGCTTATCTGGAGAAGCTGCGCGCAATTATGCAATATTGCGATGTATCGGATGTGAAAATGGAAGAAGGCTCCCTGCGCTGTGATGCAAACATCAGTCTGCGTCCAGTAGGTCAGGAGAAGCTGGGCACGCGTGCCGAGCTGAAAAACATGAACTCCTTCCGCGGCGTACAGCGTGGTCTGGAATATGAGCAGTTGCGTCAGGCGCAAATTTTGGATGATGGCGAGCTGGTTGTACAGGAAACGCGTCGCTGGGATGAAGCACAGGGTAAAACGATTTCGATGCGTGGTAAGGAAGAATCGCATGACTATCGTTATTTCCCGGACCCGGATCTGGTGACATTGCATATCGATCAGGAATGGAAGGATCGTGTGCTCGCTTCGATTCCAGAGCTGCCGGATGCACGTCAGGCGCGTTATACGTCCGAGTATGGTCTGCCTGTGTATGATGCAAGTGTGATCACATCGTCCAAGCCGCTGGCAGATCTGTTTGAAGAAAGTCTCGCGTCTACAAAGGATGCGAAGTCGGTAGCCAACTGGATTCAAGGTGAGCTGCTCGGCTATTTGAACGCTAACAATCTGGAGCTGTCTGCTGTACCACTGAACGGACAAAAGCTCGGTGAAATGATTGGTTTGATTGAAAAGGGTACGATCAGTAACAAAATCGCCAAAACGGTCTTCAAGGAAATGCTGCAATCCGGCAAAACTGCACAAGAGATCGTCGAAGAGAAGGGCTTGACCCAGATCAGCGACACGGGCGCAATCAAAGCAATCGTTGAAGAAGTGATTGCTGCGAACCCGCAATCGGTAGCTGATTATCAAGCGGGTAAAGACAAGGCGATCGGTTTCCTTGTCGGTCAGGTTATGAAGCAGAGCAAGGGTAAAGCAAACCCTGGCATGGTGAATGAGCTGCTGGCAGAGCTGTTGCCAAGATAATACGGCTGGCGCCTGCGGATTGAACGGATCAACTGGCGTCATCATCGGTAATCACATATTTATCGGGAGATAGGCACACCGCCTGTCTGCCCGACACAAGGACCTCGATTCCACACTGTGGAGATAGAGGTCCTTCTTTACAGCTAACGCTTCATACTAACGGGGAAACAAGAGAGGAGTTCATATGATACGCCAATGTTCATTACAGGATGACGATATCGTTCGTCAAATATGGAGCTTACAGCATATCGCTTACCGCATTGAAGCAGACCTGATTGGAGTGAAAGAGCTGCCACCGCTGATGGATACATTGGAAAGCTTGCGTCGTTGTGGCGAAACCTTTTATGCTAAATTTAATGAGGATGATGAGATTCAAGGCGCAGTCGCTGTAGAGTGTGAGCAGCCAGGCACATTGACCATTTCACGTATGATGGTGCATCCGGCTTATGCACGTCAGGGTATTGGTAGCCGTTTGCTGGAGCATGTGTTCAGTCGCTATCCCGATGTGCCGCTATATATCGTATCGACAGGCACACGGAATGAACCGGCTGTGAAGCTGTATTGTAAGCAAGGCTTTCAGCCTGTCGAAGCGTTTGAGGTGACACCGGGCGTGGAGCTGACGACCTTTCATCGTCACAATGCGGATCGAAGCACTTCCTCCACAGGGGAGGTACATTAATGCCGGTTCACGATCCGTGGTATATCGATAATATTCATATTTTATTGCGACTGCTGGCAGCGATGCTGCTCGGCGGTCTGATCGGCTGGGAACGGGAACGCTCCAGTCATGCCGCAGGCTTGCGGACGCATATTCTTGTCTGCGTGGGCTCGGCGCTTATTATGATGCTGTCGGTGTATGGATTTTCTGAATTTGTAGCCGAAACGAATGTACGTATCGATCCGGCGCGTCTGGCGACAGCCGTTATTTCTGGGATTGGTTTTCTAGGTGCCGGTACGATCTTATTTACAGGCAAAGCGATCACCGGTTTAACGACAGCCGCTTCCTTATGGGTCGTTGCTGCGATCGGCTTGGCGATTGGAGCAGGTTTCTTTTTTGCCGCTTTTGTAGCGACTGTGCTCGTGCTTGTGAATCTATGGGTGCTGAACATCGTCGAGCTTCGCTATATTCGTCGCAGCAAGGCGCATGCGATTACAGTAGAAGGAATATCCGGCGTATTGACGCTGGAGCGAGTATCCAAATTTATGTACGCTGAAAATATTACCATCAAGAAGATTACGTTTATTAAGGAACGCAGCGGACATACGATCTCCTCCGAGACATTACTAACCGAACTGCGTATGAATGTAGAGATTCATCATGAATATAAACCGATGGAGATTATTAGCCGGATGCAGAAGATCGATGGGGTAACCGCCGTTTCGATCGAGTAGATTGGCTGAATATCGCCTGATGTATACTGCAAGCATGCCTATACGATGTAGGATAGAATGACATATATCATGCTCATATCGTGCACGTATAAGGCTGATATAGAAATAGTGATTCACCATTTCCGAATCAAAAGCATCACTTCGGTGTAAATAGTACACAGACTTGTGTTCATCATATAGCTTGATTGCTTTGAAATGGAAGGAGGACCCGGCCATGACCACATCGCCCTCACGGCTCCCGCTGAAACGTAAATTTTTTGCTCTATTGATCGCTGCATTGTTTCCGGGCCTGGGTCATATTTATTTGGGACTGGTACAAAAGGGGATTCAGTTCATCGTGCTATTGCTGCTCGATGTATCGGCACTGCTGTATTTTACATCCAAAGGAATTCAGATCAATCTGCCGCTGCTGATTCTGCTTGCCCTGCTTGTACCGATTATTTATTTCTACAATATCTATGATGTACTGCAATCCACAGATTGGATTAACAATCATATTCGTGCGCTGATTCCTTTTAAAAAGACGAATCCAGCCTTTGCTAAGCTGCGTGGTGTTTATTTTGGCATCCTGCTGATCGTAGAAGGAGCGCTTATCTGCCTATTCTGGCTAAGGCCCTACTGGCTACGTAATATTGTTAGCTTCTGGGCAGGCTATGTTACCGCAGGCGTATGTCTATTGATTGGACTTGCCCTGCTGGTATTCCAGATGATTCGCATTTATCGCGCCTTGCATCGTTCTGCTCATGAAGAGACAGGAGGTGCCATTCATGCCCGCAAAAATTAAAGTCGGTCGCCTGACAGCAGCATTGCTATGGATCGCACTGGGTATTCTGGTTATCATGGATCAGCTTACCGATGGCGGTCAATTGATGCTACTGCTCACCTGGTGGCCGCTTATCCTTGTCGCGTGGGGAATCGAATATGTGGTGTTCTATTGGTTCGCCAAGCGTCGCTTGCTGCGTATCCGATTCGATATAAAAGGGATTCTGCTGGCTATTATCGCTTCAGCAGCGGTATTCCTTGTGACAGAGCAGAATCAGTATCTGTATTTGTGGAGTAAAGTAAGTCTGGATCTGACGGCCGCTTCGTCCGAATTCAGTGAAGCGTCAGGTACACGCACGGAGCTAGCGCGTGTTGATGTGCCTTTGACCGATGATACAGATGAGATTACGATTGAAGGCATTAATGGCGATCTGATCGTGCGCACGGGCAATGTGGATCAGATTCAAGTTCGTCCGGTCGTATGGGTGGATGAGATCAAGGCAGAGGATGCGCGTGCTATCGCTGAAGCGACTACGATCAAGACGAGCGAAGGACAGGAGATTAATATTCACGCAGAAACGAAAACGTACGGCGAATCCAAAAACCGTCAGCCGCGTGTGAATATGGAGATCATTTTGCCGTCCACTCGCCACTTTGATGTTAATTTGCAGACGACAAATGGCAAGATTTCTATGGCAAATGTAGAAGCACTACGTAATATTTCCGTGCGTACGGGTAGTGGCAGCATCGTGCTGAATAAAGTGATGGGCGATGTGAAAGCTCAAGCAACGACCGGTAATATGGTGATCAACTCGGTGCTAGGTAACCTGAACGCAGATACAAGTCAGGGTAGCTTCCGCGTCCGTGATGTGAGCGGTGCGGCACGCTTGTACACGCAGGTAGGTGACATCTCCCTGACGAGCAGCCTGGGCGATATTGATGTGAACACGCGTAACGGTAATATTTTCGTGAATGAAGCCAATTTCGGTGTGAAAGCTGAGACGCTTAATGGTAATATTGAGATTCGTTCGGTCAGCATCGGAGACGATTGGTCTGTCTATAGCGCTGTAGGTGTCATTAATCTGTATCTGCCACCTTCAGGCGATTATACCGTCGATGGCTCTAACAGCTATGGAACAGTGAAAACGGATCTGCCATTAGAGATGAAGAACAGGACGCTTTCCGGTACATTTGGCAACGGCGATCATACGATTCGAGTCGATGGTAATGGCGATCTGAATGTGCTGCGTAATACCGATGCACTGATCGAAAATAATGATACCGAGCAGATCGTGCCTGAGGGCGTGGATAATACAGGCAACGTGAATAATAGTACGGATAGTCAGAGCAATTCAGACAGCTCCACAGGCAATGACAATTCGCGTGGAACGGGAACGACGAGTAATCAACCGAATGCTGAGACAGAGGGTAATCTATAAACTTCAACTTCCGTTTCAGAATCATTGACGCCGTTGACAAGCCCAATTTGTAGCACGTACAATGGGAATCGTGCAGAAAATGAATAATCATCACAGCCCTCGCCCCAGCTAAACAAGTTTATAATAAGCTGAACAGGCTGCCTTATATTCAACATGCATACGCTCCCTTATAGAGATGAAGCTAGACAGGATGGTGAACCAATGACAGCACGAGTAGAACATGCACTGGAACAATTGAAAACGAGTGGAGTTCGCATCACGCCTCAGCGTCATGCCATTCTGACCTATCTTATGGACTCGATGGAGCACCCTACAGCGGATGAGATTTATCGTTCACTGGAGCGGCAATTTCCGAGCATGAGTGTGGCAACCGTTTATAATAATTTGAAAATGCTCACCGAAGCAGGCATGGTACGCGAATTGACCTATGGAGATAGCTCCAGCCGATTCGATGCCAATGTGAGCGAGCATTATCATATTATTTGCCAGCAATGCGGCAAGATCGATGATTTTCATTATCCTGCGCTGACCCATATTGAGGATCAGGCAGCAAGACATACAGGCTATCAGATTTCCGGACATCGAATGGAGCTGTACGGGATTTGTGAGCAATGTCAGCGTAAATAGAACAGACGTAGCAGCACGGACAACATGATGTCGTGCTGCTTTTTTTATCAAGCAGGTGAGAATAGAAGCAGCATGATCGATAAGTAATATAGACGAAGACATATTCGCACAACCTAACATAAGCACAACAGGAGGTTACCTTGACCAGACAAAGACGTTCGCGCACACGCAGAAGTCGTATGATCAAATGGTGGATCGCAGTATGGATGTTAATCATCGCAGCCGGACTTGCCGCTTTTCTGATTTTACCGAACCCATTGCATGAACAGCCAGACTGGAAAGGGTTAAAGAAACCTATATTTGTAGAGGGAGTATTAATGAATGAGCCTGCGTACGGAACAGGTGAATCGCTGCAATTGCCATTGTCTGTTGTACAGGAGCAGATCAATGCGAATATTCATTATGAAGAAGCAACGCGTTCTGTCATCTTAACGACAGGCAACAATATTATGCAGCTTCAGGAAGGCAGTAAGACAGCCAATCTGAATATGAAGTCCGTTCAGCTTCGGGTAGCGCCGCAGCAGGCAGGGGATATCGTGTATATTCCGATTGCACCGCTCAAGCATATTTATCATATCGATGTATATGAAGATCCGCAGACGGGAGCAGTCATTTTGATGCGTGCGGGTGACCGGATTCAATATGCACATGTTACAACAGATGCTCAGGACGAAACGGTACCTATGCGTGCAGCGGCCAGTATACATTCACGCATTTATAGCGATGTTACTGCCGATCAGCGTTTGCGCATCTGGGAAACAGGCGAGCAATGGGTATTGGCTCAGTTGGATAATGGAGCTGCTGGTTATATTCAGCGTGATCACATCGCACTTGCTGATCTGGTTACCGTTCCAGTTCCTACCATTCCCAATAATCGCAAGGAAACCGATTGGCGTGGCAAAAAGGTCAATCTGGCATGGGAAGCTGTGTATGAGCGTCGCATTGATCCTCATTCAATCGGTGAACTGCCGGGTGTGAACGTGCTCAGTCCAACCTGGTTTGAGATTATTGATAGTAAGGGCAATGTGCGTAGTAAGGCGGACATGGAATACGTCAACTGGGCGCATAATCGGAATAAGGAAGTGTGGGCGTTGCTCAGTAATGGCTTTGATGCGGATCGCACAACTGTAGCGTTAGGCACCTATGCTAATCGCAGTCGTATCATTGCTCAAATGCTGGAGTATGCCAGTATGTATCAGCTTGACGGAATCAATATCGACTTTGAGAGTGTGCACACATCAGATGGGCCAAATGTGGTGCAGTTCATACGTGAACTCAAGCCACTGGCTACCCAGCGCGACCTTGTGCTTTCGATGGATGTTACGCCCAAGTCTAACAGCGAACTATGGTCGAAGTTTCTTGATCGTCGTGCACTGGCACCCTCGCTGGATTATATGATGCTGATGGCGTATGACGAGCATTGGGCATCCAGCCCCAAAGCAGGATCGGTCGCGTCTCTGCCATGGGTGGAGAATGCCGTCCAGCGTGTGCTGCAGGAAGACGAGGTGCCTGCGGATAAACTGATTCTGGGCGTGCCTCTGTATACACGGGTATGGACAGAGCAGCAGGAAGAGGGCAAGACCAAAGTATCCTCTCGCGCACTCGGCATGCAACGCGTCGCTAACCTGATTCAGGAAAAGAAGCTGAAGCCTGTCTTTGATCAAACAACCGGTCAAAACTACGTCGAATATAAGGAAAACGGTACAATACAAAAAATCTGGCTTGAGGACGAAACCTCCTTACAGGCTCGCGTACAACTCGCCAATAAGCTAGGCCTTGCCGGCGTCGCTTCATGGACAAGAGGTCTGGGCGATGATAGAGCATGGGATGTACTCGCTAATATCAAAAAATAGGCCACCAGGCAGATGACGAGCAACAGATTCACCACGTTCAACAGCACGGCAGATTTCTTCCATGAACAAGGGAGACTGCCGTGTTTTTACATGTTTAAGCACAGACTTGTCCTTTATTTAAAGGGTAGCTCAGCATATAGATAAATGGATTTATTTCATAGCTATGAAAATTCACAATCTGTTCGGCAGGAGAAAAAGAAGAATTTGTAGAAATATGGACTGATAAGAAGGCATACTGCCCAGAAAGCAAGACGACCAGAATTGCCATCCATATTTCGGTAAACGGATGAGGGGGATAACGTGGAATTAACCAACCTGTCTTTTCTTCATGAAAAGCGAAATAGTCATCGAATCATCGGCGCTGTTGCTTCCCGCAAAACAAGTGGAAGCTTTGACGGCTCACTGCTGCATGATTTTGATGTATTGATTATTGTTGTATATCGTCAACATGAGGAAGAAGAAATCATAGAGCATCGTATGGATGCGAGTAACAAGAACATACAGGTTATATATATTGATCGTCAGGTATTGGAAAACGATATGATCACAGGCAGCAATCATATGATTGTCGAGCAGTTTTTGAAAGGCGAGCTTATCTGGGATACCGACCGCGAGCTGGAGCGTTTGCGCAAGCAATTTGCACATTTTGAGCGTCCATTGAGCGAGCGACGCATTTTGCTGGAGTTTGCCCGGTTTCTGGAGCTGTATGTGGAAGCCAAACGTCATATGCAGCAGCAACAGGTGATGGATGCATACAATTGCATTTTCCAAGCACTTCCGCACTGGGCGCGAATCGATCTGTGTGAAAAAGGCATTTATCCAGAAATGGCAGTGTGGGAGCAGGTACGAGAGCATAAGCTGGATGTACACAAGCTGTACGAGCAGCTAGCTTTTAGTAATGAAACGATGGAGCAACGAGTCGACCTGGTATTGCTGGCATGCGAGTTTTCCGTTATGTCCAAAATGAGCGAATGCTCCGCTTCCCTGTTCCGCGTTCTTCGTAGTCGGCAACAGCCATGGAGTATACGCGAATTGCTGGATCACCCGGAGCTATGTCATGTGGGCAGCCGACTATCCATGATCGTCCGCAAGCTGGTCTATCGCTCTTTGATCAAAGAAACAACGATCTGGAATCCAAAAGCAGGCGGCGAACGTGAAATTCACTACTCGTTGAACTGAGCTGTGCTCAAAAACGACTTGAGCAATCGATGACTTTAACGATCCAGCCTATGAGGCAGGATAGAGAATAGACTAAACATAAGTAGCTGCAGCCCCAATACGTAAATGTACAAGCTAACGACATAAACTCCAAAGCTAACGGTATAAACCCAAAAGCTCAAGTTTAAAAACAGGAGCCCAATAGCTCCAAGTCAAAAGCACGATACAAAAAAGAGAGTGCCCGGTATATACAAAGCCAGGCGCTCTCTTTTATTCATATAGTTTGTTACAGGCACATGAGTATCCAATGGAATTGGAGTGGTATCAAAAGATAGCAAACACAATCCCCGCCTGCTCAGCCGCAGCACGCTCGAAAAGCTTAAATACCTCATTGAGATGCGGCAATATATAACCGTCAACTACATCCTCATACGTTTCTTCCTCATGAATCGTAAACATCAGGGGCATCACCTGCGCCATATCCTCCAGATTATCAGCCGACCCCGGATTATCCAGATGCGCACCAGCATGTGTTGAACTATGCTTCCATTCTTCAAAACGTATGCGCTCCTGAAGAGATTCTGCCTTTGTTAGTTCAGGCAGCTTCGCAGCAATATGGGCAACCTGCTCGGCAGAAAGATAAAATGTACCGAATTCAGTCAACGTACTTTCCACATTATACGTGCTCGTTACAGGGACGAACGGAACATCAGGAAACATAGCTGCAATAAGACTCCACGCTTTATCGACATCCAGATCCGGTTGACCCGCATCTCCATCCAAAATCTGCTGTAAATTGTTTCGCTCCACAAAGTAAGCTCCTGTTATACCCATCTTATCATCGCCTCCTATTTGTTACGCATACGATCAATACGCCCGGTCTCTTTTCAGCAGCATGCGCTCACCGTTCAAATATAGTAAACAATCGAATAGAAAATACATCTTATAGTATATATCACCATAACGCCTTACAAAGACCAGGCAACTTTTATTATCAAAAGTAAATCCTACTATATACATGTTCATAACGGAGTGATCATGATTGAGGAACGCAATACAATAAAAGAAAAACAAAGTAGAAATAGAAGTGAATTAACTACGAAAAGAAAAAATGCAGTCCTATTCCCTCAGGTACACAATGAATATAATCCGCAATAGAGTGAAAAACACAATCAAGAAACAATGATTTACAGAGTTTTTCAGAAAATATAGTTGTTTAAAAGAAGTGAAATAGAGGATCAAGCAAATGATAAATAAATAGTTGACTTCAACATTTAATTTATGATAAATTATAAAACGTTCCGCTTGAACATCTTATGAATAAGAAACAAGCAGAATGGCTGAGCTTCAACGCTTTGTCGACATTATAAATGAAAAGCTCATAATGAGCTTGAAAAAAAGTGTTGACACTCTGAAGTTCACATGATATATTATAAAAGTTGTCACGAACGAGTGATGATGAAAGAAAAGGTATCATGAGCTTCCTTCGTGAAGCGCTTTGAAGCGAAAAACACTTCAAAAAAAGTGCTTGACGAAAGAAACACAACATGATATGATATAAGAGTTGCTGCGAGAGACACTGAGCGGCAACGAAAGAGTTTGATCTTTGAAAACTGAACAACGAGTGAGTGA